>NZ_BROP01000006.1:0-319885 GCF_026008575.1 Haladaptatus sp. T7
ACCACGACTTCGACGACGACGGCGACGGAAACTACCGACTCTTCCGAATGGGCGTCGACTACGATCCCGGAACAGACCTGCGAATCGAGGGGTTCACCGTCGACCAAACGGCGGACGACACCGGTATCCGTGTCATCGAGGCCGAGGTAACCGACGGGTTGACCATCCGCGATATCGAGATCGAGGGCAAACACGACAGTGGAACGTGGGGCCCGCTCCGAGCCGTCGTGCACAACTCGGACGGTAGCGGTCTCGTCGAACGGTTCGAGGCACCTGACGGCGGCGCGTGGGAAGGGAACACACCGAGCGATTCCCTGTGGCGTGGACCGACCGGTATCCTCTGCAACGAAGCGAACAAGGGAAAGATGACGTTTCGCGACTGTGTACTCGGAAGCTTCCCGGACAACGGGTTGTACGCCGCCAACGGGTCCGGTGCTATCCAGGTCGAAGGTGGTCACTTCCAGAACAGTCTGAGTTCGAACGTCCGTATCGGTGGCAAGGACAGTTACATCGAGAACGCCACTATCATCATTGACAAAGAGAGCGACAGCGGTATCGCCCAGCGTGGTCTCCGCGTGGAGGGAGGCGCCAACATCGTCGCACGGAACGTCGACATACGGACGAACATCGATAATAGTCCCGCAATTTGGGTCACGAGCGATGCGGACGACGTAACGGTTGTCGACTCCACTATCACGGCTCGAACCGATGGCACAACGAATGCAATTTTCATTCAGGAATCTTCGGGTCGAACGAGTATCAAGCGAACGACCGTCGATCACGAGGCGGGGGGTTCGGAGGCTATCAAAATCAAGGAGGGTGACCAGCCGGTTTCCCTCGAAAACGTCACCGTCACCGGGAACGCAGCGACCAAGGGTACCCGGAGTGCCATCCAGAACAACCGTGACGATAGCGAGTTCCGCAATCTGAAAGTCCACCACGGCGGTGAAGCGGGCCGACGGGCGCTGACGAACACAGGGAACAACGTCGTGATCTACGAAGGCGATTACGTCTCCGAAGAAAACGCGCTTGTGGAGGCCGGTAGCGGAACGATGATAGAAAGCGTCTCCGCACTCGCACGCAGCGGGAACGAGGCACTTCGCATCACGAGTGACGCCGAAGGAGTCACCGTCACGGACTCCCACATAGAGAACGGCATCGACGACAGCAGTCCGGACGGGTACGAAGGCAGCAACAACAGCTGGGAGTACGACGGCGGCGACGAGGACGACGGCAACTCCGGCGGAGATTCCAGTGGTGACTCCGGCGGTGACTCTAGCGGTGATTCCGGCGGAGATTCCGGTGGTGATTCTAGTGGTGACTCCGGTGGTGATTCTAGTGGTGACTCCGGTGGCGATACCGGTGGTGATTCCAGTGGTGATTCCAGTGGTGATTCCGGTGGTGACTCTAGCGGTGATTCCGGTGGTGACTCCGGTGGCGATTCGGGTGGCGATTCCGGCGGTGACTCCGGCGGTGATTCCGGTGGCGATTCCGGTGGTGACACTGGGGACGACCAGGACGACCGCTGTTGATCCCTGTAATCCTGGTCTGACGCTTCAAACTCTCTGTCCTTCTCTGCTGTTTCAGCCGTTCACTTCGTGAGCGGAAACCACGGATATATTACTCGTTCGAACGTTCGCTTAACCGTTCGATGTCGAACCCATGGTCGCAGAGGAACGCCTCCATCCCCTCCGTTGAATTCCATCTCTCACGTTCGATTCCGTACGGATTTGAAGAACGAATTCGGGTGAATTACTCGTAGTAGGCTTTATGCTCGACGACCTCGGCGAAGGCGACGTTAGGAGTGACGTTGGTGATTTCGACGGTGACTCGGTCGCGTTTCTCTGTGTCGGGTACGATGATCACGTAGCCATTATCGATGCGGGCGATGCCATCGCCTTTCTCGCCGACGCCATCGATATCGACTGTTCGGTGGTCGCCCTCTTCGACTGGGGCCGCCGAATGGCCCGACTGTCGATCGTGATTCTGTTCTTGGTGTGTCGAGGGTGCTGTCTCTGGTTCTGTACTATCCGCTGATGACGGATGTTTCAGAATACCCACGCGGTATGCGGCGTCTGGTTGGATGTCCCCATCCACAACTTCACGGGTCGGCACAGTAAGCGTGTATGACCCATCCTCTGCTTCAATTTTGCCGCTGAAAACACAGCGTAGTTCGTCGGGTATCTCCATCTGTCCGTCTCATTATCCCGAGAATATAAGAATCTGTGTTTGTGTCTACCGCTAGAGACGACAATACGGGTCGATAAGCCACCTCGGTTTTGACTACATTCGGTATCGTCCAATTAGCTCTTCTTTATCCTCTCTCAAATCCCGGGACCGGGATATCCAGTTTGATCGGTGTTCTGCAAATCGATTATGATTGGTTACTGATCACGGTGTCGTTCACCACTACCGTTCTCGACTTCGTTCACCACTATTATTTAGCAGATATATTATAATAGATTTAATTTCTAAAGGCAGTAATTATATGATTAGTATTCCACATGGATGAAGACCAACTGCTAGAAACGACTGATGAAGATCGCCTCCGTGAACTCATCCGAGATGAGCTCACCTCGATCGAAGATGAACGAGAAGAATCTGGGCCTTCTCTTTCACGGCGAGGTACACTCGCGACACTCGGTGTCGCGGGGGCCAGTGCGATGGGGCTGCTTGGCTCTGCCGGTACCGCAACAGCGGCCACAAGCGAAGACGTCGGGACGGCGAACAATCCAGTATCCAACGTCTACACACAGAATCTGTTCACGCCACAACTCAATGATGGGGTGTTCGTTGTCGGTGAAGGGGGCTACGACACGATTCAAGAAGCCCACGACGCCCTCCCGGCGAAGGGTGGCGGTGTCGTTCTCGTGACTGAAACCTACGACCGGACGAACGAGTCATATCCGATTCACTGGACCACGCGCGCCGGACTCGTTGGCGACGGTGTGACGAAATTAGGGGATGCATCAAACGATTCGGATTTCATCCTCAACGTCGACTTCACTGAAGACCGCAATGGTGACGGGAAGATAGATGACCCGAACGAAGCAGCTTACATTAGTCATCGTCCACCCGGCGCGTGGTTCGAGAACCTCCAAATCGAAGGTGGGAAGGTTGGTGCGTACATCCGATCAACGCGCTTCAGTGTCTGGAAAAACGTGAACATCACAGGTGCATACAACAATGGCTTCCGAATCAGCTACGATGGCTCGAACGCCATCAATAGCCACGCTTTCTTCGGTTGTACTTCGGAGAAAAACGGTTATGACGGTTGGTCTGTCTCCCAGACTGCCCACGATATCAAGTGGTATGGTTGTACCGCACAGCTGAATGGTCGCCACGGTCTGAACGTGGACAAAGCCTTCGCCTGCGCATGGGTTGGTGGTGCGATTCAGAACAACGGCAAGTGGGGTGTCCGCGCGACTTCAGCCCACGGTCTGACAATTCGTGATGCCTACATCGAAGCCAACTGTAGCCAGGATACGATTGACGATGCAGAGCTGAATCCACATAGCCTGTCTGCGGAGCCCCCGGAGTCGCAATCGGACATTCTCGTGGACGATGGTGGCGAAAGAGCGGTCTCATCTGCACAGGTGAACATCGCGGACTGTTACATCAACTCGGACATGTCGAACAACACGTACTCGATGATTATCAACGGCGGGAAATGCTGCACCTTCCGCGACAACATCGTCAGAAGTGGGTCCGACATGAACTGTATGGTCTCTATCTGGGAGGGTGTCGACAATGACGTGTACGAACCATCTAACTACGACGACTTAGAGGATGTCGAGACGATCACGAGCTCCGAGGATAATGGCACGCGTACTCGCTCGTTCGGCGTGATTGGTGCGGCGACCGGCGGTGTCAACCTCGCGAATGAGACCGGAAACACGCCTGGTGATTTCGGTCTGGACAATGGAACCAACACCAACGGAAACCCATACTATGCGGTCTGGGACGGATCGAACTGGATTTGTGCAGCTAGTCCGACCATAATCGCATAAACTCTCCCGCGCTTTTCCGCTCAAGTATTGCCGTTGTGTGTAGACAATATCGGTCTGGTGTATCAACTTGGAATTGTAACTAAAAATGAGTGATGGCAATTAAAAGCTAATGTCTCACATTATTAGGACGAACTCGTCGACACATCCTTGAGAACGATACCGACATTATCCATCGTAATGGATGTTTGACCAACTGTTTGCGTATGACCGTCGATGGTGAGCGTTACTCCATCGATGTGGATTGTCGACGAATCGATCGTAAACGCTCGGTGTTCAATCGAAGTGGTCGGGAGTCCCGCCCCCGACAGGTGTGTATCTTGGATCTGAATCGTTCCATCACTAATTTGAATCTGATGCTCTCCCCTCGCGTGTTCGTTCACGTGTGTTGCTGAATCGCCACTGGAGGCTGTGGCACCCATCGCTACGGATGTGAGGAGTACCACGCCCACAAGTAGACAACCCAGGCGTTGTATTCGTCGCATTGCACGTTGAGGGTTGCCACCGCTCTTGATAACTTCCGTCGACTGTTTCGATTTTCAATCGAGCTGTTATTTTCGAAGGATTAGTCACGTGGGATAAATGGTTCCCTCCTAACTCGTACAAATCGGGACTCTCATCCGCTCTATAGCGAATTTTGAAGAATCACGAAGAGGGTCATCGTTTAGATCGTTTGTATCTTTCCTATTCCATGTAATCTTTGTCCAGAGGAACATGAGATACTGCTCTACAATTGCGATGAAATTTTCTGGGTGTGATTTCGGATGCTCCGATTGGTTGATTACTCACCGCACTAGGTGTGCCATTACCCGGCACTTGTCTCCCCTTTACACTCCAAAAAGCAGGGGGAACGAACTCTCTCCCTACTCGTTTCGCTGCCGAGACGGCACAGAAACGCGCACAGGCCGAACAATGTGCCTTCGACGCCGATGTCCCCGGGCTCGTTGACGTCACCGACGAGAGCCACGAGAACCCCGCAAACCATCCGCACGTTATCTTCATCGACGACGTGACGCACGAACTGATGGCCTGTACGTACCCGCATCACGTCCACCGTAACGCCTTCTGCAAGCACATGGCCGCTGTCGAAATCGAAACCGACGACGGGACCCATTGAGTGTAAATGTCTATTCGATGATGTCTCTCGGCAGGTGTGACAAAATATGATCTCGCGACCGGCGAGATAACGATCTCGCTCGCGCCGATTGACGAAACCACCAGCTCTGGCGAGACAATCGCCATCACGAATAGGGACTCGTCCCATCCCGAATCACGGTTATCCAACCACGAGATGAGTATACATACCGACTTACTGAAAAACATCTCAGATATATTAATTAAGGTACGACTATATCGGTTCTCCGCGTTCTAGCTTCTCGGGTGGGGACTATGGCACCAGAGAATTCCACAGCAACTACAGACACCAACCAGTCCTAACTACAGCAGTGGGCACCACTGATTGCTGTTTCGTTAGCCATGTTCATCGTCGTCGATTCGACCATGATGAACGTGGCTATTTCGGCAATCGTGCGCGATTTGAAGACGAACGTCACAGCCGTACAGGGTGCTATCTCCATCTACTCGCTCGTGATGGCCTCCCTCATGCTCGCCGGTGGGAAACTCGGCACGATACGCGGCGTCAAACGCATGTTTACCGTCGGACTCGTCATCTACGGCGTCGGGACGCTCTTGGCGGCCATCAGCTGGAACGTCGGCATTCTCATGCTGGGCTGGTCGATTCTAGAGGGTATCGCAGCGGCGCTGCTGTTACCACTCGCGTTCACACTTATCGTTGCAAACTACGAGGAGAGGAAACAGCGGGCATTCGCGTTCGCGGTACTCGGCGGCGTGCTGACCACGTTCGCGAGTTGGCGCTGGGGATTTGGCGGCCAAGTTCTCGTCGTGCTGCTCACATTCCTTTTCCTGCCATACCTCGACGAACTCGTTACTGCCGAAAAAGGAGCCACGCTTGACTGGATCGGGACGCTGTTGTCGATTCTCAGCCTCGGTACGATAGTAACTGGCTTCCTGTTGGCTGGCCAGTACGGATGGTGGACCGCCCGGCGGCCGTTCAGCATTGCCGACGTCCAGTTCAACCCGGCCGGACTGTCGCCGACGCCGCTGCTGGTCGCGCTCGGCGTTACTCTTGTTGTCGTGTTCATCCACTGGCAGTATCGCCGAGAACGCCGCGGTGAGATGGCACTGCTTCGTCCCCGAATCTTCAGTAACGGCAAATCCCTCTCCGGTATTTCGACGTACACCGTTCGATCGGTGTTCCTCGCCGGTTTTCTGTTCGTCGTCCCGATTTTCCTGCAATCCGCGTTGAAGTTCAGCGCCTTCGAGAGTGGACTCGCTATCCTTCCATTTTCACTGGCGACATTCGTTGTCTCACTGGGTTCCTCGGGACTAAGCGACCGATTCGCCCCGAAACACCTCATTCAACTCGGGTTGGTGATAATCGGACTCGGCTTCCTCATGCTGTATTCGGTAACGAGTTTGACGATGACCATCACGACAATGATCGTGCCGATGGGCGTCATCGGAATCGGCATGGGGCTGATGATTGCGCAACTCGTGAAGCTTACCCTCTCGACAGTTGAGTCAGACGACACCCCGGAAGCGTCGGGCGTGACGAACGCCTTCGACTCGCTCGGAAACGCGCTGGGTACGGCCGTCATCGGCTCTGCGCTCTTCTCGTTCTACTACGGCGGTGTTGTCGATGGCGTGCTTCGTGCCGGACAAGTCCCGGTGACACCATCCGAACGCGAATCGCTGGTGGTCCTTCTCGAAGACGCGAGTAAGGTCGTTACACCACAGGAACAAGCAGCGTTCGTCGCAAGTCTGCCACCGGATGTACAGGCCGGACTGGCCGGACTCCTTGATACGACGATGATCAGCGCACAACAGGAGACGCTCCTGCTCATCATGTTATTCTTGCTCGCCACGTTGCTGCTCTCGTCATTTCTTCCAAAACAACAACTTCGAGAGACGAGCCCTGATGAACAGGTCGAATTGGAAGAAGAGCCGGCACGTGACCGAGATGTCAGAACTGCCGGCGACGACTGATTCGTTGCCAAATATCTCTCTGGTGATCCGATAGCGTGACGGAAAACCCCTCACGGGCCCATTCGAGAGTAGAACATCGGTAACAAATCGGTCGGTGGGACTATTGGAGATACAAACGATACCGAGTCATCTGTCACACTATCATCGTACGGGATTCAATGAGAGCAGCGGTTGTGTTGCGTGCCGTTGCGTTCCGTCTTCCAGATATTTCTCCAGTTGGGCTTCAAACTCGTGTTCGGTGATTTCTCCCCTCACGTAGCGAGAATGCACCTCGTTACGAGCGCCGAAAAACTCGCTGCGGCTCTCGCTCGGATCCTTATTAGGATATTAATGAGGAGCACGGACTGTAGTGTCTGAAACGGCACTGTCTAGTTTAGCTCCTCTTCGACAGGCGTTCGGTTGTTGAGCGATTGATGCGGTCTCTGATGGTCATTGTAATGCACAAACTGTCCAATACAGCTCCGGACGATCGGCCGACCGACCATCCACAACGTATGGAAGCGGTTGATGAGATATTTGAGCGTATGAAATCACGTTTCGATCATATTCTTGTCTGTGTATTTAAGCCAACCGTGAAACGAAATTCGAAAGAGAGCGATTGATAGCTGTAGTCCTCGGCGAGAAACACAGCCCTCGAAAAGTCGTATATGTCGGCTAATTTATCCAGAAACGAAGCGCCGGGTCAGTGCCATTCCGATCAAACACTGTGACATCGAACAACAGTTTTGTTTCGGTGATTATTGTATTGTATACACAAGACTATCCTCCGTTGATTTTGACAGCGGTTTCGTCCACCGCGACCCGCGTCGGCGTCGCCGATGTCGCCGCTGACGGGTCGGACACGCTGTTAACCAGTCGATGTACCACTGGAAAATCGCTTGACGTGAGCGATTTACCCTGAAGGGCACAAGAATTGCTTTTGTCTCCCTGAGTGAACACCCGACCACGTTCCCCCCATTCAAGATTCGCGGTTTCTAACGTCTCGCTGAACAGTTCTTGGTCGAGCAAAGCGCTAAATCCATGAACTGATCCCTTCTTAAGCTGGCTTAACTAGACAGTACCGAATCGACCGTTCTATAATAGGTTGAAAGTGTAGGAAAATCGAATAGACCCGTGGAAAACGACTGCCAAGGTGAACACAAAGCAGAGAAGGTGGTCGTACGCCAAGAGTCACGTCCAAGTCGTCGATACGAAAGCTAACGACCCTCAGCTGAACTCTGGTATTACTTCGTCAGCGAACAGTTCCAATCCGGAATGATCGGGAAAGTCGACGAACCAGCCCTGAAACTTCGTTACACCACGATCGATGCGGTCCTCGATAGCTGCCGCACACTCTTCAGGGGTGCCCATGACAAAGTAGTTCCGGGCGTCGTCCTCCGTCTCGATATCCGGTTGGTCTGTGTATTCCTCCTCGAACTGGATCGGCAACATCAAATCGAGTATCCGATCAAGCTTCTTCTCGTCCCGGGTACAGATTATATGGCCATCCCACGAATACGTAATCTCGTCCGGATCACGACCGACCGTCTCACAGTGGTCCTCGATAACACCGATTTTTCGGTCGAGGGTTTCTGCGTCGCCGTTGAACACGTCCGTATTCCAGATGTCTGCATGTTTTGCAACGAGTTTCAATGTCACCTCTTCTCCCTGCCCACCGACCAGAATCGGCGGATGCGGGTCCTGAACGGGACCGGGTTCGCAGTATGCGTCCTCGATAGCATAGTGATCTCCATCGAACGAGACAGGGTCGGTACCGGCTTCCCACATGCGTTTTATGAGTCGGATGGACTCGTCGAGGCGCATCAGCCGCTCGAAGCCATCACGGTACTCCCAGCCGTACGCGTCGTACTCGGATTCATGCCACCCGCCCCCGAGGCCCAGTTCGAGGCGACCGTCCGAAACCACGTCGAGCGTCGAGGCCATCTTCGCTACGAGTGCGGGATTACGGTAATCATTACAGAGGACGAGCGATCCGACGTTCACATTCTCGGTAAAGCCGGCGATAGTGGAGAGTAGCGTCCAGCATTCGTATTCGGCGTGGTCCCGACCGAGAAACAAGTGATCGGGTGCCCAAACAGCGTCGAACCCGAGATTCTCGGCTTTCCGAATGCCTGCTTTCGTCGTCTGCCAGTCGAGTTCCTCATAACAGGGTGTGTCACGATGGATGGGGTCGGTCTCCTCTTCGGGCGCACCAGCGAACACCGGAATATTGTATTCGAAGCTGATGTCAGGCATCGTTCTGGTCCACAGCGAAGTGATTAAGGGCGTCGCGGTTCAGCTCCGCGCTTACACCAGGGCCATCGGGGAGCGGTATCGAACCGTTCTCAGCGTTTGGCGGGTTCGCGTAGATGGCATCGGCGTACGTCGACTCGCGATCCTCGGCCTCCTGCTGGCGCTCCTTGTACCATTCCGGGATGGGGAAGTACTCCGCTAGCGGCATATTGTCCGAGGCGGCAATACAGTGAAGTGTCGGATTCGTTCCGGAGTGGGGAATTACCGGCACGCTATACGTGTCGGCGATGTCCGCGATGCGCATCATCTCGGTAATACCCCCCACACGGTGGACGTCGGGTTGGAGAATATCGACGGCACCCCGTTCGAGCAGTTCCTTGTGTCCGAAGCGCGTGAACTCGTGTTCTCCACCCGAGATCGGGGTATCGACGGCATCGCGTATTTCCGCGTAGCCGTCGATATCGTCCGGGATAACCGGTTCTTCGACCCAGGCCATATCGTACTTGTCAAGTCGATTGATCATCTTCTTGGCGTACCGGACGTTCCATCCCATGTATACGTCGCCCGCGATATCGATATCGTCACCTACGGCGTCGCGGACAGTTTCGACGATTTTCTCGTTTTCCTCCATGCCCGCCCGTCCGGCCTCGGGGCCGTATCGGAAGCGGAGTTTCATCGCGTTGAATCCCGCCTCGACGTAGTCGACGGCCTCCTGGGCGAGTTTCTCGTGATCAACGGGATGGAGATTACTCGCATAGCTTGGAATCTCGTCGTTGATCGGACCGCCAAGCAGTTCGTAGACTGGTTTGTCGACCTCTTTGCCGGCGATGTCCCAGAGTGCGATGTCGACCGCACTGATGGCCTCGATAGCTGCCCCCTTCCGACCAAACGGAATCGTTGCGCGGTACATCATGTCCCAGAGCCGCTCCCGTTGACGAGGATCCTCACCCTCGATGAGTTTCGAGAGCGTCTCGTCGATGATCGTTTCGATAGCACCCGTTGCCCAATTCCCATGTCCGACGCCGGTGATCCCCTCGTCAGTCTCAATCTCGACGACGACGTCCCCGACGGGGCCCATCCATTTGCGACGGGCTTGTGGGTTGTCGCCGTCGGCGTTGTTGTACTCGTCGAACTTGCTCATGACTGTGACGAGCGGGAATTCCACGAATTCGCCCCAGGAATCGGTGCTGACCTTGGTAACAGAAATGTCGGTGATTTGCATGGTTTTGTGGTGGATCTCGATGCGGTGGTCCGCATCTAAATATGCTAGCAACTCCATCATAAATGTTTGTACGTCGCTGCTTGATTTCCTGTTCCATTTCTTAACGTCCCAAGCTATAAGTTTACTACCGCAAAACAGTGTAGAAACGCTCGCCTTCCCGGAGAGCGTAGTACCAACAATGAAAGCTATCGTTCAAGCTGGAGCCGAGTCTGTCGAACTTCAGCAACGAGACCGTCCGGAACCGAACAACGATGAGGTCCTTATTCGCGTCCACACCGCGGGACTCTGCGGAAGCGACGCACACGCCTACCGTTACGAAGGCGGGTACGAATGGATACCGATCCCACGAATAATGGGCCACGAGTACTCGGGAGAAGTCGCCGAAGTCGGTGACGACGTAAACGAGTTCGAGGTCGGCGATAAAGTCGTTGAGGAGCCAATTCACGACTGTGGCACCTGCTTCCAGTGTAAGAACGGCCAACCGAACGTCTGTCAGAACTTCTCAATCACAGGGATGCATCGCGATGGTGCGTATACTGAATACGTCACCGTCGCCCCACAACACCTACATGCAGTTCCCGACGACGTTCCACTCGAACACGCTGCAATCACGGAACCGACGAGCATCGCGGCGCGAGCCGTCCTTACACAATCGATAACCGAACCCGGCCATAACGTCCTGGTCGAAGGACCGGGCCCTATCGGTGTTCTCACGGCGTGCGTTGCCGACTCACTAGGAGCGAACGTCACAGTTTCGGGGCTCGGCCCCGACGCAACGTATCGTCTTCCACTCGTCAATGATCTCGGAATTGCTACGCTGAACCTTGACGAGGACGACCTCGACGAGCGAACTGCCACTGTTACTGACGATGTGGGATTCGATGTCGTCTTCGACACTACTGGCCACAAATCCGGCGTCGAGATGGCCGTCGAACAGGTGCGGAAGGGGGGTCAAATCGTCGTCGTGGGACTTCCCGGAGAACCCAGTGAACTATTCATGACGCCACCCGTCCGCGGCGAAGTCGACATCAACACCTCCTACGGATCCACCTGGCGGAACTTCGAACAGGCGCTTCGGCTGATGGAAAACGACGCCGTGGACGCGGAGACCATCGTTGACCCCTCTTTCTCGACGGACGATCCCGAGACTGCATTCGAAGCTTTCCTCAATTCGGAGACCTGCAAGCCGGTGTTCTCGTTCGGGGAGTGACAACGAGTTCCAGCTAAGATTTGTCGCTCGTTAAGTCTCACTCGGTGTATTCTACTAAGTTATTTGATTATTTCATTCGGTACACTTCCTCCATCCATATACCGCTGTTATCATCCTCCAGAATCGGATCCATTATTTCATTCCAGTCGGATTGTGCCTTGCTCGTCTCCATTACTCGCTTGATTATCTCCGGATTTTCGACCTCCATGTAACCGAACACGTGTCCATCCTTCTCGAAGCAACTGTACTGCACGATGTCTGCACCAGACGAGAGATAGGCCTCCTCGAGCGCGTCTGGAACATTCTCGTGTGCTTCGTGGTAGGCGGCGCGCTGTCCGTCACTGATTTCGAGGTGGAACGCGATTCGTTCCATTGCGGACAAGCATATTCATGGTGAGTACATAGCATTTACGTCCAGCCACTAATTGAGGAAAAGTTTAGGTCACATCACAGAGACTATTGTGACGATGGTCATCGATAGTCACACACACGCATGGGGACTGCCCAGTCAGGACCACCCGTGGGTAAACGGCGATATCATCGAACTCGTCGATACGTTCTCGACGGACGCGGGCTACACCGCCGACAAACTGCTCGCGGACATGGACGAAGCGGGCGTTGACGAAGCAGTGGTCGTCGGCTATCCGATCTGCGAGTGGACGGACAACTGGTACACGATCAGGGCAACCGCTGAGTACGACCGTCTCTCGGGCATCGTGATGATCGATCAGTTCGCGGACGACGCCGTCGCCAACCTCCGGAGCGCGATGGCTAACGACGGCGTCCTCGGCTTCCGCCTCGGTGCCATCTGTCCGTACGACCGGATGTGGGAGACGTTCGACCCGACCGTCGACTGGCTTCGAGACGTCATCGACGAAACCGAATTTTGGCAGGCTGCCCGCGAGACGGATGCCACCGTCCAGATACTCGCACACGTAGACCAACTCGATCAAGTTCTCGAACTCGTAGACGCCTACCCGGAGCTTACGTACCTCCTCGATCACTTCTCGCACGCCGACCCGAGTGAGAAGCCCGGTGACTCTGCGTTCGCCGCGTACGCCGACTTTTCTGAGTACGACAACGTCTACGCGAAAGTGTCGGAGGTCCAGCACCGCTCTGCCGAGGAATATCCGTACTCGGACATGCACGACCACGTACGGTGGTTACTTGACAAATTCGGACGTGAGCGTGTCATCTGGGGCGCTGACTTTCCGAATGTCAGCGATGTCGCTACCTACGATGAGTGTGTCACGTGGCTCGAGCACGTCGACGAACTCAGTACGGGTGATATTAACTGGCTTCGTGGGCGCTCTTTTGAGCGTGCCTTGAGTTAATACGCTTCAGACTTCCACTTCGCTGGTGGTTCCGGTTTCGCTTGTTTCTGAGCCGAGGCGGCCCTTGATGAGTCGTTCCGTCTCCCGCTCGAAGATGTAGACGTGTTCTGGAGCGATTGTGAACTCTATCGCCTCGCCTTCAACGATTTCGTGGAATTGGGTAATAGTTGCAGTTATATCACCATCTGCCGCTTCGGCATGCACGATTGCCTCCGTTCCCAGCGGTTCGATGACGCGAACGCTGCTTTCGAGGACTGGGCCACCGTGTCCTTGGACTCGGGCGCTGCTCGCGTTTAGAAAGAGATCCTGCGGACGGAACCCGACCGTAACTTCGCTAGTATCAACGTCGGCAGGAAGGAGCTCTGCAGGGATTGTGAACGAACTGTCGGCAAGTTCAACGCGATAGGTCTCGCCCTCATCGGTCATCTTGGCGTCGAAGATATTCATATCGGGACTGCCGACGAACTGGGCAACGAACAGGTTGGTTGGTTCGTTGAAGATCTCCGATGGCATCCCGAGTTGTTGCAATTCCCCATCTCGAAGAATGGCAATTTTGTCCGCAATAGTCATCGCTTCTTCTTGATTATGCGTTACGTACGCGGATGTGATTCCCATCTCTGACTGGAGTTCGACGATTTCGGTTCGCATCGACTTCCGGAGTTGTGCGTCGAGGTTCGCCAGCGGCTCGTCGAACAAAAAGAGCCGTGGTTCCCGAACTATCGCACGACCAAGGGCAACGCGTTGCTTCTGCCCCCCCGAGAGGGATGCTGGCTTTTTATCGAGTAAATCTGAGATTCCCAGCATTTCTGCGACATCGTGGACCGTTTCAGTGATCTCGGCCGACGAGAGGTCGTTGTCTTCACGCTCCAGTCCGAAGCCGAGGTTCTGCTCGATGGTCATATGCGGGTAGAGTGCGAAATCTTGGAACACCATTGCGACATCGCGGTTCCTGGCTTTCACATCGTTAACTCGGATATCATCGAATGTGATTTCACCCTCCGAGGGTTCCTCGAGTCCCCCGATCATACGGAGGGTAGTTGTCTTTCCGCAGCCGCTCGGACCGAGGAGAACGAGAAATTCACCGTCATCAACTGTGAGCGAGAGATCATTAACGGCGACAACCTCTCCACCGGGGCTGTCGAATCGCTTGGTTACGTCACTAATTTCTAGCCGAGTCATAAGAGAACAATGTTCTCTCCCCCCTATTAAAATTACTGTCGCTAGCGTAGCTACGCGGGATAATTGTGCAAATAGTCACGGAAACTTGGAGAAAGCGGCGAAAAAAGTACGATGTCAGCCCTTGATTGCGCCACCAGTCAATCCCTGGACGAAGTATCGCTGAATGTAGGCTAATCCGATCAACACAGGTAGCGAGACGAGGATCGAGGCTGCGGCGACGACGTTCCATTGTGTGTTGAATCCTTGGACGAAGGTGAGCAGACCAGGTGGAACCGTGTATTTCGTGTTCGACAGAAGCGTGAGTGCGAAAACCAGCTCATTCCACGCGAGCAGAAATGCGAAAATAAACGACGCGATGAGCGAGTTCAGCGACATCGGTACGATTACGAACCGGAAGGTTTCGTACGACGAGCACTGATCCATTCTCGTAGCGTCGAGGATAGCTTCAGGGAACTCGTCGAAGAAACCCTTCATCAGCCAGACCACGAAGGGTGAGGTCATCGCACCGTAGATGAGCACCAGAGCGAGATGTGTGTCGAAGATACCGAGCGTATTGACGAGCTCCCACATCGGGACCATAATCGCGGGCCCCGGAAACATCAACGAAGCCAGCAAGAGGCTCATCATGGCTTTTTTCCCAATGAATTCCCGGCGAGAGATAGAATAGGATGCAATAGTACCGAAAACGACCGCTATCAGGGCTGCGCCGATCGAAACCATCAGGCTGTTTATGATGAGTCCGACGATATCGATGTTGATCGCGGACGAGATGTGCATCCCAAACGTGTCCTCGAAGAACCCCGTATAACCTCCTGATTGGATCGACGACTCGACGACGAGCCGAAATCCTTGGAGCGACCAATTCTCCGGGAAGAGCGTCGGGGGGATCTGTTGGATCTCAGCGGTCGTTTTGAATGCCGTTACAACCATCCAGTACAGTGGGAACAGGACGAAAACGGTGATGAGTGCCGTTGTTAGTCCCACGACCGTTTTTCTCAGATACTGTCCCGCACGCGTGTCGAACAGCCACGAGGGATTCTTGTTGAACTCTTCTGTCGGATCAGTGGATTCAGTACTCATTGGGCATCACCCTGGATTTCGTCGTAAACGCGAATATAGTAGTAGGAGAACACTAGTAGAACCGAGAATAGTAGAACTGAAAGTGCGGAGGCGACTCCAACGTTGAAGTCGGTAAAGGCAGTACGGTAGATCATTACTGGGAGTGTCGTGCTAGAGACTCCAGGTCCTCCTTTCGTCATCACCCAGATCATCGAGAAATTCCTGATATTATATATTAACATCAGGAGAAATCCGATCGCTAGATTGTACCGCATCATGGGTAGTGTAATATATCGGAACTCTTCCCAAGGGGTTGCGCCATCCATCCGTGCGGCCTCATACAGATGTTCATCAATTCCCTGGAACGAGGTAAGCGTCAAGAGCGCAAATAACGGTGCGAGTCGCCAGATAATCCCGATAATCGGTGGCCAGAGAGACAAATCGTTCGACCCTAACATAACGATATACTGGTCGGTGATACCAAGCTGAACCAATAGCTCGTTGACAACTCCCTGAGACCCACTGAACATGAACTGCCATATCGACGCCCCCACGACTCGTGGGAGCACCCATGGAATGAGAACGATGGCGCTGGCGACGCTCACGTAGGGTAGTTTTGCGTGTAACAGCCATCCCATGACGAATCCGATGATGATAGCCGCCAGACTACCAATGGTTACCCAGAGGAAGGTGTTCCAGAGAACTTGGTGAATGGCCGAACTGTTCCATATCCCCGCGTAGTTTGCGATGCCAACGAACTCCGCTTGATCTGGTTGTAGGAGGTCCTTCTCGAAGAAACTCGTGTAAATCGCTTGCGCGATCGGATAGAGAATGAATAATCCTACAAGAGCCATAACCGGAAGGATTGATAGGTATACCCGGAGGCTCGCTGGAATTCGATCAAGAGCCTTCTCGTATGTCGTCCGTGTTTGATCTGCGTAACTCATTGTTCTATCGATGGAGTATTGGGGCGTTTAATGCAATAGACGAAAAGTATTTCTCTAGTCTAAATTTCAGGACAAATTCTCATCAAGAATCTTTTGAACGGCCGGGTTAGCGTTGTTACATGCTTTTTCCGCAGTGGATTTGCCCGTCGCGACTGGCTGAATAACCTTCGTGTTGATCTCGCTTTGGACGGACGACAAGCCCGGGAATGAGGGGAATCGAGATGAACTCGTGAACAACTTGTTCTTGTCGTAAAGCTTGAGCAAATCCCCAAACTGGCTTTTCATCAGGTCGGCCGGTTCCTCGAAGGCCGATTCGATGGTGGGGATTCGACCACGGATACCGACATCTTTCTTGTACGTCCATGGTTTGAGTTGATCGGGTTGGTTCCACCACTCAGCAAAGTCGAACGCGGCCGTACGCTGCGCGTCATTATCGATTCCGCCTCCGAGCATGAATCCTTGTGCATTCTGTAGGAGCAGATCCTGTGGCTCGAAATTACCACTCGGATTATTCGGGAGCGGAGCGCGAGTGACTGTGTGACCCTTACCGTCGAGCCAAGGCTGAGGTGCGCCGGTCGTCTGATAAACGGCGTTTGCGTGCGAATACGTGATGAATATTCCTGATTTTCCTTCACGAAGAAGGCGTCCGGCGGCAATATGGTCAAGTTCTGCTATCGACTTGGGGAACAGACCTGCTTCGGCGATTTTTTGATAGAGTTTCACAGCGTCCACGAATCCCGGCTTGTTGATTGTCGCCTTCTTCGTCTTCGGATCGAAGTATCGTCCGCCGTTCGCATAGACGAAGCCGATGAAGTATCCTGCTGTCAGTCCGAAGTCGGTCCCGGGGGCCGTAATGGGTGCCGTGACACCCTCTATCTCTTTCATCTCTTTCCCCATCTGGATGAGTTCGGGCCACGTGCGAGGCGGTTTGTCGAAGCTCGTTTTCTTCAAGTAGTCAGCCCGAATGTCAATGAAAGGACCGAGGTCTGCGTATCCGCCAGGCAATCCCCATTGTCGCTTATTATCGTAGTCACCGAGACCAGAGTACTGCTGGGCTTGGATGTTTGCATCCACAAACGGCTTATTGAGCTTCTTGAGTCGATCTTGGAACGGTTCCTGGTCGACTGGCTGTATTGCTCCAGCGCTAGCGTAATCGGGAATTTGTTGGGTCTGTCCTGCCATGACGTCAGGCAGATTTTGATTCGACGCAGCGGAGGCGATGATTTGATATTTGTCACCCCACGATTTGTGTTGGTACTTAGCTTTGTGCTTGCTGTAGTTAGTGTAGTGACTGCTGATGTACTCGCGCTCCGCTGGAATGCCGCCAAAAAGCCAGAAATCGAGGTTTTGTTCACCACTGCCACTTCCATCTCCTCCACCATTGTTACTACAACCAGCAAGGCTAGCCGCTGCAGCTGCCCCGAGTCCACTAACAAAGGTTCGCCGATTCAGACGTTCGTTGCGTTGGTGATTCTTGGACATGATATGTGTTCCTCATGGCGCTGAGCCTCCACCATGGGTCTGTCTTAAGACGAGTACGAGAATAACATAAAAGTTTGGGTGATTGAAAGATCCCACAGTGACTTAAATATATGAATTGCTTCCTTGTTGAAATAAAATCGGCAGGGCAGTCACGCAGTCTTTAGATACAGTTCACCACTTCATTCGGTAACAACCGTGTTACGGAGTGTACCGATGTCCTCGACCACCGCCTCAACGTCATCACCGGGCTCTAAGAGTTCCGGTGGGTCACGGAAGATTCCAACACCGCCAGGCGTACCCGTGGGAATGACGTCTCCAGGCCGCAACGTCATTACCTTCGAGAGGTACGCAATGACCTCATACACGTTGAAAATGAACTCCTCCGTATTGGATGTCTGTTTCACCACCCCATTTACGCGCAATTCAACATCGAGGCTGTTCGGGTCAATACCGTCGTCAGTCACCAGTTCTGGCCCCATCGGCGAGAATGTGTCGTAGGATTTCCCGCGGAAGAACTGTCCATCTTCGAACTGTGCATCCCGCGCGCTCACATCGTTTACTATGGTGTATCCTGCAATGTACTCCGCGGCGTCGGCCGCGTCGACGTTTTTAGCGGTCCGTCCGACGACTATGGCGAGTTCCACTTCGTAGTCCAGTTTGTCAATACCATCTGGATAAATGATCGCGCCGTCTGGATTCGTCACCGACGTTGGGGACTTCGTGAACAGCATCGGTTTTTCAGGAATATCTTCGTCCTGCTCTTCCGCGTGGTCGTGGTAGTTTAGGCCAACACACGCAATTTTCCCCGGATTTGGAACCGGAGCGAGTTCTTGGATTTCGTTGCGTGGTTCGGCCGAAAGCATGTTTGTACCGAGAATCTGACGGACTTTCTCTCGATATCCCGGTGTGGCGAGGTTCTCGTAGGTCAAATCGTCGAACGGAGCGTCAGCGAGTGAGTAAACGTTGTTATCAATGGCAACACCCCAGACTGGGTTTCCGTCCGTTGCGTAGCGTACGAATCGCATCGGGCACCTGTTCGTAAGGCCCTGTCAAAATGGTTTCCCCCATCCGGAGCCGACCCATCATACGATTATACCGGACGGATAATTTTGACGATACTGCTAGCTACGTTCTCCAACGGCTCCACAAAGTTATCGCTACGAGGCTCAACATTTGTCCGGTATTACCCAAAATTTATCGTACCCCATGCTCATCGTTCATGTATGTGCAAGCATAACAGGGTCCGGGTGAAATCAACGGCAACTACTTTCGATGTCATTGACTCATTAAAAGAGCTCGACCACCCCGGTCTGACGGAAGTCGCAGAGTTTCTCGGCGTCCCAAAGAGCACTGCACACGATTACCTCAGTACGCTCATCGAATTGGATTTTGTCGTCAAGGAACCTGAAGGGTATCGGCTCGGCGCACGTTTCCTCGAATATGGCGGGTACGCACGCGAAAGCATGAAAGTATATCGTGTTGCTCGCCCCGTCGTTAATCGTCTCGCCGAGGAGACGGGTGAGCACGCTAACCTCATGATCGAGGAACACGGCCTCGGTATTTTCCTCTACAAGGCGAAGGGTGACGACGCGGTGAATCTCGATACGCACCCAGGGATGCGAGTTCCGCTCCAGACGACCGCGCTCGGCAAAACAATTCTCGCGCACTTGCCCGAGGACGAAGTTAGACGCATCGTCAACGAACACGGCCTGCCGGCGGTGACCGAGAAGACGATCACCGATCGGGGCGCCCTGTTCGACGAATTAGAAGGCATTCGCGAGCGGGGGTACGCCACGGACGACGAGGAGCGCGTCGAGGGAATGAGATGTATCGCCGCACCAGTGGTGAACCAGAATGACGTGATCGCTGCCGTTAGTGTCTCCGGTCCGATGAGCCGAATGCATGATGAACGCTTCGAGAACGACGTTCCCCGCCGTGTTCTGAGTGCTGCGAACGTTATCGAAGTAAACATGACGTACTCGTAGTATCCGGTAATATCCAATGATTCTATCTATTGTTCGATTGGCCCCGTATTTCCACAATTCGAGGTCGACAATTCCCGCTGGGTCTGTGGTCACTTTGCTATCCGCCGGAAACAACCCTTTCTGTATCACCGCACTAGTCTTTGAAAGGAACGTCGTGAACCCGCGAATACGTCCATTGAGTATCCCGCAGACAGAGCACCACGTCGATGACGCTGTTCGATTGCGTACGTCCGGTAGTACCCTAACCGGGATTATTCTATCTAATGGATGCCGGAAAGAAATGGCTCTCGTTAGACGTTACAGAACTACAATTGTAATACATTTTGGCAGCGTCGGTAATCATAGTAATAGAAAGAGAACAGGAAAAAGCACGTCAGAGACTAACAACCGATCGATCTACCGCCAAACCATTATTCACATCTTAGGATGTGGAAATTAATACGCGGTGAGGAAACTACTGTCCGGTCATATCGAATCGCAGCCAGCCTGGGTGAAAATGATCAACGCGAAAAACGCCCGCCCAAAAAGAAGTAAAACGGGGAGCAGTGCGGTCGAGTACTACTTTAAAACGAATGGAGCCTCGAGCGGGAGCGGGAACGTTCTTTTTCGTAGAGTTAAACAAATAGTCCTTATATCGGTTGATCTTGACATGGCCAGACCGTTGATTGCGTACAGGGTGACGGATCGTTCAGGTCGGGTCAGGGAAGTTCGAGTTTGAGCAGTTGGGGTCCAGACACACGGTGGGTCATTGGCAGTAGACAGGGCACCATAGAAGAATACTGGTCTATTTTATACATTTAATACATATACAAGGTTTATTGTATGCGGAGATATAACATGGTGATGAAGCAGTAAACAATACCACGCTTCACGAACCCATGAGTCAGCCAATCTCATCAGACATTTCGTCAGACGAACAGAATCAACAGAATGCAAGCGATAGCCAGATTCCACTTAACCGGCGTGAGTACCTTCAGTACACGGGCGCGCTTGTGAGTGCACCATTCATCGGAAGTGGGGTGGCTGCCGCTGAAAAGCCAAACAAAGACCACTATGCAGAGCTACCCTCACCGGTCGACCTCCGAGTCGAGTATGAGCGTAACCCTAACAATCTCGAACCTACGAACGGCAGTACTGCTGAACGACCCCGGTTTTCGTGGGTGGGTGCCCCCAATTCAGGGTCAGGTAGACAAGTTGCCTATCAGATAATCGTCTCGCGGACTCAACACAACCTTAAGAAAAACCACGGCGATGCATGGAATTCGTGCAAGGTCAACTCGGATGAATCGACGAACATCTTGTACGACGGGTCGGTGCTTGCACCCGACCAGACCTACTATTGGAAAGTCCGTGTCTGGGATGAAGACGGCGACGTGAGTGAATGGAGTGATGTGGCAACGTTCTCTACGGCGATCCCTGACGCAGACGACCAGTGGGAAGGTGAGTGGATCAGTGCCGACATCGACCCGATCGAGGCACCGGAGGGCCATTCGAACGAAGTCCCCCCGGATCCGCTGCTCAGAAAAGAATTCTGCCTCGACAAGGGAGTCACAGAGGCGCGGCTCCACATCAGTGGCCTTGGATTCAACGAACCATATATTAACAGCGAGCGTGTCGGGGACAACGTTCTCGACCCAGCAATTACCGACTACGAGGAAACAGTACTGTTCACTTCGTACGACGTGACGGAACTGGTCCAGGAGGGCCGAAATGCCATCGGTGTTGCCCTCGGCCGTGGTCGGTTCGGCGAACCACTTGAGAATACGTGGTTCTGGGAAGATACCCCATGGTGGGATGACCCCCAGTTGCTCGTCCAGCTCAACGTCACATACGAGGACGATTCGACTACGTCGATCGTGAGCAACGACACCTGGCAAGTGACGGACGGGCCAACCCGATATGATTCGCTCTTTGACGGTGAAGAGTACGACGCCCGTAAGGAACAGCCGGGATGGACAGGCCCGTCCTTCGATGATGCTGACTGGGAGACAGCTACCGTTGTTGATGCACCCAGCGGTGAACTTGAACCCCAGCGTGTTCAACCGGTCCGAACTCACGAAACAGTGACGCCCGTTAGTCGGTCGAACCCCAAAGACGGAGTGTACGTTTTCGACATGGGCGAGATGGTCGCGGGCTGGACCCGTCTCACGGTCGAAGGTTCTGCGGGAACAGAAGTCAGAATTACGATGGGTGAGAAGCGTAGCGACGACGGAACCGTTCACCATAGCTGGTCGCCAGGCTACCCAGAGCCCATCCAAGAGGATACATACATCCTGAGCGGTGACGGGACAGAAACTTGGGAATCCCGCTTCACTTATAAGGGCTTCCGGTACGTGCAAGTGGAAGGTTTCCCAGGGACACCCACAGCAGACGACATCAAAGGTGTCGTTGCTCACACCGACCTAGAGACGGGGAACGACAGCGAGTTCTCGAGCTCGAACGACCTTCTCAACCAGATTCACGAAAACACACGGCGCGCACTTCTAAACAACCACCACGGTGTGCCAACAGATACGCCCGTATACGAGAAGAACGGGTGGACCGGTGATGCACAAGCGACAGCCGTGACGGCGATGTACAATTTCGACATGGCCCGCTTCTACCAGAAGTGGCTCCGAGATCTACGCGATGCTCAGCGTGAATCAGGAGAAGTCCCAACAATCGTCCCAACAAGCGACTGGAGCTACGAGGACGCTCCGGGATGGGGTGCTGTTAAGGGACCAACGCCCGGATGGGATGCATCGTACTTCATCATACCCTGGCAGATGTACCAGTTCAACGGAGACAAACGCATTCTCCAGAAACACTACCGACCAATGAAGCGATACATGGACTGGTTTGAGGGCTACTTTGACGGGTACATCCCCGAGATGGGCCTCGGTGATTGGGTCACACCTGGGGAAAATGAAGTGCCCATCGTCGCGACTAGTTACTATTACCGTGAGCTCGACATTTTATCGAAGACGGCCACCGTTCTCGGGCAGAAAAACGAGGCGGCCACCTATGGGGAGAAGAAACAAGCCGTCGCAGACGCGTTCAACGAGCGGTTCTACGATTCGCGGGCAGGCTACTATGGAACTGAGGAGGTCGATACGTACGTTCAGACGTCAAACATCCTCCCGTTGGCGTTCGGAATGGTACCCAGCGACCAAATCAACACGGTTGTGGACTCGCTTGTCCAAGATATCGTGGAAGAACACGACAGTCACCTCTATACTGGATTGTTCGGTACGAAGCACATCCTTCCCGTTCTGACCGAATACGGAAATCACGATTTGGCTTATTCAGTCGCAACTCAGACGACCTACCCGAGTTGGGGACACTGGGTCGAGAACGGAATGACTGCACTCCTCGAATCGTGGCCGCTTGACGCTCGGTCCCGCGACCACCACTTCCTCGGAACTATCGATGAGTGGTTCTACCAGTATCTTGCTGGTATTCGCCAACCAGCCAAACCTGGCTTCGAGCACGTCGTGATCGCCCCGAAACCAGTCGGAGACCTTGAGTCGGCTAGTGGACGCGTCGACACAGTGCGGGGACAGATCGAATCTAAGTGGGAGCGGACCGAAGACAGATTTGAACTTGCGGTCACCATCCCTTGGAACACGACTGCGACGGTCAGGGTCCCGACTTGTAACGGTGAAACTCTCCACGTCGATGGAAGTGAATTGGTGCTCTGGAAGGACGAGAGCGTTGAGAGTGCGGATGAGAACGGCATCGAATCTGTCGAATACAATGGTACTACCGTAGATGTCGATCTTAACGCTGGTGATTACAAGTTTATACTAGAATAACAGTCACCATTCTCTCTGAACAATGGAGAGATTGGCACTGTCTAGTTCTGCCAAAATGATCAGATTCGCGTCTTCGGTCCTGTATGAACCGTTAGCACTACGAACTGCACACAGATCCCGGGGTCACGGGACAGTTCCACTTCCGCTTACGACCTGAAGTGAATGTGTTGTCTCTACTTTCTATTGGTCACCGGATAGAACCCTACTATCGAACTATGTCATCAATTTAGAATTACATATATCTTATGTTGCTATACTGAATTCGCTGGTTGTGAAGATGAGGCTTTGGATCGCGTGAACCACCGTTATGAGACTTTTTCCGGTCAGAATCGAGGTCCATGGCTCAAAGAAAAGAGAAAGGAGACGTGACCAACCGTCGAGAACAACGAAAACAAGAGGGCAGAACAGTACGGTGGCTATCGAAGCCACTCGGTTGGAACCGAGAACCGGACTATCCGACGCCAGTCGATCGTTGCACCGACGCGAGAACCTGCGCGGCAGAGAGAGCGGGACTCCCTCTAGTATGTATAAGGAGTATTGATTCTGTCCGGCGAAGATTTTATACCGTGGATTGAGAGACACTACCACATGAAACTGGATGGCTTCGCACTGGCTGCAACAACAAACGACCTCACACGAGAACCGGAGGCTCGTGAAGCAGCGAATGTCCTCGAATTCCGGATGGACAGCGCACAAGACCCAATTGGGCAACTTCGTGAGTACGACGGGGCGCTCCCGATAATCGCCACGAACCGCACGAAATGGTTCGGCGGTGAGGCGAACGACACTGGCCGACTAGACCGCCTTGCCGCGGCGTCCCGCTTCGACGCGGTCGAACTCGTAGATATCGAGTTGGAGACTGCCCGTGCGATGGGGTGGATTCTCAATGAATTCCGACAGAACAATGTGAAGCTCATCATCTCGCATCACGATTTCAAAGAGACGCCGGATCAAGATGTGCTCGACGCTATATTTGAGCAGTGTGCCCAATACGGGGACGTCGCGAAAGTCGCGACGTATCCGCAGAACAACGATGACGTACTCCGTCTTCTGAAGGCCATCGGTACAGCAACGAACGATGGGATGAACGTAGCAGGGATCTCGATGGGCGGTATCGGGAGTCACAGCCGCGCCGTCGCACCGCTCTATGGGTCGAAACTTGGATATGCACCCCTCGCTTCGGACACCAACGAGTACGCTCCGGGACAGATCCCACTGAAGAAACTGTCCGTGCTCGTTGAAATCCTCCAGACGGCGAGTGAGGATGTCGACGAACTCGAGTCGTTGACCGAGAAACTCGTTGATCGCGAGACGTTCGCGTAGGTCCATTCTGGATTCGCTTCTTTGACAAATTCTCGCAACACTGGCCCGAACAGTTACACGCAAACCGCCGGGATTCATATAACTGCATCTGGTGAGTGATTCACAATGACAGAGAGTACCAATCTCTATCGGAGGATGAATTACACATGAACGAACCACAAAGCGAGGCGAACGCCTACACGATTCGCCTCGAACTGGTCGACGAACCCGGAGAGTTGCTTCGAGCACTCCACCCAATCGGTGCGAACGGTGGGAACCTATTGTCGATATACCACGAGCGTGGGCATATCACACCCCGGGGCCATATTCCCGTCGAAATCGACCTCGAAGCGACGCCGAAACAGTACGAGACGATCGTTGACACGCTCCGTGAAGAGGGGATCAACGTCATTCAAGCGGGAACGGAGCGATACAGCGAGTCCCTAACCGTACTACTCTCAGGTGACCTCGTCGACACCGGACTCTCAGACACATTGACACGGATTCGCGAGACCACGAACGTAACGATTGCCGATTTCGAGTTGTCCGCACCGCAAGGGTCCGAGGATATCTCGAGTGGGCGACTCCGTCTCGGTATTGAAGAGGGCAAGACGGAGCACACCCTCTCAAAGGTTCGGGAGATTGCCTCGGAGAAGGACATCCGCGTTATCGAACCGCTTTCGGGTGGATTTGCATGAAACTCGCGATCATCGGAGCAGGCACCGTGGGTACATCGGTCGCGGAAATGGCCGCTACCTACGGTCACACCGTGACCGCGTTGACTGACTCGACGAGCGCGTCGATCGACTCGGACGGGCTCGACGTCGAGGCTACCCTTTCACAAAAGCGAGACACAAACGAGATCGGAACAGATTCCGTCGAAGACGCGCTGGCGAGCGAGTACGATGTCCTCGTTGAAGCGACTCCCACGACGCTCGATACCGCACAACCGGCCTACGACCACATTCGGGCGGCATTTGAACGAGACCGAGACGTCGTGCTTGCGAACAAAGGACCCGTCGCACAACGATACGCAGATGTTCGGGCGCTTGAACGGGAGAGCGAGGGAGAACTCCGTTTCGAGGCGACAGTCGGAGGGGCGATGCCAGTTCTTTCCACAATCGAGGACTACGGACCCGAACACGTGACTGCCCTTCGCGGAGTCCTGAACGGGACCGCAAATTTCATCCTCTCAAGAATGGCGGCCGAAGGACTCGATTACGAGCACGTGCTTGTAGAAGCACAAGACCTCGGTGTTGCGGAGGCTGACCCGTCTTTCGATGTCGAAGGGACGGATACCGCACTCAAGTGCGTGATCGCCGCGAACGTACTCGCGCAAGGGGAGCGTGAATACACGCTCGATGACGCGTCTGTTGACGGAATCGTCGGAACGTCCGGCAGTGCACTGTCGCTCGCGAACGCCGACGGGCGGACGGTCCGTCTCGTTGGCGAAATCGTGGACGACGAAATTCGCGTCGGACCGCGGATCATTCCACAACAATCCCCACTCGTCGTTTCTGGTACCGAGAACATCGTCCAACTCGCAACCGAGAACGCCGGCCTGCTGAGTGTCTCGGGTCACGGTGCCGGCGGATCGGCAACGGCAATCTCCATCATGGCCGACATCCGTCGTTTGGAGTGACAGCATGATCTGACTCTGCTGCCTCCCTTCTCCCCTGTCAATAACAAAACTGTTTTACCGGATTAGGGAAAAATATTCTGTAGATACTTCTATGGATAGATACTATTTCAGCGGGACTATTAACCAGTTTCAAAAATGCGAGACGCCGGTCTTCACATCAATAACCATGCCAGCCAAACACTGCGCTAGCTACACTTTCGACCATCTACTCGTGTCCCGACTCTCGCTGACAACCGGGAGTCGTGGCTAATCATCCCATCTCAGGTTCGATCTCTCCCGACATCCATTACGCTGTAATGCCGTCGTTAGGACTGGTCAGCGAGCGAGACGACCGGGCAGGAGGCATTTAGCAGAACTGTTTGTGCGACACTTCCGAAAAGTAACTTCCCCGTCTGTGAGCGACGTCGCGGACTGATCACTACGTAACGAGCCTGGTGATCGTCCGCGTACTCAACGATTTCGCTCGCCGGATCACCGATGCGGCCAACGGTCGTCGTCCCGACCCCCGTTGGGTTCGTATCCACAAGTGACTTCGCCGGCTGGGCGGCTTGCTCTCGCAACTCGGCGGTACTGACTGCCTCGTCCTTATTTGTACTGTCCTCTTCGATTTGGATGGCCTCCGAGCGTTTCATCACGTGCAGGACGTGAACCTCCTCTTCGAACTTCTCTGCCAGGATAGTGGCTTCCGCGAGTACATCTGTCGCTCGTTCCGTACGGTCGATGGCTGCAACGATGACCATAGGTCCCATATGGAGCCACCACTATTAGTTGTTGGTGACTACGGGTGAATTCATGGGTCCCGTCGACTTCCCTATCGGTCTCGCCGTCGCGCTTGCGCTCGGGTTGGGGAACGTACCTGTCGCTCGGGTATTTATTTTGCTCACGGCAAAGCCAGTTGCTGTGGCACCAGTTATCTTCGCCGTGGAGTTCGCGAGTGATACCACTGTTCGTGGTGTGGCACTCCCCGAATACGTTTCAGTAAACGTGCTCACAACGACGCTCGTATCCGTCCCCGTCCTCTCGATTGTTGTCTTGATTCTTAAGATAGGACTCGTCTGACCCGCCATTACGACAGTGGCGACGAGATAGCAGCTACAAATAGTGGATGGAAAAAACCGGTGAATCCAGGTCTCTTAGAAGAGCCCGAATGCACGGGGAACCGCCAGCGTTAACGGCGGAACGAGGATGATCAAGAGGAGGACAAACGCCAGTGGCAGATAGTAGGGGATCATCGACCGCATGACATCATCAAGAGACTCGTCAGTAACGCGCTCCAGCACAAAGAGAATCAGGCCAAAGGGTGGTGTGATAAGTCCGTACATTAGGGCGACGACCATGACGATTCCGAACTGAACTGGGTTGATGCCCAGCGTCGGATAGAGAGGCACCAGCATTGGGACCATGATCAGAAGAACTGCCGTACCTTCCATGAACGTCCCTAGGACCAGCAGAATGGCAGTGAGGATTAACATCGTCACGGGGGGACTCGCGGAGATTCCAACGAGAATCTGCCCGATCAAGTCGGGAATACCGGCGAGCGTTAACCAGTACGCGTAGAGATTCGCGAAGCCGAAGATGACTACAATGCTCGCGGTGTCCTCGAACGTGTCCTTGCTGACCTCTATCAGGTCGGTCAGCCCGATCGAGCGATAGTAAAACACGCCGAGAAGTATTGCATACACGACGGCGATCAGAGCAGCTTCCGTTGCGGTGAACACGCCACCGAGGATCCCGCCGACGATTATGAGCGGCGTGATAAGCCCGGGCAAGGCCCGAAGAAAGGACTCGAATAGGTTCGAGAGATCGTGGCTGTCTTCTCTCGGCCATCCGTCGCGCTTTGCGAGGTAGAAGGCCGTAGTTGCCATCGCGAGGGCCATGAGAAGGCCCGGGACGATACCGGCGACGAATAGCGTCCCAATCGATCGTTGCGCGAGCACGGCGTAGACGACGACGGGGATGCTTGGTGGAATGATCGGCCCGATGATTGCGGAGGCACCGGTGATGCCGACGGCGTCATCCCCTTCGTAACCATTCGACGTCATCGCCTCATATTCCACACTCCCGATGCCTGCAGCGTCTGCGACGGCAGATCCGCTCATCCCAGAAAAGACCAGGCTAACGAAGACGTTAACCTGCGCGAGACCACCGGGAAGGGGACCGACTAGCTCGGTGGCGAAATTAAACATGTCGTCGGTGATTCCAGTGATATTCATGATTCGTCCGGCCATGAGGAAGAACGGAACGGCAAGGAGGACCCATGAGGTCATCCCAGCCCAGAACCGTTGCGTAATCACGACGAGATTCAGAGGCGGACCGATTGGCAACAGCATGATGAGGAGGACAGTTAGACCTAGCGAGTAGGCTGCTGGCACGCCAACGGCGTACAGTGCCATGAGGATGGCGATGAATGCGACGAGTAGGAGAATCTCAGGCATTGGTCCTCCCCAAGAATTCGGTAACGCGTTTATGCGTGTCGAGTACAACTACGATGAAGAGGCAGGCGGCACTCAGCGCGATTAGGTTGTACGCCCAGCCAACCTTGAACCACTCAATCATCGGAAGCGCGGTATCCCCGGAAACGCTGGTCGCTCGATACGCAGACAACACGAGCGTGGCTGAGAAGAACGCCATCAGGATGTTCCGGACGAGCAACACCTGGTCGGTCCGGGTGATGATACGTTTTAGAACAGGGAGGAACGAGATGTCCGCCTCGTTCTGGAATAGATATGGGAGTGCGATAATCGTCATTAGTGCAAGGGCAGTTCGCGCGACTACGTAGGTCCAGTTGAGGTCGATGGGGAAAGTAATGTAACGACTGACCACCTGAAGGAGTCCTACTACTAGCATTACATTTAGTAAGACCACCCCTACAGCAGTGGTGATCCGGTCTAACCAGTTCTGCGCCATAGTAGGAAAGCCCACTCGTTCACTAAAAACATTTTGGTTCCCCGTGGAATGATCAGGATAGATGCCCTGATCGATGTGGTGAGACACAGGGTCGACCGTGGAGTGTCCTACCTCTGACCATCCATGGGAACTGGGAACTCTATGCGAGGTTGAGGACGTCGTTGATGTTGACTGCCCACTTGTTCTTCGAGAGCTGCTTGAGCGCCGGCATTCCAGCGTTTACGAAAGCCTCACGGTCCACCTTATCCGCTGGAACGACGGTGGTGCCTTTCTGCTTGGCTTCCTCGTAGAGACTCGACTCATTGCTCTTGATCTGGTCGGTCATCTTTTCCACGGCGTCACTTGCGGTCGATGTAACGAGGTCGCGGTTGTCGTCACTGAGCCCTTTCATGAACTCCTGATTATAGAGGAAGTGCTTCGTACCGAGTAAATGATTTGTAACGCTGAAGTGGGACTGAACCTCGTAGAGGCTGACCGAAAGGAACTGCGAGATGGGGCCTTCGGAGGCATCGACGACACCCGTTTGGAGTGCCGAATAGAGTTCGTCGTACGCAACCGGAGTGACATCCGCTCCGATTTCGCCCCAGACTTTGGTCCACGTGTCGTACTGTGGAAGACGAAGCTTCATGCCCTGTACGTCTTTCGGGGTCTTCACCGTGGAATTACTAGTGAAGCCACGATTGCCAACATAGAACGCATCACCCAGTTGGACGCCGTTCTTTTTGAGAATCCCGTTCAGACCGTCGTCCGGCTTCAGGTACTTGTCCGTGACCGCCTGGTAGTGGTCCATATCTTTGATAACGAATGGGTCACCAGCAAAGGAATACTTGGATGCCCACCGCTGTGCGAGGGCAGTCGGACTCTCGTGGAGGATATCGACAGTCCCACTCTCGAGAGCGTCGAGGTTGTCCTCTGTCCCGCCGAGTGAGCCAGCCTTCAGGTCGACCGAAATTCTTCCGTCTGATTTCTTCTCGAGGGGCTTGATGAAGTGTTTCTTGGCGGCCTTCACCGAGACATTCTCCGGTGGCTGAGTCGTAGCGAACGTAATCGTTAGCTTCTCACCGTCCGATTTCGCGTTCGACTTCCCGTTGTTATTATTCGAATCATTATTACCAGTACAGCCTGCGAGACCTGCCATCCCGATACTGAGGGCTGCACCGCTCTTTTTTAATAGGCTCCGCCGAGATTGCGCCGTCTGGTCGCGAACCATACTACTCCGACCTTACCAATCAATAATAAAAGTTGTGGTGCCCAAGTAAGAACGACACGTCAAATGGGTCAGTTATCCGGCCGCGGATCCCACTCTCGCTCGACGAGAAAGTCGTCGAGTTTCTGCTTCGGGTTTTCGAAGACGTTCGACCCATGGAAGACGAGGACGGTATCGAAGTCGTACTGTAGCAGGTCGTAGAGATTGATCTCCGCGGCCTTGTGATCATCGTTGAACAAGGCGGGCGGCGGGAGGAGATAGCCCGCAGGCAATCCGGCGCGGTCGGCACCGTCGAGCGCATCACCCGAGATGAGGATGTTGCGGTCGCGGAGGAGCAATGCAGACGTCGCCTTCGTGTGGCCGGGTATTTGAATGACCTCGATATTTCCGTCGAGGACGTCACCATCATTGAAACGATGGTCCGGTTCGTAGTCGATTGCTTCGTAGAGTTTGGTTTCGTCATCGGCCGCGAGGAACTCCGGTTCGAACGCCTCCATGACAGACGGGAGGCCGCCGTGGTGCCCGTGGTCACCGTGGGTAAGGATCACACGATCTATCGTTCCAAATTCTTCACGAATCGTCTCGACGAGTTCCTCACCGTTCTCGTCGAACCCGGTGTCGATGAGAGTCGTCTTACCCTCGGGGACGTCCTCGAGGATGTACACTCGGACATGTTCGAACTGTACCTTGTAGATGCCGTCAGTTACCTCTTCAGCAGTCATTCCGGTGGAATAGTCGAGCAGCGTATTGGATAAATCTACCGAAAAACAGGGTACAACGCCTATCCTTAGGCGATCGGCTGCGCACACGAAACTATCTAACCGATGCCGAGGCTGGATTTCAACATAGTCGAAGTTTTCGGAGGCCTTATCACGACGCTCTTCCTTTGAGAAAGTATGACACGGGAGAACGACGACGGGCCTCGGAGGCTGAAAAGCGTCAAGCAGGCCTTCGATATGATCGAATATCTGCGGACAGATGGGTCAGCGACGCTCTCGGACGTCGCGCAGGCGCTGGATATGCCGATGAGCACGGCGCACATTCACCTAGCAACACTCGTGGATAGCGGCTACGTGGTGAAGTCGGATGGCAAGTATCAGTGTAGTCTTCTCTTTCTCAGGACCGGCGGGGAACTCCGCGATGAGATGCCACTCTTCCGGGCGGCAAAGAACGAAGTCGACGATCTCCAAGAGAAACTCGGCGAAATAGCCAACCTCGCGACTATCGAGAATGGATATATGGTGCAACTGTACAAGTCCGAGAACGCAGAGTCGATCGACGACAACGCTCCGCTCGGTGATCATTTCTATATGCACACGACGGCGACGGGGAAGTCGATGCTTGCTCATCTTCCTCAAGAGGAACGTGAAGATATTCTCGAACGTCGTGGACTCCCGCGGTCGACGGAGGGAACCATCGATGACTACGAGGAGTTGATGGCCGATCTTGAGACGATCCGTGAACGGGGATACTCCATCAATCGCGGCGAGCACTTCGGCGGTGTCTGTGCGGCAGCCGTTCCAATAATGTCGAAGAATCACTCGGTACTTGGTGCTATCAGCCTCAGTGGGCCGATTAGCCGAATGAGCGACGAGCGAATTGAAGACGAGATTGCGCCCGAACTGTTCGATAAGAAGAACATCATCGAGCTAAAACTCAAGCAGTATTAGCTCACCACCGTCTAGGATTACATACATAGTTGTGTAATGGGTATCCGGGCTTGCCTTTACACTGATACCACTGTCACGGTAAGGATCTCTCGGTAGCGTAGTTCAATAATATTGAAGATCCGAATCGACCTATCAATGGAGTAGGGTCTTTCGAATAGACACAGAAAGACGGTTAGAGAGGAATATGCCCGTGTTGTGAAACGCAGCTCTAGAAGGGCGACAAAAAGATATTTAACGCTACTTGTACATCTCCCTATCGATGAGTACGCAACGAGTTCTAGTCACCGGACCGTACGGTGAGGCCGGGGAGGCGATTATGAACTACCTCCTCGAAAAGGAGGACTATGAGTTCACCTTCCTCGACCAGAACGACCACCCAGAGTACGACACGCACGTCGCTGACATCTCTGACTACGAGGCGATCCGACCCGCGTTCGATGATCAAGATGCCGTAATCCATCTTGCTGCCCAATCAGACGCAGGCGCCGACTTTGAAGGAATCATCGAGCCAAATATCGTCGGCACCTACAACGTCTTGCAAGCGATGAAAGAAGCTGATGTTCCAAAGCTCGTCTTCGCCTCTTCACAGCGCGCGATGGGGCTCTACGAGGAGGAACACGAACCCGCACTCTACGAAGAGGACTACCCGAGCGAGTACGATCCGCTCCGACTCACCCACGAAACCCTCCCGAAGCCGGATGGTTACTACGGTGCATCGAAGGTGTTCGGCGAACACATCTGTCAGATTCACGCCCGTCGGGGTGGTTCACCCGAACAGGTTTACGCACTTCGAATCTCCAGCGTACGTACGGAGGCTTACGACCATCCGTACGGGGATGCCGAACGTGGCGTCGAACGGGGAGATGAGGATACGGTAGAGGAAGGGGAGGTCTGGGACCAGTCTCAGACCGGCTCTTGGGAGCGTGGGAGCAAGGAGTACGAGCAAATGGTGAAGCGACTGAAAGCGACTTGGACCTCCCAGCGTGATTTCGCACATCTTCTTGAATGCTGCCTACAGGACGACACAGTGACGTATGACACGTTCTACGCAGTCAGTGACAACGCCGCCCGCTGGTTCGGCACCGAACACGCGAAGGCAGTCCTCGGCTACGAACCTCAGGACGATGCGTCCGAATGGGACAGCCCACCGAACACAATCCAGACCCCAAACTAAATGGAACCCCAATCCAGCAAACCGGTAGGTGAGACGATGAAAGCCATCGTTCAGACTGGTCGTGAAGAGGTGGAAGTCCAAGAAGTAAAACGGCAGAGTCCAAGCGCCGACGAGGTTTTAGTTCGCGTCAAGTACGCTGGCGTCTGTGGCAGCGACGTCCACGCATATCTACAAATGGATGGCTTCGAGTGGGTGAAGATGCCGCGCGTGATGGGACACGAGTACGCGGGTACGGTCGTCGAAACCGGCGAGAATGTCACCCGTTTTTCGGTCGGTGAGACGGTGGTCGAAATCCCGATCCATCCCTGTGGAGAGTGTCACCAGTGCGAGATTGGTGAGGAGAACGTCTGTCAGAATACGACGCTCGTCGGGATGGAGACCGACGGTGCTTACTCGGAGTACACGACTGTCGACGCGAACCAGCTCATCGCGATTCCCGATGCGATTGAAACACGCCACGCAGCAGTTACAGAGCCCCTCGCGATTGCAGCGCGAGCAGCCTATGAGCGGGCGGACGTTACTCCTGGAGATTCCATCCTCGTCCAAGGACCAGGGCCGATCGGTATGCTGATCGCCGCTCTGCTCGACTCACTTGGAGCGCATGTTATCGTCTCCGGACTCGGAAAAGATACGAAATACCGTCTACCGCTCGCCAAAGAACTCGGGATAGAGACCGTCGATATCAGCGAGACGGACCTTGGTGAGTACATTGAGAGGGAGACCGATAGTATTGGCGTCGACACCGTGTTCGACACGACCGGCCACAAAAGTGGGGTTGAGACAGCTGTCGACTACGCGCGAAAAGGCGGTGAGGTAATTGTCGTCGGCCTCCCCGGGGAGTCGAGTGAATTGTTTTTCTCACCGATCGTCCGCGGTGAACTTGATATCAAGACCTCCTACGGAGCGACTCGGGAGAATTACAAGCAGGCGGTGAACGTGCTTGAGGTCGGTGCTATCGACGTGGAAACTATCATCGACACCAGTTACGAAAGCGACGGGCCTGCGTCAGCGTTCGAGGACTTCCTTGCTGGACAAACCTGCAAGCCGATGTTCTCGTTCCAATAGTCAGATGGATCACCGACCGATTTGGAATGCTCATTCGAGTTCTACCACATCGAAGACGACCTTTGCCGATCCACATACAACCACTTCTGTAAGGCCAATAGACAGAATTCTAGGATAGTGTATTGGCTCATTCTCGGCTGTAAATAGCAATATAGGGTCAGTTATGGATGATGAGTCACAAAGACCGATAGTTTAAGGTACGGCAATTACATTGTGAGAAGTGTGCATACCGTAGAGCCAGAGATCGAACGACCTGATAGTGAAGTCGTTGAAGGTTTCGAGGGAATTCCCAGCTCTGTTGCGTCGGACGTGACGGGGAACGTGCGCTTCGCGATGGACTCCGGCATCAAGCCAGTATACGACGGAGCAACACTCGTGGGGACTGCAGTGACAGTAAAGGCAGAGCCAGGTGACAACCTCATCATCCACAAAGCGATCACGATGGCGGAACCAGGCGACGTGCTCGTCATCGATGCAAATGGGTACGTCGAAACTGCCCACCTCGGCGAACTCATGTGCGCCTCTTGTAAGGCGAACGACCTCGCCGGCATCATCATCGACGGTGCGATCCGCGATAGCGCAGACATCAAGGAGATGGAGTTTCCCGTGTACGCTCGGGGGATCCACCCACAGGGTCCGCTGAAGCAGAGCCCTGGGTCGATTAATGTTACCATAACATGTGGTAAAGTGTCAGTCGATCCTGGAGATATCATCGTCGGTGACGATGACGGTATTACGGTTGTTCCCGGTGAAAATGCAGAGAAAGTGCTCAAAGACGCTCGTGAGAAATTTGCCGCCGAAGGTGACACACGTGAACTCGTCGAGGATGGTGCGTACCTCTACGAAGCTAAAGGATACAACAAGCTATACGAGGATATGGACGTCGTCGGCCCCGAAGATTCCGTCCAATAACACTTCAAACCGGTGTACAGGGTTGGTTGAGGAAACCAGTACCACGACCGATCTGGAGATTGAGCCGGACACTCGCTTGAGTTGGGGGACTCATCGAATATGTGGGCGGCGATAGTCTCATCTTAGGCGTCGATATACGTGCTTCACGTACTCGATTAACTCACCTTCTGTCGAAACATATGTGCCGAAACGACCGAGTCCTTTTCCATTCTGTGTCAACGATCCTCTGATATGGATGGGACTCTTTTAGAGCCCTCGAAAAGCAGCTCAAGGATACAAACGCACGACGAAGACAACGAATTGCAGATCAACGTTGAACCCATCCACCGAGAAAAACGCTAGTCGGAAATATTGACAGCAGTCCTCAAGGAACGCGCTTTCCCTTCTCTAGATTCTGCAGGGGTCACAGCGCAAGTAGACGTAGTGGTGTTCGCCGGGTCGGCCAGTTGGAGCGCGTGATGTGGACCGAAGATCCGGTTGGGGGGTTGTCATTATGCTCCCACCGTCCAAGTTATTCGCCGCGAGGTGGATGCAACCGGTATCAGCGTGTTTCGAGACTTCGTGGTTGCCGTATTCGTAGTTCTCATCATAGTCGCTCCCCCGAAACGCTTCCGACAAGTCTCGCACATAGATTTAGTTGGTATCCCCGTACCCGTCCACTTCCGCTTAGTATAATATGCGGCAGTGTCCGAGTTGCCACCGATTTCAGTGTAATCCAGAGCTTGAGGCCCCATACCTGTCGAAATTGATTATTTTGAACTTCATAAATCGTATAACGCTTTATCAATTCTGGGGGCTGGAAGATGAGATTACATAGGCGATAAGCACCCCGGAATGCACGAATTCAACAGGGTCAAAACCGCGTTCGCCGTCATAATCGGCGCATGCTCGTCTCGCTAGTCAACTCAACCCGGACGAGTAAGTCGACCGTGCGCCAGATCGAGAACGTCAAACAGGAAAGGCGAAGTAGAAGGATTGCAAGACCAAGTTCTCGTGTGTCAGTCACGCGTTCGAGCAGACCCACGTCGGTGAGTCGGTTCGAGGACGGAACGTAAGGAGAGACCGTTTCGAATCCAACATGGGTCGTACACTACCACATGTACGCTTACAAGCGATCTAGAAGAAAAATATTTAAAATTTACATATTGTCGTAGTCGGATACGCGCGAGTAGTCCATCGCAATACCCACGTCACTCGGGGATGACGAATATTCGGAAATCGTTGACGTTTGTTCCCGTTGCCCCCGTTACGATACGGCCGTCGAAACGCTCCAGAAATCCGCCAGCGTCGTTTTCTTGGAGTGCCACCTGTGCTTCTGTCTTCGATGGGATCGTTTCGGAAGTTGCGATACCACCCGCAGCGGTGGAGACGCCATCGATTCCGTCGGTATCGACGCTGGCGACCGTAATACCCGGTTCCGTGAGTTCGAGGGCAGAACTGAGTACGAATTCTTGATTCGGACCGCCGATACCATCCCCACGGCGGGTAACCGTGGTCTCACCCCCGGAGAGTAACACCGCGGGTGGTTCGACCGGAACCCCCGTGTCGGCACACTCCTCCGCGATGCCGGTCAGTGTCTTGGCGACCTCTCGGGATTCTCCCCGAATCCGTGAGCTCAGTATCAGCGGTTCGTATCCACCCTCACGCGCCACCGCGGCGGCCGCCCGGAGCGCTGTATTGCCGTCCGCGAGCACGTACTGGCTCACGGACGCGAAGGATGAATCGCCGGGAGAAGGGGTCTCCTCGTAGAGTCCCTCCGAGCCCCGTTGGAGGCGGGTAGTGACCGAATCGGGAACGTCGATATCGTACCGGTCGATGACCCCAACCGCGTCCCGGAACGTCGATTCGTCGGCCGTCAATGGACCGCTGGCGATCACATCGAGGCGGTTGCCGACGACATCGCTGAACACGAGGCCGACGACGGTCGCCGGCGATGCAACGTCGGCGAGTTGCCCACCTTTGACGTCCGAACAGTGCTTGCGAACGGCGTTGATCTCGCCGATATCCGCCCCACAGGTCAGCAACCGATCCGTCGTCGTTTGGAGATCCGAAAGGTCGATACCCGCCGCCGGTGCGGGCATGAGCGCACTACCGCCGCCGGTGACGACGACGAGAACGAGGTCGTCCGCTCCTGCCGACTCGGTCATCTCCAGAAGCGTCCGCGTACTTTCTACGCCGCGCTCGCTCGGGATGGGGTGGTCACCGGGGAGAACGTCGATTCGTTCGGTTTCCACCGGCGTGTCGGTGACGACGACGCCGCGGTCGATCCGGTCACCGAGTACCGTTTCGAGTTCCCTCGCCGCGGTAGCGGCCGCATTCCCACCACCGACGAGGAGTACGTCCCCGTGCTCCGATAGGTCGTATCGGTCGTCGTCGTCGACGCTCATCACCGTGCCATCCAACGTGACGCGTTCGTCGATAACGGTCGATGGTTCCGATGCGCGGATACCGGCGGCGATACAATCGAGCGCCACCTTCCGATTGGGATCGCCGACGGAATCGGTGTCGGAGAACATCGGCTCCGTTTTCTTCATTGCTGGATGGGTGGTGCTGGATCCGTTTTGCGTTCGGTCCGATCTGGCGACGTCATTTCGACACCGAAACCCATTCGCCGGTCTCACCTGATTCGTAGGCGGCGTCGAGGACGCGGAGCAGTTGTACTGCGTCGTCTATCGTCGCGGGGACGTCCCCGGTCTCGTAGCCGTCGAAAAACGCCTCGAAGTAGTCCTGAACGTAGTCACCCCATGCTGGGAAGCGGTCGTACGTAAACTCGTACTCGATGGTTCGTTTCGGGGCACCGGACCAATCGGGGCGTTCGGCGGTGAGTTCGAGCGGAACGGTCGGTTCGTGCTGGAGCGAATCGTGATGGACGGGCGTCCGAGCCTGCGCATCGGTTCCGTAGATGCCGAGGTGGGTATCCTTCCCTCGGTCGCTCAGATAGTAGCCGGTGTGATACGTCCCCAGCGTCCCGCTCTGCGTCTCGAACTGGAGGACGCTTCCCGCTTCCACGTCCACCTCCGCAGCGTCGTGAAACCGCGCGTTCACTTTCGTTATCGGGTCGTCGAGGACCCACGGCATCATATCGACCCAGTGTGGACCGATCCACTGGAGCGCACCGCCGCGGCTCGTCTCCCGGTCGTAGATGTAGTGATCGGTGTTCCGGTACGAGAGCTGACTCGCGTTGAATCGTCCCTCGACGGTCCACACGTCGCCGAAAAAGCCGTCCCGAATCCGTTCACGAAGGTCCAGCATGACGGGATTTCTTCGATAGAACGTCGTCGGTGAGACGGTTACGCCTCTTTCGTTCGCCTTCGAGACGATCGGCTCCAAATCCGCCGCCGTCCGACCGATCGGTTTCTCGCTGAGCACATGGACTCCGTGTTCCACCGCGGTTTCGACGATAGACGGAACCCTGTCGTTTCGGTAGGTGATCCAAACGACGTCGATGTCGGCCTCGGCGACGAGTCGCTCCGGGTCTGCATAGACCGTCGCCCCTTCCACGAGGTCCGCGACTTCCTGTCCTTCAGTCGTGATTTCGTCGGGGCGTTCGTCCATCGCCGCGAGGTTGGAGAGATCGATCTCCCGGCCCGGTTCGCAGACTGCTGTGATGTCGAGATCGAGTCCGCTCGCGATCGCGAAGTACGGGTCCCGATGGTGATGATCCACTCCGACGTAGCCAATACGTTCGGTCATACGCTGGAATCAACTGGGGAATCGCTTATGAAAGTACCGGTCACGACGACTGTATTGTTGTCCGTCCGGGCTAGGTCGGGGCGGCAAACGTCGCTCTCCACGGCCAAATATGACAGATGGATTTCGAGACGTTCCAATCGATAAACTATTATAGTTCAACTATCGAGATTTGGACGACGTGAGACAGCTATGGAAGAAATTGGTATCGTGATGAACGGCGTGACGGGTAGAATGGGAACCAATCAACACCTCATCAGGTCGATTCTGGCACTCCGCGAGGAAGGCGGTGTCGAGTTGTCGAACGGGGAGCGAGTGGTTCCCGACCCCCTACTCGTCGGACGAAACGAACGCAAGTTACGGGAATTGAGCGAGGAACACGACGTCGACAGATGGATCGCCGATCCGGACCTCGAAACGTGTCTGGACGGGGACGATGCGATCTACTTCGATTCACAGGTCACGCCGCGGCGACCTGAATCCCTCCTCAAGGCCATCGATGCCGGGAAGGACGTGTATTGTGAGAAGCCGCTCGCGATGGACTTGGACACTGCACTCGAAGTCACTCGCGCCGCGGAGCAAAGCGACAGCAAGCACGGAATCGTACAGGACAAACTCTGGCTCCCCGGGTTGATGAAGCTGAAGCGGCTGATCGACCAGGGCTTTTTTGGCGAGATACTCTCCGTGCGCGTCGAATTCGGCTACTGGGTGTTTACCGGCCACATCCAGCAGGCACAGCGGCCATCCTGGAACTACCGCGCGGAAGACGGTGGCGGAATCATCGACGATATGTTCTCCCACTGGAGTTACGTGCTCGAAAACCTCTTCGGCCGGGTCGAATCGGTCATGTGTCTCGGGAAGACTCACGTACCCCGCCGTGTTGACGGGACGGGCGAGGAGTACGAAGCGACGGCCGAGGATGCGGCGTACGCCATCATGGAACTGGAGGACGACATCGTTGCACAGCTCAACTCCTCGTGGACGGTACGGGTCAATCGGGACGATTTACTCGAAATACAGGTCGACGGAACGGACGGAAGCGCCGTGGCGGGGCTGCGGGACTGTAAGACACAACACCACGCCAACACGCCCAAGCCGGAATGGAATCCCGATACACCGACCGAACACGACTTCTACGACGACTGGACGTCCGTTCCCAACAACCAAACGTTCGAGAACGCGTTCAAACGGCAGTGGGAGATGTACATTCGACACGTCGTCGAAGACGAACCGTTCCCGTGGGACTTCCGCGCGGGTGCGAAGGGCGTCCAGTTGACCGAAGCGAGCCATCAGTCCTGGAAGGAAGGTCGTCGGGTTTCCGTGGACGAACTGACTATCTAACGAACGCAGCGCGGCCGATCGGTCACCGAACGTCCGAACGGCGTCGCGAACGTCACCCACGGTCGCCGATGCGGTCCCCGCTATTTTTCGTCCCGATCCGACGTGCCGTGGGAAGACGTTTCGTGTGGCGACGGATCGGCGAACTCACCCGATTCGAAGCGGATCGGGGCGGGTTCTTCGACGACTCGGAGGTCGTCCCGGTCCCTCGCTTCCTCGACCAGCGCCGTCGAAGCGTAGAGCCGATGGAGACGCATCGTATCGGTTGCGCGGAGGACGCGGACGGTCGTCGAATCGACGACGCCGATGGTCGATAGTGCGGCGACGAGTCCGGCCCGGTCGGTTTCGACGGCAGGCGGTAGACGGACGCCGCGGGTGGTGCTCGCGGTCAACGCGTTGATGAGCGTCGTCGGCATCTCGATCTCCGTGAGGAGGTTCTCGTGTACGAAGTCGGCCGAACCTACACCCATGGCATTACCGTGGGTCGTTTCCGTCAACGAGCGCGTGTATATCCGCTTGATATCGGGGGTTTCCGGCTCCGGTTCCTGGATCGCGAAGGGACGACGACCGATGACGTTCGTGTCCATCCCCTGTCCGCTGATGTCCTTTCCCTGCTGATCCAAGATTAGAACGTCGAGTTCCGGGAACGGAACCTTGGGCATGATATCGTAGGCCGTTTCGAGGAGTTCGGCTTCGCGGTCGAGGAACCCTTCCGGCGGAATCCCTTCGATTTCGGTCGTATCGTCGTGCTGGTCTTCGAGTATTGCGACTCCCCCGACGACGGGGAGTTCCGCGAGCAACTGGGCGGTGATTTCGGGAATCATGTCCCGCAACGACCAGTTGACGGCCCAGTCGTGAGCGATTTTCGCACCGCGTTGTTTCCCCATTCCGATGACGAGCATCTTCGACAGGCCGCTTTCGACGTCCCCGCTGAAGTCCGTGTGCGGTTTGATCCGATTGATAGGGACGATGGCATCGGCGTTCGCCGCGTTGGCGTCGGCGACGACCGGAACGTCCCGCTCGTCGGTGCGACCGACCTCGATGACCTCCATGCTCGATCGGATCTCACAGCCGATTACGGACTCCGCTACGCCGAGCTCGGCCAACATCTCGCGTTGACCCGCCCCGGTCGCGCCGCCGTGACTCCCCATCGCCGGGAAAACGAACGGTTCGTATCCGCGATCCTTCGCTTCGGTGACGACGCCGGTGACGATGTCGGGAAGGTTCGCGATACCGCGACTCCCGACGCCGAGTGCGATCTCACTTCCGTCCGGCAGCTCACCGATCGGAAGCGAAGCGAAGGCGCGTGCGGCGCGTGCGGCGATGTCCGCCTCCGGAATGGGGTTCGTCTCCCATACCTGCTCTATGATTCCCATCTCCGGGAGCGGTGTCTCGCCGCACGCTTCGAGGATGGACTGTTCCGGGACGGCGAGCGAACTGCGCGTTCGATTCGAATCCATATTGTAACGCTGGGCCGGTCGTTTGATAAATATAACCCACGTCACCGAACGACTCGAATCGGGAAAAATCACACCGAACGGTCGTATTCAGCTCAACATTTAAGTAGTAGAAAGGAAGATAGCCGATCGATGCAATTCGTTCGCTACAACGGCGGTTCAGGTCCCACCATGGGTATCAAGGAAAGGTCGAAGATTTACTCCGTCGCCGATCTTCCGGCGGGGGAGCCTTCGTTCGAAGACCTCACCAATCGACGGTATCTCGATAGAGTACGGGACGGGGTTCGGAACGGGGCGCTCTCCGACAGGGACGAGGATGACGTGGACTTGCTCGCACCGGTGCCGCGTCCCGGGAAGATCGTTTGTGCCGGACTCAACTACCGGGACCACGCCGAGGAACAGAACGAGGAGATTCCCGAACGTCCGATCCTCTTCTCGAAAGCCCCGACGACCGTGACGAACCCGAACAGTCCGATCGTCCACCCCGACGGTGAGCAAGTCGATTACGAAGTCGAACTCGCCGCCGTCATCGGCCGCTTCGCCAAGGACATCGACGAGGACGAGGTGAGCGACTACATCGCGGGATACACGGTTCTCAACGACGTGAGCGGACGCGACGCGCAGTTCTCGGACGGGCAGTTCTTCCGCGGAAAGAGCTACGATACCTTTTCGCCGATGGGGCCGACGCTCGTCGCCGGAAGCGACTACGACCCGAACGCCGTCGACGTCGAATTGCGGGTCGACGGGGAAACGAAGCAGTCGTCGAACACGCGCCAGTTCATCTTCGACGTCCCGGAACTGGTGTCGTTCATCAGCCAGAACATGACACTGCGGCCCGGAGACGTGATCTCGACCGGGACGCCCGGTGGCGTCGGTATCTTCCGCGACCCCGTCGATCTGCTCGAACCGGGGCAGGTCTGCGAGGCAGAAATCGAGGGGATCGGTACGCTCACGAACCCCGTCGTCGAATCGTGACGCCGTAGAATCCGATCACGGATACCCACGACAGAGTTTTCTTTTCGAATTCCACGGACGAAGGCGAGTACGCGGTCGTACTCGAAATCCCGGCGTCGTCGTTCGTCCGACCGTGATCCTCGCGGTTCCACCGCCGAGGCTACTCCGACCGCACGGCGTCGATGACGCCGCGAAGGTAACCGACGGTGAACCCGCGGGACCGATGACGCCAATCGTCGTCCCCGGTCATCTTCGGAACGTGATCGGGGATGACGACCCCGTCGTACCCGATATCGTGGAGGGTTCGAACGACGTCGACCGTATCGAAATTTCCCGCGTCCACGAACGTTTCGTGGAATTTCGGGACTGTCCCAACCACGTCTCGAAAGTGGATAAAAACGATCTGGTCGCGTTCGCCGAACCGACGGAGGACTTCCGAGACGTCCTCGCCCATCTGCGAAAAGCAACCGAGACAGAGCTTCAAGCCGTGGTTTTCGCTCGGAACTATCGACATCGCCCGCTCGAAGTTCTCGACGTCTCTGAACAGACGGGGGATTCCTCCGAGCGACTCCAACACGGGCGGGTCGACCGGATGCAGCGCGAGCGTGACCCCCGCTTCCTCCGCGACGGAGAGGACCGTCCGCAGAAACTCGTTATACTGTTCCCAGAACTCCGATTCAGTGTACGACCGGTCGAGTCCGGGAGCAAGTGCGTCCGGGTCGTCGAGTTCGGAGAGGTCGAACGCGGTGGTGCTGGCCTGACCGCGCGTTCTCACTGGCGACGTTCGCATCGGCACGACGCCGCGGGGATTCCACTGATATCCCAGGATGGGAATACCGGCTTCGCCGAGGTTACGGATGAGGGTCGTTATCTGTTCGAGCGCTGCGTCGCTTCCCTCCCGACCGAACATGATGTCCCCGTATAGCGAATACGGAAGCGATTGAACCCCCGTGAGCGAGAGTCCCGCGGATTCCACCCGTTCGCGGGCGGCTTCGAGATCCGCGGCCGAGGGAATCGAATCCCGGCCGATTGGGACGGTTTCCGACCCGTCGCGGTCGTTGAAATCGTCGGGTTCCTCCTCCGTATCCGCGTGATCGAGGAACACGTCGGTCGCGCCTAATTGACGAACGTATCGAAGGCGCTCGTCCGAGAGGGTACGCGTCCGAACGCCGACGCGAACGTCGGCGGCCCGATTCGCTCCGGCATTCGTTCGATTATCGTTCATACCGATTCACCGGGTCTAATCGTGAAAAATCAACCGACCGAGCAGTTGCGGTTCGTACACATCGACCGTCGGTTCGACGGCCATTCACGACGGTTCCCCCACTCACTAACTCGGAGCTACAACGTGGGCCGATGCGTTTTTGCCGCCATCTACGGCGAATCCGTCTCGGCAAGAACGGTTTCGAGCCTCGCCGCCAAGTTTTCGCCCATCCGGATCATGGCATCGTCGCCCGGATGGACGAGATCGGTCGTGAGGCCGCCGAGGGAGTCGAGAACGTCGGGACCCTCCACGAGGGAGACGTTATCGCGTGCCGTCTCCCGGACGACGTCCCGAAGCGCCTCGCGGAATCGCTCACACCGCCCCTCCGTGTCCGTTCCCTCGCAAACGTCGCGGGCGTTCGGGTAGATGGTGATGGGAACCACCGGTTTCTCCGGATGGGCGTCGGCGACGGTTTCCACGAGATTCCGTGCGCGTTCGTGGAACTCCGAAACCGAAAATCGATCGACCATGTTGACCGAGACGGCGAGCGTCGCAACGTCCCAGTCGTCCCGTTCGGCGATGTGTTCGGCGATGGCCTCGTCGCAGAACGCCGTGCCGCAGGAACCGAGGTTGATCAAGTCCGCTCCCAATCTGGAGGCCGTCTGGGACGCGTAGGTCAGATGCTCGCCGAGAGGTGCCTCACCCTCCGTGATGGACGTTCCGTAGGCGAGATAGCGCAGGGAGGGCAGTTCGTCCGCGCGTGGCGGTCGAACGTTCCCCTCGACGTCGTGGTAGAAGACGTGGCCGCCACGGTGTTCGCCCGGAAGCCGTAAGCGGCACACCCGGGGGTGAAAATCGAGTTCATCGACCCGGTCGGATTCGATTCGACCCAGTTTCTCGGGGAACGTCACCTCGATGGTCCGTGGTTCGGCCCCGACGACGAACTCCTCGGTTCCTTGGAACGGTCCCCAGAACGGCCGAACGACGCTTTCGCGCACGCGCGTCGAGAGGGTCACGCGCACCGGTCCGTCGGGAACGAACCGTATCTCCGCCCCCGCCGGATGACACATCCGGTTTTGCGCCCCCTCGTTCAAACCGAGGCGGACGTCTTCGGGGACGCGTTGAAGGAGTACCCCGTCGTGGCCGTCGATCGATCGAGTCGCTGCGACGTTGTGGAATTGAAGCGAGTCGCGTTGCACGGGGACTCCTTCGTAAGCACCCACCAAATACGTTCCTCACGTTTTCACCATACGGACCGGAAAAATCGTCGCTCGTGGGTGGGACTCGGTTGGAAGCCGTTCCCTACGACCGAACGATTTCGGACACGGACACCGGCGGGAAGCGACCGACTCGCTAGTTCGGCACGACGGGACGACCGACCTCGGCGGATTCGTACGCCGCCCGAACGATGGCAACCGCCTTGCGTGCCTCGTGGCCGTCGAGTTCGTACGGTTCGTCGGACTCCACGGCGTCGAGGAACGCCTCGACGTTCCGACCGTACTCCGAACGGTCGTCAGCGGACGGAGAGGAGGTGGGTGCCTCGGTTTCGTCCCCTCGCTCGTGGCGGAACTGCCACTCGCCGTGCTCGTCGGCGACGATTTCCGCCGACCCGTCGCGCCCACCGATCTGAATTCGTTTTTCGAGGCCGGGATACATCGACGTCGTAGCGAGGACCTGTCCGAGCGTGCCATCCCGGTATCGCAGCGAGAGAACGGCGGTGTCCTCGACCTCGATTTCGGGACCGTCGTGGCCCAACGTATCGGTGTACGCGAACACTTCGGCGACCGGGTTCACCTCGGGACCGACATCGAGCGCCGCCCCGGCGAGCCACTGTGCCATATCGACGCCGTGGATGGACTGGTTGATCAGCGCACCGCCGCCGTCGAGGGCTCGTGTCCCCTGCCAAGCGTCCTCGTAATACTCGTCCGGTCGCCACCAGGGTACCGACACGCTCACCGCGGCGAGGTCGCCGAAACGACCCGAGGTGGCGGCCTCGTGAACCGTCCGGGCCGCCGGATGGTACCGATTCTGGAAGATACCGCCGAGACGAACACCGGCGTGCTCGCAGGCCGAAATCATCTCGTCGATCCGTTCGGTCGTTATTTCGAGCGGTTTCTCACAGAGGACGTGCACGCCCCACTCCGCTGCGGCCCTCGCCGGTTCGAGGTGGTTGCCGCTCGGCGTGCAAACGAGGGCGACGTCGAGGTCCGCCTCCACGAACATCACTTCGTAGTCGTCGTACCACGCACACCCGTACTTCGTGGCGAACGCCTCCCCTTTGGTGCGGGTACGACACGACCCGGCGACCAGTTCGGCGGTAGCTATCTCCTCGATTCCCCGCGCATGCGTGTCGGCGACGGAGCCGATGCCGACGATTCCGATACGAAACGTCACGGTTCTACCGCCGTGTACCCATCGCAAAAACCTTTCGTCGGTCCATCTCCCGTTCCGAACGACGTTACCGGACCAGCTCTGTCGGAAGGTCGTAGGTTGGGTCGTTGACGAACCGGTCCATCCCGGCTTCGAGGGAGAGGGACGTACCGCCGGGGAGCGTCACCCGAATGCGGTTCGATTCCGCGGCCCGCTCCCGTCCGTCGGTGCTGACGGTCGTGAACTCGTGTTCGCCGTATGCGCCGGCCTGGACGAGCATCTCACGGTCCTGCCCGCCCACGTTGACGAGCGTCAGGACGATGCCGTCGGTGGTTACCTCCTCGACGAGCGCCGCGACGCCGTCGGGGAGTCCCGGTCGCCCCCGTCCGAGGTCGAAGTGACGCACTTGGGCCATGACGAGGCCGCCGTAGTAGATGGGCTGTGGCGCGCCCATTGTGAGCTGAAGCAACCCCTTCTCCGAAACGGGATTTCGGTTTCGGAGGTAATCTTCGTCGATCTCGTCGGGGCAGTATCCCTCCTCTCGCATGAGTTTCGTCCGGTCCCGAACGTGTGCGTGGTTGGCCTCCATGATGCGTTTCGGATAGTCGGGAAATTCGCCGTCGAGGTAGGAGAGCCACGCGTATTCGTGGCCGTCGGCGTGTTTCGTCTTGGCGCGCGGATCGACGCGTCGCCAGTCCTGTTTGTGGTGATTGCGCAGATCACGGACGCGCTGTCGGTCGTCGTCTCGCATCGACATGTACCAGAGGTGGACGGCGTACGGGTCGTCCTTGTGCGGTCTGAACTCGAACCAACCGTCCTCGTAACGAATTTCGCCGTCGTTCTCCTTGAGGACGCCCGAAGCGTTGTAGTGATAGTTCCCCGGTTCACCGAACTTGTGGGGGATGTAGAGGGTATCGTTGACGGCGTCGGCGCTCACCTCGATGCCGCGTTCCATCAGGTGATCGAGTTGTGACCGGGGGAAGTCCAGGTGTTCGCGGGTACCGTCGAGGAGGACGGCGTTCTCGGCGGCGACGGTCGGGCCGATACCGACGTAGTGCCACCCGCCCCACGACCACCCGTAGTAGCCGCCGTACCACTTTCCGTTCGTGTACTCGCCGATTTCGCCCGATCGTCCCACGTTGTCGGGGATGATGCCGCCGTTCTCCGCCGTCCGTTCACGCCAGGCATCGAGATAGTCGAACACCCATTCGCGGTATCGGTCGTCGCCCGTATGGAGGTACGCGTTCGTCATCAGGCTCGTGACGTTGAGGTTCAGCGGGATGTCGCCCTTCGTACATCGTTCGTTGAGCACTTCGAACAGTCGCTCCTCGTTTTCGGGGTCGTGAAGGTCGGCGGCTTCGTCGAATTCGGGGATGTCGCGCCACGGGAGTCCGTGACGCCACCAGCGATAATCCGCTCCGTAGCCGTGGGAGACGTACTCCGAAAAGTCCGCGTAATCGGGACCCATACTCCCCGTCTGGGGGCTTCGGACGAGTCGCTTTTCGGCGTCGTAGTTGCCGGTCTCCGAGTCATCGAAATACAGCCCGGCGAACCGTTCCGCGCGGTCCACGACCGCGTCGTCGGTCGGGTCCGCGAGGCCCATATTGTAGGTGTACAGGTTCCCCTCGCCGAGGTGGAACCAGTCGCGGCCCTGGTCGAACTCGTCCACGTACATCGGGTGGCCGTAGGGCGTCTCCACCTCGGAGAGGCTGTCGATGACGGCCCGGTACGTCTCTGTCGCCGCGTCGAGGAACAAACGGTCGCCGCCCATCGCGTACACGAGCGGCCAGTTGTAGAATCCCTCGACGAGGTCGTCGGAGCCATCGATGCCGACGTGGCCGTCCGGTGGCCACAGCGGACGGCCCTCGTCATCGAGGTATCGATCGGTGAACGAATCGACCGCATCGCGGGTTACGTCGAACAGTCGTCGCTGATCCGTCGCCCAAGCGGGCGGCTTCGTATACGGTTTCGTCGCTTCGAACGAGGCCATAGCTTCTACCGGAGGCGCTCACGTAATCAATATTTGGGTCGGGGAATTCGAGTATATAAAGATCGTTCGAGACCGCGCCTTATCGTTCCTCCAGCGATTCGATGGGTTCGGTATTCCCCCAGTTGACGGTCGCCCCCTCGTTCGGTGCCGCCCATACCACGGCGTTATCGATGACCCGTTGGACCTCGGGTTGATGGAAGATCGGATACTCCTCGTGGCCGGGGCGAAACGCGAAGATTCGCCCCCGTCCACGGCGATAGCAGACGCCGGAGCGGAACACCTCGCCGCCCTCGAACCACGAAATGAACACGGTTCGGTCAGGTTCGGGCACGTCGTACGGTTCGCCGTACATCTCGGTCGAGGGAATCTCGAAATACTCGTCGAGGCCGTCGGCGATGGGGTGACCGGGGTCCGCCACCCAGACACGTTCGGTTTCGCCGCCGTGCCGATATTTGATGTTGCAGGTCGTCCCCATGAGGCGCGTAAACGGCTTCGAGTTCTTTCCCGAGTGCAACGGGACGAATCCCATTCCGTCGTGAACCGCATCGACGACGCGAGTCGCAACATCGTCGCGTACCGCATCGTTCGCGCAGTGTGACCACCAGACGAGAACGTCCGTTTCGGCGAGTACGGATTCGGTGAGACCGTGCTCCGGGTCCTGTAACGTCGCCGTCTCGACGGAGTGGCCGTCGGCTTCCAAACTCGACGCGATGGTTCCATGGATACCCTCCGGATAGCGTTTCGCGACTGACGGCTCTTCACGTTCGTGGACGTTCTCGTTCCAAACGGTTACTCGAACGGGCATACGTCGTGTCTCTCGAAAACGAACCATAAGTGTTCGGTTCGACTCAACGACGTTTGGGGTCAGCGAGTCAGCAGGCCGATAATCGTGGCGAACCGTGCCATCCGGACAGGCGGTTGGGGACGGGGTATACCAACCCACTGCGTTCCCTTCTGACGAACAGGAACATTACAAGAATAGTTCTGTAATGCTTACTGTGACACGACGGCATACACTTCCAGTATCGGACGGGATATCACCGATCAGGCCCCACCGAAAGCGGACGTGAAGGCGGATTCGACGGGGAGAGAACAGACACAGGTATCCTCGATGATACCGACGAACGAATACGATAGGACGTTCCTGGGTGGGGTCGCGAGTTCCCGAGAGACGAACAGATCATCGATCGGTTGACGTTCGCCGCGAGAGGGTCGAACACTACTGAGGGGGCCAGTTCCGTACCCGTTGTTCCATCGATCATCGATGACCGCGACGATTGTATCACCAAAAGTTGTTGAGAGTACTGAAACTGCGAGTTCCCTACAGGGGAACAAATTTATATTAGGGGAGTACCGTTTGTGTGGTATGACAAGACAGGCCGAGGAAAACACCGGACGAACGATCCAATCGGTGAAGATAGCTTTCAACATCATCGATGTAATCCAAGAGCGTCAGAACGTCGGTGTAACCGAGCTATCGAACGAACTGGGACATTCGAAGAGCACCATTCACAGTCATCTGCAGACGCTCGTCGATCGGGAAATCGTGGTCCCTGAAGAGGACAGATACCGCCTGAGTCTCCGGATTTTGGACATGGCGAGTCACGTTCGTGATCAGGTTGGAAACTACGAAGTGATCGAGAAAGAAGTCGAAGAGTTGGCGACGAATACGAACGAAATCGCGCAGTTCGGCATCGAGGAGTACGGCCGGGTATCCTACCTCTGTAAATCCAGAGGGCCGAAGGCGGTCGAAACGGCGTCGAGAATCGGAACGCAACAGCCGATGTACGCGACTTCGTTAGGAAAGACGATCCTCGCTCACTTGCCTACCGAACGACAGGAGCAGATAATCGCGGAGTGCAGTTTCGAACGGCAGACGGAGAAAACCATTACGAGCCCCGAGGAGCTTCGCGACGAACTGGAGACGATCGTCGAACGTGGATACGGGATCGATAACGAAGAGAACATCCACGGGCTTCGATGTGTTTCTGCGCCCGTACGGAGCGGGGATGCGGTACTCGGTGCCATCAGCATTTCGGGTCCGACGAGCCGATTCACGGACGACCGACTACACAACGAACTCGCGGATCACGTCCTTCGCGCAGCAAACGTCATCGAGCTGAATACGAGATACTCCTAGTCGCACCACTCTCCTTTGAGGGATGGAGCTCCGTGTTGAGGCTCCCGAGGTTCCAAGGGTCCAAAGATGGGTGTTCACTATCAGGACCGCTTGGATGGCCCGCCGACAGGGAAATTTGCACGTCGAAGTCGCTCGTCATCCTAGAGATGGCTCTCGCCGACTGCGACGGGACCGTCATTCCGCGATGAGGCGTTCGATGTCGTCCTCGAGTTGACCGTACAGCTCCTCCGCCGTCCGCTCGTCCGCGGGAGACAGTGGTTCGATCGGCTCACGAACGTTCCCGCCGTGTAATCCGGCGAGGTCGAGTCCCTTCTTCACCGCTGAAACGCTGATCGCTCCGGCTATCGTGTTGTTCTCCCCGGTCTCTTCACGGAAGTTTTGGTAGGGTACACAGATATTGCGGATGTGTCTCGCGCGTTCCCAGTCGCCCGCGGTAAGCGCCTCGAACAACTCGAGGCCGATCTCCGGGCGGAAGTTGCTGACGCCCGCCGAGAACCCTTCGATGCCCTCGTTCCAGAACGACAGGGCGAACGGTTCGGCGAGACCATCTATCCAGACGACATCGTTGGCACCCGCTTCGACACCCATGCCAAGTTTAACCGCGTCTTCGAGGGCGTACTTGATGCCGACCACTCCGTCGACGTTCGTCAAATCCCGCAAGTATTCGACCGACGGGTCGAATCCTTTCACGTAGGGAACCAGAGGGGCATCGGCGACGGAATCGAGTTTCTCGTAGTATCGGATAAGCCCCTGTTCGTGGATGTACGAGTGATCCGGGGGCATGATCATCATCGCGTCGACGCCAACGCGGTCATAGCTACGGACGATATCCTTTGCTTCCTGCGTACTCCCGCCGACACCGGCGAGAATACATGCGTCCGAAGGGAGCGCGTCCACGCTCGACCGTGTTACCTCGACCCGCTCATCCCGTGAGAGGGAATGATACTCGCTGATATTGGCGGACGCCAAAAACGTCCGAATTCCCCTCTCATAGAGCGTCCTCGCATTCTCTTGGAGCTTTTCGTGTTCCACCTCAAGGTCGTCGTTGAACGGTGTAAGGAGTCCAGCGGCGACACCACGCAGGTGCTGACGCACCTCATCGTTGGAAAGTGGCATACTCGGGATTCTAAGCGCGTCAGCATAAAATCTTCGTCTATTAAAAACAAACCTGACATCTTGACCGACGGATCGTTGGAAATAGAAATCCTCCCGTCATCCACAAACAATTGCGAACGGCTAATTCCCGGAGGTTTATCGTCCTGCGGTTGGCAGTAGTGTGCATGCGGCTTACGAACGTTAGCGGCCACGCACTCTCGTCTCCGATAGACCCACCTCAAGACCGTCGTTTCTCCGGCGGCGTCAGACGCTTGCGCAAACGCGATGTCGTTCTCGTCGTTCTCGAAACAGTGACCGGAAAACGGGGCGTCGCAACCGCTGGCGCGAGCAGTTCCGCGATGCGGGAGTACTTCGAGGGAGATTCACAGGCGACGTTCGCCGACGTCGTTAACAGTGCCGTAGCGGAGTCACTCGTCGGCGAATCCATCGAAGTGATCGACGATGCACACGAACTGTTGCACGAAACCGGACTCCCGGATCGCCTCCGATACGAGGCCATCTCCGCTATCGATGTGGCACTGCACGACCTCCGTGGGAAGGAACTCGGGGCACCGATCTACGAACTCCTAGCCGACGAGTTCGGAAGCGACCCCACGGCGGAGATACCGATGTACGCGAGCGCGGGAATGTACATGGACCCGGCCGGATATGCCGAGCAGGCGCGGGCCCTCGAAGCGTCGGGGTTCATGGGGTACAAATACCGGCCGGGAATCGGAATCGACGGCGATCGGAAGACGATCGACCTCCTCGCCGAGACGGTGGGCGACATGGAGTTCATGCTCGACACGCACACGTGGTGGAAGCTCCGTGACGCGTATGGGGAAGCGGCTGTTTCTGAACTGGTCGAGTACGCGAGCGAGCGCGGGGCGTACTGGATAGAGGAACCCGTCGACCCGGACGACAGGGGGGGATACATCGCGCTCTCGGCCACGGGTGCACCGCTCGCCGGCGGTGAGAGCGAGGAGACGTCGGCCGGACTCATCGAACTCGGCCGAACCGGGGCGGTCGATTTCCTCCAGGGAGACGTCCGACATCACGAGGGGTACACCGGTTGTGCGTCAGCGGTCGAGTTCTGCCGAGGGCGCGAGGTCGAATTCGTCCCACACAACTTCGGCACGTGGCTCGGTCTCATCGCCAACGCGCACCTCGTCGCCGCCGCCCCGGAGGTCGATCTGCTCGAATATCCCGTCTTCCAGCGCGACCCGTTGCTCAGGGGGGACGTCGACCCCGGAATGTACCCGTTCGACCTCGCGTTCGACATCATAGAGGGGTCGCCATCCATTACGGACGGCGTTCTGGCGGTTCCTGATGGTCCCGGCCTCGGCGTAGAGGTCGATCTCGATGTCATCGAGGAGTACCCGTTCATCGACGGTCCGTGGACCGAGTTCCGGTACGACGAAAGTCCCTGATTCTACCTCGACGAGGAACGTTCTCTCCCATCGTTTCCGCCGTCGAACCGCTGGTTGACATAAATTATAACTTATCCGACTCGGAGGGTAGCACATGGAAGTTACGAACGTCGAGACGATTCCCATCTCTATGAGCCTTCCCGAAGGGGAAGGGGTAGGTGATGCTCGCGGCTTCGGACGAACGCGTGCGACGACGTTACTCCGGATCGAAACGGACGACGGAACGGTCGGATGGGGCGAAGCGTTCGCGCCGGGTTCCATTGTGGCGGCGACGATCGACGAACTGTTTCGGGACCGCGTCGTCGGGATGGATCCGTTCGACGTCGAGTCGCTCGCCGACGAGTCGTACACGGACCCGTACCACTTCGGCGGAAGCGTGTTCGTGCAGAGTTGTGTCAGCGCCATCGACGTGGCCCTCTGGGACATCATCGGGAAAACGGTCGGGCGACCCGTTCATCGACTGCTCGGCGGCACGGAGTGCCGAACACTGACGCCGTACGCGTCGACGATGTACTTTACCGACGCTGAACGACCGCTCGAACGCCCCGTCGAGGAAGCGGTCGATGAAGGGTTCACCGCCGCGAAGATAAAGATCGGAAGCGGCGTCGAAGACGATATCGAGCGGGTGCGCGTCGCACGAGAAATTCTCGGCGACGATGCGCGCCTGATGGTCGATATGAACGGGAACTATCGCCCGCGACAAGCCGTGAAAACGGCGAAGGCCATCGAGAAGTACGATATCACGTGGATCGAAGAGCCCGTCCCGCCGGAGAACGAGAGCGGATACCGGGAGGTGAAATCCCGGATCGACACGCCGATAGCGGCGGGGGAAGCCCACTACGGACGGTTCGCGTTCAAGCGTCTCGTAGACGACCGGGCCGTCGATATCGTTCAACCGAACCTCGGACGATGTGGTGGATTTTCGGAGGCGCGACTGATCGCGGATATGGCCACGACGGAGAACGTCGCCGTTCGACCGCACATCTGGAACAGCGGCGTCGGAATGGCCGCGGCGGTGCAGTTCGCCGCGAGCGTGTCGTCCTATCCACACACCCGGAACATCCCGGAACCGATGATGGTGGAGTTCGACAGAAGCGAGAATCCGCTTCGGAGCGAGATTCTCGAAACGCCGTTCGATCCGTCCGGCGGGATCCTCGACGTCCCGCAAGGACCCGGGCTGGGTATTTCGGTCGACCGAGATGCGGTCGAGCGGTATCGAACGGAGTGAAGACGGCCATTTTTCGGCGCTACATAGTTTTATTTACGATGCCACTCCATCAGTGAGCATGCAACGAGGATTCGTCGTTATAGACGACACCGCGATGCACAGACGCTTGCTCGAAGAAGCCGGTCGGTTCGCAGCCAACTCCGACGCCGAGTTGATACTGTTTTCCTGGATAACGCCGGAGCAGTTCGAAGAGCAACTCGATGCGCTCGAATCGGTGGAGGAGACCGAGCGGACGAACTACCGCGAGTTCACGGCACAGGAGGCCGCCGTGCGCTTCGGTCGTCAGGTCGCCGAGGAAACACTCGGAACGTTAGTCGACGACGTGACGTACGATGTCGTCGGCGAAGTGACGGAGAAAGACGAGCTCGGGAGCACGGTACTCGAAGTGGCGGAGAAACACGGGTGTGATCACGCGTTCATCGCCGGACAGAAACGGTCTCCCACGGGGAAAGCCCTGTTCGGCGACGTCACACAGCGGGTTATTCTCAACTTCGACGGGTTCGTGACGACCGCGATGGAATGATCGTCAACGGTGGTCGAGGTCCGTCAGTGGTCACCGGAATGATCGTCGGCGGAGACCGAGGCCAATCGGCGGTCACTGGAACGACCGCCGGTTCCAGTTGATTTAATAGCCAAACACGCAATCGTACCAGCATGGACGTTGTAGTGACCGGTGTCTACGGACGCTGTGGAACCGCCATCATCGACAATCTTCACGACCGACCCGAATACGACTTCACGTACTTCAACCGGTCCGACAGACCGAGCGACCACCCGTACGGCGAGTACGACACGGTCGTCGGCGACATCGCCGAGTACGAGAAAGTTAGAGACGCCTTCGAGGGACAGGACGCCGTCGTCCACCTCGCCGCCTATCCGTACACCGACGGCGACTGGGGGGAGATCCTCGAACCGAACATCATCGGCATGTACAACGCGCTCGAAGCGGCCCGAGAAGCGAAGGTCGAATCGTTCGTCTTCGGATCGACGAACCACGTCATGGGGATGTACGAACAGGCCCACAAACCGGAGTTGTACTCGCCCACGTACGACCTCGTCATCGACGACACAGACCCCGTTCGTCCCGATTCGTACTACGGAGCATCCAAGAGTTTCGGCGAGGACCTCGGTCGCTACTACGTCGAGAACTACGAGTACCCGAAGCGATTCTACGCGCTTCGCATCTGTAGCGTGCGAATGCCGGAGTACGACCACCCCTACGGTGACGCGGAAATCGGCGTCGAGGAGGGTGAGTGGGAACGAAACAGCCCCGAGTACGACGAACAGGTGGCGCGAATGAAAGCGACGTGGCAGTCGCGGCGGGATTTCGCCCATCAGATCGACTGCTGTCTACAGGACGAGTCCGTCGAATTCGACATCTTCAGCGGCGTGAGCGACAATCGACGACGGTGGTACGACCTCGAACACGCGCGCGCGAAAATCGAATATAACCCACAGGACGACGGTGAGGAGTGGGACGCTCCCCCGGAATAGGAGTCCGTACTCGCCGACCGTACCGCTCTGGCCTCAGTAGTTCAGATACGCCGTCTTGATGGAGCTGAAGAAGTCGAGACCGGCGTCGCCCTGTTCCCGATACGTGTTCGTCGAGGACCCCTTGTAGCCGCCGAACGGCACGTGAAGCTCCAAGCCGGTTGTCTTCTCGTTCACCTTCGCGACGCCCGCCTCGACGTCCTCGATGAACTGATGTCCTTCCGAGAGGTCGTCCGTGACGATACTGGCCGACAGGCCGAACTCCACGTCGTTCGCGACGGCCACCGCCTCTTCGAAGTCCGACACCGAGATGACCGCGAGTACCGGGCCGAACACCTCCTCTTGAGCGATTCGCATGTCGGCGCGGACGTCGGAGAAGACGGTCGGTTCGACGAAGTATCCGTCGTCGTATTCGGCACCGGTGAGACGGTCGCCGCCGGTTTCGAGGGTCGCACCGTCTTCGAGGCCGATATCGACGTATTCGAGCGTGCCCTCGAGTTCGCTCCCGGTCACGTGTGGCCCCATATCGACGTCCGCGGTTCCGTCCCCGATTTCGAGCGATTCGGCGTAGTCCACGATGCCCGCGACGAATTCGTCGTACACGTCCTCGTGGACGATGGCGCGGGAACAGGCGGTACACGCCTGCCCGGTGACCCCGAACGCGCCCGAGCCGACGATATCGACGGCCTCGTCGAGGTCGGCACTCGGCATCACGACGGTCGGGTTCTTTCCGCCCATCTCACACTGCACGCGTTTCAGGTCCTCGGTCGCGGTCTGAGCGACCATCGTCCCGATGGCCGTACTCCCGGTGAACGATACGGCATCGACCGCACCGTGTTCCGTAAGGGGGCCTCCGACGTCGCTACCCGATCCGGTCACGTAGTTGACTACCCCGGCGGGCAATCCGGCCTCCTCCAAACATTTAACGAGTTTCAGCGAGACGCCGGGTGCGGCGGACGCGGGTTTGAGAACGACCGTGTTACCGGCCGCGAGCGCCGGGGCGAGTTTCCACGCCGGGATGGCGATGGGATAGTTCCACGGCGTGATGAGCGAGACGGTTCCGAGCGGTTCGCGTTTCGTGTACAGTTGCTTGTTCGCGGCGCTCGCCGCTTTCATCGTTCCGCCGAGGTCACGGGTCTTCTCCGCGTAGTAATCGAAGATATCGATGGCGCGTTGTACTTCGCCACCGGCCTCCGCGAGGGTCTTTCCCTCTTCCGTGGTGAGCGTCTCGGTCAGTTCGTCTTTGCGCGCATCGAGTGCATCGGCCGTCCGTTTCAGGATACGGCCGCGCTCAGGTGCGGGCGTCGCGGCCCATTCGTCCTGTGCCGCAACCGCTGCTTCGACCGCGCGGTTTGCATCGTCGCTCGCCGATTGTTGGTACGTCGCCACGATTTCGTTTTTGTTCGCCGGATTGTGTACCGTAAACGTGTCACCCGACGCTGATTCTGTCCAGTCTCCGTCGATATAATTACCGTAGTCTGTCGACATCCTCAGATACAGCAACGGACGGCCACTATACTAAGGTTTTGGTGATGACAAACGAAAGGAGGTGTGCTGTACACCGAGATGCGAGGAGGGATAACCGCACCCCAATCGATTTATACTGTTACTACGTACCACGATACCAATGAGTTCAGTTCAGAAAACTGGCGAGACCAACGACGGTACGAGCCGTCCCATGGAGTTGTTTTCGACGATCAGAAACTCGGTCACGCTCTCCCTCGCGACGCTGGGAATCATCATCTTCGTCGTCGGATTCCTCATCAATACGGGAGTTTGGGCGGCGATATACGCCACCTGGGGGGCGGCACTTTTCCTCGTCGGCGTACTCGGGTACACGTTCATTTGGTGGCAACGTCGGTGAACGGTCGACATCGCGGTCGCCCACGTATGGAATGTACCCGGGATGTCTTGGACTACTCCCCGCCTCGATTCGGCTACCCGCGCACGTCGCGGGACACTTCCACTATCGGGAAACCGTGATCATCGGGGCTTGAGTTGCGAGACGGCGTTCTCCCCCGGTCGCCGATGTAGCTGGATGTCGGCTATTTTTCTGATGGTGAATTCGCCGAGGATGTTCACTTCACACCCCGATTCGAGGTGTCCGCCCACCGTTCGGTCGCCGTCAAACGCCGTGACGTGTAAGTGTGGTTCCCCATCCGCGATGAGACCACCGACGTTCGTCACCTCCCACGAACCGTCGAGCGAGAGGTGGACGTTCCGGTCGGACTGGTCCTCCGGAAGGTCGGTTCGGTTCACGTAGTGGATGTTCAGGTTGCTGAACGTTCCGATTCCCGAAACGAGGACGCCCGTGTCCACGTCGTGTGTTTCACAGGCGTCGATGATCGATTCGAGTGCCAAGTCTCCGCGGTCGAGACGGACGATGACGTGTCCGTCGGATTCGAACGTTTCCATGGACCTACAGTGCAGACTGCGTACAGCGGTCGGATAAGTCTTCACCCTCGAATCGGGACGAAACGAACACACATTGGTTTCGGTACCTCCACGGAGTCTCTCGGCTGTGGTCGTCCCGTTTCCGGATGGAGTTCGAACACCGCCACCGCGCCGCTGTCCTTGTTTGCGGCGAAGAGGTACCGACCGGTCGGGTCGAGTGCGATTGTTCGGGGTGTCCGTCCGCCAGAAGGGACGTGACACTGCATATCGAGGTGGCCGGATTCCGAATCGACTTCGAAGAACGCGATGCTATCGTGGCCGCGATTGGATCCGTACACCCACCGTCCCGAAGGGTGAACGCGGAGGTCGGCAGCCCGGTTTTCGCCGTCGAACGACGACGGCACGGTACTCACCGTTTTGGCTTCGCGGAGCGCTCCCGTCCCAGGCCACACTTCGAACGCGGTCAGCGTCGAATCGATCTCGTTGACGACGTAGAGGAAACGTCCGTTGGGGTGGCGGTCGAAGTGTCGCGGGCCGGTTCCCGCCGGAAGCGTCGCATCGGGAACCGACGCCGATTCCAAGGCACCGTCGGGTCGATGGAACAAAGTGACGATGCGGTCGCGCCCTAAGTCGGGAACGTAGACGATGCCATCGGTCGCTCCGGGCGCGATGGAGTGTGGATGTGAAGCAGTCTCCCGTCCGCTAGCCTCGAATTCGACAGTCGTGCCGCCCCCCATTTGACATTCGGAACCGACCGGGAAGGCAGAGACGGTCCCACCGCCGTAGTTCGCGACGTAGACGTAGTTTCCGTGGCTGTCGGTTGACACGTAGCAGGGAGCCCCTCCGCCGCTCGACCGTCGGTTGAGCCTCGTCAGGGTCGCGTCCCCGTCGATGCGATACGCGGAAACGAGGCCACCTGCGATTCGGTCGACCGTGAACACGTACTGGCCAGTCGGGTGAACCGCGAGATAGTACGGATTTTCGGCGGGTGAGCGTCCCGATTTCGTTACCGACCCGTCGGCGGCGTCGAACCGATAGCTGATGACGCCATCACTTCCATCACCCGGCGACGAACACACGAGCATCACCGATCGTGAATCGACCATACTCCACCATTATGGCGCACGGATATGTGCGTTCCTACGATGTGTCGGCGTCGGTGGCTTCGCGTCGAACGACCGAAGTAGTTATGCGCACGACGACCAACGAACAGTCATGTGCGAACGATTAGCAGGGGCTGTCGCAGTCGTCACGGGCGGCGGAAACGGAATCGGTGCGGCAACGTGTGTCCGACTCGCCGAAGCGGGTGCGTCGGTTGTCGCCGTCGATTGTAATCTTGAAGCCGCCGAGGCGACGGCATCGAAGGTGAGGGACCGAACCGGTCGGGAAGCGGTCGGCATAGCGGCCGACGTCGGCGACGAGGGACAGGTGATGGAGATGGCTGAGGCGGTATCGAATCGGTTCGGACACGTCGACGTTCTAGTGAACAACGCCGCGGTCCGCGTCGCTCCGGGACCGGTAACGTCGGCCGACGAAACGAGTTGGGACCGCATCCTCGCGGTGAACCTCAAAGGCGTCGCGTTCTGCGCGAAGCACGTGATTCCGCTGATGGAGATGGGCGGGTCGATAGTCAACGTCGCGTCGAACGGCGCGTCGGTCGCTCGACCCGGCTGGTCGCAGTACGATGCGACGAAAGGGGCACTCGTTTCGATGACTCAAGACATGGCCTGTGATCACTCTGTCGACGGAATCCGGGTAAATGCCGTCTCTCCGGGGTGGGTCATTACGGAGTACCACTTCCCCGACGACGAAGGGGAGGCGCGCCAATTTTTCGCGGAGAAGACGACACCGCACGCCGACGGCCCCGGTGTCCTCAAACGCGCGGCGACACCGCGCGAAATCGCCGACGCCATCCTCTTTCTTGCGTCCGAGGAGTCCTCGTTCATCACGGCAACCAATCTCCCCGTCGATGGCGGCGTCGGAGCGGTCGGAAAGGGATTGTCGTGGCGCGACGCGGGTTTCGAGGAAGCCACCGAGTGATCCCACCGGAATATCGAGAACGAAAGCCGAAACAGGTCGTCGTTACTCCGCCATCGATCAGCGGTCAGTCATCTCCTTCGACGATGGAGTCGCTGTGCCAGTACTCGTGGTCGTCTTGCACGCGGAAACACGCCGTTTGGTGGCGTTCACCGTCCGATGAGTCGTATGAGTCCGGAGCCGTCTTCCGGCACACTTCGCGCGCTTCGGGACATCGCGTGTGATAGTGACAGCCGCTTGGTGGGTTCGTGGGGTCCGGGATGTCGATCTCCCTGATCGGTGACTCCTCGATGGCCGTCTCCTCCTCGTTATGGGAGAGTTCGGGTGTCGCCCATCGGAGGGCCTGTGTGTAGGGGTGTTGCGGGTTGTGGATGATCTGCTCCGGCGGACCGATCTCGACGAGTTCGCCGAGGTAGACGACCCCGATGCGACCGCCCGTTTTTTCCGCAATGTACCGCGCGTTCGAGAGGTCGTGCGAGACGAACAGATACGACGTATCGAACATGTCTTGAAGCTGTATCATCAGGTCCATCATCTCGACGCGCAACGAAACGTCGAGAGCGCTCACCGGTTCGTCGGCGAGAATGAGGTCGGGGTTCATCAGCATCGACCGGATGATGGCGACGCGTTGCTGTTCGCCGCCGGACAGTTGGTGGGGATAGCGTTCGAAGTAGTCCTCGGCGGGGGACATCCCGACGTGTTCCAACAGCCCCAAGATGCGCTGTTTCCGGTCGTTTCCGTCCAGATCATCGTGCCACCGCTTGAGGGGCATTTCGAGGGCCGCTTTGACTCGCCGGTGTGGGTTCAGCGAGCTACCGGGGTCCTGGTGAACGATCTGAAGCGAGCGACGGATATCCTCCCAAGCGATGGTGGCGCTCCCCCCCGAGTCCCGTACGTCCCAGATATCGTGGCCGCGGTATTCGATGCTCCCACCGGTCGGTCGCTGCAGTCCGACGGCCGTCTTCCCGAGCGTCGTCTTGCCGCACCCGGACTCGCCGACCAGAACGATGGCGTCGTTCTCGTAGATATCGAGCGAAATGCCGTCGACCGCCTTGACGATATCCGCATCGGAGAAGATGTCGAAGAATCCCTTTTCCTTCTCGAAGTGGACCTCGACGTCTCGCATCGACACCACCGGTTCGCCGTCGGAACTGACCGTTCCGGCGCTCGCGCTGACGGAGCTTTCGCCGAAACCGGCGAGCGACGACGAATCCTCGGTCATCGGGATGGTTTCGGCTGATTCTTCCCAGTGGTGACAGTGGACGTGGTGGTCATCGTTGACCTGGTACGCTTCCGGGTCGTCCTTCTCACAGAACTCGTCCGCGAGCGGACAGCGAGGGTGGAAAGAGCACCCGGAGGGAACGTTCACGGGGTCGGGAGCGCTTCCTTCGACCGGTCGCATCTCGTCGATGGACGATTCGAGATTTGGTGTCGATTTTAACAGGAGTCGCGTGTACGGGTGGGCCGGGTCCTCGAGTACCTCCTTCATCGGTCCCAATTCGGCGATTTCGAACGCGTACATCACCGCGATACGGTCGACCAGGTCCGCGATCAACGGCAGGTCGTGGGTGATGAAGACGATAGTGAGGTCGTACTGGTCCTTGAGGCTCTGGAGAAGCGAAATGATCGACCGCTGCATGAGCAGGTCGAGCGCCGCGGTCGGTTCGTCCATCACCAACACTTCCGGTTCGAGAATGAGCGACAGCGCGATGAGCGCCCGCTGTTTCATCCCGCCGGACAGTTCGTGCGGATACGAATCCAGTACGCGGTCGGGGTCGAGATAGAGGTCTTCGAGGAGTCGGTGTGCGCGTTGCATTCCCTCGTCGATGTCGTAATCGTGAGCGTTCAACGTCTCGACGAAGTGGGTCCGAATCGAGCGAACGGGGTTGAACGAACTCATCGCCCCCTGGAACACCATGGACACCTGTTCCCAGCGGAATTCCTTCAGGTCACGCCCTTCGAGATCGAGGACGTCTATCGGTTGGCCGTGTTTCGGATGATACGTGATATCGCCCGTGAGAACACCGGGATCGACGACGGCGTCGAGAAGTGCGGATGCGAGCATCGACTTCCCGCTTCCGCTCTCACCGACGATGCCGAGCACTTCGTTCCGCTGTACGTCGAGGTCCACCGAGTCCAGGACGTTCGAATCGCCACGTTCCATGTCGAACGTGACGGACGCGTTTCGTACCTCTAGGATCGATTCTTCCGCCGTGTCGAATTCATAGCTCGATTGTGAAACGGTCATCGTCTATAGTCCTCCGTTGGTCATGCTACCAGCCGATTCGTCTTCTTCGCCCACGTGCGCTTCCGCTTCCGCGGTCGTCTTCTCGTGGCGTGCCCGAACGCGCGGGTTGAACACCCTGTCGAGCGACTGTCCCAGGAGTATCAGCCCGATGGAGATGAACACGATCGCCGCCATCGGGACGAGGAACCAGTGCAGCAGCTCGGGTCTGATGTGGGCGTTCGCGTCGTAGGCCTGTTTCAGGGAACTCCCCCAGTTCAGGTCCTCGAACGGGAGGATGCCGAGATAGTACAGCGCTGCCGCCTCGAAGATGACCCGTCGCGCCGCGTTGGTCAGGTTGATCACGACGTATGGCATCAGGTGCGGAATGATCTCCTTGAAGACGATAGTTGGCGTCGAAATTCCCATCGCCCGCGCCGCCTCGACGAACGATTCCCCTCGGAGTGTGAGTACCTGCGACCTGATGGCACGCGCCAGACCGCCCCAAGACGCGATACACAGCAGAATACCGATCGCGTACGGATTGCCGGGGATGGGAAGCAACAGAGCCAGCGCCATCACGAGCGGGAACGCGGGGATATTGATACAGATGTCGGTGATCGAACTTAGAACGGTATCCGCCGTGCCGCCCTTGTACCCCGCGATGCCGCCGACGACGGTTCCGACGACGACGGTGAACAGCGCTCCGGAAGCGATCATCTTGAGCATCGTCTGGGTTGCGTGAACCACTTGCGAGAACAGGTCACGCCCCATCTTGTCTGTTCCTAATGGGTATTGCCAGTTCTGGAAGGGTTGGACGTACGCCGGTCCCTCTGCCGTATGCGTCGGCTCGATCAAGACCGTCCCGACCGTTCCCATCAGGACGTAAATGGTCAGGATGGTAAATCCGATCTGTGCCCTGCGGTCACGCTTGATGATTTCGAACGGTGCGCGAATGTAAGCATCGTACAGCTTTCGATAGCGGTCGCGTCGGGTCTCCTCGTACTGTGAGACCACCTCGAATGGAGAGTTAACGTTCCCGCCGTCCGTGCGAACGGTGCTCTCGTTTCGTTGGTCGTCACTAGACGACACTGCCTCTCTCAGCGGGTCAGTCATCGTTGACCCTCCTCTGTCGGTACAGTCGATAATTTCGTTCGTAGTATCTCATCGTTCGTTTGTGTGTCTTCTTCAGTACGATTCACTGTTCTGCCCTCCCGCGCGCGGATCGATCAACGAATACGTCAGATCGGCGAACAGCAATGCGAGTACGACCGCCACCGTGATGAGAACGAACCCGCCCATCATCAGCGGATAGTCGCGCTGATAGAACGCCGACAGCGTGTAGTAACCGATGCCCCGGTATTGGAACACCTTCTCCAGAACGACGGAGCCGCCGAACATCTCCCCGATGCTGATCATCAACGTCGTGTACATCGGGAGGACGGCGTTGCGCGCGACGTATTGCGTCGAGATGGTTATGTCGGAGAGTCCGCGAAGGCGGGCCACACGGAGGTAATCGGACCCGAGAACGCGAATGGAGTTCCCGCGCATTCCCAGCGAAGCGACGCCCGAGGCAACGAGCATGGACGAGACCGGCAACGCGGCGTGGCGTATTATCCCTTTGATGTACAGCCAGTTGAATCCGGCCGGGACGCCCGTCGGTTGCTTGCCACCTGTCGGGAACCATCCGAGCCGATACGAGAAAGCCATCAAGAGCAGAAACGCCAACACGTAGAACGGAACCGAACCCATGAGGATCGCCCACGAAGTCAGTCCGACGTCCAGCTTTCCGCCTTCCCAGTACGCCATCAGCGCGCCCACCATGACGCCGATGAAGAAGCTGATGAACAGCGACCAACTCAAGACGAACAGCGTCCACGGCAGCGTGTTTGCGATGATCTGGGCAACGGGGTCGGAATAGTACGTCGACACGCCGAGATTACCCTGTAGCATGTTCACCATGTAGTGGACGTACGCTATCGGTATCGGTTCGCTCGGATTGACGCTCATTCGAAGCTCGACGATCTCCCGAGCCCGAGCCGGGTTGACGCCTTGCCGCTGCAATTTTCGCACCATCGCCCCCATCGGGTTCCCCGGCAACAGCCGCACGAGGACGAACGACAGGGTAGTAACCGCCCACGCCGTAAACAGCGCTTGTCCTACTCTTCGTACACGCCAGTCTATCTTTACCATGTTACACGTATGCAAGCCGTTTCGAGAGCTTCATAATCAATTTATCCCATGTTGTTACCATAATTATATATCTAGTAATATATGTGAGGGTTGCTCGTGCATGGTCCACTGACGGACAACCATATCTCGCTCACTCGAAGGGTTCCCACTCGGTGTAGAGTACCACCACGCTCATGACGAACGTGAGAACGATAGGGATGAGCGTCACCGTCGCAGTCACGTACGATCCGGTTCCCGGTTCGAGATAGAGAAACGAGAACCCCAACAACAGGAGAAAGAAGATATCGATGCCGAGTACAGTTCTCGATGCCGTTTGGAGTAATCCCATGATCAGTATGTCTGAATCCGTTGTATTAAATATTCAGTTCTCACCACTACGAATGTGAAAACGTCCGTCGGGTTGGACGCCCGAGTTGATATGGGGACGGGGTGGTTGATTCCCAACTCTCACCGCTATCCTTTGTACTTCAGCGAACCGTCTGCCATCTTGGGTGCGATATAGAGCGCGTCGTCCACACCGTTTTTGATGCCGGGCTTGACGTCGAGTTGCCAGTGTGCACCGTTGTACGCGCCGGCATCGGGTTGGTACAGCATCTCCGCTTCGGGGAGCGTTTGGTTCCACCACCACATCAGTTCGTGATGGTATTTCGAGTCGCCCGTCGACTGCCACTTCCGGATGTGTTGTTCGATGTTGATGGTCTTCGTCCCGCTCGAACCTTCGGGGTCGCCGATCGGCATCGGAATGTCGCTCTCGGGTGCGAAGTGAAGGATGGATTGGAGCCAATCGATGACCAGATCGGTCGCCCACATCGCGGTGATCCCGTTCGAGGACGACCCGTCGGGCATGATATCGTACTTCCCTTTGTTGCGGCGGTCGTCGAACGTCGCGTCGTCGACCTTCTCCTGTGTCGTGTCGATACCGAAGTCCTTCAGGTTCTGTTTGAGTACCTGGATGTCCTGTCGGTCGGTACCGTTCATGATGGTGAGTTTGAACCGCTTTCCATCGGGGGTCATCCACTTTCCGTTGCTCTTTTCGTACCCCTCACGGCGAAGGAGTTCAGCGGCACGCTTCGTATCGTTCTCGCCGTACTTCGTGAACTTCTTGACCCACTCGGCGGTCTCGTCTTTGCCCCTGCTCAACACCTTTCCCGGGACGCGGCACGGTGCCCAATCGAACGTCCGGTTCACACCTTGGAGCAGTGATTCGGTCTGTTTCCGACTGTAGACGTGGCAAATCGCTTTACGGACGTTGACGTTGTTGACCGGTGACTCGTAGTCAACGCCGTGTCCGCAGTTGAACGAGAACAGTTTGTTGCTGGACCTTCCTTCACGGAATAATTTGTTTTCCTTCGGAAGCTTGCTTTTGAGGTCGTTTTCAACCGGGAACCCCTTGTGTGTTGCATCGATCTTCCCGGCCGAGTACGGCTGAATGGGTTGATTGGTCGAAAACAGTTTGAGCGTGAACTCGTCGAAGTTGATGTTGTCGGCGTTGGGGTGATCCTCGTACTTCTCCATGACGATGATATTGTCGCCGACGTCCTTGATTTTGAACGGTCCGTGACCGATCGGGTCGTCGGTGATCATCGGATATTTTGCCGTCGTGATATCTTCGATGGCTGCTTTCTTCTCACTTTCAGAGCCGGTGGTGAGCTTCTTGTGCCATTTGCTCCACTTCGGGTCGTCGTGTTTGGTGAAGACGCCACGCGCCAAGTTACCGTTGTAGATTCCGATCGTATTTTGGACGGCGAAGATCTCGGAGAGCGGGTCGTTCAGATTGATCCGCACGTGGTAGTCGTCGACCGCTTTGACCGACTTGACGAGCGGTTTACCACCTTCGTCCGAAGCTTTCTGGATCGCCAGTTCGATCTCCTGTTGCATGACCCAATCCTGGGCGACGAACTTGTCCCCGTTGTGCCACGTCCACTTGTCGCTGAAAGTGGCTTCGAGGGTCTTGTCGTCCGGCATTTTCCACGATTCGGCCATCAACGGGTACGCTTCGTTCTGCGTCGGACTGTACACCGCGAGCCGGTCGAAAACACATGCTCCCGGGTGCCAACAGCCGGTTTGCGTCGGATTCCACGGATTGAAGTGACGTTCGGATGGCGTGGCGCCGCTGGTCAGGGGGTCGAACACCCGAAATCGCTTCCCGTTCGTATTGCCACCGTTTTCACCATCGGTGCCCGGCGTCGGTTCGTCTCCACCACCGGAACAGCCGGCGAGCAACGCCGCTCCGCCGACCGCACCCGATTTAATGAAGTTTCGCCTCGTACTGATGCCTCTTCGCCAGTTGTTAGAATCTGGCATGGCAGTACCATATGAACCAACCTATATATATTTATTCCTCACGAAAATGTCCATTATACTTCCCCCTATCGAACGAAAGGGACATTCCGTCCTCGTTACCGCGGCATATCGGCGAGAAACGGATACAAATCGGTGAGCGCGAGTCGTTCGTTGCGACGGCCGGATTCGTAGGCCGCCAACGTGACGACCGTCGCCCAGAACGCATCACGGGCGGTCGACGGGGGTTCGGTGTCGTCGGTGATCGATTCGATGAACGCGTCGGCTTTGCCCGTTCCGCCGCTGGGGTGCGGGTCGTGTTCGACTCCCTCCGCGTCGATCGTGTACGACGTCCGTTCGTCCCATTCACGCCCTTCGAAGTACACCGCGCCCTCGTCGTCCCAGATGTGGATATGCTCGCGTGTTCGGGGAACGATTCCCGTGTCCGCGATGTTCGCCACCGCTCCCCCCTCGAACTCGACGATGATGGACGACTGCTTGTCGAACACCTGTTCGTCGTCGTGGAACTCGACGGTCGCCGTTACGTGCGTCGGGGTCAGTCCCGTCGTCCAGAGGATGGCATCGATGATGTGGGTCCCGACGTTGAGCAGGTGGCCACCGCCGCTTAGTTCGGGATCCATTCGCCAGTCGGTCATCTCCTCGTAGTAGTCCCGCCAGTCGTGAGTGATCTCACCCGTGATGAACGTGGGTTCGAGGTCGCCGAGCGCCCATCGTTCCCGTCCGGCGATGAAGGCCGGATTGAGGTGACGTTGGTAGCCGAGCATCGTCACTCGGTCGCTCCCCTCGACCCGTTTCAAAAGCTCGCGTGCGTCGTCGATCGTCGTTGCGAGCGGCTTTTCACAGAGTACGTGCAGGTCGTGGTCGAGGGCGGTCGTCGCCTGGTCGAAGTGAAGGCCGTTCGGCGTCGCGATTCCGACCGCGTCCAGGGATTCCTGCGTTAGCATCGACCGGTAGCGTGCGTACTGTGCCTCCGTTGGAACGTCGAGCTCGCGGCCCGCAGCGGCGAGGTTCCCCTCGTTCACGTCCGCGAGCGCGACGAGTTCTGCGTCCGGATGAGAGTGAAACTCACGACCGAGACGAATGCCGAGACTACCGAGGCCGACGAGCCCCACACGGAGTACATCTCCAGAATTCGTTGATTCAACCATCGTCTACTGATGGACGTTTGCGAAACGAGTATAAGAGTGTTGTCCACCGATTTCTAACACCACGTCCGGACGACGAGTTTCTACCGGTTCCGAACACCTCGACACGCCGGGGGTCCCGGAGCGTGTTCCCCTAGGAGGAACGGCTCGCGGCGGCCACCGTTGTGGCACCGGCCGATACCGTGATGCTACGACGAATCGACCGTCACGTCCGTCGCCGTTTCGTCGATATCGACACGATCGGACAACGGACCGTGATTTCCGCGTAGCGAGACGGTTCGTGTTTCAGATCCGTTCACTTCCAAGAACGGCCGTTCGGACGGGTGGGCGGTACAACCGCTGATTCGGGTCCGGCCGACGTTCGTAACGGCAACCGCCGGTGACGGTACCTCTCCCCGGAACCGAAGTCCGTCTATCGAAACGAGGTCGGTTTCCTCGAACTCCATCGCCGGGACTCCGGCCGTACGGATTTCCACGTCGGAGAAGGAGACGTCCGCGAGCGACTTGCAGAAGAACGTGTGAGAGGCCTCGTAATTCTCGGCCATCGCGGGGGAGATGTCGGTGTCGTCGAGGGGACGAGTAGCGTCGATGCGGACGTTCGAGAACGAAATCCCCTCGAACGGTTGCTCGGGAATCCCTGCGAAAAACCCCGCAAAGGAGACGTCACGCGCGGTCACATTATGGAAATGGACGTTCCTGACCATCGGCGTCGATTCGTCCACCGAAATCGGGTCGCTGTCGATGTCGGTAAAGTAGTAGCCGTTGATGACGAACGGGCAGACGACGCGGCGCATGACGATGGTGTCGAAGCGCAGGTCTTCCACGACGCCGCCGCGACCGCGCTGGGTCTTGATCCGGATGCCACGGTCGGTTCCCGTGAACGTGCAGTTCGAGACCGTGACGTCGCGCACGTCACCCGACATCTCGCTTCCGATGACGACGCCGCCGTGGCCAGCCTCGACGGTGCAGTTGGTGACCGTGATCCGTGACGCCGGTTCGCCGACCGTCCGCCCCTCCTCGTCCTTGCCGGACTTGATGCAGATGGCGTCATCACCGGCGTTGACGTAGGTGTCGCTTATTCTCACGTGCCGTGAGGAGTCGATATCGATACCGTCGCCGTTCGGAGCATCGGCGGGGTTCTCGATGGTCACGTCGTGGACGGTGACGTTTTCCGAGTAGACGATGTGGGTGTTCCAGAACGGCGAATTCCGAAGGGTAACACCGGAGACGGAGACGTTCTCGGATTCGGTTACTTGAAACAGCGGCGGACGTAAAGTGAAACTGCTGACGTCATCTTTCTTGTCGTTCCGCTCGTCGAACTCGTCGAGTCGCGCCCGTAGACCGTCCGGATACTCCGATTCCGGGGTGTCGTAAAACGACCACCAATAGTCACCCTGCCCGTCGATGGTTCCTCTTCCAGTGATTTCGACGTTCTTCGCGTCCCGGACGAGCAGGCAGGGGTGGAATCCGAACTGGTTCCAACCTTCCCATCGGCTCTTGACGGTGGGAAACGCCTCGTAATCGCGGACGAACAGAAGCGTCGCCCCGGCATCGAGGTGGAGCGTGGTGTCGTCGCCGACTCGAAGCGGTCCCGTTCGATACTCGCCCGGCGGGACGTGTACCGTTCCGCCCGTCTCGGCGCACGCGTCGAGCGCTGTCTGGATCGGTTCAGTGTCGAGTTCGGTTCCGTCGCCGACGGCATCGAACTCCCGAACGTCGTAACGGGAGGATTCCAAGTTTTGCATCACTCGGACGGATTCGGACGAGGGGAATAAACGTTGCGTCGATTCGAACCGTCGTCTCCCGTCAACCGTGGTCAGCTAGTTTCGCGTTCGACTATCGTTCGTCATCTCGTCACTCGACCAACCATGCCCACATTCGAAGCCACGCACGGGTGTTACACTGCGGAACCCACACGTGATGCGAGTTCTCGGGTAACTCGGGATAGCCGCCGACGTCCTCCTGGCTGTCGATGTACTGCCCTTCGCCGCGAGCGACCTTTCGGAGGATGCGCTCGTCGTGTTCGGTTCGGTCACCCGGTCTCGCACCGACGTTCCGGAAGTTGTGCCGAACGGTGTCGTCGGACGACAACGGGTCGAGACCCTCGGGCCAGAGGGGTCGCTCATCGAGCACCGTGATACCGTCCCCGACGAGTTCACCCGGTGCATCGGATTTCAAGTCGTTGTCGTGGATGTACGCCTCCCCATCGCCGAAGATTTTCGGCTTGTCGTTGATGGGATGTCGGTAGACGTTCCCCTCGATACTCGCTTGCGTATCCGGATCGAGCCACGCGCCGTCCTTGAAGTGGAAGACGAGGTTGTTCACAACCACGCTTCTCGTGCCCTCCTTCAAACGAGGGTTGCGGTCGATGTTGTCCGCCCAGAGATTGCCCATCATCGCGACGTTCTCTGCCCCGTTGCCGATCAGAGAGCCGTAGTTGTGTTCGCCCTTGTGGTGGGTGGCGTCGCGGAGCGCCTCCGCGACCAGGCAGTTGGACATGGTGGTATCGTTCGTGTCGTACCCCACCGAGAGATTTTCGTCCACCGACCACGTCGTCGTACAGTGGTCTATCACGTTGTTCTCGGTGCCGTCCCCGGTGTTGATGCCGTCAGGCTCCCAGCCGATGTCCTGTCCCGCGTCCCCCGGACGGACGCGAAGATGTTGAATCACACAATCGTTCGCGACGACCCAGAGGTCGCCACGGATGAGCGTGACTCCGGGGGACGGGGCGGTCTGTCCCGCGAGATACAGTTGGTCGGTGGAGACGGTCAGTCGTTCGGCGTGTAGGTCGATGGTACCGCTCGTCTCGAAGACGACGACGCGCGGTCCGTCCACGTTGAGTGCGGTCTCCAACTGTCGCCGTGTCGGCTTCGTTATCTTGATGATGGGTGTGTCGTCGTTCAGCCACGGAGCAGGGTCGGCGAACCCGTCGTCCGGTTCGAAGTGGGATTTGCTTTGCGGACCATCCCACTGGCCGCCATCGCCACGGGAAAAGCTCGGCGTTCCGAACGTAAACGGCGGTGAAGTGAACGAATCGCCGTCACTCGTGTCGACGACCGCGCGAACCTGGTAGTAGCGGCGACTCGTGAGTCCCGACAACTCCATACTGAACGACCCGGACGAAGAACGCTGTCGGGAGTCGGTCTGTTTCCACCGCTCGGTCGGAACCTCACGATACTCGAAGTAACAGCTAGCCGACTCCGCACCACCCAAGTCAGTTAGCTCACCGTGCAAGGTCGCCGACGTCGCTCGTACGTCAGTTACCGGTTCGGTCGAGACGTAGGGGACGCCCTCCTCGACCGAGACGCTCCCCGAGACCTCCACGGAGCCCACGTCCCGATGAGCGTTCGGCGAAACTCCCGACAGGTCTCGAAGCCGCGCAGTACAGAGCGTTCCCTCGCTGTGGCTCGTCACCGGAATCCCGACGTACGACTGTGCGGGAAGATCTACATCGTCTCCGGAAAGCTGGGCGATACGTGTCCAATCACCGCCGTCGGGTGATCCATAGGCCGAAATCGTATCACCCGTCCGTGTCAGTCGCAACCACTCAGCCGAAATGCTTCCGCCGTCGACTTCGCTTCTGTCCTCCCCTCCCGAGGTCGTACTGAGCGTTTCGACACCGGATTCCGGACGCCACTGCAACGACGCGTCGCCGTTCGGTGTCCGGCGGAGCATCACGTTTTTCGCGTCCGGATCGAGCGTCTCACGGACCATGAGACCCGTCTTCGCGTTGGCGTCGGTCCATTCCAGTTCGGTATTGTGAACCGTCACGTCGAAATCGCCGTTCGTCGAGTCGTAGTAGAAATGGAACGCGTCCGTCGTGTCCCAGATGTCCGCACCACCTCCTTCGATGGTGATGGTGGTCGCCGCCGCTGCCACCCCACTCGTCAGCATTGTTGTCGTCGAACCGATACTTCCAGCTCCGATAACTCGGAGAAACGTTCTTCTATTTGGCATCATTATTCGAACGCCGAATATTTCTAATCGCAATAGTTTATAAATATTTTTTCAGTTGTTTACCATTTATGTACCAACTCGGGTCCGAGACCATCGAATGACTGTGAACTCTGTCACTCGAATAGAATCGTCATGAGAGGACCGATTTCCGGGGTCTCGTTCCCCAGAGGAGAACGGGGGTGCGGTCGAAAACGAACGCGTATTTTCGTATCGTCCGCGTGCACTATTATGTTTTTCAGTTAATAGTGATTAAAACATGAGAACGGACAATTATTCTCGTCGTCACACGGATGTCTACCGTTCTCTAAAGACAAACGAGCCGTGGAACTCCGTCGGTGTTACACAGGTAGTTGTGTAATGGTTGGTCGGCGGTTACGATACTTCGAATCGCTTCTCTCCGATGAGAGGGTCATTCTCTCGTGTAAGAACCGCTAAGCGTGAGCCTACGTCGGTAATCGTGTCGTTCGAATTCTCCAGTCGTCGGTGAAATCCCGAGGATTTACTCGGACTGCAGACGTATCTCATCGGGAAGCCGTTCCCTCCTCGCGAACGAATGTTCGTTCAGCAACCACGGTGAGTCAGTGAAGACGGTCGTAGTCGTGGTCGCAGTCGGCCGTCGTCGCGTTCTAACTGATGATCGATTCGAGCGAAGACCCTTCGACCCCCGTAGCGATTAAGACAATAGCCTCGGAAGGTGGTGACATGAAGCGATATCAGACGGACGTTCGAAATCGCACGCTCCACATCGAAACCGGCGACGGTTGGATGGAAATCGGTTCCATGGACGACATCTGCGAACTCGTCGGTGGAGAGACGTACAGTATCGAGTACGGCGAACGCCAGCGAGCGGCGGATTGGTCCGGTGCCGACGAGGATGGTACGTTCACGTTCGACGTCCCGGAAACGCTGTCCGAGTTGAGTTACGACGAGGAGTTCGTCGCAAACGTCAGTTCCGTTCCGCTCGAGGAGACGGACGACGACGGCTATCCGCTTCGAACGTCCGTGTTTGCCGACATGATGATGCGAATCTGGGACACGAAAGGGAACCTCGAAGCGGAGTAACGATTTGGGACGGCCGATTCGATGCGAGTCGCCCGAAATCGATGGTACATCATCCGCCGAAAGACGCATCGGGTGAGTGGTGCTGGACCTCTTAGGACCATTTTAATTGCATATTTTAATAAACAAACTAAATTATTTTCTAGAAAAATTTTATTAAGATATATTTTGAATCTAAGTTCGGTGTTACACCAATGACGCCAGACAGGCGCACGTTTCTCCGTGCGCTCGGAGCCGGTAGTATCGGTACGACAGCGATAGCGACGAACGCTGTCACAGCAACGACAACCGACGTAACGGCGAGGGCAAGCGACGGGTCGGCGTTCGACCTCGACGACGGGTTCGCCTCGACGACGGGTTCGATGACGACGCACAGGTCATCAGAGTCACGGAGGCGACCCGAAGCGCCGTCGAAAGCGCGTTCACCGCAAGTGGACCGCGCGTGGTCGTCTTCGAGACGAGCGGCACCATCGACCTCGGCGGAGAGACGCTGCAAATCACGAACGACCACTGTTGGGTCGCGGGTCAGACCGCCCCGTCACCCGGCATTACGTTCATCAAAGGCGCGGTACAGATCGATGCCGACAACTGTATCGTTCAACACGTTCGTTCGCGTGTCGGGCCCGGTCCCGACGGCGACATCCAGGGTAACGACTCGCTGAACACACAAGACGGGACGACAAACAACGTCGTCGACCACGTGAGCGCCTCGTGGGGTGTCGATGAGTGTATGTCCGTCGGATACGACACGGACAACACGACCTACGCGAACAATCTAATCTACGAAGGATTGTACGACCCGTACGGGGACGGATCGGACCACAATTACTGTACGCTCGTCGGGGACGGGGCGGACCACGTGGCGTTACTCGGCAACGTCTGGTCCAAAGCCCGAAACCGAATCCCGAGACTCAAGAGCGAGACACGATCGGTCGTCGTCAACAACTTCACGTACTTCTTCGACGAAGCCTCGAACACCGATAGTTCCGCCGAGACGACGTGGGTCGGGAACAGATACACCGGCCTCATGGCACCCGGTGAATCCATCGTGGAGGGGAGTGGAACCGTGTATTCCGAGGACAACACGACGGCGGACCCGCAGCTCGATTCGGACGTCTCCTTCGTCGAACCGAGCACGGTAGACGAAAAACCGCTGTGGCCGAGCGGGCTGTCAGCGATGTCGTCGAGCGAGGTCGAGTCTCACAACCTTTCGAACGCCGGTGCGCGTCCGGCCGACCGAATGGGCAACGACCAGCGTATCGTGAGCGAAATTCGAAATCGAGCCGGAAACGACAGCCTCGATTCCCCGTACGACTATTGGATCGCGGATCTGGACGACGTCGGCGGTTATCCGAGCCTGCCGGAGAACACCCACACCCTAGACGTCCCGAGCAGTGGCTTGCGGGACTGGCTCGAGCAGTGGGCACTCGCCGTCGAAGACCCGAACGCGAGTCCACCGTGAATTCGTCCGCCATGGGTCACGAAGTGATCCCGACGTGAAACGGGGGAAAGGATTACCAGCGAGTGGACGGAACAATCATAATCATGTCTCCGCATGGAGTTCCGATCCCGCTCCCAATCGAATCGATTTTTTAGTCGAATACAGCCACTTACTCGTCACTAGCCCTTAGGTGGCTCCCCGACTCGAATACAACAACAGGATCGAGAGCGGACACAGCGTCCCACAATAAGAAAGTCGGTGGCTGTTTTCAGTCGCAGTTCAGCGGGTCCGTGCGAGTTGTGGAAGTCAGTGATGCCTGTTACAGAGGCGTCCTTGGAGTCCAACCGTCGAAGATGTTTTCCGCCGTGTATTGCCGCGCCTGTGCTCGGGTCAGCTGGTGACCAATCGACCCGCTGTTCCGACGTGAAACCGGGACCCGAATCGGCGTATTCCGCATAGAACTCACTTTCAGGGTTCTGTTCGTCGTTCCAGTGTTTCCAGCCAGCGGGATGCACCGTCTAGTTTAGCTCCTCCTCGACAGGCTTCGGTTGTCAATAGATTGATACGGTCGTTGATGGCTATAGTATTGTACGAACTGTTCAAAAACGATACTGGACGCTCGGCCGACGTCCCACCCCGACGTAGAGAAGCGGTCGATGCGCTGTTTGAGCGTGTGAAACCATTTTTCGACCAGGTTTCTCTTTGTGTAATCGAGCCGATCGCTCAACCCAATTCGAAAGAGGACAGTCCGATAGCCGTAGCCAAGATTCGTCCGGAACCCGGACAAAATGGCGTACAACGACACGTAAGCGCTTGAAACGGACGATATCCAATAATAGGTACTGTCATTCAGTCACAAGGTGAAAGAACTGATGATGAATCAGAACGACCGTTGGGAATACGAGACACTCAGACCGCCTCGTGGGGAAACGAAAAAAGAAGCAGAGGATCCGAAAGCAGAGTTAAACGAACTCGCCGCCGAAAGGTGGCGATTCGTCGAGACGATTGCCTATACCGGTGGTGGGACCAAATATCTCGTGTTCGAGCGCCCTGTCCGGGTGAACGACGCTGAACGGGATTCGCCATGAGTCCCGAACCAGTTGATGGCGACACAAGTACCAACGTCAACACCGATATCGATGTCAGCACAGCGAATACAATTCGTGAACGCGATGGGGAGAGCCGACTCAAGATTTGGCTGTTGCTTGCTGCGAACCGTCTATATGTTACCGCAGTGTTGGCACTCGAAGTGTTCATCTTGTTTGTCACGCTCGTGACAGTCATTCCGTCACCGTTGGTCCCACAGCTCAGCTCGGATGATACGATCGAGACAATGGTCTCGGCGATGCTTGGAGCGATCATCACTGGGGTTACTCTCGTTGTAACGATCGGTCAATTGGTATTGTCTCAAGAGAACGGGCCACTGGGGGAGCAACGTGACCGTATGGAGAACTCGATGGATTTTCGCGATTATGCAGAAGAGCTGCTTGGTGCGCCGAGCCCAGCCGATCCGTCGATGTTTCTCAGTGAACACCGAATCTATCATTTACTTGAATATAATATCTAAACCAACAAATATTAAGGCTTTAATAACTATGATCGTCGGGCACTGTCTAGATAAGGACGAGCTGGTTGAAGAGTTAGTGACACATGCTACTCTCAAACCTGCTCAAAAAGAGTTTAGAGACGGCTACGCTTGAATGCTGGGAGCGTAAGCGGACGAGACGCAGAGCGATTCGTTCGCCAACCAGAAGTCAAAGGCTTCTGGTGACGCCCATCAGAGCGTTCGCCGTCCGGCTCCATACGACCGGTTGTTCACTCAGGGAAACAAAAGCTATTCTTGCACTTATCGGCGTAAATCGATCGCATCAAGCGATTTTTCAATGTATTCGTCGGGTATCTTACATAGTTTCCGACCCGCGTCGGCATCGCCGACGCGGGTCGCGGTCGACGAAACCGCTGTCAAATTCAACGGCAGACAGTCTTGGGCATACACTGCAATAGACACCGAAACAAAACTGTTGCTCGATGTCACAGTGTTTGATCGGCATGGGACTGATCAAGCGGCTGCGTTTCTGTCTGGAGTGGCCGAGAAACACAATCTCTCTAACTCTGTGTTTCTCGTTGATGGCTACGGCTATCGGACTGCCCTCTTTCGAATTGGGTTGAGCGGTCACCTTGACTATACCGAGCGAAACCTCATCGAAAAATGGTTTCACACGCTCAAACAGCGCATTGACCGATTTCATACGTCGTGGACGGGCAGTCGGCTGAGCGTCCATCAGTGTCTTGAACAGCTTGTACATTACTATGGCTGTCAGAGATTACACCAATCGCTCGACAATTGAACACCTGTGGAGGAGGAGCTAAACTAGACAGTGCCCCAGCAAACCATGTTTCAACAGACAGTCAGCAACGATGTAGAGAACGTTCTCAACAAGCCAATGTACCAGAATCTCGGAATTGTTTCGGTGCGAACCCAGTACGGTGGCACCGCTCCCATTTCGAACCCCGAAGCAGTCATCATCACTGTCAGTGCACCGAATTCATCGTATCCCGCACTCTCACGACAACTTGAGTGCCGAATCGAAGCGTCAACCGGTGATGACGTTCGCGTGGACGTTCAGTTCTCAGCATGACAGCGTTCAAACACCACTATGAGAGGAAGTTGATAACGATATACGCGGTATCCATAGTCCTCGATATTGTGATCCGTCCAGATGGAGGGGGATCAAGAATCGGTATAGCTGTTTGAACCTCTCGGTGCGTAATGGTGTGAAAGAATACAATACTGCTCAAAACTCACCGTGATGGTGTCCATGAGGGTTCGCTGGTCGGTGAGATTCGAAATCAGAAGTTGCTGTGATAGAGAAAAAGACTGAAACAGTGGTTAGTTCGGCAGTTCTGTTCGTCCTGTTCGCACGTACGGCCAGCACGGGAATCCGTTGAGGCCGTCACAGTCACTGCCTTCGGTCTTGACATTCGCTTCGCGTTTTATCGACGACTTCCGGAACACGAGAAAGATACACGGGAAGAGAACGCTCTCGAATCAGAATCTGTGCATTTCACACCCCCCAGAAGAACGCGATGCCGAGGACAGTGACGACCGACAGGAGCAACTGTAACGGCGCACCGACGCGGATGAAGTCCGAGAATGTGTAGCCGCCGGGCCCGTAGACGAAGAGGTTCGTCTGATAGCCGACCGGCGTCATGAACGCCGTTGAGGCGGCGAAGGTCACGGCGAGGACGAACGCGAACGCGTTCGCACCGATCGACTGGGCTGCGCCGACCGCGACAGGAATCATCAACACGACGCTCGCGTTGTTACTGATGACGCTCGTCAACAGGCCAGTGGCGACGTAGAACACCCAGAGGACACCGATTACTGGCAAGAACGCCGCGGTCGAAGCCACAGCATTGCCCAGCAGCGCTGCCGCCCCCGTCTGCTGGAGCGCGATACCGAGGGGAATGACGCCAGCGAGGAGGAAGATCACGTTCCACTCGACTGATGAGTAGAGTTCGGTGGGCTTGAGGACGCCGGTGAAGACCATCGCCACGACCCCTGCTAACGCAGAGACGACAATCGGCAGGATGTTCAGTGCCGGGAGGGCGACGACGCCGGCGATGATTCCGACCGCGAACAGAATCTTCTCGCTCCGGTAGGTCACCTCGTCGAACTCGTGGGCGACGATGAAGTCCTGATTCTCAACGAGGCGGGTGAGGCTATCGGGCGGTGCCTGTACGAGGAGCGTGTCACCGACTCGGATACGAATGTCCTCGAATCGGTCCCGGACGACGTCGCCACGGGTTCGGAAGGCGAGGACGTTCGCGTCGTAGCGTTGCCGGAAGGTCGAACTCGCGAGGGTCTCGCCGACGAGGAACGACCCCGACGGGATGACGACTTCGACGAGGACCGGTTCTTCCTCATCGGGATGCAGATCGTCTTCGGTGCGGGGACCACCCGATAAGATTAGGCCTTCCGCGTCCCTGATGTATTCGAGTGTCTCCCGGTTCGTCCTGAGCCGGAGCGTGTCGCTCTCGCGGATCTCCTTGCGAGCGAGCGGTTCTGAAAAGTGCTCGCCGTCTCGGAGTAGTTGTAACACGTCGATGTCGAGTTCGTCGTCTCCCAGTGCCTCCTCGACCGTCTTTCCGATCAATGACGAGTTCGCCGGAACGACGACGTCTGCGAGGTACTCCTGGAGGGCGTACTCCTCGACAAAGTCCTCGTCAGCGGGAATCCGTTTGGGGAGCAGTCGAACGCCGACCGTCATCAGATAGAGGGATCCGACCGCGAACACGATGATACCGAGTTTGGTGAATTCGAACATCCCGAACGCGTGGAGACCGAGCTCGGGAGAATCCGCCCCGAGTTGGGCTGTGATATCGCTTGCGAGGATGTTCGTCGACGTTCCGATGAGCGTCAACGTGCCGCCGAGCATCGAGGCGAACGACAGCGGCATGAGCAGCTTCGATGGCGAGGTCTTCCCGTTGTGTGCGAGGTCGTTAATCACCGGGACCAGAATCGCGACGACCGGCGTGTTGTTGATCAGTCCCGAGATGGGTCCGGTGATGCCAATCGTCGCCGTGAGTTGCTTGCGTCGGTTGGTCCCCGCGAACGCGGCCATCTTCCGACCGAGCAACTGGACGAGGCCGGTTCGGTTGATCCCGGTACTCAGGATGAGCATCGCCAGGACGGTGATAGTGGCCGGATTTGCAAATCCCGAGATTCCCTCCCGAGGCGAGATCTGCGTCCACGGTTCGAGTACGATCAACAGCACCATCACCAAAATCGCGGTGACATCGATAGGGTACCACTCTGTGGCGAACAACACGAGTGCGAGCAGAATAATTGTAAAAACGACGAGCATCCCGGCCGTTACGGACGGGGAGCCAAGGCCCTGGACTGCCAACGAAACGTTAGAGAAGACCACACTAAATAGAGACGCTGACGCGGGATAAGAACTGGTATGTACACCAGCGAATTGATCAGGGTGACACTCCATGAATTGCCCAGGGGTGAAGTCCCGAGGCACCCGCCTCGGTCCTCTGTAGAAACGGGCAGTTCGCTCAGAGACCAACCATCCTACGAACGGTTATCTGCTTGTCGGTCACATTCTAAACTAAAGGGTGGGATTTTTCAAACGCGTCGGAAGGTAGGTTGAGCAGTTCAAGCAGACGGCCACTGAGACCGCTACGCAGCATTCAAACTACCAAAGTGAAGCGTGTGAAGCACGCTATTATTCCCAGCACGAACAGTGCCCGGAGTGCGGGGCAGAGTCTTTCGTTTCGATAAATCCTGAGGAGTGAAACCCTGGGTCCCCAGTCGGTCCGAATAGCGAAAGTGTCGTAAGACTGCCTTCTTGTTCGAACACTCCAACTCGTTACGAGTACTAAGTATAGATACTGTGTCCGCAGTGCACGTCCGTAGCGGACCGACGGAACCAGGATCGTTCTGATAGAACAGTGATGGAATCCTTCTTTACCTCGCTCTTCTATCTACCTTGTAGTGGTTGATGCTCTTAGAACGTTCGCCGACTATGACTCCTTCGCTCGTGAGTGGCACTCAGAGACGCTCAAAGACCGCGATGTGACCCTGGAGGTGGCCCGAAAGCGAGGCCTCCTCAACGAACAAGACACACGTCGGCTGTGGCAATTGCTGGGGCTCCTGGACGAGGATGACGTGTTCATCCAGCTTCCGGAGTGGCTCGCCGAAGAGAAGACGAACGACGTGCAGGGAAGTCTAGCCACAACATTTGTCGGATATCTCTCCCGGGAAATTGAAGACGCAGTTCTCTTCAAAGAATCGTCACCGGCTCATCGTCTCATGCAGATCGCACACAAGATACAGTCACTCGAAAACGGGGTCCAGAATACTGCAGTCGATAGCGACCGCCGAAAGCGGTTGACTGACAAGCTAGAGGAAGAGCATCGGAGATTCGAGACACGGGACGATATCCCGTATCTCTCTGACGAGTGGCTTCCGAAGTCCCAACTCATCACGGTCATTCGTCGGAGCGAGTAGTCATTCGAGGCCAATGACGTCCTCCCCGGCGTGAACGCCGAGGTTCCTCGCGCTGGGGGCGTTTTATTTCTGTTCCGAACTGGACTCAGACGCTACTCGTCGTCCGTCCCCTGTCCAGCCCGTGTCTCTTGAATCACGAGTCGTTCGATTCGAGTATCATCGACAGCCTCGACCTGAAGGAGGTACCCGGTCTCTTCGATCTGATCGCCCACTTCAGGAACTCGGCCGAGGCGACTGAAGACCAATCCACCGATCGTCTCGACATCGTCGCTCTCGAATCGAGAGTCGAGCCGGTCGTTCACGTCCTGAATGGGGACCCCTCCGTCGACAACGTACGCTCCGTCGTTTCTCTTCTCGATCGACGGCTCCTGAGCACCCGTATCGAATTCGTCCTGGATATCGCCCACGATCTCTTCGAGGATATCCTCGATGGTCACGATACCCTCGAAGACGCCCCACTCGTCGACGACGACAGCCATCTGGCCTTCCCCACGCGTCTGAAAGTCTGCGAGGATCGCGTCGATCCGACGCGTTTCCGGGACCGTGAGGACTGCTCGTGCGAGCTCACGCGCTGTGACCGTGCTGTCCTGCTCCGTCTCGGCTTCGTTCGCTCGCAGGATGTCCTTGGCGTGGACGAATCCAAGCGGTTGATTCCCGTCCTCGTCGAGCACGAGGTAGCGCGTGTAGGTCCCCGTCGCGGCGACAGACCGGAGGTCCGGGAGCGACATCGAAGCGGGCACGGTTTCTACGTCTGGACGCGGAACCATGACCTCGCGGGCGACCGTATCCCCGAGTTCGAAGACGCTCTCGATCATCTCGACTTCGTCGAGGTCGATATGTCCCGTCTCCTCCGAGCGGGTGAGGATCATCCGAATCTCAGATTCGGTGTGGGTTTCCTCGCTCTCGGACGCGGGGGAGACACCAGCGAGGCGGGTGAAGTAGTTGGCCGTCCCGTTGAAGACGATGATGCCGGGCACGAACACGTAGTAGAAGAACTTCATGAGTGGGGCGACGAGGAGGGAGATACGTGTAGCTTCCTGGATGGCGAACGTCTTCGGCGCGAGTTCGCCGAACACCACGTGGAGAAACGTGATGAATCCGAATCCGAGGACGAACGCGACGAGATGAACCGTTCCCGAAGGAAGCAACTGGCCGAGGACCGGTTCGATGAGCGTTGCCACAGCCGGTTCACCGATCCAACCGAGGCCGAGTGAGGAGAGCGTGATGCCGAGTTGACTGACCGCCAGATAGTCATCCAAGTTCTGAACGACATCCTGCACGAGCGCTGCCCCCGGTTTGCCGCGTTCGACGAGTGCAGTCACCTGGGTTGGCCGAACTTTGACGAATGCGAACTCCGCAGCTACGAAGACCCCGTTCATGATGACGAGGAAGAAGGCGAGAAGCACCCCGCCCAGGGAGAGGAAATCTACCATGCGAAATTGTAGTTATATCGACACGTGTCAGCGATGGACGTCCGGCGAGACCGGCGGCCACGCAGCAACCGTGTTCGTCTCCGCTGCACGACACACTCATGTGGAGTCGCCTTTGGGCAGTCAGGCGGAGCCGATTCCGGGCGAGTCGGTCGCGACATCAGTCCTCGAACCCAGCGTCGTCGTCTCGTTCGAGGGTGATGGTCAATTCCCCCGACGTCGGCTGTTTCGCTGCGTCTCGGAGCGTCTGAAACTCATCCAGGAGCTCGTGGGCATCGTCTGTACCTTCACGGACGCTCCGTGATTCTTCCCGGATCGTATCGTAGATTCGTTCCAGAATGCGGTGAGCGGCGTACGAATCCGTCTTCGAGTCTATCTTGAACGAGGCCTCATAGCGAGACATACGCGCCATTGGGGCTCCAGTCGGATAAGGTGGTTCCCGACTTCGAGAAATCGAACTCACTGCCGTTGCACGTTCTACTTCAGTTATCAAACCAATTACGCACCTTAAAACGCGTCAAAATCCCAGAATAGAGACTACTTTTCCCAATCGTTCGGAGCAGTCGAATTCGACCACCGAAATCACCGCCAGTTGGCACGCTGAATATGTGGCACGAATGTACAATGACTGACTTAAGAGTGCCGGGGGAGTCTATTATGTTCTAAGAGGCAGTGAGTAACTGCTTCGCTGGATAATCGATATCTATAATCAGAAAGTGACGCTGTCGCTTTCTATCGAAACCAAATACTTCACTACCAGACCGATAAGGGAAAATGAGTGGAGACGTATAATGGAACATGATGCGCCACTCGCTCAGTGTAATCCGGAAGTAACTCTTGTCTCGAAGTAACTCGCCATAGTTGAGAACCCGATCAAGGAACCAAAGGGAGATGACCGACCACGATGATGATTCACTGCCGGACGGGTTCAGCGATGTGCTTCACACACGTTTTTCGAGCGACAACCCGCCAAGTGAGGCAATTGGCCGAGCACTTGCGGTAGTTGAGGGGGTTGTACCAACGGAGCTTTCGTTACTGTCAGAGTCGGTTGACCCGGAAGCACTCGATGCACTGTTCGGGACGCCGATCATCGGTCAAGAAAATAGAGGTGTGACAGTCGAGTTTTCTGTCTCTGATCATCACGTGATCATCAGGAGTGACGGGAGTATTACTATCCTCGTTGGAACGGACGAAGAATGAGTAGAGACGAGACGAACGTTCCGCTTCAAATCGATTTTCACCGTGGTACTCACAAAGTGGAGGTATCCGACTAGAAGCGGTTAGTCATACGAACGGACGAAATATGCTTCCCCGAGGGCGGCGACCCGGCCGATTTCTTTTCCGCTTAGTTGAATCCACTGATGAGTGAATTCAAACATACCCACCACTTAACCGTCCGGTGATGAATAGTATGTACAGAACGAAATCACGCTCTGTCTGTATCAATTGTCTCTGGTAACGGATCAACACGAAACACATAGTCTGCATAGACGCCGTCAAGATTCGTGGGACTTTCTTCAGTAGTATGCCTTCGGCAAAGATTAGCCTCTGCCTCAACACTTCCGTGACCCGTTTCTTCTTGGTAGCGCTCAAGAACGACGAATTTCGCGGGGTCGTCGCACCCACGACGGTGACACTTACGGAGTGAGTCCGAATTTTCTTCTCTCTCGTCTCGAGCTTCATCTGCTTCGTTCTGTTCGTCACGTGGTTCAGTTTCGTCCATACGTTCACGCGCCTGCTCAACTTCCCACGCTCGCTGGCGGTTCTCTTCGTCACGGGCTTGCTTGTCTCGGCTCTTTTTGTTGTCCGCCATACCATATCTAGGTGGACGAGAGGGATAACGCTGTGGCCGCCACTTGGAACACCTTCTGCTAGTAATTATCGCGTCCTCGTGCCGAAATAGTGGGAAGGAATTTGCCTACCGAGAGTAGAGCATCGGACGTTTCGCTCTGATCTCTCGCTGTCGCTGTTTCTCGGCGTAGTGTCTCCAGAGACGAAGGTACGTAACAGACTCTCGGAGTTCGATGTTAATTAGCCCAGGTATTTCGTGCTGGGGCTCACCATAAAACTGTTGTTCGTTTGGTGGAGTCGATCGAACTTCATGCTGTGGTTTCCCATACCGGAGAGAATCGATTGTGTCAGTCATTTTGTGTTCCTCGCTGTTGGGGACAACCACTGTTGATTCCAGTTTTAAGCAGCAGTACTCATCCTTATAGCTTAGTACGTGCTTCGGCACGATGAATTATGTTACCTCTATCTCAGCAGGATTTACTAAAACCACAAGTTAACAATCCATTCGCTTACTGGGACGTTCAGCTCACTTTGGAACCCTGCACGTCCGATTTCGAATAGAAGTACAGTGAGCAACTCCATCCAGTAATCCAGGAATCACCAACTTCGATTGTCGAAAGATCCTGGTGAGCAGCTTTTGGTCATCACTTGGTATTTCAACGAAGACACGATACTCTCGTTTCCATGTGTGATATTCCATCTCCGTGAAAAGAAGCAAACTCTTATCCCCGCAGGAATACTGTTTACTTGAATGGACGATGTCTTCGTCGGGAGTCTCATGTCTTCGCCGGTGTACACTGTAAGTAACGACACGTCACTCCAGAACGCTGGCGAGACGATGCGCGAACACGATATTGGATCGATAATCGTCGTTGGTGATGACGACCATCTCGAAGGGATCATCACTGCAACTGATTTCATTCATGTCGTCGCAGAAGGCGATCCTGATCCGAATGCAACTGTTGCCTCTGTTATGAGTACAGACGTCATTACAACGACCGCAAGTGAATCGGTTCAAACTGCGGCGGACATAATGATTGAACACGGCTTTGACCATCTTCCGGTCCTCGACGGAGAAGTGGTCATCGGTGTTATCACGACGACTGACCTCACGGCATATCTTTCAACGACAGAGGATCCGAGCCCATCATAGGGGCATCTAGCAAGCGAATCGTATCACTCGGAACAGTTGGCCTCCGTGTACTGGAAGTAAAGACCGTTACCCGCCGAGCCACCAGCCGTACAGTTGCGCGTGTTCTTCTGTGTCCGGATGCTTCTTCGATTGGCCGTAGGTTTTGCCTTTGAGAAGTTGGCGTTCGACCGCGTTCGCGGCGAGGCGAAGTGCATGCGTAGCGCCGTAACCCTCCCCTTTAGCGGTGAAGTAACCACGGTCAGTGACCAGTCGAATCCGTGCCAGCACCAGTGGCACCCCTCGACTCTTTTCTTTGTGCTCGTGCAGTTCGATACTGGCCTTTATCACACTCATCTCGCCATACTTCGAGGTCACGCTGTCGATCAACGCAGAAACGTCATCGTAATCCATCCCATCGAGTAACTCGAGACCGAACACCTGCACGGGACGTCGTTCTTCCTGCTCCCAGGTGAGTGCCTCAACGACGTCCGTCTTTGTGATGATTCCGATCGGTTCGTCCGTCTCGTTAGCCGTGACGACAAGTGAGGAAATCTCCTGATCGAACATCGTTTCGACTACCACATCGAGCGGTGTGTCTCGTTGAACCGTCACAGCTGCATCGGACATCAGGTTCCGCACTGGCAGATCGAGCATCCGGTCGGAAGTACCGTCACGCTCACCAAACCCGCCGCGACCACTAAACTCGTCCGACGAACCACCTTGGCTCTTGTTCCCGCCGCGTGTCGTGAATTCGATGACATCGTACAGACTCAGTATGCCTTCGAGTTCGTCATTGTCGATGACTGGGAGGTGTGCAATACGTCCTTCCCGAAGCGTGTTGAGGGCTTTCCCCATCGTGGTCGTCGGGGTCGCACTGATCAGCGTTGTCGTGTATGCATCGTCAACGGTCACCGCGTCGAGAAACGGGGTCACGGCCTCCAGAACGGCATCTGCGGTCACCACACCATAGACGCGGTCTTCGTCCAGCACTGGGAGCGTCTTGGCGTTACTCCCGATCATGAGTCGTGCGACTTCACGGACATCCTCGGTCCGGTCGACGGTCGGGACGTGTTGCACCCGTGAGCCAACCTTCGCCGAGGGTTGATTGGACGACGAGGCCAGTTGTCGGCGGCTGACGACGCCACGATACTCCTCGCCGTCCGTAACGACGACGGCCTCGAGTTCTTGATTCTCGAACGCACCGGCGACCTTCGAAAGGGGTGCCCCGATATCGAACTCGGTGAACTTTGTTGAAACTATCTCAGAAATGTCCATTGTGTACTCACTGCTAGGAGGGTCCGCGGACGGTTATGCTTGCCTCATTTTTTGGTGACACGATGCCGCTCAATTGTAGCGGTACTCATTCGGATGTGAGGAGACATATCGTTACACGGCCCCGAATTCGTTCCACCTCTTTGAAAGAAATCCAACCTGGGAACTGGCACTGAATATAAGTCTAGGTACTGATAAGTATCTAATAGCACGTATCATCTGTATGCGTCTCGTTCAGGTGCTTATTCCGAAAGGTGATCGAGCAGACATTCTTGAGGCACTCGATGAGGAAGGGATCGATTATGCCGTCTGGGAGGAGACAGGTCGCGGTAAATTTGAAGCACTGGTTTCCTTTCCAGTCCCCGACTCTGGTGTCGAACCGGTACTCGATAGCCTCTATGCGGCAGGTGTAAAGGAGAGTTCCTATACAATCGTTGTCCCGACGGAGACGGTGGTCTCCGAACGTATCAAATCACTCAAAAACCGTTATCAGGGGCACCGTATCTCGCGCGATGAACTTATCGCACGTGCCGAGGATCTCGCTCCTGCGTCTTCGACGTTTTTCATCTTCCTCGTAGTGAGCACATTGATTGCGACGACCGGCTTGCTTCTCAATTCAGCGGCAACCATTATCGGTGCGATGGTCATCGCACCGCTCATGGGACCGGCTATTTCGGCCAGTGTCGGGGCCGTTCTCGCGGACTCCGATATGACATCGCGAGGTGTGCGACTTCAGGTAACCGGTCTGCTCGCTGCGGTCGCGACTGCTGCAATCCTCGGTTTACTGTTGAAAGAGACGGTTTTCCTCCCACCGGTCGATATTCGAACGATTCCACAAGTTCTCGAACGAACCTCGCCGAATTTTCTCTCGCTCTTTCTGGCGCTTGGATCGGGCGTCGCTGGCGCCGTGAGCGTTATCCGGGGTGCTGGGTCGTCACTCGTCGGGGTGGCCATCGCAGTAGCACTTATCCCTCCTGCCGCCACTGCGGGCCTCGGTCTCGCGTGGGGACATCCTGGTGTCATCCTCACTGCTGGCGTTCTCGTGCTGGTGAATCTACTCGCTATCAACCTCTCGGCACTCATTCTGTTGTGGCTCGCAGGGTATCGTCCCGAGAAGGGGAAGCATGCAATACGAGCTCAACGGGCAGTTCGCATCCGAATTGCGACCGTCCTTTCTGGCCTCGTCCTGCTGTCGATCGTCCTCAGTGTTGTCACTTGGGCGTCATTCGGAGTTGGAACTGTAGAGACCGAGGCAAACGCAGAAACTAAGGCGATGTTCGACAGTGGCCAATTCGGTGACTTGGAGTTTGAGCATGCCACCGTCGACTATGACATCGATGAGGTTCTCCTCGATCATCCCGCTGAAGTGACTGTTGTCGTGTCTCACGGGCCGAACGCACAAATTCCGTCTAATATCGCAACTCAGATCGATGAACGTCTGACAAAAACGACCGGAGAAGAGATTATCGTACACATTGAGTTCGTGCGTGGACAACATTCGACCTGATATGGGATACACCGATATCTCCCGATGTGGTTCAACAAGACCTCCTATCGATTCTCAGACGAGGCGACGGCAACTGGACGTTCACATCCCGCTGTGCGAACCAATAATGAGAGACCGCTCACAAACTCGCTCTTGTCTATTCAGCGCGAGACAGTGGACGCGCTGAGCGTTCCGTTCCATCGGATGCGGCCGAGCGACACGCCCAAATAACTACATCTCCGGTCCAGCTGTGGATGGAGATCTCGTATGAAAAGTAGCGAATACTCAATGGATAGAGCCACATAATCCCCGCGTTGGTGAACGTATCGACGACCAAGTGCGAAAGAAAAGTGATCCGACTGCAAGCGACACTTGCCTAGACGACGTGACGAGGATCACTCCTCCGAAGAGAAAGCCGAGAAAGAACGGTGAGTGTATGAGTGCCGAATGAGCGACGAACGGGTTCGTACCTGCATGTTCGATGTCGGATTACAAAACAGCGATCTCGCCGTGGCGCGCTTCCCGGCTTTGTTCAGCATCTGGCACGACGTCAGCGCCCCGGCGTTGGCCTCCTACTTTTTGTAGGAAGATAAAGCCACGACGGGTGTTTCCAAACCTGCCGATCGAACCGATCAGGGTACTGTGAAATATCGTGAATGAAGTGGGTCTTGAATGGAAAGAAGATGGTCGTCAGTACGCTTTTGTGGCTACTGATGACCCACTGCTATCGGAGATCGAAACGGTGTCACCGCCGTTGTTCCATACGGCAGTCGAGCGGCCCCAGAAGACATCGCTACTCGTGTCTGACCCGCTCCCCGAATGAAGCGTTACCGTCTGGCCTGGACTGAGCGTCAGACTGGAGAACGTGTACGTTTTCCCCGATTCGTCCGTAACGGTCCACCCAGAGAGATCGATTGATGTGGAACCAGTATTTTCGAAAACGACGTATTCGTCGTTCAGGTTGTCGTTGTCGTTCCCCGCTGCATCCTCGTGAATCTGGGAAATACTCACAGACGCATCACCGCTGCCAACATTTCGACAGGTCCACGCATTCTGTTCGGTGTTCTGGGCTGACGATTCGGCACTGTAGTAGGAACTACTCTTGGAGAATGTCGAGTCGTATACCCGGGCTTGGCCACTCTCGATGAGTTTGTAGTTGTAATCCTCACCACCGTAGTACACGTAGGCGAGAAGACGACCATAGTAGCCTCGGTGGTCCGATTCAGAATCGAATTTGAGCGTTATCTGTTTGCCTTCGAGGTTGTTTTTCATGAACGACTTCGCGTCCTCGCCCTCCGAGTGGAGACAATCCTTCCCAGCCTGTGTATTTGGAACGCCTTCCCACTCATCGGGCGTATTTTCACCGTACGTTTCTGGGGTATCGACGCCCAACAATCGAACGGTATCGGTGGTTCCGTTTTCATATTGGACGTCGAGGGTATCGCCATCAACGACGTTCGTTACCGTCACTTGTTGGCTACCGCTTATCTCAGCGGTGGCTGGTGTGACGATGATTGCGGCTGTTACGCCACAGATGAGCAATGACGATAGCACTACTACAGCGAACGTATATTTAGTATCTTCTACCACGTATAGAAATCAACATCCTATTTTAAATAAATTTGTATTGGTGTAATGGTGAAATAAATAGGCGAATATATCCGCATTGAATTCGGTAGGGATGGGCGAACGTGATTTCGATGTGGTGACCACCGACGCCCATCGCGTCGTCTACACACAACGTCCGGATGTCTTGTAGCTCACACCGGGAACACGTTCGGCGATTGCTTCCATGACGCGGTAGCCATCGTTTGTGTACGCACAGCTATAGTGCGTCGCGACCTCTCGATGGCCCGCCCGTGCAACCATTGCATCATTCGTCTTGGCGACGTTCTTCGCGTGTTCGCGGACGTTCACGAGTTCGGTGTTCTGTTCCGAGCGCTGGACCGTCTCGGAGACTGGCGACCTGTATTCCCGGTTTAGTCGGAATTCGACTGTAGCAATTTGACCCCACGTTCGACGATCGCGTCGGTGATTTCACGGACACGATCGGAGATTTCAGCTGCCATAGTAGAGCATACGGGTCCCGTCATTTAGGCGTCATCGTCATTCCCAATTCGATGGGGACGATTTCGGTTGACTCGATCATGTATTTCCGACCACAGACGCGGTGGCCAGTACCTGTTCTCTCCCCCCTGCTGGTTCATAGCCGATAGACGCCGATACGACTGCCGTACTCACAAGTAACCGTACCGCGTCAGTCCCGAACTGTGTCGATTCGGGACGTCCACGATTGTGTGGGGTTTTGTGTTAGATTCGTGTCCCACTCGGGTGTTATTTCGTCCCGGCCACGCTACTCTCCGACAACCCCGTCTGTGGTCGGACCATCGTCCGTAGTTTTGCTGTTTACTTCACCGGGCAGCTCGACATCCAACTCGTGGACGAGACGTGTCTTTTGGTAGCTCAGTCCGTCTTTGGACCGTTGGCGTTTGATTCTCCCGAGCCGTCCATTCGAGAGTCGCATCGCATTTACCCTCACACTAATGCTCATCCCCATGTCGCCGACAACGACTGCCACGATGACGTTCACGAGGCCAAACGGCATCCCAATGGCCAGCAGCGTTTTGATACCGAGACTTGTCCCGATGTTCTGGCGAATCACTGATGTCGCCGTTTGGGACACCCCGGCGAGATACGGAAGTCTGGTGAGATCGTCACTCAATAAGGCAATGTCTACCGTCTCAAGAGCGGACAATTCAACATATCATCATCTATATCGTAGAAACTTTTATAATATTTTATTCGTAATATTATCGTGATGCCCACAAATAGGCGCGACGTACTGAAGCAACTCGGAACGATCGGCGCAGCCGGACTTGGGAGTGTCGGGCTGACTGGAACGGCGAGCGCACATGTACAAGATCCCTACGCCGACAGATGGATTGCAGCGGACTCTAGCAACTACACCAACGACAACAAGAGCGCGAGCGAAATCAACTGGATAATTATCCATGTCACGGAGGGGAGCTACGAAGGGACCGTCAGTTGGTTTCAAAATCCCGACTCCGACGTGAGTACTCAGTATGTGATTCGCAACTCCGATGGCCATGCTACCCAGATGGTCCACAACGAAGACAGTGCATGGCATGGCGGTGGCCAGAACTACAGTTTCCACTCGATTGGTATCGAACATGAGGGTTTCGTCGGCGAGACGAACTTCACCGACGCACTGTACCAGAAATCCGCCAACATTGTCAGCTGGGCTTGCGACACCTACGGCATTCCCAAACAGCGCCCCACCGGCGTTGCTCCGTGTGACGCCCGCAACGGTGGCGGTATCATCGGGCACCACCAGGTGCCTGAATCTGACTGCAACTACAATGACCACACTGACCCTGGTTCGACGTGGGATTGGGATTACTTCATGGACCTCGTCGGCGGCAGCAATGGCGGCGGTAACAAGTTCGCTGACGGTGACCGCGTTACGCCGACCACCAATCTGAATACACGGGAACAGCCTGGAACTGATCAGCCCATTGTGGCTACGATTTCACCGGGCGAAGTCGGCGAAATCATGAACGGCCCAATCGACAAGGGTGGCTATCGATGGTGGGGCGTTCACTGGCTCGACCGAAACGTCTGGGGCTGGTCGGTTGAACGCTATCTTAGCTACGCATAGGCACTTCGGTCGATCACTTTTAAGAATTCATTGTTCACGGAATTTGATATCGGATGACAATAAAGACGGGTGGGAAATTTGACTACTGCGACGGACGTGGGTTCAGATGCCGGAGTAGTCTTTCGGAATCTTGGTTCCTGCTGTGACAGTCTCACCGTCGCCACCAGGAATCGAGAGGTGATTCCCGTTTCGCTCGACGGTAAAGTGGAGGTGTGGACCAGTCGAATTTCCGGTGGTACCCATTCCGCCGATCAATTGACCGCGCGAGACGCTCTCACCTTCGACCACGTCGAAGCTATTCAGGTGGCAGTACATCGTCTGGTAGCCGTTTCCATGGCCTATTTTGAGGTAGTTACCACAGCCCCCCGCCTCGTAGGCTCGAACATCAACGGTACCGCTGTGGGCTGCATAAATCGGTTCACCAATATTGCCGTTGGCGCCAATATCCACGGCATAATGACCGGGACGTGCACCGTATGGCGATGTGATGTAGCCTGAAATCGGCCAATCGAAATCCGACCCACCACCGCCGCCAGATGTGGATTGGAGGTACCGCTCGACGGACCAGCCCCAGACGTTCCTATCGAGCCAGTGGACGCCCCACCACGTATACCCGCCTTTGTTCGTCGGACCGTTCATGATTTCGCCGACTTCACCAGGATTCACGGTAGCGACGATGGGTTGGTCAGTTCCAGGTTGTTCGCGCGTATTCAGATTGGTCGTTGCTGCGATGCGCTCTCCATCGGAGAACGCACTCGCTGATCCGCTCAGTGCTGCCATTCCGGTGAGTCCTGTAGCTGTAACTCCGAGCGATTTGACGATTGATCGTCGGCTAAACTTTCGTGACATATGCAAATCCACAATCCGAACCAATATATTTAATACTTACTATTATTAAAATATAGTTGGAAATATTTGCATTGATGGCTTTTGATTGTTTTTTGCTCTTCTCTTCTGCACCGCTGCAAGAGACAGAGTGAAAGTCGATCAGACGGGTCGCAAAAGGATTGGTGAGACGGTTCCTCGACGGGATTCTATTCGACGTATCTAGCAGGGGCTGAGAGGCCAAATTCGTCGGCTGTTCCCGCATCGATTCTCTTTGCGGTGTAGATATCTGGTTTGTAGTATAGTTCGTGCGTAACGTCGTGTTCGTCTCGGAGGTGTTCCCGGACTCGGGTGACATCGTGACGCTCGAAATAGTTGGGTGTGTAGACTGTGAGAATGTACTCATCGTACATCGGCAGTTCCTCGTATCCGAATGCAGTCATAGCCTTTACTGCCCAAATGATGCCCTCTTCTGCGTCAGCGAGGAGTTCAGGCCATAGCTGTTCGATACGATCCCCTGACCCTGTGACTTGCCACTTGCCGATTGTTTTCTTCTGCTCGAGTGCTTCGCGATCAATCTTGCGAACAGCCTCGCTGTCTGCTGGTGGCAGATCATCAGGTTCAACGTCTTCAGGGCGTGTAACATCGTGTTCGGAAAAATAGTCATCACCTCCAATTTTCGGTGAGTCACTCACATCACGACTACGGAGCCAATACGGTTCTGTCTCGGTGATTTCAAGCGGAGACTGCATGGTCAACTTCATCTCAATGTCGAGCGGGTGTAAACAACAATGCTTGCCAGACAGAGTGAAAGTGAAACTCATGGTGATTGCATCGTTGCTCCCGGTCGGATTTGCTCAACTCCGGGCGGTCTATACGCGGAGTCCGTCCTCGGCTATGCGGTCGATCACGTCTCGCTGATGGCGACGAATATCTTCGTGTTGCTCCTCGAATAGGGCTTCTGTGTCCGCCTTGAAGTGACGGAATGCGTCCTCGTCACCACAGAGAAACTCGCCATTGATGGCGTCGTGTGCTACTTCGAGTGGTAGTGTTTCAATGTCAGATAGATCGATGAATCACCTTCTCGTTGGAGGTCGCCCGAGAGGAAACAGAGCTTTTGGAATCGCTCGTGAGAGGAAAGACTTTCTGCGAATTTGACGGCGAGGAGGAGGTCACCTCTGACGTCTAATCATCATCTGTCGCTGCATCCGTCGCTGGGTCGACATCGTCTTCGAATCCATCCTGATTCGTCTCGGGCGTACCGCGAACGTCCCCTTCACGCCACGTGCCTCTGCGGAACCAGAGCCACGCGATGAGTGCGCCTGCAACGTTCGAGACAAAGAACGCCAGCCAGATACCTCGGACATCAGGCTGCCCGAAGAACCACAGATTCGTGGGGAGAATGCCCTGTGAAGCGATGTACGCGATGGGAAGGCGAATTCCAGCCAGCGTGAGGATGGAAATAGCAGCCGCGACCAGCGTCTTACCGGCGCCACGGAAGCCTCCTGTGAACGCCCGCATGATCCCGATGAACCCGAACGATAGCGCGACGTAGCGGAGGAATTCCGCGCCCACGTCCAGCACGGCTGCGTCGTCGGTGAACACGCTGACGATGGGCGTCGGCACGAGGAAGATAAGAACTCCAACCACCCCGAGGACGAGGAACAACCCCTTGGCCGCGACGTAGTTCGCCTGCTCTGCGCGGTCGTACTTCCCGGCGCCGATGTTTTGGCCCGACATCGTCTCGACACCACGGGCAACCGCAATCGCAGGCAGGAAGATGACCGAAAAGACGCGCGTACCGATACCGAAGGCCGCAACGACAGACGTCGAGAACAGACCGACGATGAGTAACAGCGCATTGATCGACAGGGCACGACCAGTTCCCTCGATGCTCGCGGGCACACCGATTTGGAGGATTTTGCGTAGGTACTGGAGATCCGGTTTCATGTCCGTGAGGTGAATCTGGATGCCTCTCGTTCCGGACTCCATGATGACGAGTCCAACGAACATCGCCACTCCACGGGAGAAGACCGTCGCGATGGCGGCGCCCTGGATGCCGAGCTCGGGAAATGCGACCGGGCCGATAGCCCAGCCGTTGATGAGGAACGGATCGAGAATCACGTTGAGCACGACCGTCCCGAACATGACGATCATCGGTGTGATGGTGTCGCCCGCGCCGCGCATCAGCGAGATGAAGACGAAGAACCCGAACATGAACGGCAGACCCAGAGCGACCACCTGCATATACGCGGTCGCGCCGGGGAGGACCTCCGGCGACGCTCCCAAGAATGCGAGGAACGGTCGCACGACTGGATAGCCGATTGCACCGAGGAGAGCCGACGCGATCAACGCGAACGTCACGGTCTGTGAGGCCGCGTACTCGGCCTGTTCCGTTTCTTTGGCTCCGGTATGTTGGGCGACGAGAACACTCCCCGCGACTGAGAGGCCCATCCCGAGCGAGATGAGCAGGAACACCATCGGGAAGCCAAACGAGATTGCCGCCAGAGCCTCCGTCGAGTATTGACCCAGCCAGAACGTGTCCGCCAGATTGTAGGCGGTCTGCATCAGGTTCGTGATGACGATTGGGAGCGAGAGGAACAAGAGCGGCTTAACGATGCCGCCGTTAGTGAGGTCTAGTTCCTCCTGTCCCTTGAAGAAGCTCACGCGATTACCTCCGTAGCACGATTTATGGTCTCCGCATTCACTTTGCTCATGCGTCCACTTCCGAGTTCGGAGTCCATCCGAGTCGCAATTCGAGAACCCGTTCGACGAGTTGGCGAGTTCTAGCAGGGTTCTCACCGAGCGCGACCGTCCGTGTGTGACCACCGTTGGAGAGCGTGGTGACGAGTCGTGCGACCTCCCCTGGATTAGCCTCCTCGAAGTGCTCGGCATCGACTCCATCTCGAACGATCGACGCGACGACAGACTGCATCATATCGTCGAGTTCGAGGAATCGCTCCCGGACGCGATTGTGGTACGGAGCCTGTGCTTTTAGTTCCATGAGGCCGACGGGGAAGTCATCGTCACCCGTTTCCGACGGTGTGTACACGGCATCGAGAAACGAAGCGAGGCGCTCGCGCGGATCGCGAGCCTCACACGCCAACTGCGCCTCGAATCGTTTGATTAGGTCGTCGAGGAACGCGTTCAAGAGGTCTTCTTTGGTATCAAAGTGATAGTGGATAGCAGCGGTCGTTATCGATGACTCTTCGGCGATTCGTTGCATCGTGAGGTTTGCATAGCCGTACTTCTGGAGTGCACGGCCTGTCGCCGTTATAATCTCGTCAGTAGTCTCTGTATCCATTCGATACTAGTGCTTACTAACCAATCAGTCAAAAGCCTTGTGACTAACTATTCATTGACCTCGACCACGCGGACAGTCTGGCCGCAGTCGTCGACCGTACAGACGCGGGCGTGGGTTGATCGGCTTGGGCGGGAAGCGGTCGATTCGTATGAGTTGGTGATGGCGATCGGCAGCAGAAAATGCTGTCAAAGCTCTCGGCAAGCTTTCCCTTAATAAGATCATGTAATATCCCGGATTCCATTTAGGAGTGCATGAGCGACGATCCTACCGATAGTTCATTCGCTACTGACTCACTACACGCCGGTCAAGATCCCGATCCTGTGACAGGGGCACGAGCGCCACCGCTCTATCAAACCACTTCATACGTCTTTGAAGATGCCGACGATGCAGCAACCCAGTTTGCGCTCGAGAAGCCCGGCTATATCTATTCTCGGTTGATGAACCCGACTCTTGAAACACTCCAAGACCGGCTTGCTGCTCTTGAAGGCGGTGTCGGGGGCGTTGTTACTGCGTCTGGGATGGCTGCGCTGAATCTCGCAACGTTCCTCTTGGCAGAAGCTGGCGACAATATCGTCACAGCCTCTTCATTATACGGAGGCACCTACACGTACTTCACCCATTCAATCGAACGCCGAGGTGTCACAGCCAAATTCGTTGACACACTCGACTATCAGGCATACGACGAAGCCATCGACGACAATACTGCCTACGTTCATCTTGAGACGATCGGGAATCCAGCCCTCGATACACCCGATATCCAGCAGATTGCCGACATCGCCCACGACCACGGCGTTCCCTTACTCGTCGATAATACCTTTGCGACACCCTACCTCTGTCGTCCACTCGAACATGGCGCGGATCTCGTCTGGAACTCGACCACAAAATGGCTTCACGGCTCCGGAACCACCATCGGTGGCGTGATTGTTGATGGTGGCTCGTTCCCTTGGAGCGATTACCCAGAGAAATATAGTGAGATTGCTCAAGATAATCCCGCCTATCACGGTGTCAACTTCGCGGAAACATTCGGCGACGAGGCGTTCACATACGCTGCGATTGCCCGCGGACTCCGCGATCTTGGAAACCAGCAAGCGCCCTTCGACGCTTGGCAAACCCTCCAGGGACTCGAAACGCTTTCCCTTCGGATGGACCGTCACTGCGAGAACGCAATGGCAGTCGCCGAGTATCTCCAGGACCATGAGGATGTTGCGTGGGTGAACTACCCGGGTCTCTCTTCCCACGAAACCCACGATACGGCTACCGAATACCTCGAAGGTGGCTATGGCGGCATGATCACTTTCGGTCTTGCAGATGGATACGACGCTGCGCGAAAAACTGTTGAATCGACAGAGTTGGCGAGCTTGCTCGCTAATGTTGGTGATGCAAAGACGCTCATCATTCACCCAGCTAGTACAACCCATCAACAGCTTACAGACGCTGAGAAGGCTGCTTCCGGCGTCACTGATGATCTTGTTCGCCTTTCTGTGGGTATCGAAGATCCTGGGCAGATCATTGCTGATCTTGAGAACGCTATCGACGCCGCCACATAGACGGCTCTTATCGTTCCGATACCGAGACGGTATCGACCTCCTCCCGCGCCTACAGTCGCGGGAATCCCACCATGGGATTTCTGGCCGTTCGAGACGAGTCTAAGGTTTCAAGACGCTCCGTTACCAAAGAGGCTTTCCCGATATCTACCCCAATCGGCGTTTCTGCCGAACTGGATTCTGATTGTTCTTCGATTTCTCGCGTGAGGACGAAAACGATGCCGAACCCGACAACTGTGACTGCGATGGCCTCAACGGGTTCCCGTGTTGGCCAAGCGTGCGAACGGATGGAAGAAACTGCCGAACGAACCACTGCTTCAGTCTTTTCTATCCATGTTTCGCCAAGTAACGTTCTCGGCGATTCCCGACTAGCATATACTCATAGAGTTTTGGATCAGAGGATGACACTTCTACTGCCCATATTGAAAAGCTGTCTCAAAATCCCATATAGAAAGTAAATTTTATGCCTTTGTTCGTATATTTATACTCTGACCCCCGGGGGCTTCATGACGAGTGAACGTCACACATCACAGACGCAGATTGAACGATGCGAGAACTGCAAGTGTGAGACCACACATACGGTCTCGGTCGAGATTCGGACGGAAAGTATGAAACAAGAGAATACTGAATTCTCGCGTGAACCATATCGGATTACCACGTGCCAGAAGTGCGGTGAGACAACAAGCCAACGGATGAATAACGCGTAGCGCTCACAGATCTTTCAATCTTTCACGACACTTCATCCACTCTCACTTCTGTGATCGGTTTGGGTGCCCTTCGCTGCTGTCGCACTTGCTGCTCTGTCGTGTTCACCAGCGTCGATGAAGAACAACTCGAATCGTAGTGGCGTGAAACAGGCGACCTTGGAGATGCTGCTGAACATGCCCTCGAAACCCGTCCCTAGACCATGCTCGTTTCGACGACGCTCGAGACCTGCCACGTCTATGAATGATAGCAGCGCGTCCTTTTCGTTGTCATCAATCATACGGACCTTGCGTCGGTAGTGTTCGTAGGTGGATTTCCGCCCATTCGCAGGCCTCTGATGCATCAGTGTCGGTCTGGGTTACCGACCCAGCACTCCCGCGAGTGCCTCCATCGCCACCGGGAGCGCGTCGACGACGTCGGGACTCTCCCCGAACACGGGGTCCCAGTCGTCGGTCGTCAAGTAGTCGCTGATCAAAAACAGGGACCCGACGTCCAGCCCCCGGTAGTCGCCTACAGCGAACGTCGCGGCCGCCTCCATGTCGACTGCGAGCGTCCTATTCAGACGACTCGTCCGTGGGGAGATTACCGGACTTGCGGGCGGCGAAAGCCTTCCCCAGCAGGGTGGGGTAGGTCACCTCTCTTATTCTGTCGAGTACCCGGTCCGTGTTGAGAAGTCGTCCCCTGTATTCTCGGCATGTTCGACCAAATCAGTCGGTGTCTCTTTGTTTTCTGGAGACATCGATGCTTCATAATGCGCGATACGTTTGGTTTCATCCTGCTGCATAGCTGGAGACGGTTTAGTCACATCCGATGAGACATTCTGGCTAAGTTCCTGCAGTCGGTCTGATGAGAGAGCGTGTGTCCGTTTTTCGCCGAGTACAACGCCACTAGTGACGATCGATCGGATTCCCTCTTCAACGGTCATCTCGACATCAAAGACGCGATCTTTTCGGACATGTATAACGAATCCACCCATGACGGGATTTGGAGCCATCGGTAAAAACAACGTTTCCATCTCGGCGTGATCCATCGCCTGTTTGACGGTGGTAGCCGTGTCCGCGGTTTTGAATGCGACGGCGTACGATCCATCCGTCGGATATTCGACGAGCTTGACTTCTTTGAAGCTCTCTGAATCTGAATCAAGAAGCAGTTCGCTCATCTCATTGAAGCTCGTGTATACTGAGCCGATGCCTGGAACCGACGACATGAAATGGTCGAATTGCACGCCAACGCGACCATATCCTGAGCGGTATTCGGCGACGAATCCCAACATAAAGAGAGACCCACCGAGCAGTCCGATCATGATGAGCTTCACGAGCAACTCATTTGTCCCCGGTGAGACTCCGGGGACGCTTTTCACGATAAACACGACCGGGTTCAGAGTGTTCGAGATGAAATTGAGCACAAATCCAAGGACGACAACTGTAACGATGAGAGGAATCGCAATAGCCGCGCCACTGATGAGTGATCGGCGGATGATCTCCTTGGCGTTGTGGTGTGTTACGTTCTTATTCATCGAAAGTCCCCCTCGGCTCTGAAACTAATATCATACCCTTATAGCAATAGCTACCCTTGAAAGCGTTTAGGCCGAAAGAGGTGTAATGAACAGGCTACAATTAGTCTGGCTTCCCCTACGTATTGGATAGAAAGTGATTACAGATATCTGATGAGAAAGCCCACGGTTGAAGCCGAGGAAGGAAACTTCCATTTCACCCTATTGTCGTTGTGAGGACGATACCGGATACTCCGGAGGAGATTATGTTGTTCAATGGCACGCACCTCCACTGAAACAGAAAGTCGGAGTAGGCTAGATTCAGTTCGGTGTCACTCGACCGGAGGTAACTGTGGGGGCTGAAACTCCCGCAGGCCGAAATAGGTGATGAACACGGCACCCATCGCGATAACGGCGACCGCGATCAAGAGTGACTCGCCGACGATAGGGAAGAAGCTCAGCACCCGGCTCGCCATGAAAAATAGAACCGCCCCGGCGGCTGTCGATACACCCGGCTTATCTGTCGGCATCCATTGCCCAAGCATGGATCCGATGCTGATGTACGCGTATAGATAGATGAAGACACCCCCCAATAGACCGAGAAGGCTTACCGGGAGCAGAATGATAGTAAAGGCCATGAACACAAACAACGCCAATAACGTAACGGTGGTGAGGAGACCGACTGTCCCGCTGACGACGGGGTGATTCCGAATCGAGTGGCGCACATTGGCGAGAAACTCGGAATATCGTCGCCCGACCACGAAGGAGACGACGCCGAGCATCACTGCCTGGAGCAGGAATATCGTGAGTGACTCGATAGGAGACCGTTCTTGCATCACTGGTTCGGCAACCACATCGGGATCAACAGCCGCGTCGGTGGCGATCTCTCGGTCGCCACCGAACACCTGATACTGATCGGTAACCGTACCCGAAGACCAGACCGTGACGTTCCCCGCGAGCTGGACGAGCCGCCCGTCAAGCGTTCCCTCAATGCGTGCGGTCCCCCCAATCACGTACAGCGATGTGGTCGTGCGCGTATTGTTGGGAATTGTAACTGTTCCGTCTGCGACGACAACTGCACCGGCGTCACCAGGAACGTCCTGCGTGCCATCGAAAACCGTCGTGACCGTATCGACGCCAGGCTGGGCCGAAACCAGAAGCAGCGCGACGAGAAGTAACGGGACTGTTTCCGGTCTCATGTTTTCTGCTCCCGAGAATGAGCGAGCATAACCATCCGTCGAGCGTACACCATGACGAGAAGCAAGAAGAACAACAGCAGGGCGAGCGCATCAACGATGTTGAGATGGTTGACGAGAGGCATTGTCGTGCTCTCCATGTAGAGGACGACTGCTGTACTCAGGAAGGTTGCAAGGAAGCCGGCGAACCCGACGCCGATCGCCGAGTGGCGGCCGATCGTATCGGGCGTCGACATGTCCGGCCAGAGTGCAAAGTTCAACACGGTGTAGAAGCTCACCGCCCCCGAGTAGAACAGTGGCATGAGCAGGGGTGCCTCCCCGACCCCAGCCCGAATGTCGAAGATATACATGAGGTGGGTGAACCCGAACAGCCCGAAAACGAGCAAGAACAGCCACCGTCGTCCGAAATTCGAGTACAGGACACCGGCCATAATGGCCGTCAAGACGTGGATGCCGCCGATTAGAAGGTGGATGCCGAAGTCCGGTGATTGCCACGACGTATAGATGTAGGCTGGAGTCTCGATAATCCGGAGGAAGCCGAGGCTATCGATGAAGTAAACGCCGAACATCAGGAGGATGAACGACCAGAACTCGTAACTCCACGTTCGGACGGCCGTCGGCCGACAAAACCGGCCGACGCCGAAGTCGGGATCTCGATGCTGGCGTTTCAACGAGTCGAGGAACGCGACGTCCCGGAACGCGAACACACCAAGGAGGACGACGGCAGGGGCCATGGCGGCGCTCATCACGATGCTGAACGACTCGATGCGCCACTGGAGCGGGTAGACGTTCGCCAGGAAGTACGCGCAGGCGGTCGCGGCCGCTGCGACCCAGCCGCGGTCTTCAACGGGAACGAGGTCGATGACTAGGCTGAATGTGGTTGGCATCCCCGTTCCGAGCGAGACGGCACAAAGTATGATCCATGCGCCGAAGGCAGTTCCCGTTCGGAGATAAGGTGCGGCCAAGGTCAAGAGAAACTGGAGGACGATCACGCCCCAGAGTATCCGGAGTTTTGCGTTGAAGTTCCGGCTCCAGCCATACCTGTCAAGCGCGGTCCCGACGCTGATCGCAGTTAGGAAGGCAACGAGTGCGAGGGCGCTCATGCCAACCGACACCTGAAATCGGGATAATCCGACGATCCGGGTTCCTAAGTCGATGAGCCCGAGCTGGACGAAGGTGAGGTTGTAGTAGTAACCGGCAGCTAGTACGGAGATAAACAGGAAATATCCGAAGAGCTGGGACCATTTCCGGGCTCGGAGGTACTCAGTGAGCCGCATTTGACTAATTTACTTTCGGATGGATATTAATAGAATGGGTGTAGTAGCCAAGTGGGGCCTCATTGTCGTCAAGTTTCAGCGGTCGTGCTGATTGCAGGGCGCGCATTCAGTGCCGGGACGACGGATTTATTTGGTCGATGGGACACCCCACGTAACGTGATCCCACATCCGTTCGTAGATGTAGTACGTGCCCGTTTTCAGTAGATTCGTGACTACTCCGATGTTCAATGCAGCTTCGATGTCCCCAACGACAACCCACGCGACCGCGATGGTGATCACTACCATACAAAGACGATAGCAAGCCGTCTTTACGAGTGCCCGTTTTCGCGCTTGAAGAGCAGAGCGGGAAACCCATCCCTTGAACATAATCTCTTCTCATCGTTCAACCTCATAAGTAATTGGAACAGGTTTCATTACTCTGTATGTGTAACCTAAAATGGTTTCTAACGAGACTGTATCGTCGGCAGTAGAACTTTTGACGACTATACTCACAAGGATTGTCAGTAGACACACTCTATTTCTAGCGCACCACTCCCAACAGATGCTCGGAAGCTGATATCCACACCTCGATTCGTTCATACGCCGAGGTTCTGATCCTCTTCTATGACCACACCGAGGCTGAGCATGAGAACAATGTGCCACAAGTTATCATGATTCTTCTTGAACTGATTTCTCTCGTTCCAGAAATTCACGAAGATGCGGTTCTCGCAGTTGCGACGTATATCGACGAGTATCATATGACGCCGTTCGATGCCTTCCACGCTGGTCTTGTCGCAACGAGTGGTGAACGTGTACTCTCAACCGAACAGGATTACGACACCGTTGGTCTTGCTCGGGTATCGCTTGCTCCGTTAGATGAGGATGACTGTGTGGTGGCACCGCTTGGGTGACGTGAGTCGGATATTGGACGTGAGTTAGAGCAGTATACCGAGTCCAGTTCGGCGTCGTTTTAACATTCGATTGAACTGCTGTGTTCTCTTTTTCTTTGTTGCCTCTGTTGGACGGTTCACCACCTATACGAGGAATTTTTGCTTTGATTGGCGGTGCTTTCGGTTAGCCGCAATATAGGCAATCCGTTGTGGTAGTTTCGCTCGAGACCGCGTAGTATAGGTCTCAGAAAGAGGACTCACGCTTTCAAAAATTGCACCTCCGTTGTCAGTTTGGCAGTGATCTGGATGTTTTCTCCCACCGTCTCGAGCAAACCAAAATCCATGTCCGTTCGCATCCGTAATGACAATCCAACAACCATATAATTCCGAGTGGTGGAAAAAGTGATGAATCCATATAGTGTTCTCTGAATTTCTACATCCTTCTGAAGGTATTCTCGGCTTTCCGTATCATATTCCAAGAATACTCCTTAGAATTCGGAAAGGATATGGGGAACTTGTGAGTAGAAGAATACCGACAATGATTGTGAGTAGGCAGCTACAAACAAAACTTCGGAACCGCAGAAAATGTGGTGAAAATGTCATTATCTGACAAACTCGGCGACAAGATAGTCAAGCACAGTCGTCTTTTCATCGTCGCTCTACTCGTCTTTTCGTTGATTCTCGGATCGGGTGCGTCGATGGTAGGACAATCGTCTTCCCTCGATTCGTTTCAAAGTGATAGCAGTTCAGCCGCAAAAGCACAGAGTTACATTAGCGAGAACTTTTCGACGGGATCGAACAACACCACGAGTGCTCAAATCATCGTCCGTGATAACAATACACTCTCTAAGGAATCACTCAAAAACCAAATCAAATTACAGCAAAAACTCCGGAATAATAACACCGTAAACGAAACCCTTACTGAAGACTCTCCAACGGTTGGGATAGCAAATATCCTCGCCACAACGGTTAATCAATTAGACAAAGCGGAAGAGCTCAAATCCCGTGGCGAAAATCTCCAGGAACGAAAGGAAAACCTCACCGAGTGGGGAGAACAGCTTCAGACCCGCTCGGAAGAACTCAATGCGAGTAAAGAAGAACTCCAGCAACGGGGAGAGCAGCTGAAAGAGCGGGGCGAAGAGCTGAAAACGCGAGGGGAAAAACTCCAACAGCGCTCGGACGAACTCAATCGGAGTAAACAGGACCTCCAACAGCGCGGTGAAGAGCTCAAAGAGGAGGGTCAGGAACTCAAACAACGCGGGCAAACACTCCAACAACGCTCTGACGAGCTTAACGAGAGCAAGGCGCAGCTTCAAGCGAAGGGCCAGGAGCTACAAGCGCAAGCCCAACAGTTGAACGAGAGCAAAGCACAGCTCCGGAATCAGAGCGAGGAACTCAAACAACGTGCTCAGGAGCTCAACGAGAGCCGAGCAGATCTCGAACAACGCCAATCGGATTTGGAAACACGGGCTCAAGAACTCAATCAGACCCAACGGGAGCTTGCGGCTCGGAATGAGAGTTTGCAAGAGCGACGAGCCACTATCGAGGAGGCCCACCAGAATGGCACGATCAACGATACCGAGTACGAGCAGCGTCTCGATTCGCTTCGAGAAGAGCAGGCCGAATTGAAGGCCGACCAAGCTCAACTCACGAACGAATCGGCTGCACTCCAGCAGGACCGCCAAGAGCTCGAAGAGGATGCCCAGCAACTCGAACAGCGAGCAGCTGAACTCGAGTCGGATAAGGCAGAACTCGAACAGCAATCCGAACAGCTCCAAGAAAGTGCAGAACAGTTGCAGGCCGAACGTGCTGAACTGGAACAGCGGTCGGCCGAACTACAGCAAGAAGGCAAGGAACTTCAGCAAGCATTTAGCGAACTCCAGCAGGACAAAAAGGAATTGCAGGAAAAACAGGCCGCGCTCGAAGCGGATTCACAGCAGCTCAAGGAGCGCGGTGCACAACTCAAGGAAGATTCACAACGACTTCAAGAGGACTCTCAAGAGCTGAAAGAAGCACAAGCGGAGTTGGAGAACGATTCCGAGCAGCTCAAAGAAGAAGGTCAACAGCTCCAAGAGCAGTTCGAGAATTTCAAAGACGCTCAGGAAGCACTCAAAGAGGACGGACAGGAACTCAAGAACGACCAGCAAGCACTCCAAAACGGGGCTAATTTCACGCTTTCCGAGCAGCTGTCGATCCTCGAATCACACAATCAGTCGGAGATCGATAATGCGACCACGACCATTCTGGCCGAGAACTCCAGTTTTGGTGGTGCAAGTGCCGGTGGTGACGGCGCGTTCGCGTTCATGCCGACCAGCTACAAAGCCGGGAGCACGGATGCAAACGCGACAATGATCGTCGTCACCCAACAGGCGGAGGGTGAAACCACCAGTAGTCAGACGTCGAGCGATCGGATCATGAATTCACAGCTCGCCATGCAGACGATCGCTCACGAGCAGTTCAAGGCAGAACAGTCGAGCGTCCTCGTCTTTGGAAGTGGCATTATCTCGGACGAGACTCAGCGTTCGATGAGCGACAGTATCCTTATCGTTGGGCCCCTCGCGGTCATCTTCGTTCTCGGCGTCTTGATATTTGCCTATCGAGATCTACTCGACATCATTCTGGGACTCTTCGGTATCAGCCTCGTTCTCGTGTGGACGTTCGGCTTCATGGGCTGGACTGGTATCGACTTCAACCAGATCTTCATCGCGGTTCCAGTGTTACTTATCGGTCTCTCGATCGACTACGCCATTCACGTCTTCATGCGCCATCGCGAGGAGCGAGATCGTACTGAAGGTGTCGAACAGTCGATGAAGGTCACGTTATCGAGTCTCGGAATCGCGTTGATTCTCGTGACTGTAACCGCTGTGATCGGGTTCCTCTCGAATCTCGTCAGCGACGTGCCCCCGATTCGTCAGTTCGGTATCGTGAGTTCGGTTGGGATTACGGCGGCACTGATTATCTTCGGCATTCTTATTCCCGCTCTGAAGACCGAACTCGATTCGTTCTTGGAAGCCCGTGGTTGGGACCGGGAGAAACGGGCGTTCGGTACCGGAGGAGGACGGCTTGGCGCGGTGCTCGCTGGCGGGGCGACGGCAGCTCGCAAAGCACCACGCATCGTACTCGCCATCGCCGTGATTCTCACCGTCCTCGGCGGTGCTGGTGCAGCACAAGTCGACACGAGCTTCTCGCAGGAGGATTTCCTGGCGAGCAATCCGTCGGGCGTAATGACCGAATTGCCAGAACCCTTCGCCCCCGGTGAGTATACGGTGAAATCCTCGCTGGAATACGTGAACAACAATTTCCTGCGCCAGGATTCCAATGCGGAGATACTGATACGAGGAGATATCACCCAACCATCCACGCTCGAGACGGTTGACAAAGCAGAGAACGAGGCGGCCGAGAAGGATTCAACGGTCGTTCTCTCCAGTGGGGACCCCGACATCGATAGTCCGTTGTCCGTAATGCGGTCCGTCGCGAACGAGAACGATTCGTTCAAAACGACGTTCGAAAACGCGGACACGAATGGTGATGGTGTCCCGGATCGGAACCTAAAGTCGGTCTACGACAAACTGTATACTGTCGCCCCTGACCAAGCAAAAAGTGTGCTCTACCGTACCGATGACGGTCAATATAAAGCAATTCACATGACGGTTTCGGTCAAGGGCAGTGCAAGCGGTGGTGCGGTTAGCGAGCAGATGAAAGCAGTTGCCGAGACGATTGAACAGGAAAGCACCCTCAATGCAGTCGCGACGGGTCAGCCGATTATCTTCAAGATCGTTCAAGACCAACTGCTCAACTCGGTCATCGAAAGTCTCCTCATTACGCTCGGAGCGACGTTCATCTTCCTGATGATCACGTACTACTTCCTGCACGGAAGTGCGACGCTTGGTTTCATCACGATGCTTCCTGTGGCGTTCAGCGTCTCCTGGATTCTTGGGACGATGTACCTCCTTGGAATCTCGTTCAACGTGATAACCGGATTGATTACCAGCCTGACCGTCGGACTGGGAATCGCCTACAGTATCCATCTCAGCGAGCGCTATATCCACGAACTCGACGAACAACCGTCGGTGTGGGTTGCAATGCGAAAGAGCGTCACCGGTACTGGTGGAGCACTTCTCGGCAGTGCCGCGACGACCGTGGGCGGGTTCGGTGTTCTCGTGTTCGCCATCCTGCCTCCCCTCCAGCAGTTTGGAATCATTACGGGTCTCACGATCATCTACTCGTTCCTTGCGAGTGTCTTCGTGCTACCCAGCCTACTCGCCCTGTGGACCCGGTACTTGGGACCAGGTGGTGCGATGACGGCCGAACCGGCAGACAAATCTACCGTGGATAATGTGGGAGCAACGGATGACTGATTCGACGGAAGCCAACGCGATAGCTGCGCTACAGCGACTGGGGCTCTCCAAGTACGAAGCACAGGTCTTCTGTGCCCTGCAGCCGATCGATAAGGCGACTGCGAGCGAGATCAGCGAAACCAGTGACGTGCCGCGCTCACAGGTCTACGGGGCTGCCGATGGGTTAGAAGAACTAGGTCTGGTGGATGTTCAACAATCCAACCCCCAACAGTTCCGTGCCGTGGGACTGGACGAAGCGCGTGCCCATCTACAGGCCAAGATCGAACGTGAGCAGGATCGTGCCTTCGAGGCACTCGATTCTCTGCAACAACAGCCGATCGACGAAACGGAAACCCAAGAAGATATTTGGACGCTCAAGGGCCAAGAAACGATCAACGATCGTGTCACCCAACTCATCAGCAACGCGAACAACCGAATTATCTTCGGCGCACGCGATCCGATGATACTAGACGAGAATGTGATCACGGCGCTTTCGAACGCACAAGCGGACGGTATTGATGTCTTCATCACGAGTGGAAATTCCGCGGTGTGTGAGCTTTTCGAAGAGCGTGGTCTCGAAGCGTGCCAGTTCCCGATGAAGCCGGAGGATAATGATCGGAGTGGTCGTGTTCTGGCAATCGATTCTGATGTTATTCTCATGAGTGTCCTCGTTCCAACCCACGATAGGACTCAAAACGAGGTCGCCTTCTGGAGCGATGGAACTGGGTTTGCCAGTATCCTGATCGGTCTCTTGGAGACCTGGTTTTCAAAATTCATTGAGACGTAGGCCTGTTGGAAAATCGAGGCAGTGAATGCGCTATGAATGTTTAATTCCTGCTCGGACAGGGTATGGCACGCGTTCGAGCAGGAAGGAGGAGGTGGCGGGCGCAGGGGGGAGTATGGATCGGGAGTGATGGCGCCAGACCCATGTGGGAACCCGTTCAGGGTGTCAGCGGCGACCGCGCCACAATCAGTCGCTTAGTGGGGTTCGGTATATGCTTTGTGCTACTGTTCGAAAATAAGACAGTCAGACAAAGATTCCGATCAGCCAAATATGTCATACCCAAATGATATTGATCTCCAAGTATCTTTTTAATATTGACGAAGATGATAGAAGTCTGTTCAGTTGCCCGTATCGATTTCCGTTTCCTACAAGGTCCTCAAAGGGCAATGAGTGAACATGGTAGATCTGATTACTGTCGGAGGATTGCTTCTTGCACTCTTCCTCGTTATCATGAACGGGATATTTGTAGCCGCAGAATTCGCTTTCGTCAAAATTCGACCAACTCAGGTGAAGACACTTGTTGAACGGGGTAAGCCCGGTGCAACCCACGTGCAAGACGCCATCCAGAATTTAGACGATTATCTCGCTGTCAGTCAGCTTGGGATTACTCTCTCCTCGTTAGGTCTCGGATGGGTCGGAGAACCTGCCGTAGCAGCACTCATTGAACCCATTCTTGGACAAATCCTTCCTGCCGACGTGATTCATTTTGTCGCATTCGCACTCGGATTCGGCTTTATCACGTTCCTTCATGTCGTCTTCGGTGAACTCGCACCAAAGACATTCGCTATTCAAGAGGCTGCACGTATCTCGCTGCTTGTTGCTCCTCTTATGAAATTCTTCTACTACGTGTTTAAGCCCGGAATCATCGTCTTCAACGGCACTGCGAACTATTTCACTCGACTCCTGGGTATCTCCCCAGCCTCTGAAAGTGAGGAAACCCATTCCGAAGAGGAAATCCGGATGATTCTCACTCGATCAGAGGAAACAGGGCACATCGATCTTGACGAAGTCGAGATGATTGAAAGCGTCTTCGAACTTGGGGACACCATCGCTCGCGAGGTCATGATCCCGCGCCCTGATGTAGAAACTGTGGTCGCTTCGATGCCCCTTTCAGAACTTCGGTCAGTTGCCGCCAATGGGACCTATACGCGATATCTTGTACTCGATGAAGAGGGCGAACATCCAGTCGGATTCACCCACGCAAAGGACATCCTCCGAGCAATCGAAACGGAAACGAATCAAGATGACTCTCTCACGGCTCGTGACCTCGCACGAGACGTGCTTGTAGTCCCGGAAACGAGGCGGATCGACGAGATCCTTGCGGAGTTTCAGACGCACGGGGGCGGGCAAATGGCAGTTGTGATCGACGAATGGGGGGTTTTTGAGGGAATTGTGACCATTGAGGACATTCTCGAAGAGATTGTGGGTGATATCCGAGACGAATTCGATACAGCACCTCAAGAACCATTCATCAAAACGCAAGATGATGGAACATACATCGTCGATGGGAGTGCCCTTATTCAAGAAGTAAACAGTTGGCTGGATACTGAATTCGAGGCTGAAACTGTGGAGACGATCGGGGGGTTCGTTTTCAGCAATTTAGGGCAAGCACCCGAGGTCGGTGACCAGATTGAACAGGGAGGATACGTTTTCAAAGTGGCTGCTATTGATGACGCTCGTATCACCCGTCTTGAAATTCAACGAGTTCAATCAACTCGAGAGATGAATGACGAGTGAGATATTCATATGAGTAGTCTGACTTAATCGTACGATCGCAGAGTTGCCGCGAATCTGCCTCTCTTTGATATCATTCGGACTGGGAGGCCCCCGCGTCTCACTTTGTGTCTACTGACTCTACGGGTCGTGTCTTGATAGTATTACACAGACCGAAAGAAAGCTAATCAAATTATGAGTTACCAGCAACTGTAATCACCGGAACTGGAGCAGAACGCACGGTGGTTTCGGCAACACTGCCGAGCAGTATTCGATCGATTCCCTGTCGTCCAGTCGTCCCCATGATAACAGCGTGAATATCATTTGATTCGATGGTGTTCTGTATCTCCGTAGCAGGGGATCCTGATCCGATATGACCGATTACGTCTGTAAGACCACGTGTTTTAGCCTCGGTTACGATCTGGTCAACCGCTTTTGTGGCAACTTGTTCGAGTTCCTCCGTCAAAAGTTCCGATCGGATATCGAGGCCTAGGGACGCGTCATCGACCACCGATAGAACATGGACGGTAGCGTTGAGGGATTTCGCGAGTTCGAGTCCATGATCGGCCGCGGTCGTTGCTTCCGCGCTTCCATCTGTGGGAATGAGGAGATTTTTATACGGAAATTCCAATTGTTCGTCTGGTTTCATCCGAGCGGTTAGCACGGGAACCGGAGAGAGACGGACGACTTTTTCGCTCACACTTCCGTGAAGATACCGTGACACACCTCCGCGACCATGGGAAGGAACTACAATTAAATCATGATCATATCGCTCAGCATAGTCTACAATGGTCGGCGCAGGATTTCCTTGGACTACGTCAGTAGTGTACTCGACACCAAGCGAATTCAGGGTCTTCCCTGCCTCCTCAACGACTTTTTCCCCCTCTTGTACCAATGTGTCGACGACCGTATTTTCGACGACAGCGACACTGTCCCGTGTTGTATCGGCCACGAACAGGAGTCGAACGGTCGCGCTTGTCCATGTGGCAATTTCACCAACATGGTGAAGGATCTCCGCTGCGTCGTCATTTCCATCGACCGGTAACAGGATGTTTTCATACATGGTCCTATATGCCAGTATACGAGCGGCCGTTTCTAAGGTATTTCCTCGATATCCCTCCAACAGTCCGAGCCGTCTCTGAAAGAGTTATTTTACTCATCACGAAGCTTATACAGTGATCAAAACATAACGAATCATGAACCGTCGAACTGTCCTTACTGGACTTTCTGTTGGTCTTGTGGGCTGTCTCGGACGAGGTGCAGATGGAACACAACCAGAGAGGTCGACTCACACCAACGAGACGCCAGCTACCGTTTCGCCGCCATCAAACGGAAAATCCAATGGGATCACGGCGAAGTTGGTCGTGGTTGATGGCCAAATGCCAGCCCCAGGCGAGTCAGTCTCGGCTACCACCAACTGTGATACGAAAACAACAGTATTGACCGGCTGGTTTCGTCCACCGACTGGTTGTCACGAGATGGTTCTCAAATCGTTTGAGTATAACCCAACCGAGGATAAAGGGACGATTGTCCTTTCGAGCAAGTGGGGAGAATCACGATCGCCGGAAGAAGTAGACTGCGGTGGAGTCACGTTCAAATACAAAATAGCACTCACTTCAGAGACAGCCATGCCTGGGGCGATACGGGTCGTTTACCAGACTCCAGACGGTGAACAAGCGAATGCATTTCGTCTACAGACAGATCCCTGTTGAGAATGCGATGACGAGTGCCACTATCAACACGAGTGGATTGAGCAGTTCGATGAATGGGACTGCAGGAAAGAGGGCAAGGAGTGCGCCTGCAACAATTGTTGCAATCACCGCAAACCCAATCGTAAACAGGACGATAAGCCCATCACGTACTTGGTCGAGAATGGATTCGTCGGTTTCAGCTGCATAAATCTCGGAGAAGGCAGTATGCAATCCACGGAAGATCTTCAGTGCCCCCCATGTGAGCGTTAGAATCCCTACAATGGACGCACTCGCTCGTCCTTGTTCACTTCCGAGAGTAGTTTTCGCGAGATTACCAATCGCGGGAGAAAGGGATTTTGCGAAACTGATCACCTGAGTTTGCACGTTATTGCTGCCGATCGCTGCAAACGCTAGAAATGCAATGATCAAGAGGGGTGAACCGTCTCAGGGTCAAGCCTCGAGGCACTCGGCCTGCTCCGCCTGTAGAACAGATAGCAGGACGAAACACGTTCAAGTTCGTAGTTAACCGAACGCAAGTTCTCGCTGTCCCCAGAATTCGGAAGGTTCTGGTGTGTGAACAAGACGCGAAGCGTCTTCTAAAGGCCGTAAACGGTAGGGTAGCCTCGCTATCACATGTGCGACTGATAGCGCAAACTCCCGTGAATAAGTGGAAGGCAACTACTGAGTCGGTACGTACCCTCTTGCTCAAAACATGCAGACTTCGGAATAGGGACGAAGAAGTGATGCATAGGCTAGCGAATAATTGCAGGTTGGTCAGAGTCACCTCGGAGCGGGCTTCATGGATTTTATATAGGTTCCAGCAACGTTGATTTAGAGAGAAACCAATGGTATCAGTGCTAACCGTCGCCGGGGTAGTCGTCGCCGTCTTCGTTGGGTTCAATATCGGTGGCTCATCGACGGGTGTAGCGTTTGGTCCAGCAGTCGGCTCACGTCTCCTTCGAAAGGCGACCGCAGCAGCCTTGTTCGTTGGCTTTGGCTTTCTCGGAGCATGGACCGTCGGTCGGAACGTCATCGCGACGATGAGCAGCAGTATCGTACCGGCAACCCAATTCACGCCTGCCGCGAGCGTCGCTGTCTTGTTCTTCACAGGAGCGTCACTCCTCATTTCAAATCTCTATGGCGTTCCAGCTTCGACTTCAATGACAGCCGTTGGCGCCATCGTTGGACTTGGCCTCGCATCGAACACACTCAATCAGGCACTGATGTTTACTATCGTCTCAGCATGGATCATCGCGCCGCTAATCAGCCTCGGCATCGGAATCGTGGTCGGGCGTTACATCTACCCGTATCTGGATCGCTATGTCGCGTTCACAAAGTTCGATCTCCATTTCATCCAACTCGACCGCTCTGGGACGATTCCTCGACTCTACCTGAATCCGAACGCGACACGACAGGACATCCTCGGATCACTCTCGGTGGTTGTCATTGCGTGTTACATGGCGTTTTCGGCGGGGGCGTCAAACGCGGCGAACGCTGTGGCTCCCCTCGTTGTCGAAGGGGGGTCGCTCACCGTCAATCAGGGCGTCCTGCTTGCAGTAGTGGCCTTCGGTCTAGGCAGTTTCACCATTGCCCGTCGTACGCTAGAGACGGTAGGAGACGATATTACGGAGCTACCGATTCTCGCTTCACTGATTGTCTCCATCGTCGGTGGCACAGTCATCACGATTCTGTCCTACTTCGGAATCCCGGCGAGTCTCGCGGTAAGCACGACATCGACGATTATTGGGCTCGGATGGGGTCGAGCAAGCCGAGCAGCGACACTCGTAGAGTTTGCGACGCCGGAACGTGAACATCCGGATTTAGAGGTCTCGACAGGAGCACTGGTCACCTCCCGTGCTGAAGATATGCCTGCAAGTCCAACGATCGGTGATATTGCCCGTCACGAGGAACCGGCAGAAAAACCGGAGGAACTGCCAGACGTGCCTGACGTGGGTACGGAAGGGCCGGCGGATCTCGATCAGCGGAGCCTGTTCGACTCGGCGGCGGCCAAACGTATCGTTACAATGTGGGTGTTGACGCCCTCGCTAGCGGTTGTTGCCTCCTATCCGGTATTTGTATTTTTGCTGTGAACGTCGCTTAACAAGCCCTCCCTTGTCGATCCGGTCGTCAAATTATGACATCTTTTGTGTTCCCAAAGTAGTTGGTACAGGAGGCCCTTGTAAGATGGAATGAGTACTGACCTCACTCAATGTCCTGACTGTGGATGGACCGGTAATACTAGTGATTGCGAGATCGATGAACTCGAACGAAAGTGTCCTGTCTGCCACCACGTCTTTCGACGTAATTCGTGATTCTCGCGCCTACCCCACCAGTCTAAGCCACTAATGAACGGAGACTCACATCGGATGCTGAACCATCCGACGCTGGTCTTTCGTCTGCCAAGGCTCAAAAGACCAAATGAACGAAACCATCCACAGAATATGAACCTGATGAGACGGCACAGGAACGCGCGCAGTGGAAACAGTTTTCATTCGACGTCGATGTCCCCGGACTCGTAACAGTCTCCAACGAGAACCACGACAAGCCCGCAACCCACCAGTACACCGTCTCCATCGACGACGGGACGCTTGAGGCGTCTCCTTCCGAGGACGACAACGAGACCGAACCCGAAGATTGCGACTGTGACGGTCTCGGTGACATCCCGTGCTGGCCGTGCGTGCGAACGGGCCGAAAGAAGAACTGCCGAACGAACCACCGCTTAGCTCTTTTTATCCATGGCACGCCAAGTGACGGTCTCGAATCTCACCAACCAGCGAACGCTGACGGAAAGCAAAGATTAGGAATGAGACTATTAGAGTTTAGACTATAATAGTTTCACCACTAACTTCGAAGCACATACATACCCGGTGTATCTACAACTAAAGCGATATCTGTTGGTGGAAGCAGTGGATATGATTTCCCTGGTCACAGGAATGCTACATATCCACAGTTTCGGCAGTAAATCCTGTCACCATCATGGAAGAGGATCCCATCGGCACACTGTGCACACTTTCCTTCGATGGTCCCGTCGGTAACTGATTCTGACCGAGATTTGTATATCACTCGTTCCAACGCGGCGAGGCGACGACGTTGCTCATTGAGTTGCTTCTGCAGACGTTTTGTGTTGTGTCGCTGATGTGCTAGCGGACCACGTCGCCGTCTCCGCTGGCAATACAGCATGATTAATCATATCTCATCTACAAGCATGGTTGTTGTGCGTGCTCTCGCAAGGATCACTCATTCCCTGAAAAGGGGAGATGACCCTTTAATCGGGAATCTGCAGCACTCGAAGATGGCAGTTTCGGACCAACACTCATACTGACTCGTTCTGATCGGGACTTCGAATCCCGGTGTTCAATTAGAACCTGGCTAACGACGGCACGGAAATAGTGTACTCGCCAGCTTTCTCGGTAGGCAGTCCTCCTTTTATTCTTAATTCCGTTTACAGAATTACGGCAAATATCCGATACAATATAAATCCCGTGACTCCTGCACCAAAGAGCGTGAGCAGCCAGATTGCGACTGTATAACTTGTTTTTCGGACGGAGATACTTTCTGTCCCTTCAGTTAGGCCACTTCCAATGATACTCCAGAGGATAATATTGTTGAATGAGATCGGGTAGCCGAGAATTATCGCGGTTTGAGCGATGATAAACGCCGGAATCAGCGCTGCAATTGATCGTAGAACGCCAAGCGACGAATAATCACGGGCGACTGCTTGGAGAATACGTGGCGACCCCATCCACGCTCCTAACAGAATCCCAATTGCTCCGATCGATAGCAAAATCGTCCCTGGAAGACGCAACTGTGATTCAAACAGAGGTTCCAATGGACCGGTCGCTAAGCCGACTTGACTGCCACCGCTCGAAAAGGCGACTAAACTTCCGAGACCAATCAAAAAGAGCCGAACTCCACGGTCGATCGAACGATTGAGTGTTCGTCGAAGTAACCCGGCTGCGAATAGTCCCAGAATCAAACTCGTAGACACCATCACGAGATCATACGCCCCGATTATCGTCGGGACGCTCATTTCTAGTGAGTTAGAGACGTAACTCGCGATGGTTCCCTGTGCAGTACCAGGAGCAGGAATCAGTGCCGAGGGCATATTCGCAACGATAATACCAACGATTCCACCGAGGATCGGGAGCGTAATTTGTTCGGAGAGACTGGTGCGACGGAGCAAGTAGCCCGTTGTATAGGCGATTGTGATCGACATCACCGGCACTGCTGCCCAGAATGTTACAATCTCACGGTAGGTCCCATATGCAGGCTCTCCACCAAGTGCCAGTCCCGCGCCAACGATAGACGCCGTGGTTGCAAACGCAGCTGGAATCGGATATCCTGTCCGAACTCCAAGTGCAATAAAGCCTGCTGCTGTCAGTAGACCTGCAATCGCTGCGAGTGGTGTTAATTGAACGCCCGCTATCAGCCCTTCTCCCACCGTTTTCGAAATATTGCCACCTTGTGTGATCGCTCCTAAAGCAGCAAGTATTCCCAGAAGAAATGCGGCGCGCATCGTCGATAGGGCATTTGCACCAACCGCTGGTGCAAAAGGTGGTGAATTACTACTCGCGCCTAGTGCCCACGCCATCGCTAGACTCGTGGCGATCGCACCAGCCACAACAATGAATGATGTCAGGATAGCCATCTGCTCTTTGTAATGTAACCTCGTGCCATATTCATCGTCAATAACAATAGCTCCGCTGCTTGAATGAGCGCCCTGAACCATCATTCAAATATTTTTTGAGAAATCGCCCCGTGATATTCGATCAGAAGTTTATGTACGATCGTCCGCTGTAACGTCGACTGCAAACACATGGCTGCCTTCCGTGCAGGACGACTAACTGCTCGTCGTAGGTCGTCGCGAGATCGTACCCGACCGTGAGCGGCTTGTTCGAGTGCAGTTCCTCTCCGACAGCTGTGAGTATCGACATGTGTAGTCTCCGTGAATGGTTCGCCGTGAGACCACCGGTGGATTCAGCTTCGCACCGCCACCGATGGACTACCGGATGGTTGCTCGCGCTGTTCCGTGATTCGAACGCGGGCGACGCGGGTATCGTCTACGCCTCCTTGGCGGACTCACGCTCGCGTCGCTCGCGTTCGCGTGCATAGTGGGCCAGCAGTTCGCTTTCGATGTTTTCGACGGGGAAGTGACACGCCGCCTCGTGCTCCCCGTCCTCGAACGTCGAACGGGCGGGGTCTTCTTGTCGACACTCCTCGGTGGCTTTCGGACAGCGGGGGGCGAAGTTACAGCCACCCGGAAGCTCGATCGGGTTCGGCGGTTCACCTGGGAGCAACACCCGTTGACGGTCGATCTGCGGGTCGGCCTTCGGTGACGCTGAAAGGAGAGACGCCGCGTACGGGTGCCTGGGGTTCTCGACGACCTCGTCAGTGGTACCCATCTCGACGATTTCGCCGAGGTACATCACCGTCAGCCGGTCGGTGATCTGCGAGAGGCTCGCCAAGTCGTGGGAGATGTAGACGATGCCGATGTTTCGCTCGTCGGCCATCTCGCGCAGGATGTTGAGGATGTTCGCCTTCAACGAGACGTCGAGCATCGAGGCGGGTTCGTCACAGATGAGCAGTTTGGGCTCAAGCACCAGCGCCTGTGCAATTGCTACACGTTGGCGCTCGCCCCCCGAGAGCTGGTCGGGGTGCTGGTCGAGGTACTTCTCGGGGGGATTGAGCCCCACGTCTGCGAGCGTCTGGCGGACTCTCCGATCGATCTCGTCGGGGGTGTGTCCTTGAATCTTCAGTGGTTCGCTGACCGCGGCCCGCACCCGCTGTCTGGGGTTCAACGAGTCGAACGGGTCCTGAAAGATGAACTGGACCTGCGAGCGGAACTCCTGGGCATCCTCCTCCAGCAGGTCGTCAACCGGGTCCCCGTCGATGAGGATATCCCCACCAGACTGCGACTGGAGCGCTGAGATTACTTCGGCAAGTGTCGATTTCCCGCAGCCGGACTCGCCGGCGACTCCCACAATCTCGCTCTCACGGACATCGAGGTCGACGCCGTTGACGGCTTTGACGTAATCCGGTTCCTCGCCGAGAAGGTCCTCGATGATGGGCTGTGACTGCTCGAACCACTTCTCCAGACCGTCGGTCTCGACGATAACCTCGCCCAGGTCACGCGACTCGGATTCTTCGGGCACGTCGATGCCCCACGTTTCGGGATCACTCGCCTGCTCTTGCATCTCGTCCGCCTTGTCGGCGTAGTAACAAGCGGACACCTGTTCGCCGCTTCCGACGAGGGGCGGGTGCTCGCTCTCACACTGCTCGGTCGCGAACGGACACCGGTTACGGAAGACACACCCCGTCGGTTCCTCGGTGAGGTCCGGAAGCGAACCCGGGATGGATATCGCCTGTTCATCGAACTCGTCGACCTCCGGGAAGGCGTTCTTTAGCCCCATTGTGTACGGATTCCGGGGGTCGTGGAAGACGTCGAACGTGTCTCCCTGCTCCATTACCTTCCCGCCGTACAGCACTGACACCTCGTCACAGGTTTCCGCGACGACGCCGACCTCGTGGGTGATCAACAGTAGTGAACTGTCGATCTCCTCTTGAATCTCCATGAGCTTGTGGACGATCTTGTCCTGGACGATGACGTCCAGCCCGGTCGTTGGCTCGTCCGCAATGATGAGGTCTGGGTCGAGTGCGAGCGCCATCGCGATTGTGACGCGCTGGCGCATGCCACCGGAGAACTCGTGAGGATACTCGCTCGTCCGAGCCGGGTCGAGGCCGACGATCTCGAAGACTTCTGCCACTCGTTCGTTGGCTTTGGCCTTCGATATGTTCTTGTGCTTGCGAATCGCCTGGCGTATCTGTGCACCGACATCCATCACCGGGTCGAGCGAGTCCATCGCACTCTGGGGAATGTAGGCGATTTCCTCCCAGCGGACGTCCCGCCACTCCTCTTCGGACAGGCCGACGAGGTCGCGGCCTTTGAACGTGACACTCCCAGATCGGACCGCACCGTTGTCGTCGAGCAGTCCAAGAACGGCCTTCGCGAGAGTCGACTTCCCGGAGCCGGACTCGCCAACGAGGCCATAGTTATCTCCCTCCTCGATGGAGAAGGAGGCGTTGTTAACGGCGTGGACTTCGCTGTCTGGGGTCTGGTACGTGATCTTGAGGTCGTTGACTTCGAGTAGACTCATTCTTGTTCAGTCTTGAGTTCGGGGTTGACGATCTCCTCAAGCGCACGGCCGACGAGGAAGACCGCGGTAGTCACTGCAGCGATACCGAACGCTGGCGGGAGAACCCACCACCAGGCGACCCGGATCGCGCCCGAGCGGAACACCTGCTGGAGCATTCGCCCCCACGAGGTCGTCGTCGGGTCGCCGAAACCGAGGAACGCGAGCGACGCCCCGACCACGATGGACCACCCGACTGCGTACGCCGTGTACAGGAACCCGATGCCCAGTACGTTCGGTGCAACGTGTAGGAACATCGTGCGGAGGTGGCCCGCCCCTCTCGCCCGGGCCGACTTCACGAACGTTCGCTCTTTGACTGTCATCACCTCTGAACGGATGACTCGCGCAGGCATTTTCCAGAGGAAGATCACGAGGATAGCGGTGATGAGCCAGACATTCGGCGTCACGAACGACAGTATCACCAGCGCCATTGGTAGCAGCGGGAGCGCGAAGGTGAGGTCGGTCAGCCGCATCAGGCCCTCGTCGACCCGGCCACCGAAGTAGCCGCTCGTGAGTCCGACGAGGAAGCCCAACACGCCGGTCCCGACGCCACCGAAGAATCCCATGATGAGCGTTGGCCGGGCACCAGCCAGAAACTGACTCAGGACGTCCTTGCCGAAGGCCGTCGTCCCGAAGAGCGCCTTCGAGTTCGGGCTCTGCAGTTTCATAATCGAGTAATCCTGGCGGAGCGTGTCCTCGATCGGATGGTGCGGGGCGATGTGTGGGCCGAACAGTCCCATGAACACGAAGACCATGAGGATGATGAGTCCGACCTTCGCGGCGGTGTCCTGCCAGATAACACTCATGAGGTGGTAGGAACGGTCGAGCTCGGTACGGAGACGGTCTCTCAGGGTATCGGCGTCGAGCGAATATCCAGACATCAGACATCACCTGCTTCGATGGTCGGGTCAAGTTTCGCGTACGCTAAGTCGGCAGTGAGATTCATCACGATAACCGCCAGCGCCATGATGAACACGGCCGCTTGGACGGTCGGATAGTCCTGGTTGAGTATCGCCTGGACGAGTGCGCGACCGATACCCGGCCACGCGAAGACCACTTCCAGGGTGATGACACCCTGGAAGATCATCCCCGTCCGGAGAGCGAAGTAGGTCACCAGCGGAAGCAGAGAGTTGCGACCGGCACGGGCGAGCTGCTCTCGCTCCGAGAGCCCCTTAGCACGATGGAGCTTGAGGAACTCGGAACCCTTTCTCTCGACGATAGAGTTGCGGGCCAGCATCAAGAAGTCGCCGCTGAAAAACAGCACCGACGCCGTGAAGGGGAGGATGTAGTGTTTCAGGAAGTCGACGGAGAGGAACGTTTCTGCGTAGCCCTGTGGGTTCGCCATCGGGCTGCGCATCCCGAAGGCGGGCAGCCAGTTCAGTCCGTACGAGAAAATGATGAGCAGGAAGATACCGGTGACGAAAATCGGGGTCGCGCGGAAGAACGTGGTCGTCACGATAGACCACTGTTCGAACCACGACCCACGGTTCCAGCCGGCGTACATGCCAGCGATGGAACTGACGATCGCCGTGACGACGAGCGCCGGCAACAGCAGGACGAGCGTGTTGACCAGTGCGGGGACGACGATGGTTCCGACCGGCCGTTGCTGCGTGAGAGAGACCCCGAACTGGAACGTGAACAGGTTCCTGACGTACTTCAGGTACTGCACGTATATCGGTTCGTCGAGGCCGTACATCGCGCGCAGCTTCGTGACCTGATCCGCCGTTAGCGAGCCGGAAGCGACCAGACCGCTGAACGGGTCGCTCGGAAGGAGCCGAAGCGTCGCGAAGATGATACTGACCGACACCAGGGTTAGTATCGCCGCGATCGCGGTCCGTTTGATGAGGAATCTTCGAAAACTCATGGATGATCAGGAGAAGTCGGGCTGGTCGAGCCCTGTGTGGGTGGCGTGACCGTGCTCAACACGCTTGGCAAAGGCGTCCCAGGCATCACCCTCCGGCCAGACGAGGGTGTCCTCGCCTTCGAACGTGTATCCCGCCTTCTGGAGCATCGTCTTGGCCTTGCCGACGTTGTACTTGTACGGGTCCGTCTCGGCAGCGAAGGGCGTCAACAGGCTCGTAATCAGACGCTGCCCCTCGATGGCGGTACCCCGCCCGCCGAGCACATTCTCGACGAATCCTTCCTTGTCGACCGCGTGGCTGAGCGCCACGCGGAACGTTTTGTCCCGGAATAGCGGGACGATGTGGTTGAGGTGAACGTCCGTCGGAACGTAGTTCTTAGCGATCTGCTTCTCGACCCCGTTGGCCTTGGCCGCGCGGTCGGCTTGCTGGTTCGAGACGGTCGTCCCGATAGCGTCGATATCGCCGGATTGCATCGCGCCGATGAGGGTCGAGATGTTCCCAACATTGGTCTCAACCAGTTTGTCGATACCGTCACCGGGGACGAAGTGCTTGCCGAGCATCTCCTTGCGGATGTCGTCGTCCCAGAGCCAGTGGTCCTCGTGCTTCTCGAGCCTGAACTCGGTTCCTTGCTCCCAGTTGACGAACTTGAATGGGCCGGTCCCGATGGGGTTCTTCGGGTTGTGCTGGCCAGGGCTGTCGATATCCTTCCAGCGGTGTTTCGGGATGATGGCGCTGCGGACGGCGCGTTGAGTGAGGAAAGATGCGTCGGGTTCGGTGAGATTGAACCGGACGCGGCCGCCGCCGCTGTTCGACACGACTTCCACGCTGTCGATGGTCCGGTAGAACGGTCCCTGCTGGGGTGCCGTGTGCTGCTTGTATTTCTCGACGCTGAACTTCACGTCCTCGGGACTGAACGATTTGCCATCGTGCCAGGTAACGCCTTCACGGAGGTCCATCTCGACGGTAGTCTCGTCTACGACCTCGTGCTTGGTCGCGAGACCTGGGACGATCTCCAGTTGTGGGGACGCGTCGTAGAGGCCGTCGTAGACGTTCAACAGACGCTTCTCCTCCATTCCCCCGGTCGACCAGGGCAGATTTGTTCCTTGCATTCCGGTGAGAACGCCTTTGACCCACGTAGTCGAGTTGCCCTGGGGCTGGAGGTTCACTTGCGTCCAGATGAACGAGTCACGTGTCGTCCCGTTCCCCGGCGTCGGAACGTATCCCTTCCAGTCGGCGGTGTTGGCCACCGTGATCACGTCGGGGAAGTTCGAGGCGATAACGTACGCGTCCTTGCTGAGTTTCTTCTGGATCTTCTTACAGAGCTCGGCGCGTTTTTCCACATCGCCAATCGTCGCAGCCTGTTCGTCCAGCAGTTCGGTAATCTCGTCGTTCTTGTAGTTGTAGTAGTTCCCTCCCGTCTCAGGATGGGCGCGCATCAGGAACGGATTCGGGTCGAGTCCCCGCTGTGGGTCCGGCCCGTGGAGATTCATAACGACGGGCGTCGGGTGTCCGATGTCGGCACGCCAGTACTCGCCGTACCGGGTGCTCGGCTGGACGTTGACGAGGTTCGTCGGGACACCGAGCGAGTTGAACGAATCCTTGATCATCAACGCGTGCTCGCGCATCCACGGCGTCTCCGACTGCGCGAAGTGTATATCCACGGCGGACACCGGCTGCCCCTCGACCGCGTTGTACTCGAACTTGACGGCTTTGTCGTTGACCGATTTCCCCTTTGTCTCGACTGGCCACTCCTCCCAGAACTTGGTCTTGATGGTGCGACCATCGCCACCGCTACCGTCGCTGTTGTTTTTGCTCTGGCACCCGGCCAATCCAGCGATTCCAGCTGTGCCTGCGATCCGGATGAATCTGCGCCGAGAAACAGAACCTGTCTCAATCTCGAATTGTTTTCCCTGCGTCATTGCATGCCATCCTTTCCCACTTACTGGCGTGAATCTACTCCCGATGCCGGCCAATCATCATCATTTTTTATATACACACCCGTACACACCGGATTCACCCGACCCGCGACCACAGCATGAATGATAATCGGAAATATATATTGTTAGATTAGTAAATTTACATGTGTATTCGGAGGGAGTGCGCTTCAGGCAGGGTCCAGCCGATTATTTGTCGTCTGACTCAGCGTTCGACGACTCTTCTTCGGTGGAGAAGACGAGGTCGAAGAGTTGCTTCTCGGCGAACCGGAGACGTTCGCTGAGCGTCGACTGGGCGATGTCCAGTTCCTCTGCAATGTCGTCCGCCGACGCCTGTCGTGGCACGTCAAAATAGCCCATAGAGTGGGCAGCCCTGAGGACGGTCAACTGTTGCTGCGAAAGTTCATTCCGGAGGACGCGGCCGAGCTGTCCGCTTCCGAGCGGTTCGCCTGTCGTCTCTACCTGATTCACGCTCAGGAGTTCGAACCGACTGAACTGCTCCTGAATTCGGTCCGCCAGCCGCCGGAAGTCTTCCCATACATCCACCGTGACGACCCCGTCGAGGTGGTCTCCGTGCAGTTTCAGCCGGTTCGGCACACCCTTCTCTCGTAGAATTACACCAAGGATGAACGGGTATGGCTCGTGAGCGACGATAGTCAACCGGTACGTCGGCTGTTCGGAGGAGTCCGTCGACACCTTTTCGTGGTGGAACAGTTCTGCCCGGGAGAGCGATTCAATCGCCGCTTCCAGGTCACGCTCACTATCAGTCGTGACCAGAAGCGACTCGATCCAGTCGCCTTCGTCGGCGTAGAAGGCGTTCTCAAATTCGATTCGGCGAACGTCAGGGACCAGCGTCCTGAAGTCGTCGATGACGCCGGACGGGGTGGTCTGGAACTCGATGCGTAGAATCTTGAATCACCCTGGTCAGATGTACACTCCCTTTGAGTGTACTATATAAAACGTTGGTCACTTAGTTAAGATTCGCCTCTGGCTGTGTCAGCTCACTCACCAGTGCGAACGAGTGCGTCGACGGCGATGGGGCCGTCTTCAGTGACGACGACAGGGTTCAAGTCGAGTTCGACGACGCCGTCCACGGAGTGAGCTAGGCCCCCGACGTTCACGAGCAGGTCGACGACCCGATCGACCGGCAGAGAGTCACCATCTCGTCGGTCGATGAGCAGGTCCTCAAGGACCGTCTCTTTGACCGCTCGCCGTGCGTCCGATCGCGAGAACGGCGGGACCAGTGTCGCGCTATCGTCCAGTGCTTCCACGAGGACACCACCGGCGCCGACGGTGACGAGTGAGTCGAACACGTCCCCGGGGGCAACCCCCACCATCGTTTCGACACCGTCGTCGACCATGGGCTGAACCAGCACGCCTTCGATGTCGCTATCGTCAACGTGGGACTGTGCTGCCGAAACCACGTCGTCATAGGCCTCGCGTGCATCCATGGGGGAGTCGACACCGAGCATGACGGCACCGGCGTCGGTCCTGTGTGGGAGTTCCGGCGAGTCGATTTTGAGGACGGCGGGTCCAGGTATCGACGCCACGCTAGCGGCTGCCTCGTCAGCGTCGGTGGCCAGTCGAGTCTCGACCGTCGGGACGTCGAACGCGGAGAGCAGCGACTCGGCCTCCGTCCACGTGAGGACCCGTCCTCGCGGCAGGTCGCGCTTGAGTACGTCGGTATCGTGATTCCTCGAACCGCTTTCACTGTGAGTGGTAGATAGCAAGTGCCGTGGCGGCCGGTCGGCGAGACGGTCGCGGTCGGCAGCGAAGTCACACGTCGACGCAACGGCGTCGAGACACCGACTCGGGTCCTCATAGACCGGCACCGACTGGCGCAGCCGAGCGTAGGGTAGCGTCTCGGTCGGGTCATCGGGTTCCTTGCGTCCAGTCCAGAGCACGTACACCGGATCCTCGGCCCGGTCGGTGATATCTTTCAGATCGGCGGCGATGTCGGCTGCGCGGTCATTGACCCCCGAGAGACCGATGGCGAAGACGTACGCGTCGAAATTGTCGTCAGCGAAGAGTGCATCGGCGATCTCGGGAATCGAATCGGCACCGTACCCCCGAATGTCAGCGGGATTGTGTAGTTCGCCATAGGTCAGGAGTTCGTCCATCTCCAGTAGCACACGTTCGGTCTCCCCATCGATGTCAGGGAGGGCGAGGCCACGCTCAGCAGCCATGTCGGCGAGCAGGCTCGCGAGACCACCGCTGGTCGAGGCGATACAGACGCGGGCACCGTCCGGGGCGTCGTAGGCGGTATGCGCGTTCGCACGGCCGAGGAGGTCGGGGATGTCAGGGACACGCTGGACCCCCGCCTGGTCGAAGGCCGTCGCCCAGGCGTCGTCATCGCCGGTGAGCGATCCCGTGTGCGAGAGTGTGGCTTCCTCCGCAAGGTCGGACTGGCCGATCTTCACCGTCAGGACAGGTGTGCCGTTGCGGACTGCAGCTTCGGCGACCCGCATGAACCGTTCCGGGTCGTCGATTCCCTCGACGTACGTGCAGATGACGTCAACGCTCTCCTGTTCGGCGAGATATGCGACGTAATCCGTGAGCGTCAGGTCGGTCTCGTTCCCAGTGGAGACGATGTGACTGAAGTGCAGGTCCTGGTCAGTCGCCCGCTCGAAGAACGTCGTGAACGCCAGTGCCCCTGACTGGCTGACGAGACCGATTCCACCCGGCCCAGGTTTGCGTGAACACGTCGAGGTGAGCGTCGCACCCCGGGCGGCCATCACGCCGATACAATTCGGCCCGACCACCCGGATTTCGACCTCGGCAGCCGTCGCGGCGAGGTCCCGTTCCAGTTCGGAGCCCGTCTCGTCCGCCTCGGCGAATCCCGCCGTGAGGACGAGCGCGATAGGGACACCTCGCTCGCCTGCAGCACGGACGACATCGACGACGTACTCGCGCGGGACACTCACGACGACGAGGTCGACGGTCTCCGGCACGTCTTCGATGGTGTCGAAACACGGGCGGTTCCAGGCTTCTTCCCGGTTCGGATTGACGGGGTAAAGGGTCCCATCGAAGCCGTAGTTGAGGAGGTTGTCGACGAGGTTGCCCGAGTAGAACGATTCCGGGCTCGCGCCGACGACCGCGACGGAGTCGGGATCAAACAGCGATCCCAGTTCCGGCGTCGTTCGTGACTCTGTGCTTTCGGTTCCGATTGTCGTCATGGCACTGAGTCGGTTCCTCCAGCACCCGCGTGAACCTGTCCCCGATGGGGGTCGATTATCTTCACCCTATAAGTACCACTCCACGATCACACCGCGATTCTCTGGGTGAGGTGTCACCGAATCCCCGTGGCCGCTGTGCGGTCGAGAATCCTCTCGGCCCAGTCTATCTCGTCCGGGCTCGGGGTGTAGGCTTCGTTGATTACGGGGGTCTGGTTGGGATGGACGGCGAGTTTGCCGTCGAAGCCGAAATCCACGACCGTCTCGGTGGATGTCTCGATGGCCTTTTCCAGCATCCCGGGGTCGTCGCTCGGACAGTACAGGAATGAACGTTGACCATACGGACAGGCATGTAGCCTGCTAGAAAAACCCGAGGGGAGCTCAATCGCTGCCGATATCCTGGTCGACCCGGTTCGGTTCGTCTGACTCGTCGTTTGCCGGGTGGAAACACGCTGCTGAGTGATGGTCACCTGTCCACTCGGTCAAACCGAGCTCTTGATCCCAGCAGCGGTCGGTCGATTTCGGACAGCGCGGGGCGAACCGACAGCCAGTGGTCGCCCGTGAGGGGAGCGCCGGCTTCCTGTCGAGAGTTATGCGCTCGCGGTTCCCTTTCGGGTCCGTCTCCGGGACCGCTTCGAGCAGGGCCTCTGTGTAGGGGTGTTGTGGGTCGCTCACGATTCGTTCTGTTCGTCCGCGTTCGACGAACTTGCCGAGGTACATGATCGCCATTCGATCGGCGATCTTCGAGAGACTGGTGAGGTCGTGAGAAATGTACAGCACACCGATACCCTCGGTGTTGGCTAGCCCACGAAGGAGATTGAGCACCTCTGCCTGCAGCGAGACGTCGAGCATCGAGGCGGGTTCGTCACAGATGAGCAGTTTGGGCTCGAGCACCAGCGCCTGTGCAATTGCCACGCGCTGGCGCTCGCCCCCCGAGAGTTCGTTCGGGTACATGTCCAGATACCGTCCGGCCGGTGCCAGTCCCACCTTTTCGAGTGTCTCCTCGACAACCGTCTCACGTTCGTCGAGTCGATACTCGTGGATAGTCAGCGGTTCTTTGACGAGCTGTTCGACCGTCAACCGGGGATTCAGTGATTCGTACGGATTCTGAAAAATTATCTGTAACTTCCGCCGGAACGACTGGAGGTTCTCCTGGTAGTAGTCGTGTGAGTGACCGTCGAACATGAACTGGTCCACCGTGGGATCCTCCAAGAGTGCAAGCGTCTCTCCGAGCGTCGACTTGCCACACCCCGACTCGCCGACGACGCCGAGGATTTCGCCGCGCGCGACGCTCAACGAGACGCCGTCGACCGCGCGGACGTGGGACTCCTCCTGCCCAAACATCTCTTTGATCACCTCGCCACGTCGGTCGTACCACTCGCGGATATTGCCCGTGAGTCCCGTGATGGAGGGTTCGATACTCTCGAACGGCAGGCGTCCCAGCAACGAGTCCCCGCACTCGTACCACTTGCGAAGCCCCTCGACTTCGAGTAACACTTTGCCGTCCGGCGTGCGTGACCCTTCCACGGCACCACCCCACGTCGAGGAGTCCTCGGCCTCGGACCGCATCCGATTCGATTGTTCCACGTGATGACACGCGATCCAGTGGTTTCGGTACGGGAGTTTCTCGAGGTCCGGAACTGTCTCGGAACACGTGTCGGTGGCGAACGGACACCGCGGCTCGAAGACACACCCGGTCGGTTTCGAATCCAGATTCGGTGGCTCTCCCGGGACCGAGACGAGGTCCCCATCGTGTTCGACGTCAAGGGCCGGATACGCGTTTCTGAGCCCCATCGTGTACGGATGCGACGGGTTGAGAAGGAGGTTGTCGATGCGGCCCTGCTCCATGACCGTCCCACCATACAGCATCGACATCTCGTCGCAAGTCTCCGCAATGACACTGAGGTCGTGGGTGATCAACAGTAGCGAACTGTCCGTTTCTTCCTGAATTTGGAGGATGTTGTCGATTATCTCATCCTGGACGACGACGTCTAGCCCCGTTGTCGGCTCGTCCGCGATGATGAGTTTCGGGTCGAGTGCGAGCGCCATCGCGATGACAACCCGTTGGCGCATCCCGTCCGAGAACTGATGGGGGTAGTCCTCGGTCCGTCCGGGGTTGAGTCCGACGGTTTCGAACAACTCGCGAGTGCGTCGGCTGGCGCGCTCTTCGGAAACCGTCCTGTGGATCTGAACGGCCTGCCGTATCTGTCCACCGACGGTCATCATCGGGTCGAGCGCGTCGATGGCAGTCTGTGGGATGAAGGCGATTTCCTCCCAGAGAAGGTCTTGTCGCTCCCCTGGCGTCATTGTCCGTAAATCTCGACCCTCGAATTCTATTGTCCCCGACTCTATCACCGCATGGTTCGGTAACAGGCCAAGAATCGCCTTCGCAGTCGTCGATTTGCCCGATGCTGACTCCCCTGAGAGCGCGTAGTTGACACCGTCCTCGATCGTGAATGAGACACCGTTGACGCTGTGGATTGGTCCGTCACCCGTATCGTACCGCACCACGAGGTCTTTGACATCGAGGAGTGTCATTCACGTCCACCTGTGAGAAACATCCAGAACACAACTGTGGTTCCACGCCACTCCATATTTCCGAGTGTGCACCGGATCCTACGGTCAAGCCAGACCATTCTGTGACGGAATATTCCGGTTATTGGTTATAAATCTCCGTTTGTGATACATCCCCAACACGAGTCCCCATATTGCCGCATTCCGTCAACGCTACCGAGATCAAACAGGGCGCGTTCACCGACCAGATGACAGACTCTCCGCTGATGCGGAACGATTGTGGTTAACCAACGACCCGGCCAAACCTGACTGGTGTTGGTTAACGCAGTCAGACATATCGTTCCCGTCCACAGGGGTTTTCCGGTCACTTCGACGAGATCCGCAAACAGGACCGACCCTCCTGATCGAACAGCTCGAAGACGCTGTCTTGCATCCAGCCGGCTCTGTTGAAACCCTATTGTCTTACCATCTTTCCTGCTGGAATATCCGTTAGGTAGGTGTGCAAGCTGATTGATAGAGAAACTACCAATGGCGATGATAATTATGCGATCCTTCTGCATACACAGCGCTTATCCAGCATATCAGACGAGCCGGTCGGACATTGAGTAATCTCCGAAACAGCGAGACGACCAGTGAAGATCGAGAGTCGAATACAGACCGCGATATTCCACAAAGCGAATAATTTCTATTTTGCCAGTAATCGGCGTTCAGTAACCCGATCCCACGACTGATTACAAGGCCTCATATCATGATAATATGGATGTCCGGTAATGGGAAGCGCGGGATTTGAGTAACCCAATCACGAGTGAACATAGTGGCATTCACGTCCAGAAATCCTTCCAGCCACGGAAATACTCCCTTCCCGCGATTCAATTCCAAATCCGATCGACTCGCAGTGAACCTGGTCAACTCTCTCTGACCGGCTATCTTCAAATTGGTGCGGTTTCTTCACACAAAAGAGCAATAGCACCAGTAAAATGCCGACTTAGTGTTTTTCATCACTTAAGGTACGGCAGCTATCTGTCCCACTCCAATGGCGAATAATAGGAGTCCAGCAATGAATAGGAGACGATGCACTGTGATGTGTGACTCAATGACATTCATGATACATCCAAACACTGCATCTACTATTGTTATGCACAACCTGACCGAGTATAATTGTAATTCCCGAACTATTTTGAACGCTGGTGTAGGCACTCGATCTGTCCGGCTGGACGATTGTCGATAAGGCTAGTCATGACTATCTTGTCCCGTCCGGAGTCACAGTACCACCAGGAAAAACAGTGTCATTCAATACTGAGAGTGGGTCCAATTCAGCCTCGAAATTATACTGGGGATCCAGGTGTGCTGTCTGGAACAACGCCGCCAAGACGGCACAGAACCGCGCACAGGCCGAACAATGTGCCTATGACGTCGATGAGTCCAAGAGCATCAACGTCACTAACGAGAGTTACGAGAACCCCACAGCCCACCAGTACACCGTCTCCACCGACGACGTGACCGACGAACTGATGGCCTGCACGTGCCCGCACCACGTCCACCGAAACGCCTTTTGCAAACACATAGCCGCCGTCGAAACCGCAATCGACGATGGGACGCATGAGGCGTTCCCCTCCGAGGACGACAACGAGTCCGAACCCGACAACAGTGACTGCGCTGGTCTCGGTGACTTCCCGTGTTGGCCGTGGGGAATCCAGAGGGGAGAAATCAAAGACCATCACCTTGCACTACGTTTCACAACAGTACAACACATTAAGTATCTGATTCATTATTGGACAGCGAGAATGGAGAGGAACTTTTTAAACAATACCTTCAACGGTATGAGCAAGTAAATGGTTGATACGGGTACCATCGGTCGGCTAACAGCTGGCTTGATTCTCCTGCTCGGTAATGGCTATTTTGTCACAATCGAATTCGCGATGACGCGTGTTCGCCAGTTCACACAAGACGAATTCCAAGGGTCACGTGGTCTTGAACGTGCCTGGAAGATGACCGAACGATTGGAAATTTTCCTCTCTGGGTGTCAACTCGGGATTACTATCTGCAGTGTTGGTCTTGGTGTCGTCGCTGAACCCGCACTTGCCGCAGTGGTCGATCCACTCATTATTGCGCTTGGACTCGAAGGAATACTTGGAACGGGTGAGGGTGGACACACAGCGGTTGCGGCAATCACTTCGTTGGCAATCATCAACCTCCTTCATCTTACGGTTGGAGAACAGGCACCGACGTACCTCGGTATCGAACGATCCAAACAAGTCGCAAAATACGGTGCTCCCGTCCTTTACTGGTGGACACGTATCTTCTCGCCAATCATTCGTCTTGCCGATTGGACAGCAAAAGCATTGCTTTCGTTCTTTGGAGTCGAAATGACCCGGTCCTGGGCTGAAGAGGAGATTGAGGAAGGTGCAGACACGCGTCAGGGGTTGATTAATCAGATGGGATCGACCATGGCGAATATGGACATTCCTGCTGATCGACGGGAAGAAATCATCAACGCAATTACAATCGATCATATCCATGCATCTGATCTTATGGTCGATCGAGATGCAATTATCACGGTATCAACGGAAGAGTCATTTGAGAGAAATCTCGAAACAATCCGCTCACATCCACATACGCGCTTTCCCCTCGTTGGAGAGAGCGTAGACGACATTATCGGAACAATTTATCTTCCTGCTGTTGTCCAGTCACAGGAGGCACTCGAACAGAAGGAGTCAAACCTTGCTGACATAGCGTCCCCCGCATTGACCGTTGCACCGGATATTCCGATTAGCGACCTAATCGACACGTTCCAAGAAGCAGATCAAGAGATTGCACTTGTAATAGATAATGGTCGAACAGCGGGAGCCATAACTGCAACCGACGCGTTTGAAGCGATTGCTGGTGAACTCAAAGATCCACTCGACAGGTCGAAGTAATTTTCGGACTGGTTATAGTTCTCGTCTCTCCTAAGAACGCAACCGACGACGGCACACTCAATGCCTTCCCCTCCGAGGACGAAGATGATTCCGAACTAGACGACTGCGACTGTGACGGCCTCGGTGGCTTCCCCTGCTGGCCGTGCGCGAGAACGGGACGGAAGGAATTGCCGAACTAGCTTATTCCCCCTTTGTTTATGATGCGTCCATAAGGTCGAAATCTACCTCAGAGGAAAACCACCACTAGTAACAGTGCGTGGATACCGAGTAACCATTACAGTTACCTCGTGGTTTTGCTTTCGTGTCCGGTCACAACGGGTGTGACTCATAAACCCCGTGATAATTTGTCGCGGGTCAGCCGCGTCTGTGTGTTCAAGGATGTCTCTGTTTCAGCAGTTATCGATCAAGGACCCATGCCGCGAATCTCCTGATTTGTTATCAGCGGGGGTTCTTACTTCGATTGAGTTCTTTTCAAGTATTCGGATCTCCAGACATACTCCTCCCTACTTCAGCAGTAATCTCAACCACCCCGAGGTTGCCGACGACGCATGCGAGGTGAGTATCTTTTCGACAGAACAAATTTTCCATTTCCTCTATTTTTGCCCGGTATGAGAACTAGAACACCTAGTATACCTTGAACATACGAATTCTATATTCAGAAATAAAGGTTGGTCGTATTCATATGTCCATCACTCTTATCTGATGGGCATTTGTTTGGTGTTAGTGGAAAGAAACAGATGTCCATCGTCATCTCAGGGACATAGTTGACAATTCCAGGAAAATTAGAAGACATGGTTCATAAAAAGGAAAAGTGGAAGCGAGAGGAGTACGGTGACGATATCCGAGCAAAGATACTCGAGTTCGCCGAGAACGGGTGGGAAACCATTCCGGAGGACGAACGTGAGGCGTGGTTCTGCCGGTTCAAATTCTGGGGCGTGTTCCACCAGCGAACCGGACAGGAGAGTTATTTCATGATGCGACTAACCAACTGTGGCGGTATCCTCGAACCGGGACAACTCCGTGCCATCGGTGAGGTCGCACGCGATTACGCAACCGGCCCGGCCGAAAACCCAGAATTCGGGAACGGGTTCGTGGATTTCACGACGCGCCAGTCGATTCAACTTCACTGGATAAACCTGGAGGACGTCCCCGTAATCTGGGACAAGCTAGAATCCGTCGGCGTCTCGACCCGCTCGGCTGGCGGGGACACGATGCGGAACATCTCCGGGTGTCCCGTCGCGGGCAAGGACAAACACGAGTACGTCGAAACTCGGGGGCTGCTCGACCGAATTCAGGCGCAGTTACGCGACGACGATGTCCTGTGTAACATGCCGCGAAAGTTCAATATCTCTGTAACCGGATGTCGCGAGGGTTGTGCACAGGACTCTATCAACGACGTTGCGCTTGAACCCGCTCGAAAACTTGTCGACGGGACGCAGGTCAAGGGATTTAATATGCGAGCGGGGGGCGGTCTCGGTGGGCGCGAACCCCGTCGTGCCCGCTCGCTGGACATTTTTGTCACGCCCGACGACGCCTACCAAATTGTTCGTGCTTTCGTCGAACTGTACCACGAAGAAGGAAACCGCCAAAACCGGCGGAAGAATCGAGGCCGGTTCTTCGTCGATGACTGGGGGACAGACGCCATCCGCGAAGAACTCGCCGAACGGGTCGAGTTCCCGCTTCTCCACGCAGGAACGGATTTACGCGCCCAGTATACGTACAACGCTGGGAGACCCGATGAACGGGGAAAACACGACCACGTTGGCATTCACGAACAGGCAGACGGTGACTACTACGTCGGTCTGAACGTCCCCGTCGGCCGCGTTACCGCCGACGAGGCCATCGAACTCGCCGATCTCGCGGACGAGTACGGTAGCGGCGAACTCAGGCTTACCCGCCGACAGAATCCAATCATCATCGACGTGGACGGTGCGCGACTTGACGACCTGCTCGCCGAACCACTGTTGGAAACCCACGCACCCGAACCGTCTCCGTTCACTCGAGGGGCGATGGCATGTACTGGGACCGAGTTCTGCTCGCTTGCGCTTACCGAGACGAAGGTAAGGACGACAATGATGCTTCGCTGGCTTAGGGACAACGTCGACCTCCCGGACGACATCTCCCAACTGAAGATTCATTTCTCGGGGTGCACCGCAGACTGCGGGCAAGCGATGACGGCCGATATAGGTTTGCAGGGGATGCGTGCTCGCAAGAACGACCAGATGGTCGAGGCGATGGACGTCGGCGTCGGCGGCGGTATCGGCGACGAACCGGCGTTCATTGAATGGGTCCACCAACGAGTTCCGGCCGACGAAGTTCCGGGACTCATCAAGAACCTCGTCGAAGCGTTCGCCGCGCTCCGGGAAGAGGGACAGACATTCCGTGAATGGGTGGACGCGACCGGCCATGAGTCGATCATCGAACTGGCCGTCGCCGAGGAAACCAGCTACGAAGACCCCTGCCTCCATGATGCGAAACAGTCGTGGTACCCGTTCTCGACCGGCGATGGCCCCGCACCGACCGCTCCCGACGGCACCCCCATTACGAGCAATGACTGAGTACGGCGCCCGACATTCGACCGTCGTTCTGTCCGGCACTGACGGAGTGATTCATCCATGAGAAACACCGTCCCGACGACGTGCATGCGCTGTGCGGTCGGCTGCGGACACATCAACCAGAGTCTCGACGTTGGCTACGGTATCGACATCGTTCGTGGCGACGTTACTCATCCAGTGAATCAGGGACTCGCCTGTCAGCGTGGCATCAGGGAGAGCAAATCTCCTGAGGGAAAATGGCTGACGCGCCCGTTGATTCGTGAAGGTGATCGACTTCTCCCGACGACGTGGGACGTCGCCCTCGGCCGCGTGGTGGAACAGTTCACGTTGACCGTCGAACGCGACCCGGACGGCCTCGCCGTCCTCGGGAGCGGACAGCAGACGAACGAGGCCGCGTACGTCCTCGGGAAACTGGCTCGTGGCGGATTCGGTACCCGTTACTATGATGCCAACACGACACTCTGTATGGCCAGCGCGGTGACGGCCTACTACGACGCGTTCGGGAGCGACGCGCCACCATGCACGTACGACGACATTCCTGATGCACGCACCCACCTCGTCTGGGGAGCGAACCCCGCTGTCGCCCACCCGGTCATGTTTCGATGGATTCAGGAAAGCACGAGCGACGACGACAGCGAGTTGATCGTCGTCGACCCGATCGAATCCGAGACAGCCGCTGTCGCCGACACGCACGTTTCGCCCGCCCCCGGCGGTGACCTCGCCCTCGCTCGCGCGGTGTTGGCCCGCCTTGTCGAACGGGACGCGATAGATGACGCGTTCATCGCCACAGTGACAACCGGTTTCGATGCACTCCGCGCCGAACTCCCGACCGCGGAGGACGGAGCGGCAACGGCTGGTGTTGATCTCGACACAGTCGACGAACTGGTCGACTCGATCGCCGACCCGACGCTGCTCTACTGGGGGATGGGCATCAATCAGAGCACGCAAGGAACAGCGACTGCGGGCGCCCTGATAGACCTCTGTCTCGCAACCGGAAACCTCGGTCCCGGAACGGGGCCGTTCTCTCTGACCGGACAGGCGAACTCCATGGGAACGCGCGTCTGTTCGTCCAAGGGTACGTGGCCTGGCCATCGGTCGTTCGACGATCCGAATGAACGCGCGGTCGTCGCGGAAGCGTGGAATGTTCCCGCGGAGCGATTGCCCAAAGATTCCGGACCCGGACCGGTCGGAATCGTCGAGGCCATCGACGGCGGTCCGGTCGAGGCGGTCTGGACGGTCGCGACGAATCCCGTCGCCGGGTTGCCCAACTCGTCCGCGGTCCGCGACCGACTCAACGAGGCGTTCCTCGTCGTGCAGGACGCCTTCCGCACTGAGACCGTCGAACTGGCCGACGTCGTCCTTCCCGCCGCGACGTGGGGCGAGTCGGACGGGACGACGATGAACATGGAACGACGCGTCTCCCGCGTTCGGTCCGTGATGGACACCCCGACCGGTGTCCGAACCGACCTCGATATAATCACCTCCATCGCCGAAGGGATGGTCCCCGGACTGATGGAACGACCCGACCCGCGGACCGTCTTCGAGGAGCTGGCCGAGCTCACGGCAGGCACATCTGCGGACCTCTCCGGAATCGGCTACCCCCGCCTCGAAGAGGAGAAGGCCGTCCGTTGGCCCGCGCCCGATCCGAAATCGAGTGGTGGCTACCGGTACTACGACGACGGGAACTGGTCATTCGAGACGGCATCTGGTCGCGCTCGATTTTCGACTGGGACTCATCGAGGCGTCCCGGAGCCCACGAACGAAGAGTACCCTCTCACGCTTACGACGGCACGAACCGCGGACGGGTACAACACCGGCGTCCGCTCCCGCTCCCTTGACCCGTCTAGTCCGACCGCGCGGATCCATCCGGAAACGCTCGAATGCCTCGGTATTGACGGAACGGATGCCATCCTCGCGTCCCGACGAAGCGAGGTTCCGGTTCGAATCGATCCGGATTCGGCGGTTCCACGGGATGTCGTCTGGCTCCCGATTCACCATCCACGGACGAACGAACTGACGCTTCCCGACAGGGACCCGCGGTCCGACGAACCGAACTACAAGCAGTGTGCGGTGCGACTCGTGCCGCGTTCGCCCGACCGAACCGCGGCCGCCGGAGCGGAGGTGGCGAGCGATGACTAACAAGGTCGAACAGCTGTTAATCGCGACCGTCGGGTTCTTCTGGGCGTTCCTGATGTGGTTCTCGACCGCCGCGTTCAGCACGAGTATCGGGGATTTCTACGGTCTCACCACCGGCCAACTCGCCCTGCTTGCCAGTTCGGCCATTTGGCTCGCGCCGCCCGGCCGCGTCGTCGCCGGGTGGGCGGCTGACCGGCTCGGCGCGCACAACACCTTCGCCATCATCCTCGCGTACTCCGGCGTGGTAAGCATCGCGTCCTCGTTCGCCGCGAGCTACGAGATTTTGTTCATCGAACGACTCGTCGTCGCCTCGGCGGGAATCAGCTTCGTCGTCGGCATCCAGCACGTCGCACAGTGGTTCGACGAACACGAAATCGGCACGGCAGAGGGGTTGTATGCTGGAACCGGAAATGTGGGTGCAGGCGTCGGCGCGCTGGTACTCCCGCGGCTCTACGGAACGCACTTCGGCGACGCTTTCCTCCATCTCGGGATCGGCGCGCTCGTCATTGCGGCCGTCTATAAGTGGCGTGGTCAACCGGCAAAGGACCAGGCGACGGCCGAAGCCGCACGGAGCAATACGTCTTTCAGCGACATGATGTATGTTTGGACGCGGTACGCCGCCATCGGGCTCATGCTCGCCTACGCGATGTCCTTTGGATTGGAAATCGCGATGAACTCGTGGCTACCCACGTACTACACTGATGGTTTCGCCGAGTCCATTCGACAACTCGGATTCACCGATACGGCGTCCATTCAGGTCGCGGCCGGAACGTTCGCCGCCGTCCAGTCGTTCAACGCGTCGCTGTGGCGGCCGTTCTCGGGATACATGTCCGACCTCTGGCAGCGAAAGGGGTGGACGCCGTACCCCATCCTCGAGAAAGACCAACCATTCTCGCCGCGTATTCACTGGCTACTCACCGCGCTTATACTCATCTCGATACTAATGATCGCTCTCACCGCCGTGGGCCTCCTCGGCCTCCTTCCGTTATCGGTTGTCGTCTTGGCTTGCTCCGGAATCGCAGTGAGTTTCGGTACCGGTGGCGTGTTCGCCATCGTTCCGCTCGTTTTCCCTGACCGACCGGGGACGGCGTCCGGGTTCATCGGCGGCATCTCCACGACGGGCGGCATCGTCTACCCGCTCATGTTTGGCTTCATGCCCAATATTCACACGGGGTACGCCTTCATCGCCATCGTGTTCTTCGTTCCCATCATGCTGTTTTACCTGTGGGCGATGCACTCACAGAAGGGAATCGGCGACCACGGCATTGGTTCGAGGGAACGCTGGCTCGGCAAGAAACGGACATCCGGTGCATCGACAGGAGGTGATGACTGGTGACGGAGTACGATTCGTGGTACAAGTGGGGGAAGACCGTGCTGTACGTCGAGATGCTGATCGCAGTGCTCGTAACAGTGTTTTCCCTGTACATGGCGTTCAACGGCCAAGCGGGATGGTTGATCTAACATGAACGTCACCCGGACCGTATTGGAGGAAGTGGAACCATGAGTACAACCACGGGTACAGTCTCACTCGTCGGTGCCGGGCCGGGCGACCCGGAACTCCTCACGGTCAAAGCCCGACGCCTACTCAATGAGGCTGACGTAGTCCTCCACGACTCACTCGTGGGCGACGACATCGTTGAGTCACTACCGGACCACGCGACCGTCATTCACACCGGCAAACGGGCAGGGGGCGAACGCACTCCACAGCCGGAAATCAACGCTCGGATGGTCCGAGAGGCCCGGGCCGGCAACGACGTCGTCCGCTTGAAGGGCGGCGACCCGACTGTCTTCGGGCGCGGCGGTGAGGAAGCCGAACATCTGGCCCGTCACGGTGTCCGGTTCGAAGTCGTTCCCGGCGTGACGAGCGCCGTCGCCGCCGGCGAAGTTGCTGGTATCCCTGCTACCCATCGCAATTGTGCGTCCAGCATCACCATCGTCACCGGACACGAGAACCCCACGAAGGACGGTACGTCCCTAGACTGGGAGGCTCTCGCCAGGAACGTCGAGGCTGGCGGAACGCTCGTTATTCTCATGGGTGTCGGTCGACTCCCCGACAACGTCGCCGCGCTCTGTTCGAATGGCCTCGACGCCGAAACACCCATCGCGATGGTCGAGCGTGCAACGCTGCCCGACGAACGAGTCGTCACCGGGACACTGAACACGGTCGTCGAACGCGCGAAAACTGCCAACGTGAGTCCTCCGGCGGTCACCATCGTCGGTGACGTCGTCAACACCTACGATATCGTCGAACATTGCTTGGCCAACTCCGCGGGTTCGATGGTCACCTCATGGTCATCTTCGTTCACCACCGACGGGATCGGGGAGGCAACTCGCAGCGAGTAGTAAGATCGCTTTCGCCGTCCATTTCTACGAACTCTCGCTGAACATCCCGACGAGCGTTCAGTGAACTAACGCTACTCGACCGTACTTGCGACCTCCCTTACCAGACAAAACGTCTATCCTGTCCTCTCGCATAGTCGTGACTCGCATAGGGTGATCCACGTGATTATATTATTGGAAATTTCTGTACAATAGTTTTAAACATAAAGATAGTTGAATAATCAACTATGGACCTCCTAGAACGGTTTCGTATGGCACAAAGGATGATGGCGAATCCATTTATGCGGAGACAACTGTTCCTATCGTCTGTTATCGGTCCGGTTCAGAGTCGAATTCATGGGAACGACGGCGAATACGTTATGGATGCTGACTGGGACAACCTCCTCATCTTGGACGCCTGTCGATACGACCTATTTACCCAGATTTACGCCAAATTATCGCTTGACGGTGAGTTGTCCAAGTTCCAATCTCGGGGGAGTTCCTCATCGGAATTTTTACTGGAGAATTTCGGCGGTCGATCGTACAACGACACCGTCTATGTAACCGCCAATCCACACGAGAAACGAGTTCTCGATGATTCGTTCTACTTCACGGACCGTGTCTGGATCGACGGATGGAGCGATGATGACGGAATCGTCCCCCCGGAAGTACTCTCGGAACGTGCGCTCTCGGTCCACGAAGAATTCCCAAACAAACGTCAGATAGTCCATTTCATGCAACCACACACCCCTTTTATCGGCGAGACGCAGCTCGATATCGATAGCCGATTAACCGGCGGACTCCGGGACATGATGCTCGATGAGTCATCGGAGATGGACTTCGGATTCGCTTGGGAAGCATTGCAGGATGGTGAAATCGAAGACGGAATCTTTTGGGAGGCGTATCGAGATAATTTGATCCGTGTACTCGAGGAAGCGATCCCGCTCGCCGAAGAGCTTCCGGGAAAAACAGTGATCACGGCCGATCACGGAAACGCAATCGGAGAGTGGGCGACACCATTCCCGATTCCGGTCTACTTCCATCCAAGTAAAATACGGATGCCGGTACTCAACACCGTTCCGTGGTTCGTGCCTCCGTACTCGAAACGAAAGCAGATCGTCAGGTCAGGGAAGTCGGGGTCGGCAGATATCTCCGACGAAGCGGCTGAATCAGGCGATGACACGATCGAGGAACGCTTGTCTGCGTTGGGTTACGTCGATTAACACCGATCCGAAATATTCAACATCATTGGTAGCCGAGTCGCGTCGCTGGCGGGGGGACTCGTCACCGAAGTCGAGTCGTGGAGGTTGCCGCTGTTCGCGATGATCTCGTCGACAGTGGCTGGCGGGGATTCAAGGTGAAACTGTAGGCCGACGACCCGGCCTTCGTAGACGAACGCCTGATTTAGACATGCGTCGGTCCGGGCCATCCGGGTTGCGCCCTCGGGCAGATCGAACGTGTCGCCGTGCCAGTGGAACGCGTCATACTTTCCGCCCAGGTCGGCGAACAGCGGTGACTCGGTCGCTTCGTCGGTTGCTTCGACGGAAAACCAGACAATCTCCGACGTGTCGGCCTCGTGGACGCGCCCGCCAAGTGCCTCAGCAACCAATTTCGCTCCGAGACAGATTCCGACGACCGTCTTATCCGCGTTAACCGTTGCTCGAATGAAGTCTGTTTCCGCTGCGAGCCAGGGAAATTCGTCGGTATCGTGGACGCTCATCGGTCCGCCCATGACGATTAGCCAATCGAACGTATCGAGGTCAGGCAGCGACTCGTCGTTGTACAGGTGCGTCCCTTTCAGGTCGTGGCCCCGGTCAGTCGCCCAGTTGCGAATCGTTCCGGGCCCCTCGAACGGGACGTGCTGGAGGTAATGGATCCCCATCGTCACTGCCCCGCTGGGTCCACACTTCGGGACTCGCTCGGACTACTCTCGTCGTGATCACTGGTTTTCACGCGGTCACCAACGCCGGTTTTACCCTCCCCAACGATCCGAACTCGCATGCGGTCGAGATATTCCTCGTCAGTGAACATGATCGACTGTTTGAGGCGGTCGAATTCCCCTGTGCTGATTGGCGGGGCTGGCAGGACCTCGGAGGCCCGGTCGTAGCCCGAGATTGATTCGTTACTCATCTCTGATTGCCTGTCTGAACTGAGGAGAGTTGACGATGTAAATCAAGTAGTAGTTTTGAAGCCAGTAGGTTCAAAATTCTGAACACGGTCAACTCATGCGAATTGAAGAGACAGAGTGGAGCGGAATCTGGGAGGTCCTTGGCTGCAAGTGGACGTTCCATATCATTCGCCTCTTAGAGAAGGAGAGCGAGCAATCCGTCTTCATAGAAAGCCCCACATCTATGGTGGATATTGCATACTTGTTGTATCCACCCATAATATTTATTAACCTTCTTCATGAATAGTTAAGGATGGATAAGGATGACGAAGTCGAGGAACTAATCGTTCGGAATCTCTCTAACGACGCGGAGAAATCGACGTTCGAGAACGGGTACTCGGAGTCGGTCACTTTAAAGGAGATGAAAGTGGTCCGTGTTACACTGGAACCGGGATGGGGAGTGTCCAGTGATGATGACGCGAACACAAATAACAAGTACTGCCAAAAGTCGCATCACATCCTCGTTGTTTCTGGAACACTCGGTCTGGAACTCGATGACGGGACCAAAATTGAAATCGCTAGCGGGAGCGGAGCAGCGATACCGCCGGGTCACCATGGTTGGACGGTTGGCGATGAAGAGCTCGTCTATCTTGAATTCCAGCGAGGGACTCCGTCCACCCTGAAGTAATTTGCCAAGATCCCAATATATTGGTCCGACACAGCTCCATCACACAACACCTCATCTGTGCGCCAGCACCCGTCGCCAGCGCCAATAAAAACACTCTGAAAGAGGGGTAGATTCACACGTGACTCGCACTACGCTTCGAGGAGATCGTGTCGACTTGACCGTACACAGGGTCAACACGGAAAGCCACCAAGCCCATCTCAGTCACAGTTCGCTGGTTGGTCGGTATCGCTGGCTTGTGCATAGGGTTCCGGTTATTGCTAGATTTGTGTTCCACCGTCCGCGACAGCGGAAGCGTTCGGTATCTCCAAGTGTGCTTCGGTCTGTTCGGACATTGGTATCCACTCTAAATCCTCCCCGTAGTGGAAGGTGCGGTGGTCCTGGGTCGGGTCGACGACCGTCAGCGAGAGCCAGTCGTTGTCCAGCAGTTCGGTCAACTCCTCGTGGTCGGCCAAGATGCCGGTGACGCGTTCGACCGGCGCATGGACGACCGTCGAGAGGCGGAGCGGCTGGTGATACGGTTTGTCATCGGCGGCCATCAGCGACTGGAGGGGGAGACCGGTCATCAAGTCGCCGCCGGTTCCCTGGTAGACACCGACGTTGCCGACAGGGTTCTGCGTCACCTTCGACCCGCTGCCATAGACTGCGTTGTCGACTGTCGAAAAGTAGTACTGAGTATTGATCCACTGTGTGACGACCATGGGGCCAGTGAGGATCGCTTCGAGCGCGTCACCATCCGGGTCGGTCGACCAGTCGTAGGAGTGGAGGAAGGCCCGGCCGTCGAGATTGAGGTTGCTCGTCAGTTCGCGAGGGGCGACGACGAAGCCAGCGTTGCCGGCCAGTCCCCACTCGGGACGCGTTTCGGCCCAGTCGGCGGCACGGCGTTCCGTCTCACTGACCCCCATCGAGCTGTCGGCACCCATCGACTCGGCGCGCTCGGCTGTCGCGTTCTCGCGAGCGGTAGCCAGGTCTGCACGCAACCGGTCGATATCCCCCGCGTGACTTTCGGGGATGTCGTCATCGTACAGTTCCACCTCGTCGGTCGTGGTGTTGTGCTGGCCAGCGACGAAGACGGTGTCCTCGGGGATGTCGAAGCCGCGGTCGCGGAGTGCCGTCTTGACATCCTCGTCGTTACAGATTGCTGCAAGTACGCGGGCATTCGGGCCGCCGGGGTTGCCAGCACAGGCGCCACAGTCTAGGCTCGTCTCGTACGGGTTGTTAGTCGTCTCGCTGGCGTGCCCGGCGAAGACGACGAGGCGGCCGAACTCCTCCCAGCCCATCAGGTCGAAGGCGGTCGCGGCGTACTCGACTTTTTCATCGTGGGTCAGTCCCACCGGGAGGTCACCGACATAGGTGTGCTGGTGGTGGATCAGCGGCTCACAGAACTCGTGTTCGTCGGGTACCGACGCTTCAACAGCGTCTAACAAGTCGTGGACGCGCCCGGGAACGAGCGTGCGGGCCGCGAGTGCGAGGCCGTAGCCGCTGCCAGCGTTTTCGACGTAGCCGTAGGCTGTGGCGGCGTTGGCCTCTAGCGTCTTGATAATCTCATCGGCGGCCTCGCGGATGTCCCACCAGCGGTCGTGGCTCGCCTGCGTGTCGTTGTCGGTCGGAAAGTCGTGGATGTAGTGCTGTGGTTCGAGGATCGGTGGACAGGCCTCGACCGCTACATCGGTGTCGTATCCCCGGTACTCGATCGGGATGCCGAAAAAGCCAGCGTACCCGTGAGTCTCATAATCTCCCCCCGCCTCGATGTGACGGCGAATGACTTCCGAACGAGTGTCGATACAAAAGACAAGCTGGGCGTCTGGACGGCTCGACGGATCGCTATCGGCCATCGACTCACTCTCCTCGGCGATCGCCTCGACGAGATCGTCACGGTATGTCGCTTCCCACGCACGCAGGAACGCCTGAGCGAGTTCGTCGGCTGGCTCCATGTCGGTGCCCTCGTTCGAGGGCTCGAGGTCAACACCAGTCGCATCTGACAGTGCCAGACGCACCGCGAGGTACTCCTCCAGCGAAATCGGGTATTTCGACTGCCACTCTCTCCCGTCATCGACACGCTGCTTGATCAACCCCGTCCAGCCCGGGAGGGCAGCTAGTTGCTCCTCGAAAATAGACACCCACTGGCTCTGCGGGTACGGCTCCAGCACCGTCTCGATCGTCTCGATCGGCGTCTCGGGAAGGTCAGTGATGACCCCTTCGTCTGGGATTTCACCGTCGTATTCGACCACCCCACGAAAAGCGGCGTAGAACCCTTCTTCGCGGTTCGGCATCGCCCAGTGGGCACTCCCCTCGTCGAGGAAGTTCGATAGCCACTTCGTCAGCACTTGGTCAACATGGTTTGGGGCGGTATCGGTGACACCTTCCACGACGTCGGTCGCGTCGGAAATGCGGTCCAACAGCGTATGGGGTTCCTCCTCGTAGCCTGCCTCGGCAAGTTCCGATTCGAGTATCTCCGGGTCTATCTGGCCACGTTCCAGTGCCGTCTCGAACGTCTCGGGGTTGGGGTAGCCGCGACCACCTAGCAGGTCGGTTGCCCGTTTGACCGCCTCGCCGAACGGCTGGTCCTCGAACCCCGAGAGCGGGTTGGCCGTCACGAACGAGTGGATGGGCCAGAGGGACCCGATGCTAGTCGCTGCTTCATCGATGCTATCGTGGATGATGGATTCAGTACTCATTATATTCCTCTGTGGAGGTCAGGAGGGTGTCCGACGCGGGTTGGCTGGCGTTAATCAGTGCGACGTAGAGACGCTGACTGCGCTCGTGGATACCGGTCTCGATCCCAACGTAGATGCCAACGAAGATGACGGCAATGACGCCGTGGAGCAGAGTCAGTTCAGTCGGGGCTGTGACCATCGGAAGTCCGAATAGGAGTCCGGATATCGTCTCGTAGACGGCGGCGTAGACGACGATGGCTGGGAAGAAGACCAGGGGGACGGCTCCGTAGCGGGCCGACCGCGAAAGTGAGGTAGTCTGGACCGCACTGCGGGCCGCGTGAAGCGTGGTGAACACGACGAAGAAGGTCAGCAGGAGTCCGGCGTCCATGTTCGTCCCTTTTCCGGTCAGCGCCGCGAATAGTATACCGCCGGCTAGTCCGGTCAGCAGCGTCACCGCGAAGGTGACGACGCTCGTTGGGTACCCCACCGTGTGTGAGGGCCCCTCGCTCGGAGTGGTATGTTCAATCTGCCCCCCGGAGGAGAGGAATTGGTATGCCTTGTAGAAGCCGTGCAGGATGAGGTGGGTGATGGCGGCCCCGAAGAACCCGAGGCCAGCCTGCATGATCATGAATCCCATCTGGCCGACCGTTGAACAACCGAGTTTGCGCTTGACGTCCGTCTGGACCGACTTCAGGAGTTTCCCACCAATCGCGCTGGCCGCGCCGACGGCGACCACTGCCAGCATGAAGGTGGTATCGACGGTGACGACCGGGGCAAAGCGGACCAGCAAGATGCCACCCGCATTGACGAACCCGGCGTGCATCAGTGCCGATGCCGGTGTCGGAGCGGTCATCGAGGAGAGGAGCCAGCCGTGGAAGGGAACGAGCGCCGACTGGATTATCGCCGCGAGGACGAGGGTCCCGGCAGCCACGAGCCACACCGCTCCGTCGAGCGAATCAGACGCCGCGGCGATCCCGGAGATCGTCGTCGCACCGGTCGTCCACCACAATACGGTCAGCGCGACCCCGAGTAGCGCGCTGCTGGCGAGGAAGTACCGGCGAGCGACCGTCGCGGCCGCCCGTGCCTGGCGCCAACCGTCGACAAGACCGACGAGTTTCGCCATCACAAGCCCCATCGCCAGCCATAGGAGCCAGAACAAGGCGATAAGGTCGGCGGCCACGAGCCCCATCACAGCAGCCGTGAAACCGAACACGGCGAGGAAGAAGTCGGTCTCATGGGCGCTACCAGCCATGTAGCGGCGAGAGTAACTGTGAACAATCCCGCTAAAGAAGGTGACGACCACCCACATCAGAATGGTCAAGCCATCGATGGCGACCACACCGGGGATCTCCCACGACCCACCGAACCGGACTCGGGCGATGAGGACGGCGATACTCGCGGCGAACAACGTCCACACGAGCCACGTTAGTACAATGGGCACGGACGGCGATTCCACCGTCGTGTCCGGGAGCGCTCCGATCGTCGGTTTCGAGCTACGTCCTGACATCGTTCATCCTATTGTCCGACCATCCCACGTACCGAGACGAACTCGGAATCCGCTTCTGGTCGTATTCAACACAATAGAGAACAAAATGACTATTAAAACTATCTATATTCACAAAACGTTCGTAAATTGGCCATTATAGAACAGTATGGTTTTGTTGAGTCTGTATTTAAACACCCGGTATAGGAGGGTCAGGTCAGGAGATTTGTAACCTGTACCGACGTGTCGTCGGGGAGACGAGCCCGGATTGTGGTTGGTTCTGTCTCGCCGTCGAGGGCGACCAGATACTGCTTGTCAGGAAACGAATTGTACGCCCCATCTTGGTCGTGTACGTAGCCAGCGACCGTGACCGACGACGGGAGTGCCTGCTTGAGAAACACAACCTGGCGACAGACGTTGTACTCGACAAGTCGATTCTGTCTCGTCTGAGGTGGCATCGAGTCAGTCAGGAGCCCCTCCTCAAACGCATCTCCGACGAGCGAACGGAGCGGCTTCAACCGCGCTTCGATACCTGCAGGTGACCCTGAATCGGGTGCAATCCACCGGTCGTACGCGTCTTCGAGAACCTGACACCTCGTGTGTCCGACGATGAGTACTGCTGTAATGTCGTGCTGCGTTTCGAGGAGTTCGATATCGCTGTCCAGTACCACCTGACCTTCGTACTGATCCCAGGTCTGATTCCCGAGCGTCTGCACTCCGATGACGTTCCAGGTAGCATCGACCGGCCACAGCGGTTTCCAACTGCAGTCGCTCATCGAGCACGAGACGACGAGGGCCGTCTGGGTGGCCGAGCCATCTTCCCGGTTTCTTCGAGAACCGGTCCATTCTTGAACTGACTCGATAGCAGATTTGAGATCGTCCCCGCTCATCGTAAACCAGGCCACCTCTGTTCAGACGCATTAGTGTCGGCCATCGGCTCTCTGTAACGGATTTGAACCTGAAACGAGATAGTGTTACCGAAACGTTCGAAATGTTCGTCACGAAGAACAGTTCGTTATTGATGCGAGGTGGTATGGAAGATCTCCCAAGGACGCCCTTGTTAAGCAGTCGTTCGAACCGATCGGTGGACGTACGGTCGTTGAGGACGATAGGATTGAGAACATCGAAGGGGACAGAAACGACATCGATTAACGTCATACTGCTGGCGTTCGACAACGACACGCGTCTGGGGACTTCCTTGCAGAAGAAGTGGTTCGACGTCACCGTCCGGGGAGTGTTACGGATAGCTACCACGGCTTGAGCCGAAATCGACGAACTCAACTGCGGTGTCAGCTCCCGACCGAGAGGCAGCACTTGCTGTCCTTGCGGGATACTCGGATAATCTAGCTGGCTCGATCGGTTCGGTACGGGCCGCCGTCCGTCGCGCGACCGAGCCAGACGTCAAACACGTCGTCGTTTAGGAATCGTCCTCCGTGTGAGTATTGGAATTGAACTTGCCGAAAGGTGTCGTCTCGTGGGTTCGAACGAGAACTTCATCAGCAACGGTAAGCCCCATATCGAGGAGTGCCTGTGCGACGGGTGTGATGTCGCTGTCCGACTCGCCGACAGCAGTCACGAGGAGATTTTGTTCCCCGGTGACCAGTTCTTGAACAGAAACGACACCATCGATTTCTAGAATATCGGGGATAAGGTCACCACGTTCGACTATCGAAGCGGTGCAGTAGAGCAACATTTGGAGCGGATAGCCCGATTTTTGATAATCGACATTGGCACTGTATCCTTTAATTACCCCATCGGATTCGAGACGCTGGATGCGCTTGCGAACGGTACTGTCCGAGGTATCGGTTCGCTCTGTGATGTCTCCAGAAGACATGTTTCGAGCGTCTTCCTGGAGTGCATACAGAATTGCTCTGTCGACGTCGTCGATCTCTCCTTCAACCATACCCGTGTGTCCGCGACAAAGCCACTTTACCTTTGTATGTTGCTCGAGATCCTCACCGATATCTATATTTTCGTCTCCTCTCTTTGGACTATTCTCGAGGACAGAAAGACAACTACAACGACAACTACAGATGGGGACTTCACTAGTCAACGGGAGAGTTCATTAATAAAACGACTACGATAAATACCGAAGGCATTTCAGGTTGGTTCTACTCCTTTGCAAGCTTATCGTACGTTTCGGCATGCTCTTTCCACTCGAGTGCTGCCATTGTACGCATCACTTCGCGGCGTTCTTGTGCTGTCTCCGCTGCTTGCAGCTGTTTCCGGAGATTGGCACGTTCAGCCGCGGAGTTAGCTGGCTTGTCCGAGTTCATTCGATATCAACTGGCACCCGCTCGAACTCCATGGTCCGAAAGGCACTGTCAAAGGCAAACAGATGCTCTATCTCATGCTCTCAAGCAAGCACTGCACTCGTTTGATCAACAAATGAAATCTGTTGATCATCAAAACGCTCGAACTCCTCACACGCCGCATCAAACGTCGCAAACTCCGAGAGCACACAGTGACTCGTAAACACCGACCAATACTCACGGCTTCCATGCCATCGAACACACCATTCGCTGCGTCGTGATTCACATCGTCCTCGTCAAAGGCAGCGTACAACCCACCAGTATCGACGAACAGCGGCAGTCTGGCGACTCTTCACTTTGCCCTGGTCCTCAAGCTGTCCAAGCTTCCGTCGAGCAGTCTCTCGTGAACACTCAAGCGCATCTGCGACATCACCAGAGGTCACAACGGGCCCCTCTACTTCCTCGAAAATGGCGAGCACGTCGGTGAGCGTTACCGTCTCGACGTACCGCCCTGTATCACCGAGATCTTTGGACAGTCTCCACAATACACACTACCGAAGTATACTCCTATTGGTGTATGCCATGTGGTGAATACCAACCTTCATCACCATATGGCGGATACAAAATCGTAGAAAGAACGGTGCCCTCGGGCGTGTGTAGAAACGCGCCGGGTGCTCTAACATCCGGCACCGGTCTTCCGAAATCCAAGGCGGACTTTTCCTTTGTGTGCGCGGGACAATCAGGGCCAACGTGTTTGCGTATTGCAAAGTACGGTCGTCATGTTGTTAGGTTACTGCCTATGGTGTTGCGTTGTGTCCTTTAGGACCATATATTGAAAGAAATAAAGGTTCCAAGATGGGTCGGCTTAGTTGGACACAAAACAATAATATCAATAGCCTTCTAACTGAGTTCTATGGACGATAAGGATCTTCGAATTCTTAAAGCGATCGGGATACTCGAATCGGGAAGCCCTGACAAAATAGCCGACGAGACTAGGATTCCGAAATCAACCGTTCACTATCGTCTCGAGAAGTTACAAGAAGAGGGGATCATAAAGAACGAAATCTTCGATATCGACTTCGAACAAGCAGGATTAAATCTCACCCTCATCACGGAAGTCTGGGCCGAATACGACTCTGGGTACCACAAACAAGTCGGAGACAAACTCGGTAACGTAAATGGCGTTAACCAGGTGTATTTTACCCTCGGTGACACTGACTTCATACTGGTTTCGCACCTTGCATCTCGTGGAATGGTCGAGGATCTCATCTCGGAATTCGAAGAAGTAGACGAAATCTCGAGGACGAGTTCGAAGTTCGTTATCACGACAATCAAGGACGAGTCAAATCCACTCAATGACTACGACATTGAGAGCCTAAAAGACGCGCTTCTTCCGGACCTCTCGTAACGAACACGTACCTCAAAGACCACTGAGGAAAGCTGAATTCGACGGGACGCTACTCGTCCAAGTCGGGAACACTCATGTGGGCATCTGCTTCCCTTTGCGTGGGAAGCCCCCCAGCGATCGCGAGTAGAACAGCGCCGAGCAGACACCATATGCCTACAATAGCCCATTCGTAGGGCCACGTGAGTGCCGAGGGTGACCCGGGAAGGTAGAGACCGATAAAGAAGACGGTTAACACCAACCCTAGTCCACCGACGATGTATCCAGCTGGGAGCTTAAAGGGTCTGTTGAGTTCGGCGTTGCGATATCGAAGAGTCAAGAAAGAAACAACAACGAGGAACCACGCCGTGACCATTCCGAGTCCGCCCGCATTCACGATCCACACCAGCATCTGCTTGCCGAACAGCGGTGCGAGTGCAGCGAGCGCTCCGACGAGTACGATTGCAGTCGATGGGGTGCTGTATTCGGAGTGAATCGTCCCAAGCGAGTCAGGCAGCATGTTCGACTCGGCGAGCGCATAAATCGCTCTGCTAGCGCCGAGCACGAAGCCGTTCCAACTCGTGAGGATACCTGCGAGACCGGCGAGTGCCATGATTCGTCCGATGATTTTGCTGTTGAACGCGATTTCCATCGCGGTTGCAGCAGGGAGTGAACTTTCGACGAGCGTCGTCCCTGAAGCAACCTGTCCTGCTGCCCAAATCACTGCAATGTAGAACGTGGCAGCACAGGCTACAGAGAGGACGATAAGTCCTCCGAGCGTTTTCGGGGAAACGTCGGCTTCGCCCGCTGCTTGAGGAATCACGTCGAATCCAACGAACATGAATGGCGTCATTATTGCTACGGTAAACACGCCCTCAATTCCGGCATTCGCGAAGGGCGGGGAGGATGGTGAGCCCCCGTTGAACAGCGCTCCGAGCAAGAGCGTTACACCGGAAACCGTGATTATGAGCGCGAGAATCGCTTGGAACTGCGCCGCCGGGCGGACGCCCCGATAGTTGAGGTAAGTAACGACTATCGAGCCAACGACCCCCGTGAGGACCCACGTTGCGTAGACGGGTTGACCGGCGACCGTCCACAGTTGGAAGACGTTGAACCCGGGGACGATGTACGCAAGTGCGCTCGGGAGTGCAACTGCTTCGAATGCGACGACGCTAACGTAGCCGAAAATAATCGCCCACGTGCAGGCGAACGAGCCTGCTGGTCCTAAGGCACGCATGCTATAGGCGTGTTCCCCGCCGACAACGGGCATCGCCGATGCGAGTTCACCATAGATGAGCGAAACGACACCCACCATGAACCCGCCAAGAACGAATGCCGATATCGCTCCATTAACACCGCTTTTGTCGATGAAATAGCCTGTCTGAACGATCCAACCCCATCCAATCATTGCGCCAAGTGCGAGTACGAACACATCGCGTTTCGAGAGGATGCGTGAGAGTTCATCTGTCATGGTTATGTGCGACACTCACATAGTCAAACTTTCCCACCATATATCTTTCTGTGTTCAATTTCCATTCAAATTCATAAACACAGTCCAATAATAAGGTCAGTTAGGGAACCTTAATCAACTGGAACCTCTCGATGTCCGTGGGTGCTTTCTCGATGCGGTGGGCTAAAGCAGGCGAATGGAAGGACGGAGTTCACTACCTAGACGCTGTCCGACACCTCGTCGATCCAGATCGTTTTCTTCGTGACGAACTCTTGGATTCCGTGGTGGGAGAGTTCTGTTCCGTGGCCCGAGGCCTTCGTACCACTGAATGGAACTCGTGGATCCGATGCGACGACTTGGTTGACAAAGACATTGCCAGCGGTGATCTTCTGGGTGAGTGCTTCGCCGCGTTCGGTATCTCCCGTCCAGATACTTGCACCGAGTCCGTATGGGGTATCGTTCGCCACGCGAATTGCCTCCTGTTCGGTTTCGACTTTGAGGACGGTGGCAACCGGGCCGAACAGTTCCTCAGTCGCTGCCGGTGCATCATCCGGGACATCGGTGAGGATCGTCGGTGGATAATAGTAACCGGCCTGATCGAGCGGTTTACCTCCGAGGTGAAGTGTCGCACCAGACTCGACGGACCGCGTGACTTGTTCATGGAGCGACTCTAACAGATCCGCTCGTGCTTGCGGCCCGATATCGGTTTGCGCTTTCGATGGATCTCCGACCGTGAGTTCGTTCATCTCCTCGGTAAACCGTTCGAGGAACTCATCGTGGACTGTTTCGTGTACCAGAAACCGTTTGGCGGCAATACAGGACTGTCCGTTGTTCTGTGTTCGAGCTTTGGCCCCTTGTTTGGCAGCACGTTCAATCGGCGCGTCATCGAGTACGATGAATGGGTCGCTCCCCCCGAGTTCGAGTACGGTTGGTTTGAGTTCGTGGCCGGACGTCTCCGCAACCGCTCGCCCCGCCCGCGTACTGCCTGTCAGGCTCACCCCCTTGATTCGGTCGTCTTCGATGAGCGTCGACACTCGTTCGGCGGGAATTTGAAGGGAGGTGAAAACGCCACTGGGGTATCCGGCGCGTTCGAAGACCGATTCGATGGCTCGTGCACAGCCGAAGACGTTCGGTGCATGTTTGAGCACTGCAACGTTTCCTGCAGTGATGTGGGGCGCAGCAAACCTGAAAACCTGCCAAAATGGATAGTTCCAGGGCATTACTGCGAGGACCGGTCCGATCGGTTCATACGAGACGTACGTTTTCGAACCGGGAACGGTACCGATCCGATCGTTCTGTAGAAACTCCGCGGCGTGCTCAGCGTAGTACTCACAGACCCACGCACACTTTTCGACCTCGGCAACCGCCTGTTCGATGGGTTTTCCCATTTCGGTGGTCATCCGAGTCGCGTACTCGTCGGCGTTCTCGCGCAGCACGTCAGCCACATCCGCCAGCAGCGCTTCGCGACGTTCGATCGGCTTGGTCCGCCACGATTCGAATTCTCTCCATGCCTCGTCCAATCGGGCGCTGACCGTTGGCTCGTCGTGTTCGTCGTACGTTTCGATGACGTCTTCGGTTGCTGGGTTGATCGATCTCATTTTCGTCTGTTTGAGGTGGACGGGCTGTGACCCCCGTATATCTCAACGGTCCCGCCACCCACTGATAAGTGTTCCACTTTTCGTAGTATTGTAGAATTGAGTCCCACTCACATCCTGATTTTGGGACATAGTTTGATTCATACTCTCGGTGCGAATTGTCGAGGATGCCAATTGATTCGTTCTGTTTTGTTCCAGTTTCGAAAATTCGCCGCACTATTCTCCTATTGTTTATGGACCAGCAATATCTACAATTTCTGGATTGTGTCTCATTAGGAATGATTTATTAGGATTCAATCTCAATAATCACGTAATGCAGAAACAAGAGACAAATAGGTCGATCGAATCCTCTTACGACGACCACGTCATGCCTATCTGGAAATCACTGAACGTCCCGGTCAAGCGAGCATCCGGTTGTACCCTCGAAGACTTCGATGGGAACGAGTATCTCGACGTGTTTTCGGGAATCTCGGTGACGAACGTCGGCCATGGTAACGAAGCTGTCGTCGAGGCTGCGAAAGCCCAGCTTGAAGAGTTTATCCACGGCTGCTCGTACGTACACCCGAATGAGCCAGTAGCTGACCTCGCCGAAACGATCGCTGACATCACACCGGGAGACTTGGAGAAGAGCTTCTTCTGTAACTCCGGGACGGAAGCAGTCGAAGGAGCGATCAAGCTCGCGCGAAAGTACACCGGGTCCAAGGAGGTCATCGCACTCGAGATGGGGTTCCATGGGCGCACGCTTGGAAGCCTTGCACTCACGGGAAACAACGCGTACAAACAGGATATGGCCCCAACGATCAACGATGTCTCCCATACTGCGCCACCGTATGCGTACCGATGTCCCCGTTGTAACGGCGCTCAGTGTAATGCTAGCTGTGCCGACCAACTCGAACGGGTCATTGGCTCGCATACGAGCGGTGACCTTGCGGCAGTTGTCGTCGAACCCGTTATGGGTGAAGCCGGTATTATCGTTCCCTCGGATGCATGGCTCAAACGTGTCCAAGAGATAGCTCACGACCACGGTGCACTACTCATTGCAGATGAGGTCCAGACCGGCTACGGGCGTACCGGAAAATTGTTTGCGAGCAGCCATTTCGATATCGAGCCGGATATCCTGACACAGGCGAAAGGAATCGCAAACGGACTCCCGCTTGGCGCGTTCACCGCATCGAAGGAGGTTGCGGACGCGTTCGAGGCTGGAGACCATCTTTCGACGTTCGGCGGTAACCCCGTCGCCTGCGCAGCAGCGCTGGCGACTATCGATGAATTACGAGACGAGATCATTACGAAAGCACACCAAAACGGTGAGTGGCTCGCATCGAAGCTTGAAACGCTCGAAGCAGACTACGACGTGGTTGGTGAGACGCGTGGCCTTGGATTGATGCAGGGCATCGAACTCGTTGAGCCTGGGACGATGGGGCCGCAGAATATCGCCCCTCGGCCGGATAGTAAACTTGCTTCCGCTACTAGTGAATTCCTCCGGGAAGAGTCGAATGTCGTCATAGGCGTCGGTGGATACTACAAAAACGTCATGCGCTTCCAGCCACCGCTGACAATTTCGCGCGATCAACTTGGAGACGCAGTCGAAGCGCTTCGAAAGGCGCTTGAAAACGTTGCCTGAAACCATCGGTGATACATTCAACAACCCAATAGCTGTTGGCCTCTTATCGAGTGAGGGCAGCGGCAGATGGGCAATAGCGTCTGGATGACTCCGATCGAAGGAGAAGAACAGACCTCACTGTCTGCACTTGTCTCGGGGATTGTTCGAGGAGGCGAAGATTCGGTTTGAACACGAAGCCCACTACGACTGGGTTGCGTTCCCTTACGTGATTCGGACGCTGGCGCGTTAACGAAGTACTTCGGGAAAGTGGCTGGTGAAGACGAGTACAAATATTGGGGCATTGAGGGCCGTCAACGGAGTACGCCGACGTATATCGATGCGGCGCAGAAAGCGTTGGTTCGAGAATGTTCCGCGCCAGATCTGTCGGTCGAAACGATCGACTGTGAAGTCTCACATCAAGCGCAACGACAGGCAGGCGTCACAGAGTACGATCCGACAACAGAGGTGATTACGATTGCGCTAACCTGGACGGCCTACGAACGACACGGGTGGGAGCAATTCAGTTCCACTGTCCGGCATGAACTGATTCACGCGTGGCAGTACCACGAGTTCGGTGAGGCAGATCACGGGCGAACGTTCACCCGCTGGACGGACCATCTCGATACTTCGAAACACTGCGAACGCTTCGCTACACCAAAGTGGTGGCCCGTGTGCGAGGACTGTGGCGGTCGGATTGCCTGGTATCGACGCTTGAAGACCGTCCGAAACCCGGAGCAGTACAGCTGTAGCAAGTGCAGCGGTGCAATTCGCGTCGAGGAGAGTGAGGGCCACTGACCGATTTCCGTTTAAGTAGTTCTCGAGATAAGCAATAGATACGAGGAAGATTTTTGCGGACTACTGGTTTCTGCGTGACTCTGTTCTATCGCTCCTAGTTCACATAAGAGCCTGTTCTGGGTAGTATCATATACTAACACACGGTTTGAGACGGCACAGCAACGCGCACAATGGGAACAATGTGCCTTCGACGTCGATGCCCCGGACTCATCGACGTCACCAACGAGAGCCACGAGAATCCCGCGGACCACCAATACGTGGTCTCCATCGACGACGTGACTGAAGAATTAATGGCCTGCACGTGCCCGCACCACGTCCACCGGAACGCCTTCTGCAAACACATGGCTGCTGTCGAAAATGCAACCGACGACTGAGCGCGATCTGCTCGGCCACTTCCACCGCTCGTGGACTCATTTGTTGGGAGTAAACTTATGCGAAAACCAACCGTGCTATAGTCCATGTCCGATGTTACAATCGTCGGTGGCGGTCCAGCCGGACTCAGTGCAGCACTGTTCACAGCAAAGAATGGCCTTGATGCAACCGTGTTCGATACTGACAAGACGTGGATGCACAAAGCACACCTCTTCAATTACTTGGGAATTGAGAGTATCGATGGAACGGAATTCCTGGAGAAAGCCCGCGAACAGGCCGACGAGTTTGATGTAGTCCAGCACATGGACACAGCGGTAACAGGTATCGAAACGGACGACGATGGGTTCCAAATCACGACTGATGATGGCGACCATCACGCAACATATGTCGTCTTAGCGACCGGGGCAGATCGCGATATTGCTGAGCAACTCGGCTGTGAATTCACCGGTTCGGGGACTGTTTCAGTCAACTTGAGCATGGAAACGAGTATCGAGAACGCATACGCTACCGGTGCAATGGTCCGTGATCAAGAGTGGCAAGCAGTCATCTCCGCTGGTGATGGTGGTGCAGCTGCCCTCGACATCTTGAGCAAAGAGGAAGGTGAACACTTCCATGACTTCGATACGCCGGCAGACGCTGAATAAGTGAACAACGTCGGAGTTTATCTTATACAAATTTCTCATCATGAATTTCCCCGAGAAGCGCGAGCTTGCCGTATCTCATTCCCATCCCGAACTAGATCTTCACAATATGGACAGACACGAGGTTTCTCAACCTCATCCGGTGTGAACACACGGACGTATTGCTGAGTCACAAACGACCCGCAATTATCACAGCGAGGCATATCTGTTCCATTCTTTAATACTCTAATATATTTCGCTTATCCAGATTTTACGCAGCTCGTGACGCTACCGAGACAGCACACAACGCGTACAGATCGAACAGTTTCTTCTTCGATCGATATCCCTGGACTCATCGACGTCGCCAACAAGGGCCACGAAAACCCGGAAGACCACCAGTACACCGTCTCCATCGACAATGTGTGTGTATGGAGACAGCAATCGACAAATGCAACGTAACTCCGGTGACGGAGAGAGTACTACTTGATGTCGTCAAGTACTGACAGTGCGTGACTGAGGTCATCCACTACGCGTTACATATCTTGGGAGACCAACGCCAACAACAAGCAGTACGAAAAACGAGATCATGAAGGCCGTATCTTGAGCGATACCGTTTGATTCCAGTAAGATGTTGGCAGCGTACGCTGCGGGGAGGGCTACGACGACGAAGGAGATCGTTATCCAATTTTCACGGCTTACCATCGATAGTTTCGGATACACACTCTGTTCAGAAACAATTTGTGCGTAGTAGCGATCACGCCGCAGAACTGCTTCTTGTCGATTCTACTCAAAACAATTGCAGAGTAAAGGGTGCAACAGAAGTGCCTGGTAGTACACGAGTCCGGGGAAGCGGACCACGGGCGAACGTTCGAACGGAGGACGGATGCGCTCGACACTTCACAGTACTGCGAACGGTTCACGTCGCCGAACTGGTGGGTCATTTGCGAAGCGTGCGGTGAACGAATCCCGCGCTACCAGCGCTCGAAGGTCGTGAAACACCCGGAGCAGTACAACTGTGGCGACTGCGGTGGGTCACTGCGCATCGGGGAGGTCACCGAATGACGCAGAAGTACCGCTGTCCGCACTGTCTGCGGCTTGTTGGGACCATGACGGTGGCGGGCCCGTCGCGGGTCCATGTGAGTCCATGCGGGCACCGCCCCGCTACTCCTGATGTCGTACTTGCAATGGGCGATTTGCACCCACCGCGCTCTGATGTGTGGGTGACGGACTTCCTCGCTGACTCAAACTAACTCACCATCGGTTTCGTCCTTCTCTTGTTCATTTATCGTTCGTTTTTGTTTGGTACAGGTATTTACATAGGTTAGTAGAGTATACTATCTCGACATGTATTCACGTGCGGTCTGGCTGGCATTGTTTACAGTGGGTTCGAGCGAAGTCAGTGTATATTCCGTAGATGGCCCTAATCGATACGTCCAAGTCGTCTGAAGGTACAGGTATTTTGAATGGTTCGCCACAATACTAAGAAGATATGAGTGACCAAGTTGCATTTGATCTTCGCCGTGCCTTGCTCTATATCGCTGCCGCTACCGGATTGGCGGTCATCATTGGTAGTCTCAGATATGGCACAATTGGGGGCGGTATAGCACTCGGACTGGCAATCGGGATTGGCGCAACAATCGGTATTGGTTTTCTCGAAGGAGTTTCTCGCTACCGAAACAGATAGAGAATCCGCTATTACACTGACGTAGCCACCCGATCTCGAGTACAGAATGGCAACTGAAACGGGGTTACTAACTACAGAGCATCTACGTATCGACGGTCCGCAGAAACAGTGCCTGTAGAACGCCGAAGAACACACCAAACGCGAGCGCGTACCCGAGATTTTCACTGATTGGGCCGCCGAAGCGCACGCTCAATGGGAGCAGTATCACTGCGGTACCGAACAGCACCATGAGACCAACCCATTTGATGGGGTGTGATTCAGCCCATCTAGTAAGTCGTTTGTTGTACGAACGAACCGAAGCGAGAGGACCCATATCTCTAGTAGGATGTAGAATTCGCATAATGGTTAGGATGCTGTTCGACTTACGGCACGAATTGCGGGTAGATTGGCTCCTTGGTGTCGGAGGTAGACTTTTCCCACTTAGAGATTAGAGAGTAGAAATCAGCTTCGTGTTGGAGAGAGGGTCCGCCTTGTACTACTGATGGTTCGAATCTGAAAACCATTTCCAGAGGTCGATCCCAGTCCAGCATGTGTACACGAGTGAGAGCGAGATCAGGAGATAGAATAGATCGAGATGAGTAACGATCACATCGAGACTGTTTGTTCCGGGTGGAGAGTAGAGCAGTGTCGCAACGAAGACCGCGATTCCAACACCAACGTTACTGATGTGCCAGAGAAGGGCATCGGCTTGGATAATCTTCTCACCGAGTGCATCCATGTGTGTTAGTAGACTCCTTGTATTCTGATCGTATCTCCACAACTTGTCGCGGTATACGGTAGCATGTATCAGGAGAAGTTACCCGACGGACATTCGTTGTGAATCAGTCGTTCCTGCCAGCCACCGACCGACCTTCGCGCCCAGAATTCCAATGAACGCGGAGATGAGAAAGCCGATCACAATGAAAACAAGGACTGTCATGGTCGCTATGACACGGAACCAAAGCGGGCCAACTGGCCCAAGAGTGGTTCGAAATAAATCGAGGGAAAGCCACAACACTGGTGCCCCACCGATAACGCCTGCGCGGAACCCCGCATTCGTTTCGCCTGATAGCCGTCTGTGGGAGAGGTACCCAGCTAGTAGGCCGCCGAAAAAGACCATGCTGAGAGACAGATTGTTCCCCATCCCTGACTGCCAATACAGCAATACGGTGAGTGGGATCGAGGCGAGGCCACCGATGGTAGAATACTTCATAGGAAATGTACGTGCAGAATACGTTAATAGGTTTTGATGGATTATCTTCGTACATTCTCGTCGAAGCGCCTCCATGAACCTCCAATTCTTAGTAGCGAAAATTCACGAGCACAGTGTTAACCATAGTTATACACACGCACCACATATTGCCCACAGATTGGCTCGGAGGTACTGTAAGGATCCTACTGTCTCTTATCATGAAGCAGAAAAATCGACTGCAAGCTGAATGTCGGGACTGTACTGCACGATCGTACAGTCGTTACTTGGCGTGCGAGATTCGTTTCACGAGGTTTAATTACCATTCATATTAGTTAGATGACTACTATTATTGTGCGATCCCACGAAATAATATAGCATATGAATGGCTCCGACTCAAACCCGGTTCGCACGTTCAAATCGCTCGACAGTACGGTTCCTCGGTACGAATCGTTTCTCACAGTCGACGAGCACCGCGAACGCAACCAGGCGCTCGCGCGCACCCACGATCACGTCGCGTACGAGGAACTCGGCGAGAGCAAGGGCGGAGAGACGATCTGGACGGTTACTATCGGTGAAGGTGATCAAAGTTCACTTTTGTTTGGTGCGCCTCACCCAAACGAGCCGATTGGCTCAATGACAATCGACTTTCTTATCCACGAGCTCGCGACAAACGACGAGCTACGGGCGTCTTTAGACTACAAATTCGTCTGTATGCCGATTGCCGACATAGACGGTGTCCGTCTCAATGAAGGATGGTTCGACGGGCCGTTCACGCTCTCGAACTATATCCAGAACTTCTACCGTCCACCGCCAGATGAGCAGGTCGAAGCAACGTTCCCAGTCGAATATGAGAACTACTCGTTCGATGAGCCGATATCAGCGACTCGTGTATTGGCAGATCTAATCGAAGCCCACCAGCCAGACTTCATCTATAGTTTCCACAATCTCGAATTCGGTGGCTGCTACTACTATCTTACCGAGCCCCTCGAACCGCTTCACGATGTCCTGTCATCACTCCCAGAAGAGTATGGAGTCCCGCTCCATCACGGTGAGCCAGAGTGGTTCGAGAACGAAGCGTTCGATGATGCCATCTATCGCCTTCGAACCTTCGAAGATCAATACGAGATGGCACACGAGGATGATAACGTCGAACCCGAAGAGGTGCTGCTGGGTGGCAATGCCTATGACTACGCCAGCCGGTTCGATGACGATGTCGTTGAATTCATCGTTGAATTACCGTATTTCTACGACCCACAGATTCAGGACCAAACTGAACTGAATCGCACCCGTGAAGAAGTCATTCGAGAGGGTGTCGAGAGTCGGCGAAGACTCCTCGAAGAGATGGGGAATGTCGTCGAGTCCGTCGGTGAGTACCTGCCGGACACGCCGATGGCACGCGAGGCGATGGGTGTCGTCGCTTATTTCAAGGATGAAGGTGAGTCAAAAGTCGAATGGGCGGAATCAATCCCCGAGACAGATGACCCAGCAACGGTTGCCCAGTACGTCGACGAGCGGTTTCTCAGACAGTGTCATCTGTTGAGATATGCCGGAATGTTGTTGCGGTCGATCGATCACACCGCAATGAGTGTTGACGAGGAAACGCACGAGCAACTCATGGACGCAAAGGGAGTGCTCGAGGACATCCTGCACGCCCGAACCGGTGAGATACGGGAGCGCCTCGATTACGAGACGATTCCGATTTGGAAACTCGTCGCGATTCAGGCTCGTGCGGGCTTGGTGTGTTTGGACTTTCGGCAGAGCACCACTGATGAATGATTCGGTACGTTTGGCAAGAGCCAGACATGCAGATACCACATCGTCGATCAAAACATCGAAGTCTCTGGATCGTAGAAATGCTCCATTGTCGATTCAGAACTCAATCACATTCATACGAATCAGTTCAGAAAGCATATACGCTGTTCTGACGCCTTTTTGAATAGATGCCCTCTCGACGACACTTCCTCCATGGGGTTGGGGGAACCGCTCTCCTTGGTACGGCTGCCGGCAGTGCTGCTTATCTCGATCTCGGATTCGTTCGAACGAAAGCTGGCGGAGGTGGCACCAATACAATTGATCTTGATTCACCGAACAGAGAGGTCTTCATTCCTCCGGAGGATTTCGATGCATACGCAACCCAAATGCATGAGCAGTATGGTGATGCCACTATCCCGTGGACCAACCCCGAGTCACTCGCTGGTGAGTTTGTTGGTGCATACATGCGGCAGGAGACAATCGTGCCAACAGAGCAGTATGCGATGCAGGACGCCACCATTCTCGCTCATCGCCTTGGTAGCCGTCGCTACAAGATACGGCTGTGGAGTGCTGGTCGGTTACTGGGCAAAAAATATGACGTCGATCCCTGGGGACTCTATCAGGAAGAAACCGCCTTTACATGGCTTAAGCAGGAAATTTCGGTAGATTACGATGGGCAGCTGTCGACTGATACAACCCAGTTAAGTAGTGGTCGTGCTTCGGTTGCTGGAGGGACAGTGACAGTTCCCGATGGCTCGTATGAGATGGGACTCAACCCTGGAAATGAAGCCAGTTACCGATCGCGCTGGGAAGGGTTTGCGACAACCGACGTCCCACTCATTGGTGCATGTGAAGTGCAATTTGAGACCGGTACGAAGCCACGATTCGATTGGTCGTTATCGTATGGGGTTGGAATTCGTACGCCGTTCTAATATGAGTACACGCTCATCTCGTCTCGTAATCGCTTAGAGAGGAATAATGGGACTGTTCTCATTCAATTCATCCGAGAACTACTGAGAAAAGGGATAAATCGCTGCTAATACACAAGCACACGCTATCCAACTCCGTTTGGCAAATACATTTATTCTCTCAGCTCGGAAGGGATGAATTCAACTCCGTGGAACAACGTGTTTTGTATCTTCTCGAATGAGTCGGAGGAGACCGTCCGGATACAGTGGGTCATCTTCATGATCAAACTCGGCGAGTGATTTCCACTCTCCGGTAAAGATCACGTCGCCATCATCGTGGCCTTCCAACTGTGTCACCTCCCAGAGGTCGTCGGTCGGCTCAATTTCATAGATGAAAATGACTTCGTGTCCGGCCGTGCCAGCAAACGAAAACACGTTCTCGATGGAACCGAGGTAGTCACCGACCTTGACGGAGATATCAAGTTCCTCATCGAACTCTCTTACAATCGCAGCGGGGCTATACTCACCAAATTCAATGCCGCCTCCAATTGGTCGATAGAATCGCTCGTCATTATCGGTATCGTATAGTCTTGCAACAAAGATTTCGTCGTTACGATGAGGGAGGCCAAGAGCCATTGGCCGGACTCTATCTGAAGACATAGCTAGGTGTGAACAAGCCGTCTGGAAATTCTTTTCTGAATATGAACAAAATTATAGAACTCTCTCCCGTCTCACCGCTAATTACGCACCACAAACTGCGCACAGATCGATTTGGGATTATGGGATAGTCTATATCTTGGCCCAGGTGAAACCAGCCGAATGTGTTTTTTAGATAACTCTGATCGTTGCCCATTATCCCAAACGTATTTATCACAAATGATAAATATCTAACCAATGGCTGAGACTACGCTATTTCGATATCGACTCAAACCAGGGCGAATAGAGCGACTCCGCGAGTGGGTAGAAGAAGTGGATTCCCGACGGGACGAAGCCATCGAAACATTGCAAGATGAAAGCGTCTTTTCTGAGGCGGCATTCCTCAACTCGACAGAGGATGGGGATTACGTCATGTTCTACATGGAGGCAGAGGATCTCGAGACGGCTCATGATGTTTTCGAGTCTTCCCAGCATGACCTCGATCTAGAGTTCAAACAACTTCTCGGAGATATCGTAGCTGAAGACCAACCAGAGCAGAGTATCGAACCCCTGTATCATTTAGCCAATCCAGACCGTCCGTGATTGCACGACGTGTGGATCTAACTGGTCGCTATATTTTATTCGAGCGGGCCAAACTGGCTTCTGAAGCACTTCTCATGGCAAGGTTTCACGCTTCTCCCAGGGTCGCAGTGGTGGGTAAATCGACTTCCGCTTATTAGAAGGGCGTTGGCACACGCATAACCAATAGTTGTGGTTTCAAAAACAGACGAACAGTGGTTATTTGAATAGCTCACTATTGAGTCCATCATACCCCTTCCAATAGCCGCGAAGCCACACATATCCAAGGACGAGGAAAATGACACCCGCGACGACTGACCCAATTACATCCATAGTAAGAACTACAATTTAAATCGCTAAGAAGTTACCGCTCGTGAGAGTCCACTGCTGCTTGTACGATTATTGGGTAAAGCCTGGCTTCATGCTGAATAGAGAGGATGCATCCAGCAGACCGCCATTGTGACAATCGTTAACATGGCATGGGTCGTAACACAAGTAGCACTCTCCGTACTCTGCATCAAGGATGAAGAGGTAACGAGGGAGATGCAAAACGGACTGTAAAATGACACCAACGGTAAGAGACGCTGACCAAACAGCCGTTGAAGACCTTCGAGAAACGCTTCGGGGCACCCTGATTCGGCCCACCGACGAGGACTATGACGAGGCCCGGGGCGTCTGGAACGGGATGATCGATCGTCACCCAGCACTCATCGTCCAGTGTTCAGGCACTGCAGACGTGATTGTAGCTGTAAATTTCGTACGGGAGTACGACCTCGAGATCGCAGTGCGCGGCGGCGGTCATAACGTCGCCGGCACCGCCGTCTGCGACGACGGTATCGTCATTGATCTCTCTGCGATGCGAGCCGTGTGGGTCGACCCTCTCGCACGGATAGCCCGAGTGCAGGGTGGCGCCCTGTGGGGCGACGTTGACCATGAGGCCCAGGCCCACGGACTTGCGACCCCGGGCGGCATCGTCAGCCACACCGGCGTCGCCGGGCTTACCCTCGGCGGGGGGATCGGCTGGCTGATGCGCAAGCATGGCCTCACTGTCGACAACCTGCTCTCCGCCGATATGGTAACCGCCGATGGCGAGTTCATCCGTGCCTCGGAAGACGAGCACTCCGAGCTGTTTTGGGCGTTGCGGGGCGGTGGTGGAAACTTCGGGATCGTGACCTCCTTCGAGTTTGCCCTCCACCCTGTCGGTCCCACTGTGCTCGCCGGCCCCGTGATCTGGGCGGCGGACGACACCGCCGCCGCGCTGCGCTTCTACCGCGACTTCGTGCAGGATGCTCCCGACGAGCTTGGCACCGTCGTCAGGTTGGGACCCATCCCTCCCCTCTCAGTCGTCCCCGAGGAGCTTCACTGGCGACCCGCCGTGGCCATCAACGCCTGCTACACAGGTCCGGTTGAGGAGGGTGAGAGCGTCCTCCGCCCGCTGCGCGAGCACGGCACACCGCTTCTCGACTTGGTCTCCCCCAAGCGGTATGTGGCCCACCAGAGCGGGCTCGACAGCACCGTTCTCCATGGATGGCACTATTATTGGAAGTCGACCGACCTTCCTGAGCTGTCCGACGACTTGATTGAAGTTCTCGTCGACCACGCCTTTTCGACGAAGTCACCCCGCTCATATGCGGTGCTATTCCACCTGGGCGGAGCGGTGAGCCGCGTCCCTGGTGACGCCACCGCCTACGCCAGTCGGAACGCACCACACAACATCAACATCAATGGCGTGTGGCGTCCCGACGAAGATTTTACCGAGTCGGAGACCACGTGGACCCGTCGATTCTTCGATGCTCTCGAACCCTATCGAGAGGGCGTCTACGTGAACTTCCTTGACGTTGACGACGACACACGACGGGTCCGCGAAGCTTATGATGAGCAGACCTACCAGCGACTCGCCGAGATCAAAGCCGAATACGATCCCGATAACGTGTTTCACCTCAACCAGAACATCGAGCCGGCAGGCTGAACATCTCTCGTTATTTGTTGAGATGGTAGTTTGTGAACGGTGAGAACGCGAAGTTACGATCTATTCAAAATGGACACCCGACAATCTATAGAGATGATTAAGGAGTCAGAATAGCTTTTATATTTCAACAAGAGGCGTTATCCATCTTAGACGGAATTCATCGACCGCAGGAGCAATCGTTATACTGTACTGTAGTGTTCCCTCAGTTCCCGCCAACCAACTAGCCGTCCTGTTCGACGAATGCCGCGAGATTGTCGAGTGTTGATTTTATTCCTGCCTTGTGGTCCTCCGACTGGATGCCTGCTGGCACGTTCTCGGCGCGAACGGTCACAATTACTCCATTCCCTTCGGACTCAAATGTCCAGATCAGACGCATGGTACCCGCGAACGCCAGGTCGTCGCTCTCGAAGAGGACTTCCTGCTCGATTCGATGGTTTGGTTCAAGTCGAGGAAAGCGTACTTCCATCTCGTCGGATGTCTCTGATGTCTTGCCTTGCCCAGCTTGTTTGTCCTTGTAGGTGAGCCGCATTCGGTACGAGCCCCCTTCGCGGAAATCGAAATCGAGCATTTCGCCGGTCATGTTGCTCGGAGGAAGCCAACGTTCCATGGCACCGGGCTCTGCGAACGCTTGGTAGATGGCTTCTGGAGAAGCCTGCATTCTTTTCCTCACGGACTCTACTCTCTCAACCATACATCCAGTAACGCACCAAGGATGGTGGATGTTGCGCCGCGTGCGCTTGCGCTCGGTCGAACCAGCCGCACACTCGGTCAGCGTTCGCTGGGCACCATCGGACAGCGTTGCTTGGCGTGACATAGCTGAAAAAGGAGCAGGATTAGCAACAGTCGGTGAGAGCGCCCTTTCGGGTGGCTGCCGCGCCACAGTCTGCACACGTCCAGTCGGTGTGATCGACGTTGCCGTACTTGTCGTAGCCCTTGTACGGGCCACTGACACGCTCGTCTTCGTTCTCTTCCGATGGGAACGCTTCAAGTGTTCCGTCGTCCGTCGCGGTTGCGACGGCGGCCATGTGTTTACAGAACGCGCTCCGGTGAACGTGGTGCGGGCACGTGCAGGCCATCGCGTCTTCGGTCATGTCGTCGATGGAGACTGTGTACTGGTGGTCAGCGGGATTCTCGTGGCTCTCGTTGGTGACGTCGACCATTCCGGGGGCATCGACGTCGAAGGAAAATTGTTCGGCCTGTGCGCGTTTCTGTGCCGTCTCGTCAGCTTCAAGGGCTGCGGATTGCTTTGTACTCATGGTCTTTCCAGAGTGGTATTTGGAAGACCGGTGCCGGGTGTTAGAGCACCCGGCGCGTTTCTACACACGCCCGAGGGCACCGTTCTTCCCACCATATTGTATACGCCACATGGTCATAAAGGTTGGTATTCACCACATGGCATACACCAACAGGACTATACTTCGGTAGTGTGTACTGTGGCGTATGTCCAAAGACCGCAGCGATTCTGGGCGGTACGTCGAGACGGTAACACACGCTGACGTACTCGCTATCTTTGAGGAAGTAGAGGGGCCAGTAGTGACCTCTGGTGATGTTGCCGATGCCCTTGAGTGTTCACGAGAGACTGCTCGGCGGAAGCTTGGGCAACTTGAAGACCAAGGCCACGTGAAGAGCCGTCAGACCGCCGGTCGAGTGGTCTGGTGGCTCGTCGATGCGGATTCGGTGAATGAGGTGGATCCAAGTGACCCAATCTTTTCACGGACGACCTACAGCTCTGGGGAGTCCACTGATGCGTCCGAACGTGTGGATGATATCCTCTATGGGAATCGGTCGAAATGAGTCGGCCACTGCCGCTGTTCGTGGATACTGGTGGATTGTACGCTGCCTTTGACGAGGACGATGTGAATCACGAACAGGCGAATGCTGTGTTCGATGGCATGGAAGCCGGTGAATATGGGCCGGTGTTTACGAGTCGGTATGTGCTTTCGGAGTTTGCGACGTTGATGTTGTACCAGATTGGGCATACAGCGGCCGTTGAGGCGCTTTCGACGGTTCGCCAATCTCAGACGTTCAATATCTTACCAGTGGGAAAGGCGACGTTTGATGCAGCGTGTGAGGAATTCGAGCGTTTCGACGACCAGCAGATTTCGTTTGTCGATCAGACGAGTGCAGTGCTTGCTCGAGAGCACGAGATCGAGCATCTGTTCGCCTTCGACAGTGATCTTTCGACGATGGGGTTCGAGCGGGTGCCAGTCGATACAGAAGCGTAATTCTCCAGAATTCTTTTAGCTGAGCGGTCCCAGTGTTATGATATGTACCGCTCACATTTGTGCATCGATACGGTCATGCAGTCGATGAGCGGTATCTCTCTGTTTTCATAGCTGGTGGCAGGGGTCGTTAGGTCGACCTCACGGAATTGCCAATCAACTACTCACAAGCTACCAGTATACAATGTCACAAACATACGACCTTCGCGACCAGATCGAGCACCTCGAATCACTCACAGGAGACGGCACTGAACTCGTCACCGTTACTGTTCCCAACGGCAAGTCGTTGGGATCGATTCGAGAACGAATTGCCCAAGAGTACGCCAGTGCCGGGAATATCAAATCTGATCAGACACGGGATCATGTCCAGCAAGCGCTCAAGCGTGTCCAGCGGATCCTCCGTCGATACGAAAGGATACCCGAGACGGGACTCGTGGTCTATGCAGGAATCGTTGACGGAGACCTGATCTCGACTGCCTTTGACAACTTACCCACTCCAGTTACGGAGTCGACGTACCGATGCGACGATCACTTCGATCTCACACCGCTGATTGAATCAGTTACGCCAAATGAGATCTTTGGACTCATCGTCATCGAACGTGGTGGTGCTGCCATTGGACGACTTGTTGGAGAGCGCATTATTCCGATTCGGACGTTCGAGAGCCAAGTGATGGGGAAGTCCAAGGCGGGTGGACAATCTGCTCAGCGGTTCGAGCGCGACCGCGAACGGCAAGTCCACGAGTTCTTCCAACAGGTCGGTGATATCGCTACTGACGCATTCACTGGTAATGAAGGATTGATCACCGGCCTTGTCGTTGGAGGAACGCTTGCGACTGCAAAACGGTTCGTGTCTGACGGCTACCTCGACCATCGGTTGCGCAATCGACTGCTCGGAACGTACTCGATTGAGTATGCGACCGTACAAGGGTTGGACCAGCTTGTCGAAAAAGCGGACAAACAGTTATTAGATGCCGAACAGCGAGAAGGACGCGAGCGACTTGATGAGTTCTACTCGCGACTTCGGGCTGGGGAGTTGGTTGCGTATGGTACTGAGGAAGTAGAGCGAGCGATCGAGTTCGGAGCGGTTGAGTCTGTACTCATCGCATCAACAATGCCGCGAGACCAACGAGGGGAGTTAGAAACAGATGTCGAACAGCAGGGTGGCAGCGGATATGTGATCGACAGTGATACCGAACGTGGGTCGCAGTTTGTGAAGGCCTTCAGTGGTGTTGGAGCTCTGCTTCGGTTTCCGGTGAAGTAAGTGGAGTTGTGATTTTTCTCTTCGGATACTAGCGAATAGATAACGAAAACTCAAACGATGGCCGCAACGTCGAATGTGATGACAACGACTGCCGTTCAATCATCAACGCGATCAGCTCGTGGGCCACCGAGAGGAACCAAATGACCGGAGTTCCGTGCAACAGTGATTGGTCTGCCACTGCACGATGAGCGGTCATGACGTTCGGGTCGACTCCACGGGCTGCGAACTTGAGATCGACATCAAACACTCTACGTTCGCACAGTAGTCTAACGAACGCGACGCCCACGAAGCAGGCTCGTCGCACGTGTGGGCACAACCTAGTTCCTGGACCACATTATTTATCGCCGTTCTACGAAGAATAATATAGTATTCAACACATGGTGCAGCCCGAACTATCTCTTAATGTTTTTGCGACAGTAATCTAGTGGCAGTTATCGGTCCCTGTCTGTCTACCCCGACGGTACCACCTCTGTATAGAATCTATCACTTCACGAATTGACATTCAGATGTCATCAACGACTCCAGTAATCGCTCGTACAGAAATGAATCGAAAAGTCGGTGAGGACGACTTTCATAATGGGCGTAATGATAACGTTCGTTGTCGTCCTCTCAGAGAGGTACCATGCCCAGCGAATCGGAAGTCGTGGAAACATGTGAGGGTACTGCTGTTGAACTCGTTCGCCTCTTTTGGGTTGACAACGCGGGCGTTGAACGCGGACGAGTGGTTAACGCAGACGATATTGAGAATGTCTTCGCGAATGGTGCGAACATCGCACAGGCACAGCAGGCATTTACCGATACCGACTATCCAACTGAGAAAGCACCGCTCAGCCGTGTCGGAGAGGTTAGACTCGTCCCCGATCCCGAGACGTTTCGGCTACTCCCATATGCAGATCGTGGGGCTGCGATGATGTGTGACCTCTATCAACTTGATCAAACGCCGTGGGCAATCGATCCTCGATCGTGCCTTCAGATGTTTCTCGACACACTCGAGTCACAAACACGCGCTGCGTTCGAACCTGAATGGTATCTTGTCCGGGAGACAGAAGACGGATTCGAGCCCTTCGACCAGAGCGGTTGTTATACGGCCGATGGCATACAGAATGCGCATGATATCATTCTCGAAATCGTCGATAGCCTCGCTGCTCAAAGCATGGAAGTGTCTGTCTATTATCCCGAATACAGTCCTGGACAGCAAGAAATCGCAATTAAGCATAGCGATGGCCTCACGTCAGCTGACAACCAGACGTTCTACAAACAGACGGTAAAAGCGGTCGCCAAAAACCACGATCTTCGAGCGACATTCTCTCCAAAGCCGTTTCCAGAGCACGCGGGCAGCGGCTGTCATCTCCATCTTTCACTCTGGGACGGAAACGAGAACAGGTTCTACGATCCAGATCGCACGTCCAACTACAGTATCTCTGAGACGTGCCGACAGTTCGTCGGAGGTGTGCTTGACCATGCGAGAGCACTTGTTGCACTAACGGCACCGTCTGTTGTCTCGTACAAGCGGCTCCAACCGGATGCGTGGGCATCGGCATACACGGCGTGGGGGTACGACAATCGCGAGGCGATGGTTCGAATTCCCTCATCACAGTGGACGGCACCAGCCGAGACGACACGAATCGAACTCAAAGCTGCGGACAACACGGCAAATCCATACTTGGCGCTTCTCGGGATTCTGGCAGCCGGTCGAAACGGCATTGAGCGTGAGCTTGATCCAGGCAGGCCAGTCGACGTTAATCCGAGAGATCTTTCTCAATCGGAGCGGGACCGCCGTAATATCGAACGTCTCCCACAGTCGCTTGGCGAGGCACTTGACGAACTCGAAAACGATGACGTCCTCAAGCAGGCAATGGGGAACGAACTCCATCGAACGTACGTCGCGGTGAAACGAGCAACTTGGCAAGACGCACTGAGCACGGTAACCGACTGGGACGTTGAGACCTACACTCGATTGTACTAGATGGAAGACAACCCCGATTTTGTTATCTAGTTAGATGTGATACTCGATGAGTAGGTGCAGGGAGGAATTATGTGTTTCGTGAATTTGTTCCGGTAGGCGGTAGCGACACACCGCATTGTGGTTAGGTGAAGTTGGACAACAGTTGATCGCAGAGATCAGAGGCGACGTGACGGCGAAAGAGACCGAGAATTCACTCACTACGGTTCTTGGGGAAAACCGGACGGACATCCTCGTGACTGCACTTTGTGGGTTTCTATGTTCGTAGTCTCCGCTGTTACCGAAAACGTACGAACGCTTATCTAGACGGCCATTCCAAGTCCGGCATGCCAATCCGAGAGACTGTCAAATCCACACCACTCATCGATAATCACGCACACGCTGTCGAACCACTCTCACACGAAACAGTTACCGAGTCGTTTGCGAGTTTCTTCACCGAAGGTAACCTCTCACAGGAGAACGCTCGCCATACTCTGAACTATCGGTCGGTACTCTCTCTGCTTGCCGATCAGTTCGATGACGAGGACGAGGAAACACTGCTTGAACGCCGAGCGGACGTTGACCTTGGAGCGTACACACAGGATCTTCTCTCACAGACAAACATAGAGTGTATCCTCGTAGACGATGGCTTCCCGGATGTCTCACCCTCGGAATTCGCGACGTACACAGACGTTGCGATCAAATCTATTCATCGGATCGAGAACGCCGCTGAAGCGATGATTCCCAAATACAGCTCGGTCGACTCGTTTGAAGATGAGTTCGTTGCTCATTTGGATGATGTCCTCAGCGAAGAGTTCGTCGCGCTGAAAACGGTCGTTGCGTACCGCACGGGTCTTGACGTACACGACCATGATCGTGATGCAATTCGAACTGCATATGAGAATGCCCGTGAGGAGTGGAGTGGACGGCTTGAGAACCCAGTCCTCAACGACCATATTGTCCACCTCGCAGCAGAGGCTGCTGCGCGCCATGATGTACCGCTGCAATTCCACACTGGATTCGGTGATGTTGATGCACACCCCAGATTCGTCAACCCGACGTACCTCTACGAGTTCCTTCGAACGCATGCGGATACGCCGGTGGTCCTCCTCCATGGCGGCTACCCGTACACGCGGGCAGCCGGATACGTCACCGCAACGCTTGATAACGTCTACCTTGACCTCTCACTTGCCACGCCATTCATCCAACACGGTGTTGAACCTCTCATCTCGCAAGCGCTCGAGCTTGCACCAACGACGAAGTTACTCTATGCTTCGGACGCGTTCTCCGTTCCGGAACTCTACTTGCTCGCGGAACGTCGGTTCCGTGCTGACCTCGCGAGCGTGCTTGAGCGACTTCACCAAGACGGCTTTATGACCGAAGAGTATGCTGAAAGAGTGGCTCGCGGTATTCTCCGTGAGAACGCCGTTCAGCTCTACGACCTCTGACTATTGGTGATTACGATTGCAGTGATTTCGACTCACATGAGCAGGCCCAAGCCGTCCTCGATCAGGACCCGAGTGATCCGTATCGGCTTGATGCTGACGACGACGGGATCGCCAGTGAGTCAATCTGATTGACGGGAAGTTGGACACTTACTCGTCTAAATTGGGTTAGAGTAGATATATCTGAGATTTGTTTTCAGCCATGGGTTATGACTGATCGCATATTGTATACAGGTACGGAATCGCCTTGTGAAGGTGAGTTATAACAGATCACCACTCTTGGGATAGTGTTCGTCACCAAGCGAGATGACGGTCGAATTCGGGCGATTCGATTGAAAGACCGAAAGTGTCTCAATCCACTTCTCAGATGTCTCCCTGAATATTAAGGTAGTTCCTTTTGTCCCGTTCGCACGCATGGACAGCCTGGAAGCCATCGAGGCCCTCACAGTCGCAGTTGTCTGGTGGCCCGCTCCCGTCGCCATTCATCGAGACAAAAATGAGTCGATAGCGAAGCCAAATAATTTCTATAACTAATACAAATCCATGACACAGCCTATCAGAATACACTTATATACTTTTCCGTTGTTTTAGAAGGTAGGAAGTTTTTCTTCCGATACCATGACTGCATCCACCATCTCTCCAGATACTCGCAACACCTTCGAAAGCACCATCGGTGGCTACACGGTCGGCACCCGTGCGCACAGCCTCTCAGCTTGGTTCGTCCTCGCGCTTCGGCTCATGATGGGGTGGGCGTTCGCATACTCGGGATTCACGAAAATCGTCGCCGCCGAACCGTTCTCGGCCGGTGGCTACCTGGCGAACGTCGCCGCGACCAACGGCAACCCGATCGCAGGCCTATTCTCCTGGATGGGCTCGACCCCGTGGTTCGTCGAATTCGCGAACGTCGCCGTCCCGTGGGGCGAGCTGTTCATCGGTCTTGGACTGCTCATCGGCGCGGTCGTCCGTCTTGCGGCGTTCTTCGGCGCGCTCATGATGCTCATGTTCTACTTCGGGAACTGGGACATCGCTCACGGCGTTATCAACGGCGACTTCGCGTACATGCTCGTCTTCCTGGCCGTTGCGGCGTTCGGTGCCGGCCGGATCCTCGGTCTCGACGCGTACATCGAACAATACGAGATCGACGGCCAGGCGCTCGTCGAGCGCTACCCCATCCTCGAGTACGTTCTCGGGTAGACTCTGACACCTGAGCCTATACTGCTTCCCTGTTAGAATCGATCCACCATTCGTTCTTCGCCTTTATTCCTATATGCCAAATTGAGCCGTCTCACTCGTTCAGCGAATGAATCGGCTTGATATTTGTAATAGACATGAGTTCTTTGGTTCAAAATTGATTTTGAGTCTCCACTACTGCTTTACGATGAACCGAGAGTATTCTCTGTCTGTCACCCCTCTCAAGGCGTCTCATCGGTCTATTGCTTGTCCCGCTTGGAGTGGGACTGACTCCATTGACGTTGTTTGCTGGAGCGAGTACACTGCGAGGTTGTGAGGGTTTCAATCCGGATTTTTTAGGCGTTGAGTTCACCCGAGCCGAGATTACAGGAGTTAATTTGCAAGCGATGACGGTCTCGTGGTACGACGGGTGTAATTGGCACACTGGCTCTCTGTTTCTTTTTGGATTACGCTCTGTCTGATTGGTGTGGGATTGTTTCTGGTTATTGATCCGATGGTACGCCAGACGAAGTGGTAAGGTCAAAGAGGCGGTCCAGATTAGGTGAACTTGAGGTTAGTATTGTATACTAACCCAACATCGATGCCCTTGTCGGAGGAACCATCAAAGACGGTGAGAAGATCATTTGGAGACATCAATGAGTGTACAAGACAAGTTCCTAAGAGTGGTTTTCTGCGTCGCACACAAGGCTTGCTCCTCGTGTTGACTTTCTCGATGTCGGCGGGGAAAATCTTTATCCAATCGGTAACAAGGATCATTCACGCCAATTCCTCATCACGACTATTACTCCTCGGTCATTCCAATGAGATCTGCACTGCAATCTGTGAATCGGAATATCTAAGACGAATTGAAGTGGGAGGGAAATGACTCTATCACTCCCCGACTGGTAACATCGAATTCGACCGATCATCGACGACAAATTCATCGATCGATAGTTTTCCAGCCCCGATTGATACGAGGGCAAAGGAAACCAGACACAGCACAATAGTGAGTTCCGAGTCAGAGAATCCCTCTGGAAAATGAACCAGCAACGTCGCGGCGAACATATTAATCGCAACTGCAAATGCGGCAAACCGGGTGAGGAAACCCACTAGAATACAGAGACCACCAACGAGTTCAACGAGTGCAACGACCCACGCAGCGACAGATGGTGCAGGAACACCAAGACTAGCGAGGAATCCCGTAAACTGAGGTATCGACATTGCGGCTGGGCCGACAGAAAACAATTTTCCAGTACCGTGGACGATCATGATGCTACCAACGGCTAGGCGAATCAGAAGCGTACCGATCGAGAGATTGAACGACATAATTAGTATTTACCGAAAGGGAGGAAATAAGTTCACGATGCAGCGAAATATTCCGACTCCCTCTCTTTTCAAGTATTACTCAATCCTGCTATTCTAGGGAAACGTAATCAACCAGGTTTTGGCTGGGGTGTCTGTTGTGTTCAATAGACACAAGGATCAAGATCAGGATCGTATTTCGTTGCAGCTGCCGTTCGTTGCGTCCGGGTTGAGATATTCCGCTCAATTGCATCGAGCAGAATTTCAGGGAAGTGCCTAGCGGTGCCATCCCCGTACGCTTTCGCCCAGTCGAGCAGGCCCCGCCCAGTCGTCTGTGTGTCCTAGCGTTCGGTCGTATCCGCACACTCGGTTAGCGTTCGCTGGGCACCATGGGACAGCGTTGGTTGGCGTGCCATAAATAAAAAGAAGCGAGTAGGTTACCAGCAGTCAGTGAGAGCACCCTTCTGGGTGGCTTCCGCACCACAGTCCGCACACGTCCAGTCGGTGTGATCGACATTACCGTACTTGTCGTAGCCTGTGTATGTGCCACTGACACGCTCGTCGTCCTCGGACGTGAAAACGTCGAGCGTCCCGTCATCAGTCGCGTTTTCGACGGCGGCCATGTGTTTACAGAATGCGTTCCGGTGGACGTGATGCGGACACGTGCAGGCCATCAGGTCTTCAATCACATCGTCGATGGAGACGGTGTGCTGGTGGTCAGCGGGATTCTCGTGGCTTTCATTAAAAGATACAGTCCTCGACGAACGGGGGTGGAATCGAACCACCGGGGCCATGAAGTGGCCGCCATCAACTTGGTGTCGATGGTGCTTCTACCAACAAGCAACCCGTTCTAGTGACACGGTGCGTGGTTGTGCCAGTCAACCACGCATTGGACATCTGGCATCAGACGCGGCGTTTATTTATTGACGATGCTCGAGCGTCGCAGGACATGGCAACCTGACTGGTGTAGTACGACGCTCGCAGTTTTTCTATTGAGTGCATCGAGTATTGTTATGTGGTGCTTGACGATGGAGAAAGGACTAATAGAACACGGCAAAATACGTAGTTGTGTCAATCACTGAATTATGAGGAAGAATAACTCAGTATGAGCCTCTTTGGGATTCTCTTTATCATTATTGGCATACTCTTCATCATCTATCCAAAACGGGTTGCTCGCGATCGTCTGAAAGGTGCGGAAGCTCCTACCCCGACACAGGGAGCGATCAACATGGTTCGCTATCTCGGTGGGCCTCGCTTGGTGATCCTCGGGTTCATCATGGCGTTTGTGACCATATGGTGATTCAGAAGGATTCAAGCAGTTAGGACGAGCTATGATGCGTTTGCGAAGTATCGTGTGAGAGTAAACGCGACGAGCAGGGACGATTCGCGGAGCAAACGAGTGATGACGATATCCTTCGAGTGATTCGTGAGTCCGAGTTTCTAGCAGTGACCGCCCGGTGGGTCGCGGATACAGTTGAAATGAAACGGCGGCCAGTCCATCAACGGCTCGAGGAGTTGCATGAGCGAGGTGAGTTGGAACGTGGGAAATTGAGTCCACGGGTGGTTATCTGGTGGATTACAAAGGAAGAGTAAGATGGGTCGCTCTAGCCGGTATATTCCTTTTCGAGTACCACTGCCCCGTCTGCGTTCGTGATGATAATTGTGTCACCACCGTTGTTCCAGACAGCACTTCCGGACCCCCAATAGAGCTTCGAGGCTGAATTAGACCCACTCCCCGTATAGAGCGTCACCGTCTCACCAGGGTCGACCGTGACGCCGGATGGGACGTAGTAGTCGTGACCTGCCTTATCGGCGATTGTCCAACCGGAGATATCGAGTGACTTTCCACCGGTGTTTTTGAACACAATGTACTCCTCGTTGAGGTTGTCGTGATCGTTCCCTGCTGCGTCGATGTGCAGTTTCGAAACCTCGAGTTTTCCGTCGCTACCACCATCATCTGCTGGTGGCTGCGTCGTCTGCTGTGTCTGTCGACACTCCCAGAGGCCAATCCCATTTTGCTGGGCATTCGACTCGGCATCATAGAAGCGGTCTTGTTTCGTGAAATCGCTATCATACACTCGCGCATAGCCCTGTTTCACCAATTGATAGTTGAAGAGTTTCCCATCGTCGCGGATGTAGATGAGTAGACGGCCGTAATACCCGCGTGGTCCTTCTCGCTTGTCGAGCATGATCGTGACCGTATTTCCAGCAAGTTCCGAGCGAGCGAATTCACTGGTTTTGTGGCCCCAATCACGGAGACAACTCGCTCCGGCATCGTTGTCCGGAATTCCCTCGAATTCAGCTGGGTCGTTAGACGTGTGGACTTCTGGTGTGTCGACGCCAAGTAATCGACCGGTATCCATGGTTCCGTTCTGGTACTTGAACTCCACCGTATCACCATCGACGATACGGACGATGGTGACCGTCGTTTTCGTCCAACTCTCGGATTGTGGTGTACTCGTCGACGTTTGGTGGCTCGTCTGCTCGGCTATCGTGTTTGACCGAGTCGATTCTTTGTGTGAGCTTGACGTCGAAGGTGGTGCTGTCGAGGCTGGGGCTGTTGAGTGGTGTGTTGTCTGTTGCTTGGTTTCTGTTTGTTTGGGTGTTGAACTCGGTGGCTCTGTTGAAATCCTCTGGGAGTCACAGGTTCGCCCGATAGTGTGACTGAATGCAGGCTCTTCCAAAGTCGCAGTTACTCCGATTCGTTGAGCAAGCGATGCACTTAGCTCGTCGAGCTGTCCCTCGTCACTCCTCAAAGTTTTCGAAACGGCGGTACACGCTCCACCAGCATATCGTCCTGCTCTGCCTCAAAGTACGGAAGAATACGACGTATCGGACGCTACTTGACGAGCTTATCGAGATGCCTCGGATTCGGAGCGCTATCGACCTTGATGAAATACCATCTCCATCGACGTTGTGCAAAGCGTTCGACCGGCTCGATATGGCTGTCTGGCGTGTCCTTCTCAACCTCTCGGTCAGACTCCTTCCGACTAACGGTGTTGTCGGGATTGACGCCACCGGGTTCGACCGTAATCACGCCTCGAAGCACTACACGAAGCGAACGAAGTTGAAGATTCAGCAGTTGAAAGTCACACTTCTCGTGGATACAAAAGCGAATGCTATCATCGATCTCCACGTAACGACGACCAGAAAACACGACTCGCAGATCGCGCCGTCGCTCATCAAACGGAACATCGGAGAAGTGGCGATTCTCCTCGCCGACAAGGGATACGACGACCAAAAGATTCGTGCGTTAGCTCGTGAATATGGTGTTCGTCCGCTCATCAAGCACCGAGAGTTCTCCTCGCTTCACAAGATGTGGAACGCTCGGCTGGACACCGACCTCTACGGCCAACGGAGTCAGAACGAGACGGTGAACTCTCGGCTCAAACGGAAATATGGCGCATTCGTGCGCTCACGACACTGGTGGAAGCAGTTCCGTGAACTCGTTGTCGGCTGTCTCACTCACAACATCGACAAGGCACTCTAAACGTTAGATATCGGGGTGATAGACACCGGGATTGCTTGGAATAGTCTCAAAGTATTTACTACTGCACTTTCGATTAGTGATTATGAACTATCAAGAGGATGTTGATCAGGTCTTGTTCGGCACCTACCGCCAAATTGCCCTGCTCGCAACTGGGATTAGCATCCTTCTCGGTGTCGGCGTGTGGCTAATCTATCCGACTCTCGGTGTGGAGTATTGGTTGTGGCCATCCTCGCTGATTGATTGGACCTTTGTTATCGGATTCATTTTTCTCGCCGCAGGAGTCGCGTTCTACCGGGCGGGCCTACTTGCGGCGTGCTGGGTGAGTTTTCCCGCACACGTTGCTCTCGCTCACTTCTATTATAGTCAAAACGGATTCGTCATCCTTCCCTTCCAAAATGACCTCCTCTCCTACGCACTCATTTCGGCCATGATAGCCATCTTCCATGGCTTGATTGGGTATTTTCTTGGCACCGTAAGCCGATGGGGTATTGACCGCTCATCGTTCAGTAACCCGAAGGTGGTCGATTGATAAGCACACCTACCTAATGGCTGTTTCAGAGGGAAAGTTATCGAGATAATATCATTTTAACAGAGACGACATTTTCCAACCTGAATACCGTTAGTCAGGTGTGCAAACTGATTGATAGCGAAACTACCAGTGTGAATAGATAATTATGCGAGCGGGCTGTATAGACAGCGCGTCTCGGTCATTAGTGACACCGGTCACGATTCGACGGATAACAACTTCTTATTGCCAAAGCAGACCCTGTTTCAGAATTGTAATTACGATCTCTTTGAACCCATCATACCCGCTCCACCCGAGTTCATCATGAGCGTCCTTGTTCGCTGCAACGACTTCCAAGAGAGACAACAGCTCGATAACCGCCTCTGGGCGAATCTCTGTGATGTATCCATCACTTCGCTTCTGAATATCTGCAATCAAGGGAGTCATCCGATTCGAGATGTCGTCTAGCAGCTCGGCGAAGTCCTGTCCATTCGCGGCCTGCACGATCTGCTGTGGATTACGATGACTTCGCAGAAGCAAGGAACGCTGTTCGAACTCGGCTACCCATCTCCGGAATAACCGGTCGAGCTGGTCGTCGGAATCCGTGAGCCCTTCTAGCTCGGCCTCAACCGCGTCAATCAATTCGTTCTGTTCGCGGAGGAGTACCCGAATGTATAGACCCGATTTACTGTCAAAAAACTGGTAGAATGTCCCCTCACCGATCCCAACTCGTTCCGTGATGTCTTGCATCGTCGTCTTCTGAAACCCATATCTGGTGAAAAGGTCACGCCCGGTCTCCACGAGCCGTTCCTCTATCTCACGTCGCTCTTCGTCACTGAAACCGCTCATATCGATCCGTCGCTCTGTAGAGTAAAGAGCGTATTGCTCATCACTCATGAGCGAAAGAGTGAATTACTCATACGCTCAAGACACAGGTATGCAACGACAAGAGCACTGTGAGAGAATGGTCAATCCCTCGGGGACCTCCCCTGTAGCACATAGCTACGAGTCGCTTGTGGACGAATGAGTGTGATTCGTGCGGAAGGCCTCGAATACACATACCACGGCAGCGACCACCAAGCACTGAAAGGACTGGATTTCGAGGTTCAGCCTGGCGAAGTGTTCGGATTTCTCGGTCCAAGCGGAGCCGGAAAGACCACGACGCAGAAAATCCTGACTGGACTCCTCGACGATTACGAGGGAGGTGCAACAGTCTTGGACCGGTCGGTGGTCAAGTGGGGATCCGACCTGTATCGCCACATCGGTGTCTCTCCGGAAACGCCGACTCTCTACCAGAAACTCACCGGACGCGAGAACCTCGAGCTGTTCGGGTCTCTGTACGGGGGACACAAACGAGACCCCCTCGAACTGCTCGATACTGTCGGTATCGCCGACGCAGTTGACCGTCGCGTCGGCACCTACTCGAAAGGGATGCAGATGCGCCTGAACTTTGTCCGATCGCTACTGCACGACCCAGAGCTCGTGTTTCTCGATGAACCAACGGGTGGCATCGATCCGAGCAGCGCCCGGGATGTGATGAGCGTCATCGAATCCCTCCGTGACAACGGAACGACGGTCTTTCTCACGACCCACGACATGACCGTCGCAGACCGACTCTGCGACCGCGTCGCGTTCATCGTGAACGGTGCGCTCCCGGTCGTCGATACGCCGCGCCAGCTGAAGATTGCACATGGTCAGCAACGTGTCCGTGTCGAATACCGGGAGGAGGGCGGGCTCCTCTCTCAGGAGTTCCCGCTTGATGACCTCGGGACGAACGATGCGTTCCAAGACCTTCTTGCGCGCAATGAGGTTGAGACGATTCACTCCGAAGAGGCGACCCTGGCCGATGTGTTCATCGAGATAACTGGTGAAACACTCCAATGAGGTCCAATCAAAGCGCAAGACAGGATGATGCTCACCAGGAGCGGTCGGCGGTCCATCCGGTCGTCGAGATGCTCAAATGGGATATTCGCCTTCAGTTTCGATATGGAATCATCCCTGTCTATGTGGTACTCACGAGCCTGTTAGTGCTGGGACTCCAGCTCGCCGGGCAGGACATTAACCCGGATATAGTCATTTTACTTATCGCAACAGACCCGGCTGTGCTCGGATTTTACTTTATCGCCGTGCTGGTGCTATACGAGAAGACAGAAGGAGTCCTCCAAGCGCTCGTCGTCTCACCGCTCGACGCCACCGGCTATCTCTTTTCGAAGGCCGCTTCGCTCTCTACCCTTGCCGTCAGTGCATCGTTCGCTGTCGCGGTCTCCGAATTTGGACTCTCGCCCCGAATCGCGGTCCTCTTGTTCGGAGTTCTTCTTTCCTCGTTGCTTATCGTTTTTCTTGGGTTCGTTGCCGTCTCTCGCTTCGATTCGATAAACGAGTATTTCCTGAGCGCCGCTGTCTGGGGTACTATCCTCTTCTCACCGATTCTTGGATACCTAGGCTTATTCAATACGCCCGCATTCTACCTCCTCCCGTTTCAACCGCTCCTCATCACTATCGAGGCGGGCGTCCGTTCCGTCTCGTTGTGGAAGGTCATTTACGCGTTCGCATATCTAGTAGTGGGAACGACTCTCACGTTTTTGTGGGCCCGTCGGTCGTTCGACCGTGACATTCTTCGGCAGGGTGACCCTGGGCGGAAACTCGGGCACGGATCGACTCAATCGACTGGAACGGATCGATGGATGCCCATGCCGCAGTCTCCGTGGGTCGGTCTGCTCGTGACGGACGCCAAAAACTGGCTCCGTGATCCGATGTTAGCGTTTGCAGCGGCGGGTCCGTTGCTCCTCGCGGGAGTCATCCGAGTGATTGCCCCGGTCATCACTACGAGACTCGCCGGAATCGTTGATCTAACCGTGTACTATCCGGTGATCGCGGGCTCGATGGCGGTGTTCGGGCCGGGGATTTTCGGCTTCATCGTCGGGATGCTCATCTTAGAAGACCGCGATACCGATATCCTCACTGCGTACCGAACATCCCCACTCTCACTAAACGGATATCTGCTCTACCGAGGCAGTACCACGTTCTTCTTCTCGTTTCTCTCCACGCTTCCGGCGTTGCTCGTCGTCGGTCTCGTACAGTCATCGGCACCGATCCTTCTCGGGACGGTGGTTCTAGGCGCCCTGAGTGGACCCGTCATCGGCTTAGTATTGGGGCTGGTGGCTTCGAACTCGATAGAGGGTATCGCGCTCAGTAAATTCATGAATATCGTTCTCCTCGGGCCAGCACTGGTCATTGCAGTGGTCCCTGAACCGCTTCAATTCCTTGCGGGCATCCTCCCGATGTACTGGCCGGTGAAAATGTATGTTGCAGGAGTGACTGGGCAGTCAAATACGTTCGCCTTGTTTGTGATCGGAATCGGTGTACATCTGATAGCGCTTGTCAGCGTCGCCAAACTCGTAGTGCCGAAGACGATCACGAGACGGTAGAACACTGACTCGAGCGAGCAATCGTACGTTCTCTACTGACTACACGCTCTGTCTCTGGCACGGCGCTTCTGACGAGAACCAGGGATGTCACAACGTGGTTCTCTTCATCGTTCATCGTTACTCACTGTTCAAAGTGTCTTATCGATGTTGTGAGTGAGACAGCCGACAACGAGTTCACGGAACTGCTTCCACCAGTGTCGTGAGCGCACGAATGCGCCATATTTCCGTTTGAGCCGAGAGTTCACCGTCTCGTTCTGACTCCGTTGGCCGTAGAGGTCGGTGTCCAGCCGAGCATTCCACGCCTTGTGAAGTGCCGAGAACTCCCGATGTTTGATAAGCGGACGAAGATTCTCTTCACGAGCTAACGCCCGAATCTTTTGGTCGTCGTATCCCCTGTCGCCGAGGAGAATCGCTACGTCACCGGTGTTCCGCTTGATGAGCGACGGCGCGATCTTCGAGTCATGTTTTCTGGTCGTCGTTACGTGGAGATCAATGATTGCATTCGCTCACACTACCGGAGGTACCTGTAACTGCCTGAGGATTTCAACAGAGACAGATTCAACGAGTGAGAGCGTACCCAATCGACGAGCAATGTGACGTAACAGTGTCTCATCGAGTATTTTCTCGGTATCGTCGCTCATCGATTAGGCGGACGCTTGCGTGGTGTTGTCGTGGTTCTGCCGTGCCTGTTCGAGTTCTTCGATTCGCCGTCGAACGGTTTTCCACTCTTGCAGCTCCGACCAGACATCCTCGACATCAGCATAGTCTGCATGATCAAGTGCATCCACGTGGTCGGGGCTCTCGGCATCGTATTTTTCGCGGTAGCGCCGCTCTTTTTCGATCTCCGTTTTCAATCGCCGCTCGAGTTCCTCCATGGGGAGTCCGCCTAACCGATGAATCCGCCGCCATCGGAAGTAATCCTCGTCGCGGACGAATTCATCCGGCGTCTCGTTGGTCTGTACTAGCATTCCGATTTCCGTGAACCACTGCAGATAGTCTCGAGCGGTTTCCTTCGAGACATTTGCTCTCTCGGCAATCGCAGCAACTCGTGTTGGCTCATATAGCTGCAGGGCAGTGGTGTACACCCGATCTCGTGTCGATTCGTTTTCCCACGTCTCTTTCCATTCCTCGGCGAGACTTGGCGGCGTAGGTGGGGTATCGTCTGAGGTCATATCCTATTCTTTGTGCTACTACAGCATATATATTGCTTACGCTTAAAATATTGAGTAGTGAATGTGGGTTATCGATTCTCGCGATGTTACTGGCCGTCGCCCTCCTCGACGCGAATTGCACCACCACTGTACTGTTCAGGGTTACGTACCGTCTTCGAGCGTCAATAGCGCGGAATTCGACCGCCGCAATCCTCGCACACGAGCCACCACTTTGGCGTGGTGAAGCGTTCGCAGTGCTGGGAGTATTGAGGACGTCTGTCCACTGTGCGAACGTCGAGCCGTGATTCGCGTCGCCGAACTCATGGTACTGCCAGGCGTGAATGAGTTCGTGGCGGACGGTGGAACTGAATTGCTCCCACCCGTGGTGTTCGGAGGCCGTCCAGGTCAGCACAATCGTGATCGCCTCTGTTGCAGGGTCGTACTTGGTGACACCCGCCTGTCGTTGCGCTCGGTGTGAGACCTCCTAGTCGATCGTTTCGACCGGCAGGTCAGGGAAATGCTCGGCGGCGGCGTTCGTTGCGTGCTGTTTTGCTCGGTCGAGCAGAGCTGTCGGTGTCTCGGGGGTATCGTCGGTCGTTGTATCCGCGCTTTCCGTCAGCGTTCGCTGGTCAGTAATATCAGTGAATGTCAATTGGCGTGCCATGAATAAAAAAGACTGAAGCGGTGGATACAAGTCATCCAGTTTGCTAGTTTTGATTTGATGGCGCCCCAACAACTGTCTCTTCAGTGTTCCTGTACCCCGGCATACAAAACGTGGGCAAAGCCAGAAGGGGAAATACCCCCGTCTGCAGCAATTATTGAAGGACTCGCTGAAGTCGAAGACGCCAATCCATTAGAACTTGATCCGCTGCTTGAGCAGATTGACCTAGATGCTGTTGACCAACTGTTGGACCACTCTGACGGAGCCCAATCAGGACTCCTTAGTTACTCTCTTGGTCGCTGGAACGTGTTCGTTCGACAGGATGGACACATTCTCATCTGTGACTCTGACCGGCAAACAGATCCGTCGCCTATATTCGACTGAGTTAGCACGGAGAAACTCATGTTGATTCATATAGGGCATAGGTAGAGTAACATCGAGAGCGCTGCCTACCATACCAGGGTAAAAAGAGCTGTAGTGGTGGTTAGTTCGGCAGTTCTTTTCGTCCTGTTCTCACGCACGGCCAGCAGGGGAACCCGTTGAGGCCCTCACAGTCGCAGTTGTCTGGTTCGGTCTCGTCGTCGTCCTCCGATGGGAATGCGTCGAGCGTCCCGTCGTCGATTGCGTTTTCGATGGCGGCCATGTGTTTGCAGAAGGCATTGCGGTGGACGTGATGCGGACACGTGCAGGCCATCGCGTCTTCGGTCACGTCGTCGATGGAGACGGTGTACTGATGGTCTGCGGGGTTCTCGTGGCTCTCGGTGGTGACGTCGATGAGTCCGGGGGCATCGACGTCGAAGGCACATTGTTCGGCCTGTGCGCGTTTCTGTGCCGTCTCGTCAACTTCGAGAGCTGAGTTCGTTTGCGGAATACCGGTGCCACCTGAAGAGATTATCCCGCTTGACCACCGAAGACCTATATGCAGTGGTGTGATCAGCCAACGAGATCATCAGAGAGCGAGGGTGTGAGGGACCGGAACCGAAGCTCGAAGGGGAGAGTGGCGTGACCGACGACCGCCTCCCGGCCGAACACCTCTCGCCACTCGCCACGCTCGTCGACGAGGTACTCGCGGGCGTCGGCTACGAGGTGGCGGCTGCCACCGACGCCATCGACGACGCTGTCCCCGGTTACGGCGGTCTCTTCGACCCCGCGACCACCCCGGCCGAGTTGCGTCAGGCGCTCGAAAGCCTGCTGACGTCGGGTCTCACCCGGCCACCCGTCCCCGAGCCGACGAGCGACACACTCGTCCTCTACGTTGACGGCAGTTCACGCGGCAACCCCGGCCCCGCAGGTGCCGGCGCTGTCATCATGGACGCTGCCGGGGAGGAGCTCGCCCGTCTCGGTCGACCTGTCGGCTCCCAGACGGGGAACAACACCGCCGAGTATGTCGCCCTCCAGCTCGGGCTCTCCGAACTGTTGGTTCGCTACGAGCCACGCAGGCTGCAAGTGCGCATCGATTCGATGACGCTCATCCGAGATGTCTGGGGCGGCGATGACCCGACGGAACCGGGCGTCGAGACGTACAGCGAGGCCATTACGGTGGCACTGTCGAACATCCCGGAACATCAGTACACACATCTGGCCGACAGCGACCCGAACCCCGCCGACGCACTGGCGACAGTGGGAGCCGATATCGCGGCCTTCGGACCTGGGTAGACGAAGATTTTTGTCTGTCTAGATGAACCTCAAAGCGAATGGCGAACGGGAGGCGCAAAGACGAATGGGAGGACCCGCCAACGGGGTTCGTCGCCGAGGCGAACATCACCGAGCGCGACACAGACGCGTTCCGCGAGGCTGGCTGGCCAGCGTGCTGGGAGGCCGCCGCCGACCTGTTAGAGTGGGACCGTCCATACGACGACGTGATGGATGACGACGGGACGACATGCTGGTTTCCCGGTGGGCGACTCAACGCGGCGTCCAACTGCGTGGACCGCCACGTAGCGGCCGATCGCGGCGACGAGACCGCGATTATCTGGGAAGGCAAACTCGAAGAGACTCGCACCTACACCTACCGGGAACTCTACGCAGAAGTGAACGCGTTCGCGGCCGCCCTGCGTGACCTGGGTGTCGGCGAAGACGACGTCGTCACTATCTATCTACCCATGGTGCCGGAACTCCCGATAGCGATGCTGGCATGTGCGCGCATCGGTGCACCGCACAGTGTTGTGTTCGCGGGGTTCTCCGCGGACGCACTCGCTACACGCATGAGCGGTGCGGACTCGGAATATCTCGTCACCTGCGACGGCTACTATCGCCGCGGCACCGCACTGGACTTGAAGCACATGGCCGACAACGCCTGTCTCTCTGTCGAACAGTCGGTCGAGCGAGTCATCGTCAACCGTCTTCACGACGATATCCCGGCTGGCGACCACCACGCCTTCGACGATCTCGTGGCCGACCACGCGGGGACCGAAATCGCCCCTGTCGAGCGCGACGTAGACGACCTCCTCTTTCTTATCTATACGTCCGGCACGACCGGCGAACCGACGCTGGTGCGGCATACGACCGGCGGGTATCTCGCGCACGTGGCGTGGACGAGTCACGCCGTGTTCGACCTCACGCCGGATGACGTTCACTGGTGTTCCGCTGACGTGGGGTGGATTACGGGCCACTCCTACACGGTCTACGGCCCGCTTTCGATTGGCGCGACGACCGTCCTGTACGAGGGGACGCCGGACCATCCGGAGAAAGACCGCCTTTGGGAGGTCATCGACCGCAACGATGTCAATGTCTTCTACACGGCACCGACCTCGATACGGGCGTTCATGAAGTGGGGCAGCGAGTACCCCGATAGACACGACCTCTCGTCGCTCCGTCTGCTCGGCAGTGTCGGCGAACCAATCGACGAGACGACGTGGCAGTGGTATCGTGAACACGTTGGCGGTGGCGAGTGCCCGGTTGTGGACACGTGGTGGCAGACCGAGACCGGCGGGGTTGTCCTCTCGACGCTCCCCGGTGTCGATTCGATGCAGCCTGGTGCGGTCGGTCGGAGTCTCCCCGGTGTCGAGGCCGCAGTCGTGGACGGACTCGGTAAGACGGTCGATTCGGGGTCGGCCGGAGAACTCGTCCTGACGCAGCCGTGGCCGGGCATGGCGAAATCGCTCTGCGAGCAGACCGACTGGGGCGGTCGCCGAACGCGAACCGCGGATGGCGACTGGCGATACGAGACTGGCGACAAAGCGGTTCGTGACGGGGATGGCTACCTCCATCTGCGCGGGCGGGCCGACGACGTGTTCAACGTCTCCGGTCACCGATTGAGCAGTACGGAAATCGAGTCGGCGATCGTCGGCGTCGAAGGTGTGGCCGAGGCGGCCGTCGTCGGTCGGTCGGACACCGTGAAAGGGATGGCAGTCCACGCATTCGTCAGTCCGGAGTCGAACGTCGCAGGCGACGACGCACTCGGAGACCGAATCGAGAGAGCGGTCGAGTCGGCGATTGGCGCTATCGCGGTCCCGCATACGGTCACGTTCGCGCCGTCGCTTCCGAAGACGCGGTCGGGGAAGGTTGTGCGGCGGTATCTCGAAGCAATCGCGAACGGCGAGGACCTCGGCGATACGAGTGCGCTCCGCAATCCGGAAATCGTCGGCGAACTCGAATCGCTCCTCGACCAGTAGCACTCCATTTCGGGCTTTCGGATAAACACGAAATAATTCTCTCCGTCGTTCACACACTGTTCGATACGGTTAGCGGATGACCACACAGAATGCCGCCATGGATTCCTAATATTTATTCATGTGTCTCAGAAAACCTGAAACAGAATGGCGCGCGATGGAGACGACGAGTTTCTGACGACAACCGAGTACGAACGTCTCCGTCGCGCCACCGAAACCTACCGCGAGGACCTCATCGTGGCGCTCGCCGGACGCGTCGGTCTCCGGCCCTCCGAACTGACGCGGATTCGGCCGGCCGACCTCTGCGACCACGACCACGACGGCGACCGATTTTTCTTCCTCACCGTGCCCGAAGGCGACGACGAGACTCGCGAGGCATACGTGCCGCGAGCAATCGCCCACGACCTCCAAAAGTACCGCGCTGCGAACGATATCGACACAGGAGACCCGTTCATCGCCGTCTCACAGCGTCGCGTCCAGATGATCGTCAGCGACGTCGCCGATCGAGTCGATGGTCCCTGCGACGTGACTTGCCGCGACTTACGCAAGCATTTCGCGTGGCGTCACCTCGTTGAGGAGCACGTAGATCCACGTGTCGTACAGTCCGTCGGCGGTTGGAAGCGTCTCGACAGCCTCACACAGTACTATCCCACGCCGACGACGGCGACGATTATCGACGCCTTCACCACTCAACCACCGACTCGGAGCGGTCACAGGCGCGGCCGTCCCGGTCGTCCTGACTCCCGGATTCCGGCACCGGAATCGCGACGCACTGACCGCCTCGCGTGCATGGAAGCACTCGGCCGAGCACTCACAGAAGCGTCTACCGATGAGGACGTACGCGCCGCCGCCTGTGACCAGCTCGCGGACCTGTACCGTGGCGTCTGGCTCTGTGACGAACGAGGCGCTACACGGGCGAGTGTCACGCCGCCGCGAACTACCGACGACCACGCCGAAAACGGCAACAGCAAACGTGACACCGACAGTGCTACCGACAACGATGACGAGAGCGACGTTCCGGGTGCGATTCTCGACGCGACGGACGCACTCGACGGAGCGGAATCAGGTGCCGTTACGGTCGTGGATGCATCGTCGGTCGCTGCGGATATCGGTGGCGTGCTCTCTGGGTGTTCGTTCGCCGTTGCGCCGCTGGAATCGAGTGAGACCGTTCACGGTGTTGTTTGTGTGGCCGGTGACTCGTTTCGGTCGGCAGACCGGACGCTCCTCGCGGACGCCGGTCGGCGCATCGGACTGACATTGACGTCTATCGAGCGCAAGCGATTGCTCTTGACAGATACGGGTGTCGCGCTCTCGTTGCGGAGTACGGACAGTAGCGTCTTTCTCGTCGCCGCGTCTGCCGAACTCGATTGTCAATTCTCGCTCGACGGTGTGGTCCCCATCGAAGAGCACTCGCTGCTGTATTTCGTGACTGCCAGTGGGGCTGCCGTCAGCGAGGTGCTCGATCGTGTGACCGACGCGGAAGCCGTCGAAGATGCACGGCTCATCCGCGACTACGGTGAGGATGCGCTCTTCGAGTTCACCGTCTCTGGCGAATCGCTCGCGACGATTTTGGTTGAGCGCGGTGGGAACGTCCGTGAACTTTCGGCGCAGTCCGGCGTGCTCGACGTGTCGGGGGTCTTCTCACAACACGCCGACGTTCGAAGCGTGGTCGAAGCAGTTGAGGATGTGTTTCCGGAGACGGACTTGCGTTCGAAGCGCGAGGTCGAGGTACCGACGCAGCGTGGTGTCCGTGTCCAGCAGTCGGTGCAGGACCGCTTGACGGAGCGCCAGCGAACGGTGTTGAGGGCTGCGTATCTCGCGGGATACTTCGAGTGGCCGCGTGGGAGTACGGCAGAAGAACTCGCGAATTCGATGGGTGTCTCCTCGCCAACGCTGCATAACCACCTCCGGAAGGCACAACAGAAACTCCTCGACAGCGTCTTCGAGGAGACCGATCCCGCGTTGGATGAGACTGAGTGACACTAAGTGTCTAGCCTTGCAGGTTCTGTCGGACGAACATACTCCGGCTAGATCTGGTAGTTGTTGGTGGAAACTTTCGGTACAGGGCTCTCAGCGCAAGATTCGAGCGGATTGGTATAGTTAGCTCCATCACTTATATAATAAGGTGCGGGTTGTGAACTTGGCACATGAGCGACGAAGACGGCGTACAGTTGGAAGCGAGACTCGAAGAACAAGAAGCGTTCGACCCGCCAGAGGAGTTCGTCGAACAGGCGAACGTCTCCGAGAAGTCGATCTACGAGGAGTTCGAAGAGAACTGGCCAGAGTGCTGGGAGCAAGCGGCGGACCTGCTCGACTGGGAGGAGAGCTACGACGAGGTCTTAGATGCGTCGAATCCGCCATTTTATGAATGGTTCACCGACGGAAAGCTGAACGCCTCGGCGAACTGCTTGGACCGCCACCTCGATGAGCGCGGCGACGAGGCCGCCATCGAGTGGGTCGGCGAACCACTCGAGGAAGGAAACCGCACGTACACCTACGAGGACCTGCATCGGGAGGTCAACGAGTTCGCGGCTGCGCTTCGGGAGATGGGCGTCGGCGAGGACGATATCGTGACGATGTACATGCCGATGATTCCGGAACTCCCGATAGCGATGCTCGCCTGCGCCAGAATCGGCGCACCCCATAGCGTGGTGTTCGCCGGATTCTCGGCAGACGCACTGGCGACTCGGATGAACGCGGCTGACTCGGAGTACCTCGTGACCTGCGACGGCTACTACCGTCGCGGCGACCCGCTCGACCACCTCGAGAAAACCAACGACGGCCTCGCGGGCGTCGAGCACTTCGTATCCGATGCTGTGGTCGTAGAGCGCCTCCGCGACGGTGACGGCTTCGGCCACGACCTCGCAGACGATCAACGCACGTACGCCGACCTCGTCGCCGAACAAGCGGGCGAGACGGTCGAACCAGTTGAGCGGGACGCCGAGGACATGCTGTTCCTGATGTATACGTCGGGCACCACCGGGCAGCCGAAGGGTGTCAAGCACACGACCGGTGGGTATCTGTCGTGGGCGGCGTGGACCAGTCAAGCAGTGCTAGATATCGAACCAGAAGACACGTACTTCTGTTCGGCAGACATCGGCTGGATTACGGGTCACTCCTACATCGTCTACGGGCCGCTCGCACTCGGCACCACGACGATGATGTACGAGGGCACGCCAGATTATCCCGAGCGCGACCGCCTCTGGGAAATCGTCGAGGAGTACGAGGCGAACCAGTTGTATACCGCTCCCACAGCGATTCGAGCGTTCATGAAGTGGGGGAGTGAGTATCCCGACCGACACGACCTTTCCTCGCTCCGACTGCTGGGGACGGTCGGTGAGCCGATCAACCCGCGGGCATGGAAGTGGTACTACAAACATATCGGCGGCGAATCTTGTCCGATTGTAGATACTTGGTGGCAGACTGAAACCGGCGGCATGATGGTCACGACGCTTCCCGGCGTCGGCACGATGAAACCCGGAAGCGCCGGGCCGTCGCTCCCCGGTGTAGATGCACAAATCGTAGACACCGACGGTACGCAGGTCGACGCAGGGCGTGCGGGCTACCTCACGGTGCAAAAGCCGTGGCCGGGGATGCTGCGAACCTTATACAAGAACGACGAGCGCTACATCGACGAATACTGGCGCGAGTACTCCGACACCGATAGCGACGACATGGAAGACTGGGTGTACTTCCCAGAAGACGGCGCGAAGATAGACGACGACGGCTACATCACGGTATTAGGTCGCGTGGACGACGTTATCAACGTCTCCGGGCACCGCCTCGGGACGATGGAAATCGAGTCGGCGATCGTCGGCGTCGAGGGCGTCGCGGAGGCCGCCGTCGTCGGCGGCGACCACGAGGTGAAAGGCGAAGCCGTCTACGCCTACGTCATCACCGAAGAGGGATACGAAGGAGGCGACGGACTCCGGTTGCGCATCGTTGGCGGCATCGAAGACGCCATCGGGCCGATCGCGCGCCCCGAATCGATTGTGTTCACGCCCGAACTCCCCAAAACTCGTTCTGGGAAGATTATGCGCCGCCTCTTGGAGGACATCGCCAACAACGATGAACTGGGCGACACCTCGACCCTGCGGAATCCCGACGTCGTCGAGGACATCGCGGCGTCAGTATCGGATGACTAAACGATTCGAACGAAAACGACGTTCGGAACACGACGATGATAGACGAGACCACACCATGACAGACGAGACCTCACGACATGACGAGCAACGTGCCGAAATAGAGACAGACGGCGGTATCGCTACCGACCGAGGAACCACCGACTACCTCGACGCCCGCGTCAACATCTTCAAGCCATCGACCCCGTTCATGCGGGACCACCTGAAGATCGTGTGGACGATGTTCGCAGCGTGGGTGCTCGTTGTCTTCGCCCCTGTGACGGCAACGTATCTCGCGCCAGACCTCATGACGAGCATCACCGTATTCGGCTTTCCGTTACACTACTTCCTGACCGCGACGGGGTCCCCGCTCGGTGCACTCATCCTCTCGTTCGTCTACGCGCGCAAGCGTGACCAACTGGACGAGAAGTATGGTATCGAACACTCGACGACCCAAACTGCGAGCGACGCCGAGGCAGTCGCCTCCGACGGAGGGACCGAACAATGATGCTGACGCCGTTCACCCTGCTCCCGGACGCACTGAACGCCTCGTTCAAAATCATCCCCGCCATCATGGTCACGGGGATGTTGCTGTTGTTCCTCGGAATCGGATACGCCTTCCGCGTGACCGATACCGACGACCTCTGGGTTGCCGGTCGCTCCATCGGGAACGTCGAGAACGGTATGGCTATCGGCGCCAACTGGATGTCCGCAGCGTCATACCTCGGGATGGCCGCGCTCATCGCGCTGTCGGGCTACTACGGACTCGCGTTCGTCATCGGCTGGTCGACGGGCTACTTCGTGTTGCTCATCTTCATGGCCGCCCAGATGCGCCGGTTCGGCAAGTACACCGCGCCGGACTTCGTCGGCGACCGATTCAACTCCGACACCGCGCGCGCCATCGGCGCGCTGACGACGATTCTCATCGGCTTCGTCTACTCGGTCGGCCAAGCCCGCGGCATGGGACTCGTCGGCATCTACGTCTTCGGTGGCGACTACACCACGATGGTCGTCTTGATGATGGGTATCACCGTCGGCTACCTCGCGCTGTCGGGGATGCTCGGCGCGACGAAGAACATGGCCGTCCAGTACGTTATTCTCATCGTCGCGTTCCTCGCGGGCCTCTACGTCGTTGGCTACACGCAGGGCTACTCGACGTTCCTGCCGCAAATCGAGTACGGCGCGATGCTGAATTCGCTCAACTCTGAGTTCACGGAACCGTTCAGCAGCGGTAGTTACTACCTCTGGATTGCGACCGCGTTCTCGCTCATCGTCGGTACCTGTGGACTACCCCACGTGCTGGTCCGCTTCTACACCGTCGAGAGCGAGCGAACGGCCCGCTGGTCCACCGTCTGGGGGCTGTTCTTCATCTGCCTGCTCTATCTGAGCGCCCCCGCGTTCGCGGCGTTCGGCACCGACCTCTACGCCAAGTCGGTCGGCCCTGTCTACGGCGCCAGCGGCATGAGCGGCGCGGAAGGCGACGTCATCGTCGTCCTCGCGTCGCAACTCGCGAACCTCCCGACGTGGTTCGTCGGTCTCGTCGCCGCAGGCGGTATCGCCGCCGCCATCGCGACGACCGCAGGCCTGTTCATCGCCGCCTCGTCGGCGGCCGCCCACGACATCTACACGAACATCATCAACCCCGACGCGACACAGCGCCAACAACTCATCATTGGCCGTCTCACCATTATCGCCCTCGGTGCTATCGTGACCGTCACGGCGCTCAACCCACCGGCACTAGTCGGTGAACTGGTCGCACTCGCGTTCTCGCTCGCCGGACTCGTATTGTTCCCGATGTTCTTCCTCGGCCTCTGGTGGGAGAACGCCAATCGACAGGGCGCGCTCGCCGGAATGACGACCGGACTCCTCATCTGGACTGCCGCGGTGTTCAACGAACTCATCTTCGCCACCGACGCGGGCCCAGTCGTGCCCCTCTACGCCGACGTCTTCCCGGCGGTCGGTGCTGCGCTCGCTGGAACGCCCATTGTGTTCGCCGTCACCATCGCGGTCTCACTGGTAACCGACGAGCCACCAGAACGCATCAAACGCATCGTTCGGCAGTGTCACAGCCCCGAACCGATGGGGCAACAACAGAGTGCCGAAGACGTGGTTTTGGCCTCCAACGGTCCGGTTTCGGGGGACGACTGAATGTACGAACGCATCCTCATTCCCACGGACGGCAGCGACACGGCAGAACGAGCGGTCGACGAAGCACTCGCCATCGCGGAGAAATTCGACGCCGCGGTCGAGACGCTGTACGTCGTGGATACAGATGCCGTGAACGTGACCCTCGGCACCGAGCAAGTCGACCGCATTCGTGCCGGTCGATTCGGCGAGATGGACGACCTCGAAGCACGCGCCCGCGACGCGACCCGATACGTTGCCGAGCGAGGCCGCGAACGCGGTATCGACGTTGCGGAACACTTCCGTGGCGGCCAACCCCACCGAGTTATCGCGAACGTCGCGAGCGACCACGACGTCGACCTCATCGTGATGGGAAGTCACGGCCGTAGCGGCATCGAGCGAATGCTACTCGGAAGCGTCACCGAGCGCGTGCTCCGGTCTACCCATCGGTCGGTATTGGTCGTGGACGAACGGGAGGCCGAGTAACGTGTCGCTCACCGGCACCGTTCTAGACCATGTCCGCGAGCATCGGTCCGGGATGGTCGTTGATCTCGCGTTCGCAGTAATCTGGGTTGCCGTCGTCTCGGCGTTGTTCGATGTGCTTTCGGCACCGACGTGGGCGTACCACGTGTCGCTGTTCGCAGGCGTCGTCGCGTACTTCGGATTCTTCGCGTCGCTGGAGAGTGCGCGAGACGCCCAGTGACCCAGTCTCGGTTTTCCAGGGAGTGAACGATTTAATCTTCATCTGACACGTCCGTTCTGACGGCTACGCTTCGCCAAATGCGTCTTCGTAGCGCTCCAGACACGCCAGCTGTTCGTCGATGGCACAGTCGCTCGCAGTCGGTCACCGTCTGCGTAGACAGTTCACTGGCTGCAACGGTCAGGGTACACGCCGAAGAAACGTCCTTCTGTCTGACTGGCTACCTGTATCGAATCTCTGTCCTGTCGTGAAGTTCTTGCAGTCAGTGCTGAATGAGGAGCTGGTACTTCGTGTATAGATACGTGGTCACATTCAGTCCGGATACTTCAAGCGAAATGACGTACGATTACGCCAGCGTTGAGGCCGAGTTGTTTGATCGATCGCTTGAAACGGGTCGCGGTCGGTGGGTACTACCTCTCCCTCTGTAGAAGAATGTCATTCATTGGACACTAGGACGAAGTGATTGGAATCGATCGGTATGCACGTCAATCGCGGTCAGTAGAGAGAAAGCGAGTGATGACGATATCCTTTGGGTGATTCGCGAATCCGAGTTCCCAGCAGTGACCGCACGGTGGGTTGCGGATATGGTCGAAATGGAACGGCGACCAGTGCATCAACGGCTCGAGGAGTTGCATGAGCAGGGTGATTTGGAACGGGGAAACTGAGTCCACGGGTGGTTATCTGGTGGATTCCAATGGGAGAGTAACCCCTCGAACACAATATCAATATCAATATCATTGGTGCGACAATCGCATTGTATCTCGTTCAGACCCCGATTCGCCGTGTCCTTTCTCGGTAGAGATTTTGGTTCTACTCTCCGTCTACATACTTCTGAAGTGAGTAGGTCACTGATTCAGAATCTGGAATCGGTCCGAGTCGGCATCGAAATGGCACTGGCCATGGGAACCCTCGATGAAGCGTGAGGACATCCTCATTGTATTCGACCGAGCGTAGCTGCTGGCGTGGAATAAATCGGGTAGCGAGTGTGCCACTCCGCTTTACGAGGAGGCCGCTCTCAACCAGTGTAAAGTGCTTGGTTTTTCCGACGATTACTGCATTAGCAAGGAGAACGCCGCCAATCGAGGCGAACAATCCCTGAGCGGGTTCTATTGAAATAGGGAGCATGAGTCCACTCGCAAGGAAGACAAGACCACTCACAAACGAGAGTATTCGAACGAAACGGAGATACCGTGTATCGGCTCGTCCGAACCACTCTGCGAGCACGTCTTCATTTTGCTGGAGGATTACAGCATAGCAATTCATCGTTGTACCATAGAGGATGACCCCCACGATTGCGAGGACCAGAGCTTCATCGGTCAAATCTTGGAGCAGATTTGCATCCGGGATGATTCCGGAAGTAGTGCCAATATCGGTGATCAGGAGAAACAACAGTGGTCCGAGTGAGACCGCAAGATAGAGACGAGTGCGAACGAGCAATTCAGTAAGATCATCACGAGCGGTTGCAAGTGCAACGCCAATCAAGAAGCCGATACAGGCTGTGGCGAGTGAGATACGCGAAAGATAGTGAGTGCTTGTAAGGAGTGCTACGACTATTAGGGCAAGAATGGCAGTATAAACCCCGAATGCAAGATCAAAGAGAGTACGCTGTACCGGACGCTGGAACATTTCTTTTTGATAGTCATTTGTATTTGATTAAAGTTCTTGTGTGGGAACTAGTTACGTGATATACCGGTCGATAGGAGACATGGAACCAATTACGATGGCGAGAGACAAGGAAAGGAGAAGGCCTTTGTTGGGTGCGTTTTGATTTCGGAGTGCCTTGGTAGCTCAGGCTGGCAGAGCAACTCCTTTGTAAGGAGTCGGTCGAGAGTTCAAATCTCTCCCGAGGCTTTTCAACGAGTTCTGGTTGCCTATAGTAGGTGAGAAGTTTCACCGTGGGTGTCTGAAGTTAGTATTGACTACTAACCAAACTCCATCTGAATTCTGATGCAAACGCGGTAGAAATGACTCGAGCAAGAAGCAATACTTCGCAATAATCTTCCTCGTGTCTAATTCTCTATCGTGGAGATTGTCTATTGCTCTCCTCGCAAATCACCCACCAGTTCGGCGAAGTGAACCCTTTACAGTACCGTGAGGTGTCGAACGTATCCGTCCATCGGGTTAACGTTGTGCCGTGATCTGCGTCGCCGAATTCGTAGTACTACCAGGAAGTTTTGTTGCAACCTTATTACTCCGCAATTGCTTTGAGTAGAATCGGCAAGAAACAGTTCAGCGGCGTAATCGTTACTACGCACAAATTATTTCAGGAGAGAATGTTTATCCGAAAATATCGATGGTAAGCCGTGAAAATTGGATAACAATCGCCTTTGTCATCGTAGCCCTCCCCGCAGCGTACGCTGCCAACATCTTACTGGAATCAAACGGCATCGCTCAAGATACGGCCTTCATGATCTCGTTTTTCGTACTGCTTGTTGTTGGCGTTGGTCTCCCAAGATTTGCAACGCGTAGTGGATGACCCCAGTCACGCACTATCAGTACTGGATGACATCAAGTAGTACTGTCTTTGTCGTCGGAATTACGTCGTATCTGTTAGTCGTGCATCCGCACTTTCCGTGAGCGGTCGCTGGTCAGAGATACTGAAGAAACTCAAGAGATCAACATCAAGGCCCATCCTTATAGTGCAGACAACAATGGAGGAGATGGCTTTTCACTCGTGAATCCATACGAGAGTCGTATGCACTTTGATCAACGGACACAAAACGCCCTTCGCGAAACAAGAGGACTCTCATCCGACCAGATACAGACAGTCGCCAACGCCGTTGTTGAGGCAACGCAGAAAGATGCCGAGCGTCTAGAGGCTTTCTTTGCTGATGTGGAGACAGTCTATTCTGACATGGATCAAGCGCACACAGCAAGTGAGTTTCCAGAGCATCGAATTCAGTACATCGACCTCTATACGCACGCCGATGAAATCCAGGGATACCTCCGGTTCGATACGTGGGGTGTCGCTGTCGAGGGAGGACGAATCTTAACTGAGGATCGGATTGAGCTGACACTTGGCTCATCAATCAACGATCGAGTGCGATTTGCTCGTGAGCGGGATCAGTTCTGAAGTAGGCGGTTTTTTCGAGATTACAGAGGTTTCTTACTCAATGGGTTCGATCGGCAAATCAGGGAAACACTCGGTCAGTGTTCGCTTGGCACCATCGGACAACGTTGTTTGGCGTGACAGAACTGAAAAAGAGGAGTGGGTTAGCAGCAGTCGGTGAGTGCGCCCTTCCGGGTGGCTTCCGCGCCACAGTTCGTACACGTCCAGTATGTATGATCGACATTGCCGTACTTGTCGTAGCCGGTGTACGGACCACTGATACGCTCGTCGTCCTCGGGGGGGAAGGCCTCAAGCGTCCCGTCGTCCGTCGCGGTTTCGACGGCGGCCATGTGTTTGCAAAAGGCGTTGCGGTGGACGTGGTGCGGACAGGTACAGGCCATCAGTTCCTCGGTTACGTCGTCGATGGAGACTGTATATTGGTGGTCTGCCGGGTTCTCGTGGCTCTCATTGGTGACTTCGATGAGTTCGGGCCTACTGCCTCATGTTGCACTAAGCAGAACTAAGAGAGTCTGGCAAGCGTATCGGATTTGTGTGCTGGCGTCTCGATTTCATAGAGACTCGGCCGCATCGCCCGAGCCAAAGAGTCGTCTTATTTGATATCAATAGGAATTTCGACAAGACAAAATAGATCGCCACATAGGGCTTAGAGCCACTCATCGGAGAGTTCGTTCGAATGAGTGTACATCAATTCGAGGAGTGGTTGAACTTCGGCAAAGTGTGGGGAGTTTCACATATATGACAAGAATGTCCTTTGAGAGTGTGCCACATCCTGCCAGCGCAACCAATACACCAGTCGTAACAAAATCAATGGTAGTAGCTGCCCGCAGAGTGACCTCGCGTATCTTCTGGAGGGGATTTTGGTAGAGAGCTGTGGAGTTCGAATATCCTCGTTGAGTGCCCCCCAAAAACTACGTTCGTACTTTTCACATGAGGGGTTTTATTGTTACTGACCATCATTTGTGAAAGGTGGGAAATAGGGGATAGACGTAAACCATAGTACAATGTCGCTATATGAGCAACAGCGGTATAATGGCTACTTTCCAAGCAGACAATATAAGAATTTTACTCTCCTTTCATTCGCTGTCGTTGGATTTTGGAGCTACTGGGCGTTTTCCCGTGGTATTGTCTTCGCAACGATGTATATCGTTATGTTCGGTTTCCTGGGACTTTTGTTCGTACTACTGTGGGAATGGTGACGGTCACGTTCGATCAAATAATAATCTGATTCATGACTGTGATCGAATTAGACGTCAAGGTACCTCCTCAAGAAGCACTCAATGCGCTCGCGACCGCACTCCCGGATGAGAGAGGATTTACGTACGAGCAAGCGTATACGATTCTGAAGAACGAAGAAGATCTTGAGCGTCCTGCTGCTGAGGACATCGTTGAACGGCTCTACATGAAGGGACATCTCTATGAGGTCGAGGGGAAGCTTCGACTCACTGATTACGAAGCTGAATAGTGAGGGGTAGTCGGCGATCTCAACCGAATCTTTCCACCAGGACTGAATCGCCGTAATGACTTCTCCAAGAACGTCACAGAAATCGTTGGGATATCGTTGATTACCTGCATCATCGGTGGTCCTGCTGGCGCCGTTGATCAGCAGTTGACGGGAGTAAGCTCCTTCGTATACAGTGAATCGTTGTTCATATCTTTGAGAGTTACCGTCAAGACGTCCGACTGACCATCGACGTCGACCTGTCCGAAGAATTGAAATCCGTCACTTGGTGGGAGGTTCGCTTCACCCTCTGGCGGACTCTTCTCGAAGACGACCGTCGGTCCGAAAGTGTCATCGAGTTCGTTCGGTCCGAACGTCCCGGCGTGAAGCGGTCCGGAGACGAACTCCCAGAATGGATCGAACTCGGAGAACGACGCTCGCTTTGGGTGATAATGGTGGGCAGCGGTGTAGTGAACGTCCGCCGTTACCCAGACCACATTCCGGATATTTTCCGATTGCATGAATGAGAGTAATTCCTTGATTTCGATCTCCCTTCCCTTCGGTATCCCACTGTCTGCGTTTGCGACGGCTTCATACTTATCACCGTCAGTGACCACGAGTCCGATCGGCATGTCCGCCGCGATGATTTTCCACGTTGCCTCGGATTCCGAGAGCGCGTCTTTGAGCCAGCTCATTTGCGTATCGCCGAGGAAGTCCGTTTTCGGACCCGATTCCGTTTGCGTGTTTTCTGTATTCGGGCCTCGATAGCTTCGCATATCGAGCCGAAATACCTCTAACGAAGGCCCATATGGGAAATTTTGATAAATCGCATCATCCACATCATCTCGAGGGCGAATGGGCATATAGTCGAGAAACGCCCGCTGACCACGTGCAGCGAGTAAATTCACGCTTTTAACGTCGTGCGGGTCGTCTGCCGGTAGCTTCTCGTTTGGATACCAATTGTTGAGGATTTCGTGGTCGTCCCACTGTGGAATCATCGGCACTTCGGAGACGAATGCTCGATAGTGGTCATCTCGGAGATTGTATCGATAGTTTCCACGGAACTCCGCAAGGGTGTCGGCAACGTCGGACGTCGCTTCGGTAACGACGTTCTGCCAAACGCTTCCATCATCAAGTTCGACACGTTCTTCGAGCGGCCCGTCAGCGTATATCGCGTCACCAGAGTGGATGAAAAAGTCCGGGTCCGTTTCACGCATCGATTCGAACGTCCTCATACCTCCGAAATCGGGGTCGATTCCCCACCCCTGTCCGGCAACATCTCCACCCCAAACGAAGCGGATATCGGTTCGGTCGGTCGGAGGCGTTCGAAACGACCCTCCTACTGGATCGTTTCGAGTCCCTGGATTTCGAAGACTTTCGAACGTCACTCGGTAATAAATTTCTTCGCCTCGAGGGAGTCCCTCGATGTCCATCGTTGCAGTATAGTTACTGTCTGCCAACGCCGTCGGCCCACGGATCGTCCGTTTCTCGGAGAAGTCCTGCTCGGTCGAGAGATGAAGGAACATCCGTGCTGGCTCACTCGCCCGGCTCCAGATGAGGGCTCTATCCTCGACAACGTCCCCGATTTGTGCACCGGATGGTGCTTCGATTACGTCCGTAGAATTGAGGTCTTCACGCGTGTCTCTCGGCTGTTCGGCTATCGTTGATTCGGTTATCATCGCTCCGCCGAAGGCTGCAGCAGCGGTCGTCCGCATTGCATCTCTTCTAGTTACGTTGTCCAGCATCGTTATTTGACATAATGTGAGATTATAATATAGTTCTTTATAAGTGTGAACAATACACCTATGTTACCCACCGAAGCTGTATGAGCGTTTGCTTCGCGCCGTCGTTTTTTGAATCCAGTTCTACGATCTGTTTTCGGTAGTTCACCGTCCAGAAGTACGGCGATTCGCCGGTTATGACTGGAGGAGATTTTCGGGGCGTGTAAAAAATCGTGGTCCGAAGCGGTCGTCGGAGCCCGAACGTTAAGTCGTCATTTCGCGAAGTCGGACTATGGTGGGGAAAGCGAACTACGATTTCACCGGCGAATCGGCCATCGTAACGCGGTCGACGAAGGGAATCGGCCGCGGAATCGCGGCCGACGTCGCCGAGGCAGGCGCGAACGTCACCATCAACGGGCGTTCGGAGGACGAAGTACGGGAGACGGTCGACGGACTTCGAGCGGACGCGGACAGCGCTCATCGGCGACGGACTCGTCTTTCAGGCGTTCGCCGGGGCGGTCATCGGGGGCGTCAACCTCTTTGGTGGCCGCGGCACCGATCTGGCTTATGAATTGCGGATAGTCATCCTTCAGGTCCTCGTTCTCCTCGATATCTCCGAATTGGAAGAGCCAGTCGAGCGAGTTCTCCTTGTCGGCGATATACCCGTCGACGCTCGTTGCTGTGTAGTATTGAGTCTTCACGATATGCTTACCTCCTTGTTAGTCTTCACTCTGAAGATAGTAGCTGAGATGTGTCACAGTGGGTGAGCTGATCACTCGTTTGATTTTCAGTTTATTCAGCTCGAGGTTCATATTGTCGAACAATCGGATTCCGTCGCCGAGTAACACGGGTGCGATGTGAATCTGGAGTTCGTCGATCAGCCCGGCTTCGAGGAATTGCTGGACGACAGCTGCACCGCCTGCGATTCTGACATCCTGTTTTCCGGCAGCTTCCGTCGCCTGTTCAAGCGCGCTATCAATACCATCAGTAACGAATGTGAAGGTAGTTCCCCCTTCACGGACCCATGGATCTCTCCTTTGATGAGTGAGGACGAAGACTGGCGCTTGGAATGGTGGCGGATTCGGCCAGCTTACTTCACCCTCGTCAAACATTCGACGGCCCATTATGTAGGCACCGACGCGGTCGAATGCTTCCCGGACCACTTCATCGTCTTTGTTCTTCTCGCCTCCCGTGCGATCCTGTCGTTCACGCCAGCTTTCGAGCTCGTACATCCACTGGTGAATCTGCTGTCCATTATCCCCCAAAGCGTTCTGGGGGCTACTGTTCGGACCGGCGATAAACCCATCTACTGACATACCGATGCCTACGATTACATTACTCATGGGGTAGTTTCTGGAAATTGGCTTTCGTCATTAGAATCTTCGCGCCAAGCTGCTAGGTCGGTAGGTTCAATCCAACCATCGACAGCTTCATCTGGCAATACGGGTGATTGTATCCCTCCGTCTGAGGACAGGAACTCGGATACGATTAGCCTCCGTTCCATGGCCCTCCAACGTCGTAATGAAAGTTGAACGTGCTGCCGAACAGTTCTGGTAGCAGTGGCTACTTCACATTCCGAGTTATATTCCCCCGGCGGTAATGGAGGTAGCTGTGTCAATACTCCAGATTCCAAATCAATGCATCGCTCGAGAGAGAATCCGTGCCTTGATTTACTGTAGGTGGTCAGCCAGTGTGGCTACACCAGAGTTAATGTGGTCGGCGGTCTCCCTGTTGCCTTCCTGTCGCGGACAGTGGCACATCAAAATAGAAGATTACAGCGCACCCATATAAACACCATAAATGTCCGGCACAATCTGCATGTGGAAGTGGAGCGTCCATATGATTAACGCATGTCAAGCGGGAAAACTGAAAGAGGCGCAGTGAACCGGGCGGAGACGAAACGACCGACTCCCGGCCAGTCGATCGTCGCCATGCTTGCTGAGTGCTTCGGCCGTACCGCGCTATTCAGGGGACCCCCCGAATTTGGCGGTATCGATGCTTCCGGAGGTAAAGCCGCCCTTGAAGTGCTCACTGATCTGGTGGAGGGATAATCACCCATGGCACCCCACACCTTCCTGCGCCGTGCCCACCGCGTCATCGCAATCCTGTTCTTACTCTCCATCCCCCCTGCTGGCTACTTTTCGTTCTCTACTACAGGCGGTGAGGTATCTCCCGTAGTCTACCTCCCTCTCTTCCCCCTCCTTGGCCTTATCCTCACAGGCGGGTACCTCCTTATCGACCCGTGGATCAAACGGTTCCGGGAACGTCGAATAACATGAACAGGACCCGAATTGTCGGCGCTATTATGACGTTCCTGGTGTATCGAATCAGCGTTCCGCTCGTGGGGATTCGTTCTCGATGACTATGCCTGTATGGAGGGCAGGAGGGAGTTCTGGCACTTCCTCATCTGAACCGGTCAGGAGACACTGAATCGAATGCTTGGCGACATTCGTATCGAGCACGACGCCGAGCTTACCGTTTTCACAATACCGGCTCGACTATGGTCAATTCGACGGTCGAAGATGTGAGCTTTTAGCAGCATTGCATATATGGTTTTTATCGGAGATTGAATCAAGCGCTTCGTTGTGCCCACTTGTCGAATCCGTGGTTTTCGATCCCATTCAATCGACGACATTCCTCGTCGGTGAAGATTACATCAGAGGCGGCAAGATTCATTTCTAGCTGCTTGAGGGTACTACAACCGACAATGGGAACCGTTGGGTGGTCACGTTCAAGCATCCAGGCGAGCACGATTGTGTTGCCGCTTACGTCATGTCGATCAGCAAGTTCCTCGACAAGAGACATCTTAAGTCGATTTTCCGATCGAACATAGGTATCGGGAATCGAACGATCATCGCGACCATAGCAACCGCCCAGTGTCGGCGAATACGGCAGTACAGTCAGGTCGGCTGTGACACAGTAGTCTACCAATTCATCCGTCATCGGCAATTGGACGGCCGCATCGAAGCTCGGATTGCGCTCGGGAATCAAGTAGGAAAACCGAGGCTGGACGAACTCGAACCGGGGCCAGTTACGCTCTTCAGCGATGCAATTCGCACGTGCGATTCGCCAGGCTGGCATGTTACTCGCGCCAATATAACGGACGTTCCCAACATCGACCTGCTCGGCTAACGTACGCATCACGTCGACCTGTGGCGTCTCTGGATCGTCGACGTGGACGTACAACAGGTCGATCGTCTCGATTCCGAGCCGTTCGCGACTTCGGTCGACTTCCTCCTGGATTACTTTGGGCTCAAGACTTCGTGGAACGTTCCCGTATTCAGCCCCGACCTTTGTAGCGATTGTCACCTCATCACGAATCCCTCGCTCTGTGATCCACTCCCCGAGTAATGATTCACTCTCGGGTTCTTCGTGTCCCTCGACCCAGGTAGCGTACACGTTAGCAGTATCGATGACTCGCCCTCCAGCGTCGTAGTATCGATCTAGCAGTTCAAATGATGTTTCTCGGTCGAGACGGCTCCCAAAATACATTGCCCCTAGACAAAGTTCACTTATCGATTCACCAGTCTTCCCGAGTTGTTTCATTTTCATATTCTCGAGTTGCTCAAAGGCTGTGGTAGTGCATGAGTGCGGTGCCGAACAATTCTGGTAGCAGAGGTTCACTCGACGCACGGATGACATCCGATGCCAATGGCGAAGACAGTTGTAGTGTAGAGAGAGCAGTTCACAGCACCGCTTGAGAGAGGATTCGAGCCTCGATCTTCTGAAGATGTTCGCCCACTGTCGCAACACTGAGGTCTATTTCGTCGGCGATTTCTCTGAGACCTACCTGGCGCGGTACATCGTAGTATCCCAGGTCAATCGCTAGTTTCAACAGTTCTCGCTGGCGCTCCGTCAGCAGCGACGCGAGTTGGCGCATATCTGAATGATACTCGCCGATCCCTTCGAGGTTAATCTGAACCCCTTCAGGTATTTCTCTGATAACCTCTCGGATTTTCTCATCGTCTCCAATCCAGGTAATTCGAAGCGCACCCTGAGCAGTGTATTCCATCGGCCAGTCCACAACGACCTCGTGCCGTCGAAATAGACCGAGGAGTTCAGTCATAAGCGCATCCGCCTGAAAATGGAGATAGACAAGCCCGTCCGCTGCCTCGGACCGCTCTATTGATAGCACCTCCGGGTCTTCCTCCAGTGCTTTTGCACTCTCTTCGAGGTCACCACGGAGTTGGTAGAGTGCTACACCAGTTCCGTCATCCAAGAGAGTAATGTAGTGAATTGCTTCACCTTCTACCACTGAATCGGTAGCGTCCTCTCCCTTAGAGCAGTTTTCATCATCAACTTTAGAAATGACGACTGTGATGTATTTCATACAATCGAACCAATATTTGTGTTTGTTTCTCTGAGAGTCTCTATAGTGGGACAATCAGTCGAGTAACGAGTCGATTGTGCTGTGTCTGTTGTTGATAGTGGTGCATAGGTAGAGGAGTATGCGTCAAATGTATTTAAACCCACCATAGCTGTACGGCGCTATTCGCATGCCGATGTGGAGCGTCCATAACATCACCTCATGTCAGACATACAAGCTGGAAACGACACCACAAACCGGACCGAGACGAAACCACTAACTCCCAGTCAGCCAGTCGCTGCCGCGCTCACCGAGCGCATTGACCTTGCCAAACATCGACGGTATCTCACACGCGATCTTCAGGGGGCGACACTACACCAGGGTGCTGGTGGTTTCACACTGGACGAAATCGAAACGCTACGTTTCGGCATGAACTCTGTTCGGCCATTCGTGCGCGAAACCACCACGCCTGTAAGCGATACCGAGACTGATTACCGGGTCGAAATAAGAGACTCTGCCTCTTCGTCCCTGGTAGTATCCTCAGATGATGATAGTTCTCAAGAGGTGCGCTGAAACATGAACGTGAAGGCGATCGCATTAGCGACTTTTGGCGCCGTCGTAGGGCTTCTCGGAGTGTTATGGCTGATTCAAGGCCTCGGACTCGTCGAGATCGGCCCCATCTTGTGTGTCGCTGACTGTGAGCCAATCACTGGAGAATCAACGCGGTGGACCGTCATCGGCATGATAGCCCTAATTCTGGGATTCACCATTGTCCGAGCGGGATTGAGACGCGCGAGTCGATGATGGCACTTGAAATCCTTACGAGGATCGCCAGGAATGAACCATTGGCAGGGGGACTGAAGAAGCGATTGTACCGCAGCAGACGCATGCCCTGATTGGTCTACCAATCCCGGTGTCGCCCGGCAGGATACACGCCTCGTAGACAATGGCGCGGCACTCGAAATGGTCGGAAGATAACTGACTAGTTTGCCATGCTCCAAAGCGCACTAAGGATCGAGGTGTGAAAGCACGCGCCCAAGCCGCGTTTTCTAAGACTTATTCAGGGCCACCGCTGAGCGAACGAGGGACTTGAACGCCTCTTCCTCGATTTTATCCCCTTCATGGATGTCGATAGCGCGACTGACTTTGGCGTCAAGGCTGGCGTTGAAAAGCCCTGCCGGATCGTCGAGGGAAGCACCCTTGGCGAAGGTTAGTTTCACCTTCTCTTTGTACGTCTCGCCAGTACAGATGTTCCCGTTGTGGGACCACACCGGGACCCCATGTGGGTTCGTCGGCTTTCTCCATTTCACTTCTTCGACCACATCGGGGTCAGCTTCCTTGATGAGACCACGCAATCGGGAAAGCGTCTCCCCTCGCCAGTCGGACAACTCCTCGATTCTTGCGTCGATCAGTTCGGAGGGGGATTCTTCGTTCTCCGAGGCTTCACCTGCCATGATTGCTCTCCTCCAGCCTTGTGGCGTCTTTGCTGAATCGGGATGCTGAATATCCGAGTCGTGTCCCAAACCGTAACTTGCTCAGTGACTCGCGCCTCGTCGCCGACCGGGTAAGCCCCCGGATGCGAAGCGATGTATCGTTCGATTTTCGGAGCGTCTCGCGCGGGGTACGCTCGCTCGCATCGATCACCGATATCGTTGAAGTAGTTCGATGTTTCATACTACTTCCGTCTACTCAGGAGACACACGAGCATACGAATGCTGCCGAACACTTGAGGTGGCTTTATTGTCGACGACGGTCGTTCTCCACCCTCACAGAGTTCGTCATTGAGTAAACTGCTTCGACGGGCTGAAAACAGAATCGTTAGCGAGGTCGTCGCCAAGGCGTCCGAATAGCGCGAGACGTTGAAGTTGAAACTAAACCAGTCTAATCGATCGTTAATGTAGAAACACTCTGTCGCCAGGAGATTCGTCAGACATCAATTCACTGAAGGGAAGACACACATCATTTTCATCCTCCGAGGTTGTGAAGCAGTGCTGGAGACAGAGGCATATCGGCCATACGGTCCATCGTCCCTGACCGAGCTGGCACTTATCGCACGGGCGGCCACTGTGTCTCTGGATAGGATTGGGTTCCGCCGTGGCTATTGCGAGCGACGAGTTCGACGGTCGCTGAGTGTTTTCCTTCCCACTGCTCGCTCGATTCCTCGTAGTACAAGACAGTCAAGTCGAGACAGGCGTGGAGCAGTTCGTTCGAGCAAAACCGGTACCGGTCCGTACTCGGGCCTACCTCTGCCGGTGGCTCCGAACGGAGGTGATGCTGGTAGAACAACAACGCGTTCGGTTTCAGCGCCGCCTTGATGTCACTCAGTCGGTCGAGCGTCCGGAAGAAACTGACCGTCACTACGTCGTAATACTCCTCCGGATAGTCGAACTGAGTCGCATCCGTCTGTATCAGATTGATCTTGTCAGCGACATCCTGCTCCCGCGCATTTGCTCTGGTGATACGGAGCCCTTCGATCGACTGGTCGAGCGCATCCACCTCGTAGCCCCGGTCGGCGAGGAATACCGCGTTGCGTCCCGTACCACAGGCGACATCGAGTGCCCGTCCGTCGGACGTCTCGTCAGCGTACTCGCGCAATACTGGCGAAGGTTCCGGCTCAGATGGATATTCGCCGGTACGAAACCGCTCGTCCCATGTTGTCATACAGTAACCATACCGTCCCTCACCTTTGTCAATACCTCTCTTGATCTGTTCTTGTTGACTCCGCCCCACGTCCCAATACGGACTTCATAGATTCCCTTCACTACTCAGCACACTGTTCCGAAGGAACGTCGCAGCATCTCTTCAAACGGATCGACAGTGACGACGATATTTCCGTACTCGTACACTAATCGTCGACGACTCCGATGAGGACGAGTGGCCCGAGCAGTCGTGACCGCTCCTAGTCTAGAATTTTCCGGCGCGGGTGCGCTACTCGCTCGAGTCGACCTCTCCGGCCTCGATCAGAGCCTCAACCGCCTCGCGGGTCGCTTCGAGCGAGGTGTATCGCGGTTCGTATCCGAGTTTCTCGCGCGCCTTCTCGATACTCATATTTGGGCTGTATCGGATGTGTTCCTCGGTCATCTCGACGTCCTCCTCGTCGTATTCGGGTCGATCGGCCCACTCGTCGAACGGCAGATATGTGAGGTCGGCGTCTCGTCCGAACCACCCGGCGACGGCCTCGGCGTAGCCGCGGAGGGTGAGCGCCCGCGGCGAGACGACGTGGAAGCTCTCGCCAACGGCCGCTGACCAGTTCTCGAGCGCACGCTGGAAGCCCTGTGCTACGTCGTCGGCGTGGACGTGATGAACGGTTTCGAGTCCGAAGTTGGGGAGCGCGACTTCTTTACCCCGCGCGAGTCGCGAGAACACGTCGGTGTCGAAGTTGCCCGCCGGATTGACGGGCTCCCAGCCGGGGCCCACGATGTGTCCAGGGTGGAGGACGGTCGCCGGGAAGTCGTTCCGTCGCGCCTCATCAAGCAGGTACGCCTCAATCTCGGCTTTCTTTCGTCCGTACTCGCCGAGCGGCCGGCGCGTGCGAGGGGAGTCCTCTGTCGTGGGGACGACGTCGCTGGGACCGTGGACCCAGATCGTCCCACAGTGCAGTAGGTGTTGGACCTCACCGCGTAGGGACGCGACGAGCGCTTCGGCGCTCTCCAGCTCAAAGCAGATCAGGTCGATAACGGCGTCCGGGTTGGTGGCCGCAATCTCCTCGCCGAACTCGCCCCGTTCCTCGGCGGTTTCGCGGTCGATTTCGACCGACTCGACGTCGGTCCACGCGCTATCGTCTTGATAGGGATTACGCTCTCCCCGGCTGACTGCGACGACCTCGTGGCCTGCCCGCACCAGTCGTGGCACCAAGTAGGTGCCAATGTGTCCGGTGGCTCCGATGACGGTAACTCGCATGGGTAGCGCAATGGCTAGTCCTCACGAAAAGAATTTGGATACCGGACTGATTCGGCTCTCGTCCGGGCGACATGCGTGTCGCATCCGAGGAGTTTGGTGGCGCGGTCGGGGTCGGTGCGCTCGACGTCGCTGACCAGCTCGAGTTCACCGCCCTCAACGGCGAGTTCGCCGTGGATACCATCAGCCGGATCTTCATCGCCTCCACTTGCGCTACCCAAGTTGATGTTGGCCGCCTCCGTGCGCAAGATACCCCTCGCCCACGAGTGGAGCGTTACAGCCCGGAGTCGCCCGCGGTGCGTCGACAGACGAAGGCGTAGCTCTCGTTTTCGAAGCCAACTAATCGGTCGACTTCGAATCCGGTGTCCCCAAGCCAGTCGTGGAGTCGATCCGGCGCGAGTCGGTGATTGATAGGTGGTCCCTCCTCACCAGGGCCGTTGGGGTGGTACTCGCAGACGAAGAGGCGAGACTCGGTGGGCAGTGCCTGAGAGAGTTCGGCGAGCAGACGCGTCGGGTGGTCGGCATGGTGGAGGACGTACGTGAGGAGCGCGACGACCGGCCGGTTGAACCGAACAGGGAGCGCCTCCGCGTCGGCGTGAATCGGCTCCACGTTTCCGACGTCTGTCTTATCCATCGTCCTCTGGAGGTAGCGGAGGGCGTCTCCATTTCTCTCGACGGCGTACACAGTACCCGACGGTCCGACTCGCTGAGCCGTGCGTAGCGCCGTGTGGCCGGGACCGCTCCCGACCTCGACGACCACGTCACCAGTTTCGAGCGAGATCTCGTCGAGCCACCTGGAAACGTATTCATCGCGTGCAACCTGTCGATCGTACACTTCCTCCCAAGTGAGGTGGCTCAGATCTCTGTGGAAGTCGTCGGTCATTCGTCTGTGTTGACCATCGAATCCCCACGCTATCACCCTGTCTACTCGCTCCCGTGGGATCAAGTCGACCACCTCTCCGGTAGCACCCAGATATTTACCAGTTGCCCGCGACTTTTCGGATAGCAGCTTCTCTGTGCGTCGTGGGTACGGAGTTGACTCGACCCGCCCGTTGGATTGGGTAGAAGCGAAATACGATCCCGAAAGCGAACACTAGCAGGTAGTCGAGAGAGCGCGTGCCAACGACCTTCTGAACGTTTGCGGAAACGACCTCCCGCACATTGATGCCATAGTGACGGGTTTTATCGAGACTTGTTAGTTCGTGCGGCGGTGAGTATGGTATCTCCCAATAAAGAGTACGAATTGCGTGTCGTCAAAATCGGATTAGAGCGGGGTTTGAGGACGATTTGGTCGATGTGTGAGAAAGACCTATTAGACGTCACTAGTCCGCTCACGTATGAAAACAGAAGACCATGAGTTGGCAGAGGGTACAACACTCCCAGATGAACGAGTAGTGAGATTCGAACAACTGCTTGATGAGAAATCCGAATTGGAGCTCACGGAGACGATGGCCACAGTCTGTGGAGTCCATATAGCAGCATTCCGTGTATACCTGACTGTTCTCAATCATCACCACAGCACGATCGCTGAAATCGCGGAAATTCTCGACCGTGATCAGAGTACGATTGGGAAGCAACTGCAGCCGCTATATGAACAGGAGTTGGTCACTCGGTATCCACGCACTGTCAGTAGTGGTGGTGTCAGGTATTTGCATGTCGCTCAACCACTTGCAGAAACCACGGAGTGGCTACAGCAGGAGCTATACATGTGGACAGATGCAGTCATGACCCAACTATCACGTCTTGGCGCAAACTAGCATATGGGATAAGTTTGGGTATATCGCTAATTGCGATGTGAGAAGTTCGACCGATGTTCACGATTCGTAGAGTTCGTTGGACAGCCTTGTTTCTCACCTCTGAACCGACGTAAGAAGACCACGTACTTTGAAAGTCGTGCGATGTTTGCAATTCGTACGAAGTCTACGATTCATAGGAATCGTACAGTTCGCTAGAATAGCTTTGTTTCTTAGCCCCTGAACCGACGACGGCAAGTCTCGTAGCTTAAGATTCTCGCGAGGTTTACGATTCGCGAGATTCGCTTATAACAGTTATACAATCCTGATGAGACGGTTGGAGCATAGGCACGCGCATAGTTGACGAGCTTTGAGATTCGTGCGATGTTTACGATTTGAACGATGTTTACGGTTCGTACGACTCGTAGAATTCGTTAGGGGCAGCCCGTCTCTCAGCTTGTGGACTGGTGGAGAAGATTTTGTACAGTGAACCGTCACAGGGTCAAGTCCCGAGGGGGAGGCCGTACGCTCTACCGGTAGACTTCGTACGATGTTTACGATTCTCGAGATTCGTACGATTCGCACATAACGTTTATACAATTCTGATGAGATGGTTGGAACAGAGGCACTCGCGAAGTTTACGAACTTCAAGATTCAAGCGATGTTTGCGATTCGTACGAATCTCACGAATCGTGGAGTTCGTTGAGTGCAGGAGAATCAATCATGGCAGGGGAACACAACAGCGGAGAACCGCGCGCCGTTTCTGTCGGCGTACTCAAAGGCGGGTTCGGAAAGACAACGACGGCGATTAACCTCGCTCGTGAGTTAGCTCATCGAAACGGCTCAGCTCTCGTTGTCGACCTCGACGACAACGGCCACATGAGCCAGAACCTCGGATTCACAGAACAGTATAGTGCCGAAGAGAATCACGCCGAAGCCGTTCTTATCAACGGAGAGGATCCAACGCAATACATTCAAACAGTAAGCCACGGGCTCGATATTTTCCCTGCCCACGTGCAACTCGAAGACGTCCAGAGTGGGCTAAAGGAAGCGACAATGGGAACGACACGACTCAAGGAGAACCTCATCAATCCGCTTCTCGGTGACGAGTACGAGTACATTGTGGTCGACTGTCCAGCAAATCGCGGGAAGTTGAACGACAACGCCATGTACGCAACAGGGAACATTATCATCCCCCTTCGCGCAGAGAGCGGGTATGAAAGCGGGCTCTCTAGCACTGTTCAACGGCTCGTTCAAGAAGCACGGCAGTACTTTGAGTTGAACATCCTCGCGATTACACCCACGGACTTACAAGATCGTATCGACCAAGATACCCGCGACCGGTCACTCCTCAAGGAGATCAACAATCGGGATGGTGTTTCAAAGCTCGTACCGAACTATGCACGAATAACCAGTGATGATTGGGAAGCGATCGATCAAGGGAAACAAAACGGTAATCTTCCGGGGATTCGACACCGAGCGGCGATCGATCGTGCGCACGATGAAGGTGTTCCACTTCGAGACTACGATGAGGCGTGCGATCAGCTCGAAGCCTACGACGAGCTCGCTCAAATCGTCGAGCAGGGGGAGGTGGTGCACAAATGACTGCGTTTGACGATCTCGAAAATGCAATCAACGAGGGAACAGAGAAGCCATCAACTTCGAGCAGTTCGTCCGAGTCTGGCGCATCGGAAGAATCGCAAACATCGAACGAATCGCACGAGTCGCACGAATCGAAAACGTCAGAAGAACCAAAAGACCCACGAGAGACGCCTGCATTCGAGTTTTCTCCAGATCTCCGACGGAGTATCTACACACGCGAAGAATCGTGGCAGGAGTTTGAGGATGCACGTGATTTAGAGATGACGCGAGAGTTGCGGGATGCTGGTGTCCGGAATCACGAGAGTCGTGAAGTTCACGATGCGATGGTTCGGTTAGCGGCGGAAAATCCCGAAAAGATGGCACAGTTAATCCTTGACGCACGCGGTGTCGACGAAGAGCAGTAGCTAGGGGAGTGCTTCAGCACATTCCAAAAGTTCGTCCTCGGTCTACCAAGCACACAGGCGGCCTGCATCATCTAGACTATCAAAGATTGCAGTCTGCATTCCACGATACGGTTTCTCGAGATCGATGTTCATATCAACTTCATTGGGTTCGATGTCGGAAAAGTCACGCTGGAAAACAGCGTCTTTGTGAAATACCCTGCCTACACGCTCGCTGACGCTCCCCCCTTAAGACGGGCGAGAATGTCACAGTCGTTTAACCGTTAGGATGTTTAAACATCGTACGATTCTACCGACTCGTTCGAATCGTACGAATCTCAGACATCGCAGCAGTCAGAAAATTTGCGAACTACGCTTACAGACCAGTCCTGGCACGATCTGACGGAGAGCAAACTCGAGAAAAACGATTCGGTGTTAGTATCGAATACTAACTTCAGCTGGAATAGGTTATTTGAACCAGCAACAGCTTTCTTGAATGTTCAACGTAGGATTAGTTGTTTTGAAGATCAGACACGATATTCTGCTTCGTTTTTGGCTGTTCAAATACAGTATCGAGAACCATATCCGAGTCGCGCAAGAGGGAGTGTTCCCGATAGCTCCCTTCACTCTTACCACACCAGTATGCCGATTTTCAGTGACGTCACTAAAGCCCCATTCCTTCAACAGTTCCAGCACTCGCTGGTGACTGAGAGGATCAGTTCCTTCACTCTTACAGACGTCTTCGTACACACGGTAGATCTCGCCTGTGCTGAATGCTTGTTTCAGGGAAGATTTCTGGAGATAGGCGAGCGCGAATAGGATATATTTCGAATGGGGAGTCGATCCCCGAATTAGCTCTTGGAACCGCGACATTTCCGCATAATCCTATGCTGCATCGACATGCTCCTCTGTGACACTAGAAACGCTATTCCGAGCAGCCGGCTTTCCAGCGCTCGAAAGAATTACAATTGCTTTCCGTGCGTCACCATGCTCACGCGCGGCAAGCGCTGCTACGCGTGGGATAACACCATTTTCGAGAACATCGGGTTGGAATGTATCTCGCCGTTTACTCAGAATTTCACGGATTTGCCCGGCATCATACGGATGGATATGGACGGTTAGTGGTCAAAAAGCGACGAGAGACACCCCTCATTTTCAGTGAAAACAATCGAGTGAATACCTACTTGATTCGAGCAGAACACGATAACTTAAAAGCGAGGGAATGGCTTCATTGTCAGACACCATGCTTTCAGTGAAAAACACGACGGCTACAACCGATTTTTACCCTCATAACCACGCCGCTAATATTGCGTCTACCCATAGATACTTACTATACATTCTAGTTAAACTAGTAGAGTAGTTGAGAATCAGCTAGCGGTTCTGTTTTCGCTGAAAACGAGGGGTGTGGGGATCCGTCTTCCGTTAGCATATTATACTAACCAAGAGCGGACGATTTCACACCTGCTCTCGACGAATCGTCGCTATGTCGGCTGCCACTCGTCCCGATTCGTCTGCTGCAATCACGAGTAGATTTGGCGCTGGTGTGCAGGGTGCTCGATCACCGACGTGAAATCCTGCATCTGCGGCACCCGGCAGTTGGACCTGATAGCCGTTCCCTGCGATCTGAAGTGAAGCGTTTGCAACTCGGTGGATCGAGACGGTGTCGAGCGCGGCTGATGTCGCGAGTTCGACGATATTCTCGTCGGTGATTCGGTCGAGGTCGACGACAAGAAGAAGGCCGTCAAATGCGAATACGCGGATGTCTGCGAGACGGGTTGGCTCGTCGTCGGCCTCTTCGACGAGTTCAGCGGCTCGGGCAGGCTTTGTGACTTGGAGAGCGAGGCCATCGCCGGACCGCTTGATCGTGTTGGGCATTGGAGGTTAGTATAGCATACTAACTCATGGATATTCGCCTTGGCAATGCGCTCTCGGCTCGACGTTGTTAGTGCCGCGAATCTTCCCGTATCTTCAGTTTTACTTCCGCTCTGGTTGGCTGACGTCTTTATCCATCGGATACGAAGCGTCGATTGCAGTCAGCGTACCCCAGTAGACGACGTGGGCTCCTGTGCCCAGACTAACCCATCCTTCCACGTCGTTTGCTCGTTCCCCTTGTTACGATGAGCTAGGTAGTGTCACGAGTGGACTCTGTCCGAGGGTTTACCTGTCGTGTCCTCGAATTTGGTCGCACGTATGGGTCCAAACGAGACGTCGCCGCTCACTCCACTTGCGCAAGAAGCACTTGATGCGCTCGCGAGCACACTCCCACCCGGTGGTGAACTTACTTACGAGCAAACCTATGCTATTCTAGCTGAGAAAGAAGATCTCGAGCGGCCTGCTGCCGAAGATATCATCGAACGATTGTACAATAAGGGCCATGTTTACGAAGTCGAGGGAAAACTCCGACTCACTGATTACGGGGCTGAATAGCGAAGCCGTCATATTTTGTCAATTATTATTCAGGAGATGATCGAACCAGCGTCACACTTGATTACGGCATCCAGATCGTCGCTTCGATCTAGTGTGGAAAACGGTCGAGATACCACTGCTTCTTATTGGGTGTCGTCAATACCGCTCCTGAACGGACGATGTTTTCGGAAGAATTGGAACTTGCCCACTTCCGTTTATTATCGCGGGCGGAATAGACACGGACAACACAATGATTCACGATGCTCGCGTCCTGCAACCACAGTTCGTCCCGGAAGAGGTCGAGCATCGCAACGCCGAGATCAACACCCTCTCGAATACACTCAAACCCATCATGGACGGTCAAAACGGCGAAACATCGCTCCTATTGGGTCCGTCCGGCGCGGGGAAAACCTGTATCGCGAAGTTCACCATCGAGCGACTACGTGAGAACGTTCTCGATATCGACCGCCAGTACGTCAACTGCTGGCAGGATTACACGCGATTTCAAGTCCTCTATCGTATTCTCGAAGGCATTGGCAAAACCGTCAACATCCATCGTCGATCGACACCGAAAGACGAACTCCTCGACCGTCTTCAGCGGTACGATGGACCACAGTTCATCGTCATCCTCGACGAAGTCGACCAACTCGAAGACAAGAGCGTCTTGTATGATTTGTATCGGATGCCGACCATCTCGATGGTACTCATTACGAACCGCGAGGACGAGCTATTTTCCCATCTCGACGGTCGATTGGCCAGCCGGTTGCGGACGTGTGTTCGCGTTCCGTTCGAAAAGTACCACCTCGACGAACTCGTTTCGATCCTCCGTGCTCGTGTCCAGTGGGGACTTTCGGAAGGCGCAATCGGAAACCAGGAACTCGAACTGATCGCAGACGCAGCAGCGGGTGATGCACGGGTCGCAATCGGCATTCTCAGGAACGCGGCACGTCGCGCCGACCAGAGTGGTCTGGATTACATTTCAACCGATATCGTTGATGAGGCAATCCCGGATGGCCAGCGCGAAGTTCGGCAGAAAACGATCAGTCAACTCAACGCTCATCAGCGCGCCCTCTACGACATTTTGGAAGAAGAGGGTGAACTCAATCCGGGGGAACTCTACGAGGCATATCAGGAACGCGTCGAGAATCCGAAAACAAATCGGACAGTCAGAAATCACCTCTCGAAAATGGAGCACTATCGGCTCGTCGTGGCCGATGGGAAGAATCGAGCGCGAACATACCAACTCCGCTGATTCGCGCTTTCGGAAGCGTTGGAAGCGACCCAGTCTTGCCTATGGTTGTACCGAGAGACACGTCTATTCGTGATGATGAATCAGAACTCACCGACGCTTCCGACGCTCGGCAGTGGAATAACACTTCTCGAAGTGGATGACCGAACGACTGGTGCACTTCAGTCGCTCGTTCTCGACCACCTCTTGCTCGAAGATGGCTCTGCCATCTGGGTTGATGCACAGAGACACGGAGCCACACAGCCACTCGCACAAATTGCACCATCGATGCGCTTGCTCGACCGCATTCGTATCGCTCGTGCGTTCACGCCGTGGCAACATTCGAGCCTTCTGCGGGACCTCAAGTCGGCCGTCACGGCTGACACGACGCTCGTGATTCTCCCCGCGTTCGACTGGTTCTACCGCTCCGACGACTTGGGTCAGGGTGATGGAAAACGGATGCTGGCAGCGGGTCTCGAGTTCGTCACCGAACTCGCGGCTGAAACCGACAGTCCGATTCTAGTGACTCTGGATTCCGACGATTCGTTTACCGCACCGATTCGAGCGGCGGTAGACGACGTCGTTCGTTGTCGAGGGACGACGTTCGGTCCTCGATTTACTGGCAACGACTTCGAAACGCTGGTCTACTCGCTGGAGAACGGCTTGGTGCAGACGACATTCGCGTTTTGGAAACAGGTGCTCACGACGCGGCATCCATCTATCGAAGGTGCGAGTGCCACCACTCGAACGGAGGTGAGCCTCCATGGGGCGAACTAATTCGACGTATCGTGACCTCCTTCGGGCGATGGAGAATCGATGGGGGGAGTATCGACGCGGCCTTCGTCGTGCTGACCAGCAGGTGTTCGACCGGCTGTTCGAGTTTGCACGGGCACACGCGGATGCGAGCGGATTGCAGACGCCTCGGCTCGTAGAAATCCCCGCTCTCGTCTCGATTATCCTCGAACAGCAAAAGCAGATTGACGACCTCGAAGACCGTCTCGACCATCTCGAGCAGGATCTCAACGATCGGGAATGAGACGATGGTGTACAAAATCGACTCCGTTGACGGCGACGTGTTCAGGTGGTCGGTAACCGAGTCGGGGGTGGAATGTGAAGTAGATGAATCGTACACGCCGACGATCCATGTGTCCGTCCATGGTGATGGCGACTTTTCGACGGCACGTGCTGCACTTCGGGACCATCCTGCCGTTACGCGGGTTGCTGTGGTTGAGGGACGCGTGAGCTTTCGGCACGACCCCGAGCAAGTACTCCGAGTGGATGTAGTTGACCTCAAGGCGGTGAATTCAGTGGCACGAATGGTGAGCAAGTGGGGCTCTCCTGGTGAGTATCGCTGCTACAACGTTGATTTCTCGCGAGAGTTCCGCTACTGTCTCGAAGAAGGAATCGATCCGTTGCCGAAACACGAACTCTCGAAGATGCAGATTGCTGTGTCGGAGACGGAGCTTGCGAGTGAGCAAGTTACTGAACTTACGATCGACGATGAGATGGTGACTGGGAGTGGTGCGGACGTGTTAACGGCATTGTCGGCTCGTGTTGAGTCGGTTGACCCCGACGTTCTGTTCCTGAACACCAGCGACCTCATTCCCATCCTCTTCCAGCAGGCCGACCGACTCGACGTAGAGTTCCAGCTTGGACGACGACCCGGATGGCAGCAGTTGGCGGGTGAATCGACCTACGAAAGCTACGGGCAAGTCGGGCACTCCCCGGCACGCTACAATCTGCCCGGTCGGGTGATCATCGATGGCTCGAATACGTTCATGTGGAATCAGACGAATCTCGACGGCTGTCTGTATCTCGTCGAGCAGTCGGGCAAACCGCTGCAGGAGTTGGCATGGTCCTCGATTGGGAATGTTCTGACCGGGATTCAGATCCAAGAAGCTCGTGAACGGGATGTGCTTGTCCCGTGGCGTTCGTGGCGACACGAGCAGTTCAAAACGATGCGCCAGTTGCACGACGCCGACCGAGGTGGGTTCACGTTTACACCGGACGTCGGGCTGCACGAGGATGTCCACGAACTCGACTTCTCCTCGTTGTATCCGAGTATCATCGTCACGCGGAATGTGAGCCCTGAGAAGATTCGGTGTGAGTGCCATGCTGGTCGAGAAGATGTGCCGGGCATCGGGTATTCGATTTGTGATGAGCGTGGGTACCTTCCGGATGTGCTTGAGCCGTTGATCGAAGATCGTGATGCGATTAAAGCCGAGATTCGGGAGACTGAGGACGAAGAACGTCGCGACGAGTTGGAAGGCCAATCGAGTGCGATCAAGTGGATTTTGGTCTCCTGTTTCGGCTATCAAGGCTTTTCGAATGCGAAGTTCGGACGGATCGAGTGCCACGAGGCGATCAACGCGTATGCTCGGGAGATTCTGTTGGAGACGAAAGCAGTGCTCGAGGAGAACGGGTGGCGCATTGTGCATGGTATCGTCGATAGTGTGTGGGTGACGCCGATCGAAGGCGAGGAACAGACGTCGCTTTCGGAGCTTGTCTCGGAGATTTCTGAAGAAGTGGAAATTCGGCTGGAGCACGAAGCCCACTACGACTGGATCTCGTTTGTGCCGTTACGTGATTCGGATGCTGGTGCCTTGACGAAGTACTTCGGAAAGGTCGCCGGAGAAGATGAGTACAAATATCGGGGCATCGAGTGTCGCCAGCGGAGTACGCCGTCGTATATCGATGAGGCGCAGAAAGCGTTGATTCGAGCGGTGGATGCGTATCGTGATCCAGAGGCGGTGTGTGGGGAACTACGGTCGTGGGTCAATCGTCTTGAGCGTGGGGTAGTCGATCCGAGTGAGTTGGTGATCACGAATCGTGTTTCGAAAAAGCGGGAGGACTACACGCAATCGACGCGGAGTGTGGCGGCACTGGAGCGGGCGGCGGATTTGGGGTTGGCGCGTGCGCCTGGTCAGAGTGTCTCGTATGTGGTGGTGGACGATTCGAAGAAATCGCGGGAGCGGGTGAAATTGGCAAGTGAGGAGGTAGACGAGTATGATGTCGAGTTTTATCGGGAGTTGTTGGTTCGTGCGACAGCGAGTGTATTGTCACCGCTTGGGTGGCGAGAATTGGATATTGAACGGGAGTTAGAGCAGTATACCGAGTCGAGTTTGACGTCGTTTAGGTAACGTTTGTATGCTGCGAGAGCGAGCCCGGATGGTGTACCAATCAACAGTACCCAGTGCCACGGCTTCATACTGACAATCGTGCACCAGCACCGGAGCGGGAGGTATCTGAGCTGCCCGAGAGTTAGTTGCCACTGCAGGTGATTGTCGCGGTTGTCCTCCCATGCAGACATATGTACTAAATATAGTTGAATTGATATAATGGTTCGGTGTGGCAGTTCGCACTCTACAGGCGGACCAGGCCGAGTGCCTCGGGGTCAAGCCCCGAGGCGGTTCACGTGAAACACGAGAAACCGGACAACCCCGAGAAGGTGCAAAACTGGCTGCCAGCCCCCGACGGTGGCATGCGCTTTGCGGCTTGATTCTATGGACCCCACTGGTCGCTGGTCGACGGGCCATATGACATGCCCGAAGTCGTCCTTGCGGAGGAATGACGACTCCTCACTTCATCTCCAACCAGACAGTTGGCCTGCTGGATACTTCCTATTCGGTAGCCCAGTCTTAGCTGAGTGCTGGTAGTTCGACCAGCTACTGCTGAATAGAACGCGCTTATTCACCATGTGTCGTCGGAAGTTCGACGCCACTGTCTCTGATTACTCGCCCGTGGGCTCAGATGTGGACGCTTCGTTTCCGCCCGAGTCCCCTCCGGCGCCACCACGCTGGCCGAGTTCCTGATCAACCATCAGGAGGCCGGGACCGTCGTCACCGACGTGCTTGAGTTTATCCAGAACGGCCTGTGCTGTCGCCTCCTCCTCGACCTGTTCCGCAACGAACCACTGGAGCATGTTCTCGGTCGCGTTGTCGTTCTCTTCACGGGCGAGTGCGACGAGGTCATTGATCATCCCGGTTATTTCGACCTCGTGTTCGTAGGCTGCCTCGAAGGCGTCAGACGGACTGGACCACTCCTTTGGCGGACTGTCAATAGTATCCAGAGTAACTCGTCCGTCGCGCTCGATGACGAAGTCATAAATTCGCATCGCGTGAGCACGCTCCTCGTCGGCCTGGGCCCGCATCCACGACGCGAACCCGGGCAGACCTTCATCCTCGTAGTAGGCCGCCATCGAGAGGTACAAGTACTCCGAGTAGAGTTCAGCGTTGATCTGTTCGTTCAATGCCTCCTCGAGCGAATCTTTGAGCATAACGTCTAGGTTAACGCTTGGCCATGGCATCATTGTTGGGGTCAACGAAACCAACCCCTATTCGAAGTATATGATGGATGGGTGATGGGTATGTGCAGTTCTGGAGATACTGACTACGCCCTCTGTATCCGGCACAACACCCCTGACAGCTATAGTGCGTTGCCACCTCTCGATAGACCAACCGTGCGACCATCACGTCGTTCGTCTTGGTGACGTTCTTCGCGTGTTCGAGGACGTTGAGATACTTGTCCTCAACCTGCTGACTTTCCTCAGTCTTCCTTTTGTAGTTGATCTACGAGTGCATCCATTCGGTCGACGAATACTTCTGTTCGAGTACGAAGTGCGCTCAAATCGAGATCGAGTGGTTCGTAGCCATAGTCGGCTTGCTCACATTGGTCCCACAATTTGGATGAAAATCTCCCGTCGTCTCGTGGCGCATCCCCTTCGCGTCTACTTCCCTCCTCATTCCCTCGTAGTGGAATGATGAACGGCGAGCCGACCGAGTGGAGATTCGGTCCCAGACTGGTCGATCTGAACCTGCAAAGCGTTTATGGGGGAGAAATTCGTTTCGACGGGCATGGACGAGGTAGACCTCAAGTCCCTGGTGTCGTCACTAACGCCCCAGGAGGAGAACCAGTCGATCAAGTCGTACCAGAACACGGTTTCAGTGGCATGTCCGGCATGCGACGAACCATTCGAAGACCTCGTCGTCTGCAAGCAGAACCCGACGAGCCTCAACCTCTCATTGCAACTCGACCTCTGCGTCGGCGTCGAAGACGATCGCGCATTGATCTTCACGCACAGACATTAGTCGAAGGGGACTACCACGTCACTCCGAAGCAGACGGCGATGGCGCCAAATATACGCTCTGTAACAATTGTAAACTCGTCTCCATCATCTCCATCTGCCCAACTTGTCGATTATGGCGTGATTGAGTACAACTCCTCACTGCAGGTCGTTTCGTACACAGAACAACCTCACCACGAAGCGCTGGTGCAGGCGGGATAGAACCTCGGTGACGGCGGTAATGAATCGGATGGGAACAGCTCCAACTCGGAGCACTCTACGTATCTATGTCAGCAACGGAAACCGTGCGATCAGAATCAATCGTAACGTGAAACCCGATATACTCGAAGCTCACCATCGGTGAGCCATGCTGATAGAGATCCTCGAGTGCATCGGGGTCAATCACCTCGTAGAAGGGGTCGCAGGCGCCGTCCCATTCGCTTCAGTCACCGTCGTCACCACGGCAGCAGTAATCGACTCAGTATCTGAGTGTGTCGTTCGTATCGATGGCTCTGGCTGCGATGATGACGTGTTCTCCATACGCTCTGCCCAAGCAAGGTGTACTATAGGTTTTAGATGTTACTCGGCAACATATAGCATTCTTTTTGAACGATCAACAAACTCTCCTACCAGGTGGACAGTCGGCCAACAGAAACGGAGTGCTCACTTCGATTGAACATCCATTACCGTAGCGACGACAGAACGGGCCTTGGAATCGGTTCCCCCCGGGCATCCGGTTCCGCTATGGGCTACCCGCGCGAATGCAGCGAGTAGGCGATCAGCAGAACGCCGAAGAACTGAAACAGTCGCGTGACGAGCGTGAGCGGTTGCTGGTACTGCAAACCGAGGTAGCCCTCGCGGAGTAGCAGCGAACCGACGAAGGCGATGCTGAACGCGACGGCAGTGAGGAAAAACAGGCCCATGGAGAGTGCTTGCATCGTTCGGCTGTCGTGGCGGCGATACCCACGGTAGGCCTGATAGCCAACGTAACTACCGACGAGCGTCGACCCGAGGGCGAGCGCGATGATAACCCAATCGATGACGGTGGCTACAGGTGCCATCTCAGAGGTCCTCCCACATCTTCTTGAAGCGGTCGGCGGTGTCGCTCTCCCGTTCCCCGGGAAACGATTCGTCAGTGCGCGTTACGGCCGCCTCGAAGGACCCGGTGTCCAACTCGATAGAGACCTCCGACAGCGTGGCCGTATAAACGCTGTAGTGATTGTTGCGGGTCCGAATCTTGGTCTGCTCTTCGAGGAGTCCGTGTCCCTGTAACCGTTCCACTCGGCGGTAGACCGTCGGTTTGGACATCTCACATTCGTCGGCAAGCTCTTGTGCGGACATTGGTTTGATACTCGTTGCTGCGAGGATTTCCCGGGCGTACTCGTCACTGAGGATATCGAGAAGCTCACCCAGCGCTGGATCCTCACTCACGTTTCGGTCGAATGACTGCCTGTCGGATTAATAGGTCCATGGGTTTTGAACGCGGACGGTTGCGGCGACCGATTCCGGGAGTATGACGGGGGTGTTGCAGCGATACGGCGTTACTCTGGAGGGGCTGGTACGTCAACGGTGACCGCGATGGGTAGCCTCGTGCTGTCAGAGGGCACATCACCGTACTTCCGGTGTGGCTGCACGCTATCAATTCGTTGGCACCCATCGCATTTCGATGAAGGTGCCGTTAGATAATATAAAAGTAGGGCGAGTTTCTGACCCGGAAATTCGCGCGATTTCAGGCGTGACAGCCCACCGAACGGCCGACTTCGACGATGAGGTCGATTTTGACACCGGTTCCCCGGACAGTGTAGCCGTAGCCGTTGCAGTTCCACGAGAGCGAATTGGTCGTTCCGTGGTCGATAGTCGCCGGCTGTCCGTCGATCGTCACGTCGTGTTCGTCCTCCTCGATGTCGAGGGTGTAGTTGAACTTCGCAACCGTAAGTTCGCGTCCGTCAGCGGCGTACCGGAGTCCGACCCCCTCGATGCGGCCGGTCGTTTGCGTCGCGTAGACCAGTTCGAACGCGGGCGGCACGGTCGGGTCCGGCACCGCAATCGAACTCTGCGCCTCTAAGTCGGCGCGGCTCCGGTACCACTCCGTGTTCGGAGTATCCGGCCGCCGTACCGTCGTGTTGTCGTCTATCTCGGAACGGAACGTGTCCGCCGACACCTGCGGGTCGAACGTCACGTTCGTGTACGTCGTCGTCACCGACTGACGGGTATCGTTGACGTTCCACGCCGTCTCCTTGCGCAACGGGTAGAATCGCTCGGTGTCTACCCACAACCGCTGTCGGTAGCTGTCCTCGCTCCGGTTGTCCGCGGGAGTGATGTCGAGCACGTACGCGTCTCGCCCGCCGACGGCCTCGGTCTTGACGAACTCGACGGCGTAACTACGGTTTCCGTCCATCTGGGGGGTGGTACCGGCGTGTCGCGGCAAGGCGGGTAACGGCGACACGCCGATGGATTTGGGTCGCCCCGCGTCGTCGGTCAGCCCCGCGGCTGCGACGAGCCGTTGGAGTCGAACGGCCGTTTGAGAATCGGTCGGTGGTCCCGTCAACTCGACGGTAGTCACGACGTTCTGGTCGATATCGTGGAGCCAAAGCGTCGAACCGTTCGAGACCTGCAGTTCGTACCGTCGATCCGATGCGTTTTGGAAGCGGACTCGTTTTCGGTCGGTACCCGGGACGAGCGTGACGGTGGCGACGTTTCGAGACGTGACGGTGCCGTTAGTCCGCATCGTGACCGCCCGCGTGCCTGTGAACGCGTCGATGGAGTGGTAGCGCTCGGTCACGTTGGCGTCGACCGAAGGGTTCGCGTCGTCTATCGTACCTCCCGCGGCCCAGAGGACCGCGGAGAGCACGACGCCGAGGAGCAAGAGCGCGACGAATGTGCGTCGGTTGAATCGGAGTCGCGTGCGGCTCATACTACTACCACGCTGAGCGAGGGTTTAATTGCGTGTCGAATAACTGGCGGCGAATTACTTCCGGATGATCGGCGAGCACCGACGGTTCCCGCCGACCGTGCAAAACGAGGAAGCCACTAGCGAGGGGTGGCGCAGCGGAAAACAGTCGCTCACGGTTTCGACCGAATCGAGTTGGACGTGCCACAATATGTTTCTTTTCGGTGGAATGGTAATAAATGTGTTTTCAGCACGTGAGAATTGGAGAAGGTTTTACTCCACTTCGTATCATATGCCTGTGCAGTAATGAAAACACCGAACGACCAACAGACGCTCTCGCCAGATACCGTCTTCGACGTACTTCGGAACCCTCGTCGCCAGTTCGTCTTAGCGTATCTCCGACAGCAGAATCACCCGGTGACGCTCACCGAACTCGCGCGCCAGACTACCGCGTGGGAAGCAGATGTCCCGGTGTCGGAGGTCGATGGGGAGTCGATGAAACCGGTGTATACATCGCTATCACACGCCCAATTGCCGAAACTCGTGGACCACGGACTGCTCGAATACACGAGCGATGATCGACGAACCGTCGATACTACGGGTCGAATGCGGATACTCGAAGCCGATTTCGATTTTACTGCTCTCGTCGAACCGCAGCGGTACTACACCGAGTGATACCCGACAGTGTTGTTATGCGATCTGACGCGGTCGATACGGACTGGCCCACGTGGGGATATCACAGCCGAGTCGAGCCACGCGGTTTTCTATCGATGGATGGGTTGCGAACAAGGAAAAGAGAAGTGAACGATCCGTGTTCCACGGAATCGGACCCGCGATATCCTCGATGTTCTCGCCAGTTGCGATAGCTGCGACTCGATAGAGCGCATCGGCGAGCGTTTCGGGGTCCACGACGTGGGCGGCGTAGGCGTCCGCGCGGTACTCTTCCATTCGATTCGCATACCGACTCAGCGCGAGCGCGAGTGGTTCGACACCCAACCCGAGTGCATACCGAACGAGGCGGATTGGTCGCTCTTCGATGAACGCGAGGGCGCTGAACAACAGTGACCCGATGGCGGCTACGAACGGGCCGCGTCCTGCAAGAAGGACGAGCCAGAACGCGCTGAAACCGAGTATCTGGGGAGTGTACGCACGGATCGCGTCCGTGTGGATATCCGTTCCCAGATGACCGAGTTCGTGTGCGAACAACGCACTCACGCCTACTCGCCCGACGATTTGCGGGAGGAGCGGGTCGAACGCGACGACGGGTTCACCGTCGTCGTAGCCGACGACGGCACCCGGCGCGTCCATCTCCATGAGGACGATTCGAGGAACGGGACGACCCGCAGTTTCGCAGACTTCGAGTACCGCCCGCTGAACGTCTGGTAACTCGTTGGGGTCGAACGGTCTGGCGTGTTCGTGTTCGAACTCGTAGCGACCACCGGAGCGGTACGACAGAAAGGCGATGATACCGAACACGAACAGTCCGAGGCCAACGACAGGGAGGGGGGCACCTGTCCGAACGACAGCTGCAATCGCGAGGAGCGTGGCGGCCAATAGCCCGAGCGTGATTCCCCACGCACGAACGATCAGCGAAATCGTCATATAACTTCACACTCACAGGAGGAATAATAATAGAATCGATTATCGAGGGGGTGACCGACGTCCTAATCGCTCGTCTGTGTCCAGACGGCGGCTTTCGCCGGAATATCGGCGAGACACGCGTCGATATCGAGTATCCGTTTCACCTCGAAAACATAATAGAAGACCTCGGCTTTCTCCACGATTTCGTCGTACTTTCTCGTGAACGTGTTCGGGATACCGTCGTGGGGTTGCTCCGCCGTGAACCACGACCGCCCGCGTTTGCCGCAGCCGCGTCGTCGAGAGCTCGTCAGATAGAGATGTCAAATGAGCCGCGGTGAAAAATCACGGTTTGACGAAGATTTTCACTTGGTCGCTACTTTCGTCGAGGAGGGATTCGAACCCCTCGTCGACGATATCATCGAGTTCGATGCGGTCGGTAACGAGCGGATCGGGGTCGAGTGTCCCGTCCGCGAGCATATCAATAACCATCCCGTATTCTTCGTTCGAGCGTGGTCCCCCCAGATATGCGAGCGTTCCGGTGAGCGTTCGTTCGCCGAGGACGACCGTATTCGGAGGCATATTCACCGTCTCTTCCCAGATGCTCACAACGGTAACGGTTCCACCCGGTCGGGTGCTTTCGAGCGCGGCGTTGAACGTCGCTTCGATGCCAGCGACTTCGAATGCTGCATCGACGCCACCGTCAGTCGATGAGAGTATTTCGCCGACGGCATCCACCTCAGTCGGGTCGATGAGATGGTCGGCTCCGGAGTCTGCCGCTCGGTCGCGGCGGGCCGCCCGAGGTTCCGAGACGAAGATGCGTCTGGCACCGGCCGCCCGTGCACACTGAATCACCGATAGGCCGATAGGACCGCTGCCGAAGACCGCGACAGTGTCGCCAGCGCTAATACCGGAACGACGAACGGCGTGGAGCCCGACACTCAACGGTTCGACGAGCGCACCGTGTTCGAGCGGAACATCCTCTCCAAGGGGGACTGCTTGCTCCGCGCTCACGACGACGTTTTCGGCGAACCCACCGCCGCCACCGGACAGACCGATGAAGCCACCAGAATCACAGAGGTGATACGTTCCCTGTCGACATTGGCGACACTCGCCACAGTAGAGAATGGGATTGATCGCCACCGCATCACCTTCACTGAGATCTTCCACGTCCGCTCCGATTTCGCTGACGACACCGCTGAATTCGTGTCCCATCGTAATGGGCGCCTTTTCACCCGAAACCGCATGCGGCTCCCCTTCAGGGATGAATATGGGTCCCGCCGCGTACTCGTGTAAATCGGAGCCACAGATGCCACACGTATCGACCGCTACGCGCACATCCGTTGCTCCGACACTCGTTTCCTCCGTCTCTTCGACGCGAATGTCATGTTGTCCATGCCACCGTGCAGCTTGCATAACAGAACAGCTTCACCACGATCCATGATAGCAATTGTGGTGGTTTCACGAGAAGTCAGCACGGGACGGATGACCGGTCGGTAATAACCACCCCATATTACCTATTGAAACTATTGTGACTATTGTGACTATTTCAGCTGGCGCTATCAGATGCACACTCGCGGCCCCGACTTCCTTCGTTCAACGGTTCCATCTTCGCGCCCTCACAAGCCGTCGGTGCGCGGATAGAAGGTCGGTTTCGAGCGTATCCGCCTCTCACCGGGTAGCCACGGCGGAGAATACCAACGTAACCACTGATGGTACAGACATAGTTCTCCTCCAAACCATCTAGCAAACTACTCTGATTCGGGCTGGCCGGTTCGTTCATCGGCTTCCGGAATCCGTCGTGGCAAGAACGTCGATACGATAAGCAGGAGGAGCACGAACAGTACGAGGAGAAGCAGCGCCGCCCGTTGCGCGTCGAACATCGCGGCCTCGAAGATACCTTTGACCAATCGACGTTGTGACGGGGTGAGTTGGGCCAGGAACTGCCGTTGCGTGGCTTCGGTCGCCGTCTCTGCTGCATCTTCGAGCGCGATTATCAACTCGTACCGCTGCTTCATCGAGACCGTCACGTTCCGTACGCGCAGCACGCCGTCGACGACGCTGCCGTAGAACTGTCCGAGAAAAAACGAGCCGACGACTGCCGTCCCCAGGGAAAATCCTATGGAACTGCTCACATTCAGGACGCCGGACGCCTCCGCGGAGTCCGCGGTCGGGACAGCCGACATCGTCATATTGGTGATCTGTGCCAGTATGAGTCCGACACCGGCACCATACAGCGCCACCGGGATAACCATCGTGCTGATCGTCTGATCGGGCCCCGTCTGCTCGTACAACAGCACCAGTCCAACGCCGATACAGACGATGCCGACCTGAATGAGCGTCTTTGGCGAGATGTACTTCCGCCAACCGGGAGTAAACGCCGAAAAAAGAACCGACGCGAGAGAGTACGGTAACAACGCGACCCCGGTTTCGAAGGCGGTGTATCCGAGCACGGCCTGGAGATAGACCGGGACAATAAACATGAAGCCAGCCGAGATTATCGAGCGAATGTTGTACGTGATGACACCGGACAAAAAAGAGCGGTTCGTCAGTACGTTCAGCGGAACGAGCGGTTCCCGGTCGGCGCGTTCCATCCGGCGTTCGTACTGAACGAACGCGGCGAACGCGAGCAGTCCGACCCCGAGGAACCAGATCGTCGGCGACGTGCCGAACGGGTTGAGCTGCACGTCGCCGACGAAAAACGGTCGCCTCACGAGTAGCCACCCGTACTTCCCACTGAGAAGGAATCCGGTGACGAGCGACGTTGCACCGACGATGGACAGAGCAGTCCCGCCTTTGTCCAACGATTCGCCTGTTTCTGACAGTGGGTTCGGATTCACGTACCGAACGAAGAAGAGAATAACTCCCACACCGATGAGTTGGAGCGTAAACCCCCACCGCCAACTGGCGTACGTGGTTAGTGCACCACCGATAATCGGCCCGAGAGTCGACCCGACCCCGTTCACGCCAGCCAACAGACCGAATGCCTTCGCCCGGTCGTTGTCTTCGTAACTGACCGTCAATACGGTGAACGTCAGGGGAAACAACACGGCGGCCGCGGACCCCTCGATGAACGACCAGCCGATGTAGAGGACCGTCGTATTCCAGCTAATCGACGCCACAATCGTCCCACCGGCGTAGACGAGCAGTGCGATTGTCATTACACGACGACTACTATGCCGAGACGGCAGCGTACCCGCCGGGAGAATCAGCGCCGCTATCACCAGCGAGTAGAGCGCGACCGCCCCTTGAATCGCGGTCACCGTGGTATCGAACTCGTCCACCATCGTGGGAATCGCCACGTTCATCAGGGATGCATTGATGACCACGATGAACGTCGTCAGACTCACGGCAATTGCTGGCCCCCAGTATCGTACTCTCGTCTGTACGTCAGTCGAGAGACGAGAACTTCCGTTGGAAGCAGACCCATCTGGAGGCATACAGCGAAATACCACCGTGATCCCCAAATAGCATAGACCTGAGTATCACCGAGAGTCGGAGATACTACCCGGCCCTTCGGGGCGGAGGGGTGTCAGTTCGGTTCGTCAGAACGGCCTCGCGTGCGTGGTCGCCTGCCCGTTCCGCGGACTACTCGGTCTCTTCGACGTTCCCGCAGTTCCGACAGCGTTTCATTCCACCGTGCGCGTCGCCGTAGTCGTGTCTGATGCCCGAGATGCACAGCACGTCTTGGAGGAGTCCCATACGTGGCAGATATCGCGGCGACCGGATAACGGTTTCCCGTTCTGCTCGCGGACCTGTGAGCCACTGAGTCGTCACCGCTGGAAACGCTGACTCCCCGGTCGCCAAGAGAATATCGTCGTCGGTCGTTTCCTCTACATGCCGATAGCGCGTCTCTCTCTCTTTCTGGTATCGCACACTGCCGTCTGTCATTGATGCAGACACGTTATCCGGCGCGACTACCGTGAGCACGGTACCGATTACGCGGTGCCCCCCACGACGGTGAAGCGGGATTGGTTAGTCTTCGGTCTCGTGGCCGTTCGATTTGCGTTCTTGGTCGGGATGGTCGGAGACGTACACCGTGGTGTTCGAAGGAATATCCTCGGTAATCCAGGAATTTGCGCCGATACTGACGTGATCGCCGACGGTGATGGCGCCGAGGACGTTCGACCCGGCACCGATGACGACGTGGTCGCCGATGTCGGGGTGGCGCTTGTACCCTTTCTTGAGTGCGTGGTCGGTGTCCTCCTCCTCTTCGAAGTGGAGGGCACCGAGGGTGACGTTCTGGTAGAGTCGGCACCAGTCGCCGATAGTGGCGGTCTCACCGATGACGACGCCGGTGCCGTGGTCGATGAAGAAGTAATCTCCGATCTCGGCCCCGGGATGGATATCGATGCCCGTGTCGCTTTTCGCGGCTTCGGTGAGTTCGCGTGCGTACTCCTGCCTGCTCTCCTTGTACAGTTCGTGAGCGACACGCTGCGCGACGATGGCGTGGAATCCCGGATACGCCCGGATTACCTCGATGTAGGACTTCGCAGCAGGGTCGCCTTTATACGCGGCTTCGACGTCGTGTTTGAGGCGCTCTCTGATGGCGGGAAGTTGGTCGATGACGGCGCTGATACAGTCCCGAGGGTGATCGCTGGGAGCGTACAGTTGGCAACCTCGCGTGAGTTGCTCGCCGAGTTCAGTGAGGGTTTCTCGAACGTCATCGGGGTCGGTGTGGTCCGCGTAGGCGTTCCAGCAACTCGGGAAGAGGAGGCGATGAAGGAGGTCGAGTTCAGTGCTCGCGTGCGAGGTCTCGGGGGCGGCCCGTGGCTCGTGGACCGGAAAGGGAGGCTCGTCGGCCTCGTAGGCGGCGACTAAGCTGTGGTGAGCGTTGCCGGTGTAGCGGTACTCCATCACTCTTTTTGTAAGGAGCTAGTTGGGAAGAAGCTATGGGATAACGGAATTGCGGTCCATCCGGGAAACTCACCATCGATGGCGAGGAAGAGAGAATGCACAGTTGGTCGACAGAGCTGTCCGGCGCGTCGTGGCAAATCGTTCCTGCCGTCATCTCCGAATTTCTGCAGAACACGGACGCCGAAAATCGAAACGAGTTATCGAATCAGTGCTCCAAATGAAGACCATCAAGATATTCACATCGATGGGAGCGTACGACAGCTATGTGAAGGGGAATATCGGCTCTGATATCCATTTCACACGTCCCACATCGCTTCGTGAATTTCTGTAATGGTTCTTTTTTTGGCAAGTGTGAGAACGGAAGTGGTCGCGAACGACCGTCTCTGTCGGTTGGATACTGTAAGTTGATTAATACCTAATGAGCCCGTTATTGGTGGTGGATGCCAACCCAGAAATTTCGAGTGTCGATCTTTATCGTCGTGCTGATACTTCTAGCACCTGTCGCGACGAGCGGATTGATGCACGAGGATTTGACGGTCTCGAAGGACGCAAATCAACGAGCAAACGATATCCCGGTCGAGGACGTCACGTTCGTTTCCGCACAGGGAAAGGAGTTTCCGACGGGACAGGCGAGATTGGTAGCGTTCGACACGGCGACGAACGAACCGGTCTGGATACACAGCAAGTACGACCGATATATGGACGTGGATCCGCTCGGAGAGAGTCGGGTTCTCTTCGTCGCACGTGATGGGAGTATGAACAAGTCCGCGTTTTCGTTCGACGTGACGTTTTACGCCATCGAGATGAACTGGCGGACGGGAACGGTACTCAAGAAGTTCGAGATTCCACCCGGAACGCACGACATCGACTACCTCGGGGGGGATCGGTACGCCATCGCCGACCTGAGCAAGGAAAACCGCGTGTTCGTGTACGACCGCTCCGAGGACGAGGTCGTGTGGGAGTATCGGTTCCGCAAGCACTTCCCCAAGAGTGCGGGGGGCGGTCCCGGTGGATACACTCACTTGAACGACATCGATGCGGTCGACAACGGGTCCGCGTTTCTCGTCAGTCCGCGGAATTTCGACCGTGTTATGCTTATCGACCGGGAATCGAAACGCGTTCGCTGGACGCTGGGAGAGGAGGATAACTACGACATCCTCAACGAACAGCACAACCCGGTTCTCCTCTCGCAGGACCCGGTCACAGTTCTCGTCGCGGATAGCGAGAACAACCGCGTCGTCGAGTACGAAAAGACGGAGAGCGGATGGAAACAGACCTGGTCCTACGGAACGGGATTGGATTGGCCGCGGGACGCAGACCGACTTCCGAACGGAAACACGCTCATCGTCGACAGTAACAACAATCGCGCTCTCGAAGTGACTCCGGGCGGAGACGTCGTCTGGAAAGTGAAGATTCCCTTCGAACCGTACGACGTCGAACGGCCGGTGTACGGGGACGAACCGTCGGGACCACCGATAGCCGAACTCGAGGGAAGCGATGCCGTCGATACGAAAGCAGTCGGGCAGGATAGGAATGGCCTAGTGGCCAGAATCGATGCCACGTACACGTACGTCTACACTACCGCCCAGTGGGTTCTTCCGACGTGGATCGGTCCGCTAGAATTCAATCTCCTCGTCCTTGCGGTGCTCATCGTCGTACTGTGGGGTGCTGTCGAGGTGGTTCATTGGAGAGGGTGGACGTAAGCGAAGTGAGTGAGTGAGTGAGTGAATGAGTGAGTGAATGAGTGAGTGAATGAGTGAGTGAATGAGTGAATGGGGTCTCGATGTGACGGCAACAGAGAAACTACTGCTGATTTCCCCGAGAAGTCCCATTCTCTCTCATTTCCCGTATTCTCTCTCAACTCCAATACTGTACTCCCGTAATGGGCGGTCCCATCGCCTGTAGTTTATCCGATAGCGTCACGACCTACCAAGTATGTCATCCGCGTCATACCGGTGTACGTGCGGTGCGACCCTCGAGTACAAGCAGGATCTCGTGAAGGAACGGGGTGAGGTCTATCCGACGTGGAAGTGCAAAGACTGCGGGACGCCGGTTCCTGGACAAATCGCCGAGAAAATAAAACACCAACATCCATCGTGACGCGGTTCAATCGTTCCCGTCAGGTCGATAAATCGTGGCGATTCCATTCGTTGACTACTCCGATGGTAATCGCCGCCCTGTTTAAGTCGTTCTCGCGATGACGAGTAGATACGAGGAGGATTTTCGCGGACTGTTGTCCTTCGTGCGATGAGAAAACGATACCGTCGGTGGGACAACCACGTCTGGGTTGTAAATAGTCGGGGGAAAAAAGTGCACCAGTGCGTACTATTTTCCTTCTGAATGAGAGATCGACAACAGCGAAGAGATGAGCCGAAAATAGCTGATTAAGGTGGCTATTGTACCTATTCCTTGGACCCACCACACCCCACGGAGCCATATCCTCCGCTCTCCCCGAAAGCGATGAAAAGAAACAGTGAGACGATGTCTCCACGGATAGGCCGCGATACCAGTAGACCCAATACCGGTCGTTGCAATCGACCAGACGAATGTCTCTCAAGGGCCGCGTCCGTGCGTCCTTCAGCACTGGGTGGGTGGAACGTGACGGTGTCTGGCTTTCTGTCGCTGTTACCGTCGGCACGCTGGTGTATCTGACATATCTTGCCATCTATCCATATCCGGCACACGGTGCGGGATTGTATCTCGCAATCGCAGAACAGATTAGCATGCACGGGTATCGGCTACCGGAAACGATTCCACACTACACTGCAGGAGGAGTTCCGTTCGCGTATCCACCGCTGATGTTTTACGTGATCGCGGTTCTTCACGATGCGCTCGGTCTCGATCCGATATCACTCACGCGATATCTCCCGGGACTCTTCACGGTCGTGTATCTGATTCCCTATTATTACCTCGCGAAAGAACTCCTCGAATCACCGGCGCAAGCAGGAAGTGCCACCGTCGTACTGGCTATAACACCGGTCGTCCTCAAATGGCACCTCGCGGCGGGCGGCATCGTCCGCGCGGCGGCGTTTCTCTTCGTTCTCACTGGCCTTTACACTGGCATACGAACGTTCAAAGCGAAGGATCGACGATGGCTTTTTCCGTCGATCGTATTGTTCACCCTTACGATTCTCACTCACCCCGTGTACACAGCGTTCTTTGGTCTTAGCTACCTCCTCATGGTCGGCTTTTTCGACCGATCGTGGAGCGGGATAGGACTCGGTGCATCGGTCGCAATTGGGGGAATCATACTAGCGGCTCCGTGGTGGTGGCACGTCGTTTCGATGCACGGGATATCGATTTTCACCGCTGCAGCCGGGACACACGACGGACTCGGCGGCGGAATCGCTCGTCTTTTCGACTCGTTCGTCAAACCGTTGTTATCACAGTCTCAATGGCTCTTCTATGCCCTCTCGGTCGCCGGGAGTTTGGCCCTCGTCCGACAGCGGAAATTGTTCGTACCGACTTGGATGCTACTGACGGGATATCTCCTTACGCAGGATCGACTGCTGTACGTCGCGGGGGCGATGGCGGCGGCAGTATTCATCTGCGAAGTTTGTCTGCCGATCGCCAAGAGGCAGCTGGGAGGTGAACTCCGGGAACGATACATTTCACTACTTCTGCTCGCACTGATCGGCAGTTCGATAGTCGCTGGCGGTGTCCTGATGACGACCGATAGTGCCACCGAGAATCGAATAGAAACACTCCTTCCCGCATCGTACATGGACCGACACGACGAACGCGCCATGGGGTGGGTAAAACGTCACACCCTCCCCTCGTCACGGTTCGTCGTACTCGGTGATGCTGCAGAACTATTTCCGTTCCTGACACACCGTACGAGCCTCATGAGTCCGTGGGGTGTCGAGTGGAAAGGAAATCCCCAGTTCGAGCGTCAAAAGAGGTTATACGACTCGACATCGGCTTGCAAGAGCGCTGGTTGTCTCACACAGTCGTTTCAGAACGCGGACCGACAGCCGGAGTACGTGTATGTTCCAAAAGGAGAATATACGATACGACGAGACGACCACGTCCAGTCGATTCGAATGCGCCGGTCGCTCGTGCGGTCGCCGGAGTACACGCTCGTATTCGAAAACCGGGGCGTGATGATTTACCGGGTGAGTCGTGTCACAGCGCGGACGTAACTTTCCCTACTCTACTCCCCCCACTTTAATCAGCGAGGGAATCCCGGCCTTGAGGCCGGGCGGAAATCGCGTAAGCGACACTGCACAGTCCACCGGGAGACGAGTGCGAAACCCGCACAGATGACGCTTTCGGCGTATTCGGACTGAAACCGACAGTATTGCCAGAATCCTACTGTTGTGGGAAGCTCCGCCGTTTCCCGCCGGGAAAATGTCACCGATGAATACTGATTTAAACAGTTTCGGCTTCGATTCCGAGATGCTGCCGTAAATCAATTCATGCGTGGTCTGACACCCATCTATGGAAGAACACCCTCCGATATCCATCCTCCTCCCGACTACAGTTGCTGTCGAACACTTGCGTTCGGAAGGAATCACTAATTAGTGCGTGTATATTTTCATGGCGGGAGGACTGCGGGAGCTAACGCCGTCACGCTTCAACCGTCGTTCACTGTGCCGTCTATGACTCTCGTCGATTCTCGGTTACCGCGTACCAGTAGAACCGTATTTGCCATCAGATGAAGATTCCGCTCGACCATCGGGGGGTTGATTTTGCAATGAAACGACGAGTGGTCGGTCACAGTAGAAGTATTCCATCTGGCGTACTAATTTTCACCTCAGTTAGCATACAATGTCATTCCTAACGGAGAAGTTGCCATCAAACACGGTGTCTTCCCTCGGATTTTGACGCTGTTTTCGGCTTGGTCGGATGATTTCTGACCCTTTTTCTGCCCGCTTTTCGACTTCGCTTTCCACGGAGATACCAATCACTCGATCAGAACTGGATGATACGGAGTGATGAACTGGAACGGTGATGGAATGCAGGAGGTTATCGCTCCGAATACCACGCCTGCTTTTGTTCGTCATCCAGGCTACGTCCGTTTTTCTCGATACCTTCCTCCAACTCCGCGACGCGCTGTTGAAGTTCCTCGATCTCCGTGCCAAGCGTGTTAATTGTTTCGCTGAGAATTCCGATTACTTTTCGCGTGTCGGGGTCGATACCGGATGCTGCCTGCATCTCGTTCACCTGCTGTAGCAGTTCACCGTGTGAGTCCGTCATAGAACGGGTATAGAATGGAACTACTACAAATCCTTTGGCACGTATCTAATATGACAGACTTTATATAAGGTGTAACTGAGTGTTGTGATTCTCAGCATCGAATGGGCCTCGTTCGTTGAATCGATCGCGGCGATGAAAAACTCCATTCGGAATGGCTGGCATTTAACACGGTATCAGCTGTGTATTTGGATTCGTCTGCAACTCGGCCAAGTCAATATCCCTCGTTCACTCCCCTCAAGCCAATCGGCATGGTCGACACGGCATCAGTTGTCATCTGGATGCTTATCGCGCACCAGAATCCGGCCACGTGACCGGAAACGGTTTAACCACGGGGTATGGCTTCCCCCGAGTTCTATGATGTGCACCTTCGCCAAGAAGAGATAGACCGCCAGCGAAAGAACGTATACCACCGGCGTTATCGCCAGTTGCCAGAGAATCGTCGACGTGAGGTCGACCCCGATAATCGGATGCCAAACTCTGTTCATCGTCCGGAAGAGACGAATCAATGGGACGTGGAGCAGATATATCCCGAGGGCGTGTCGCCCCACTTTCGGGAGAATCGTATTCTTTCCCAACTGTGGGTTCGAGAGCACGTATGCGAAGAGAGCGAGAACGAAGAATATCGTCGAGATGGTGTACTCCGTCAAGTATATCTCTTGGCGAAGAACGTTATTGCGAATGATGTAGCCGATAGCGTACTGCTCGACGAGTTGGACTCCCGCGAGAAGGCCGACCGCTCCGAGATAGATGTGGCGACGGTTCTCGTTCGGCGTCCAGTCGGACGAGTTGATGTGGTATCCGAGAGCGACGTAGAAGAAGCCGAAGAAGAGGGCGTCCCGCGTTCGGAACGGTACGTTCGCGATCATTTGATAATTCGTTCCGACGAGGCCAACGATGTGAACGAGCGCAGCGATGGGCAACAGATAACGGGTTTTTCGGAACTTGACGAAGCAAGCGACGAAACCGAGGGAGAAGATCAATGCCGTCAGAAACCACAGCGGAACGGCGAGTGCGTTTCCATAGTACAGTAGGTCGATGGTGGAGATGTCACCGAGGCCGTGAGCGATGAGAGCATTCGCTACGGGAACGCCTTGGAATAACGCGAGACCGATCACTGCCGTTATAGAGAGGAGTCTCCCGAACAGATAGATCGACCCGAGTTTCTGGACGGAGCCACTCACGGTAGATTTGACGTTGTTGACATTCACCGTCTCCGCGAGGAAGTATCCGGACGTTACGAAAAAGAACGGAACGTCGAACTGGCCGATAGTGTCCAGTACGAAGTAGACGTAATTCCCGCCCGTTCCGAAGCCCCGGAACGGTTGAACGTGTGCGATGACAATGAAGAATATAGCGATTGCTCGCAGCGTATCTATGCTGTGAATTCGATCACTCATCGTATCTCAAATATCCATTGAGAAGTCACTCCCTCCTATTTAAAACGCCTCCGATTATGACGGGAACGCAGAAATCAATCAGCGCCGTGCTCACAAATTATTTCTTCGCCCGTCTCACCGTTGTGTTGGAAATAGAAGCGATGCATAACGTCGGGATTCGCGGATTGGCGCACCATGTCCATCGCGTGACCTCCGCTTGAAAACAGAAGTGTGAGCTATCGGTCTATTTCATCGCCACCTCGACACCCATTTCGCGATGGTATCCGCTGGTATTGCAGTGGCGACCGTGAGTCGTCTCGGATACGTGGTGTACACGGTTTTCGGTCGATTTTTACGCGCTATCGTGTGTGTCTCCCGAGTCGTTCCATTGACACAGCCGATGACGCCCCCGTCCATCAGCAACAGCGGCGAGCCGCTGTTACCATCTCCGGTCGGAATCGTCGCTTCTATCCAATCCGAATGTGGGTTGTAGCGGTCGTACCGGCCCAAGGATGTCACCCAGTCACCCACCATTTTTGGATGTCCGACCGCGAGCACGACATCGTTCCGAGAGGGGTGTGCATTCGTCGCCAGTGAAAGCGGAGGCGGGGTTTCGAGGTCCGTCTTGAGCAAGGCGATGTCCGGAAAGAGGTCCCGGTGAAATCCGACGCGAGTAGCCGTTCCCGTTCGGTTATCGAACGTTTCGAACGCTACCGACGTCGCTTCTCGAACGATATGAGAATTCGTAAGGATGTATCCACTATCGACGACCCACCCGGTCCCACCCCCGGAATCGGTCGATAGTCGGACAACCGACCGTTGTACCGTTTCTCCGAGCGTACGGGCTCGGTCGCGGATTTCCTCGGAAAACGGCTCGGAATCACCGACAGCAGTGGTCCGATACTCGGACGTGAACGATTCGGCGCGCCGACAACTTCCGAAGCCGCCGACGAAAGGGGAGACGGAAGCGAGACCAGTCACGCGAAGAATCCCTCTTCGTGAATAGGAGGGCGTCATCCGCCCGAACTCCATCGTACAGCATCGGCCGTAACGGATGAATTCAGCCCCCCCGGATGTCTTTTGGCTCGTTTCGAGCGCATTCTCATCCGCTAGAACTAGACGGATTCATCCCAAAGGGTTGTGGCTGTGAGTGCTTTTCGTGACCGGAGGGCCGCTTCGTCCATCGGATGAACTGCATACGAAATTTTTTATCGCATATCTTCGAGAGCGTCGTACTCCCTGTCGGCGGTTCGCTCGTTCTCGTCGTGAGTACGCTCATCCCGACGACCGGTATTGTTCGAGCAACCAACCGTGTTCGTCGTGCTGGAAGGACTGAGACGGCCCTTCGACAGTTTTGTTTGACGCGGCGGTGCTGACTCAGGGCCACAGTCCGCGGGATTCTTTGGCCTCGGCGATTCGAGAGAGGGCGACCACGTAGGCGGCATCGCGCCACGTCACGTCGAATTCCGCTTTGGCATCGGACACGTCGTCCCACGCGCGGAGCATCGCCGTCTCCAGTTCGTCGTTCACGCGTTTGAGCGACCACGACCGACGGTTGATGTTCTGGAGCCACTCGAAGTACGAGACGGTCACACCGCCCGCGTTGGCGAGGATGTCGGGAACGACGGCGACATCATTCGATTCGAGGATTTCCGCGGCTGCGAACGTTGTCGGCCCGTTGGCACCCTCGATCACGATGTCGGCTCGGACGTCTTCCGCGTTCTCCGCGGTGATGACGTCGCCGATGGCGGCGGGAATGAGAACGTCCACGTCGAGTTCGAGGAGGTCCTCGTTCGAAATCTCCGCGGGCGAATCGTACTTCATAACGCCTTCTGGCTGTTCCTCGTGGGTCGGTACGGCGTGGGTATCGAGGCCATCGGGGTCGTATATGCCACCGTTCACGTCCGAGACGGCGACGATGGTCGCGCCGTAATCGTCGAGGATACGGGCGGCGTTCGCACCGACGGAACCGAATCCTTGGACCGCGACGGTCGTCTCTTCGATGTCCATCTCGTAGTGGTCGATGACCTCACGAGCGATGATAGCAACCGACCGGCCGGGTGCGGCCGCGCGACCGTAACTTCCGCCGAGAACGGGCGGCTTGCCGGTGACGACGCCGGGTTGGGTTTCTCCTTCCTGCATCGAGTAGGCGTCCATGAACCACGCCATCGTCTGCGCGTCGGTCCCCATGTCCGGTGCGGGGATGTCCTTCTCCGGGCCGACGAAATCGCGCACCTCTTCGGCGAACCGACGGGTGAGCCGTTCTTTCTCGCCGAGCGAGAGGTCCTTCGGGTCCACGACGATGCCGCCCTTCCCGCCGCCGAAGGGGAGGTCCATCACGGCGCACTTCCACGTCATCCACATCGAAAGACCGACGCACTCGTCTTCGGTGACGTTCGGGTGGTAGCGAAGGCCGCCCTTGTACGGCCCGCGAACGTCGTCGTGCTGGGAGCGGTAGCCGGTGTAGACTGTAACGGTGCCGTCGTCGCGCTTCAGCGGGACCGCCACCCGTTGGACCTTCGTCGGATGTTTCAACCGTTCGATGATACCCGGGTTCACGTCCACGAGTCCCGCGGCGCGCTCCAGTTGCCGCCGGGCCGTTTCGAGCGCCGTCTCGGATTCGGGTTCCGCGTTCGACTCCTCGGCCGCGACCGCGTTCTCCTCGCTCTGCGCCATCAGGTGGTCACCTCCGGCTTGATGCGGCGGTAGACCGTTTCAACCGAATCGATGACGGCGTCGGCGATTCGAGAGGCCGAGGCCTCACTGAGTGTCAGCGGCGGAGCGAGCATCAGGTGGTCGCCCGCCAACCCATCGACCGACCCCTTTCCGGGGTACGTATAGACGCCGCGGTCGAGTGCGGCGTCGTAGACCCGCTTGTAGACCTTCGAGGAGGGGTCGAAGGGCTCTTTCGTCGCCCTATCGGCGACGAACTCCAGTCCGACCATCGGCCCCATCGCGCGGAAATCGCCGACCATCGGGTGGTCTCGGAGCGCGTCGAGTTCGGAGACGAGTTGGCGGCCGCGAGCGCGACCCTGTTCGAGCACGTCGTCCGTGTACCGGTCCACGACGAAGTTCGCCACGGCCGCGGACAGCGGATTTCCGGCGAACGTGTGGCCGTGGGCGAACGAGGCACCGTCGTGGGTGAACTCCTCGGCCACGTGGTCACGAACGAGCACGGCACTCATCGGCGTGTAGCCGCTCGTGAGACCCTTTCCGAGCGTCATCATGTCGGGAACGACGCCGTAGTGTTCCATGGCGAACAGCGGTCCGGTTCGGCCGAATCCGGTCATCACCTCGTCCGCGATAAAGAGCACGTCGTACTCGTCACAGATGTCGCGGACTTCCTCGTAGTAAGCGGGGTGCGGTGCGGTCGCGGGGATGCTGGCGCCGCCGACCGGTTCGGCGATGAAGGCTGCGACCGTCTCGGGACCGCGTTGGCGAATCGTCGTTTCGAGTTCACGCGCGGCGGCGCGGGCCTGCTCCTCGGGCGTTCCCTCGAACGACCACCGGTACGGATACGCCGGCGAAATGTGCTCCCAATCGGCCAGGAACGATTCGTAGCCCCGCCGTCGAAGCGTGTTCCCGGTCGCGGACAGTGCACCGAACGTTGCGCCGTGATACGACTGCCAACGGGAGATCACGACGGACTTCTCGGTCTTCCCACGCGAACGAAAGTACTCGCGTGCGAGCTTGAACGCCGCCTCGTTTGCCTCGCTCCCCGAGTTCGTATAAAACACTTTGGAGAGATCACCGGGAGAACGCGTTGCGAGCGTGCGCGCGAGTTCCTCGGGTGCGTCGTGGGAGAAGTGAGACAGACTGAGATACGAGACGTTCGACGACTGTGACTCGAATATCTGGTCGATGCCCGGAACCGAGTGGCCGAGATTAGTCACGGCAGCGCCCGACGCGGCGTCGATGAGTTGCTCGCCGTCTTCGGTCACGAGAAACTCGTCTGTGGCGTGGTCTATCCTCGGTAGGTCGGGCTCGATTCCCCCTCCCCACTTGTAGAAGATGTGGTTCTGATGTGCCATCTATCACGATTGACTGCACCCCATAATAAAATAAGTCTTACTAAGAAATCCGAATTTTGTAGAGGTTCCAAAACACACCGGAGTAATCTAAACCAGTACCAGACAGACTCGCGTCACGGGATCGGTGTGAACGGAATAGGTAGGAGGCCAGAATCGACGGTGAATTCAGAGTGTCGGGTCCTGGTCGATGGGGACGTGGACCGTCTTCTCTTGGGTGTAGGCGTTGAGCGTATCGCGGGAGCACTCGCGGCCCATGCCGGAGCGTTTGAACCCGCCGAACGGGCTACCGGTGACGGTGCGTCCGTAGAACTTGTTGACCCAGACGCTTCCCGCGTCGATGTCGGCGGCCGCGCGGTGGGCGAGCGAACCGTTCTCCGTTGCCACGCCCGCGGCGAGGCCGAACTCCACGTCGTTAGCGAGTTCGATGGCCTCGTCGTAGTCGCTGAAGGTGATGACCGTCTCGACCGGGCCGAATATCTCCTCTTGCGCGATTCGCATGTCGTTGTCGGCGTCCACGAAGACTGCGGGTTCGACGAACCACCCGTCGTCGGTGCCCTCGGCTTCGACGGCGTTTCTGCCGGTCGCGAGGGTGGCACCTTCTTCGACGCCGAGTTCGAGGTACGAGGTCACCTTCTCGTACTGCGCTTCGGAGACGAGCGGGCCGAAGGTGGTCCCCTCGGCGAGCGTGTCGCCGATTGTGTGAGACTCCATCTCCTCGACCAACTTCTCGACGAACTCGTCACGAACGTCCTCGTGGACGAGCGCGCGTGAACAGGCGTCGCACGACTGGCCGGTGTTGTACGTGATGCTCCCGGCGACGGTCTCGGCGGCCTGTTCGATATCCGCGTCGGGAAAGACGACGAACGGCGATTTGCCACCGAGTTCCAGCGTGACGGGCGTGATGTTCGAGGCGGCCGACTTCATCACTTCCTCGCCGGTCACGTCCTCGCCGGTGAACGAAACCTTCTGCACGTCGGAGTGACCCGTGAGGGGCGCGCCCGCCTCTTGGCCGAAGCCGGGGACGACGTTGAAAACGCCATCGGGCAGGACGCCCTCGGAGAGTTCGGCGATTCGGAGCGCCGTGAGCGGACTCTGCTCGGCGGGTTTCAGGACGACGGCGTTGCCAGCGGCGAGCGCCGGGCCGATCTTCCACGAGGTGAGGACGAGGGGGTAGTTCCACGGCGTGACGCAGCCGACGACGCCGTAGGGCTCACGACGGGTGTAGATGTGCGCGTCGTTCGCCGCCGCAATCTCCTTGCCGCCCTCGGCGCGGCAGATGTTCGCGTAGTACTCGATGAAGTCGATGCCCTTGTTGACCTCGCCCTTGGCGTACGACAGCGGCTTGCCCACGTCGAGGCTCTCGAGAAGCGCGAGTTCTTCGATGTTGTCGCGGAGGACGGAGACCCATTCGAGGAGGGCTTCCGACCGCTCCGCGGGCGTCGCATTGCCCCACTCGTTCTCGAAGGCGTCCTGTGCGGCCTCGACGGCCGCGTCCACGTCAACCTCGTCGCAGCGAGGTACCGAGAGAATGGGTTCGTCTACGACGGGGTCTCGCGTCTCGAACGTCTCGCCGCTTTCCGCTGGGTGAGACGACCCACCGATCCACGCTTCGAACGTCCCGAATGACTGTGCCTCCTCGCTCGCTTGCTGATGGTTCTCCTGAACCGAGCCGGTGTAGTGTTCTAGTTCCATGGTTACTGTGCTCGTTCGTCATGCACCTCGAATCGGGCGCTAATAAAACTAACTAGATAACAAAATGGAAGTGGATATATTGTGATGATTCTAATTTAGGATGCGCTTGTTAGCTCAGAGATGAATCAGTGGGTGGTGGCGTGGTTCGGGACGGGCAATCGACGACCCGATTATCGCGCCCTCATCGCGGGGCGAGACTCACTCCGTCGCGGGGACGAACTTGAACCCGTATCTGACGATTCCCTCCTCCTCGTAGATGCGACGAATGCGACCCGAAACGGGCATACCGACCGCCACCTCGGTCGGGTCGACATCCGTGACCTGTGCGGTGATTCGCGGTCCTTCGTCGAGTTCGACGATGGCGACGACGTACCGCCCCTCCGCCTGCGCCTGCCCGGCGAACTCCGGCGGCGCACCACCCGGCGAGAGAACGGTATAGGAGTAGATGGTGCCCTCTTCCGAGAGGTCGACCGTCTCGAACTCGTCGTTTCGGCAGTCGGGACACGCCCCCTTCGGAGGGAACGCGATGGTCCCGCAGTCGGTACAGCGTTCGCCCTCGAACGCCAATCGTTGCCCCACGGTTCGCTCGTACATCGGAATCGAGATGTGTGCACCCATCAGTTCGACACCTCCTGCAATCGCGCGTACTCGGCGTAACTCAACTCCTCGGCCGCGTCGAGTGCGGCACCGACGCCAGCCGACGCGCCCTCGTCTTCGACTCTATCGGTCGTCTCGAAGACGAACGCGCTAGCGCCGTGGCCGTACCCGTATCCGGCGACGAGGATTGTAGAACCCGACTCCGCGGCGTCGAGAGCCGCGGCGAGACCAACGAGGGGCGAGGCGACGCCCGCGAATCCCATGCGCTTGACGACGAACCCGGCACTCATCTGGTCGGCGTCGAATCCGAGTCGAGCGCCGCCGCGCCACGACATCTTCACGTCGTCCTGCGGGAACACCGCGTGGTCGATATCCTCGACAGCGCAGTTCGCTTCCTCGAGGGCGTCGTCCACGACGGCCGAGAGCGCTTCCACGAAGCCTTCGGTCGTGTATCCGCCGAGCGAGAGGTCGGTCACCTGCCCGTCCGTTCGGAACTTCGCCGGGAGGTAGGCGTCCACGTAGTGGGCGCTTCCGACGCGGACCGCGAGCGGGTCGTCGCCGACGACGAACGCCGCGGACCCGGCACCGAGGACGTGCTCTGCGTCCTCATCTCGGGGGGCGTCGGGCGCATCGGATGCGACCACGAGGGACGACCCGAACGAGAGTCCGACGTCGAGTGCTTCGAGACCCGCCTTCCACGAGTTGCCGAACTCCAGCGTCCGGCGTGCCCCGTCGATACCGAGCGCACGCGAGAGCGGTCCACTCGCCAACGACCCCGACTGCGGGTTCGACGTGGTGGCGAACGCGAGCGTCTCCGTGCCGTCTCCATCGACTGCCCGCCCCGACTCCGTGGCCATCGTGATGGCGTCCTCGTCGTAGGCGAGGACGGTCTTGCGGTCGATTCTCGCGGCGAATCGACCCCAAACCTCCTCGTACGCCTCGGCGGTGACGTGGTAGGACGGAAGCGAGACGGCGTAGTCGGTTATGCCGACGCTCATGCGTCCACCTCGTAGATGAAGACGGTCGCCGCACCGCCGGACCCGCCGACGTTGTGCGAGAGTGCGACGCTGCCATCGACCTGTCGTTCGCCCGCGTCGCCGCGGAGTTGGTCGAACACTTCCACGACCTGTCCGATACCGGTCGCTCCCAGCGGGTGACCCTTCGACTTCAACCCGCCGCTCGTGTTGACGGGCAGGTCGCCGTCTCGTCGCGTCCGACCCTCGTCGATGAGTCGCCACCCCTCGCCGCGGTCGGCGAATCCGAGGTCCTCGTAGGCGAGGAGTTCCGCGATGGTGAAACAATCGTGGACCTCCGCGAAGTCGATGTCGTCGGCGGTTCTCCCCGCACGGTCGTAGGCGTCGTTCGCGGCCTCGCGGACCGCCGAGAGCGACGTGATGGTGTCCCGGTCGTGGAGCGCGAGGTGGTCGCTGCCGCCGCCGAATCCGGTGATGTACACCGGGTCGTCGGTGTACTCGTGCGCTTCGTCGGCCGGGACGACCATCGCACAGGCCGCGCCGTCGGTCGTCGGGCAGGCGTCGTAGAGGTTCAGCGGATCGGCGATCTCCGGCGCACCCTGTGCCTTCTCCAGCGAGACTTCGCGCTGGAACTGGGCTTTGGGATTCACCGCGCCGTTCTCGTGGTTCTTGACGGCGACCTTCGAGAGGTGCTCGTGTTCGGCATCGGTCTCGTGGAGATATCGCTGGGCGGCGATGGCGTAGACGCCCGCGAACGTCATACCCGCGAGACGCTCGTACTCGGTGTCGCCGCTGACGCCCAACCAGTACTTCGACCGGTCGCCGCTGAGGTCCAGCATCTTCTCGACCCCGCCCGCGAGGACGGCCTCGCTCGCGCCCGCCCCGACGGCGTGAACCGCGTCGAGCAGGGCGAAGCCGCCGGAGGCGCAGGCGTTTTCGACGCGCTGGACCGGCAGACCGGTCAGTCCGAGGTGCGACGTGAGCGATGCGCCCGTGATGCCGAGTTGGTAACCGCCGACGCCGAGACTGCCGACGTAGGCTCCGTCGAGGTCGTCCGCGTCGAATCTGCGGTCGACCGACTCGACCATCGCGTCGTAGGCCGACTCGAACAGTTCCTTGATGCCAGCGTCGGGGTGTTCCCCGTAGGGACTTTGGCCCGCGCCGACGAGTGCCACGTCGCGCACTAGTCGCCACCACCCGTGTAGATGCCGTCGGGGTCGAGTTCCTCGCGGATGAGTCGAATCTCCTCGTCGTCGGGGGTCGGCGTCTCGGTCACGTCGTCGGCGAACTGGACCTCCCAGCCGGTGGCCTCCTGTACTTCGTCGCGGGTGACGCCGACGTGAAGCGTGTCCACGTACATCTCCCCGTTGTCGTCGAATTTCATCACTGCCTTATCGGTGATGACCGCCTCGGGGCCGCCGCGGAGTCCCATCTCCTCGCGGCCCTCGCGTCCTTCGACGTACCCCGGCGAGGTGATGAAATCGACCTCCTCGGGGAATCGGCGCTTCTGATGGGGCGTGATGATGAGCGTCCGGTGGGCGTTACTGGAGATTTCGCAGGCTCCACCGCTCCCCGGAAGCCGCACCTTCGGGTCGTCGTAGTCGCCGATGACGGTCGAGTTGATGTTACCGCGTTTGTCGATCTGTGCGCCGCCGAGGAAGCCCACGTCGATGCGGCCGGACTGCAGATAGCGACTGAAACCTTCGTACATCGGAACGATGCTTCGCGCCCCCGTTGCGAGGACCGGGTCACCGATGGAGAGCGGGAGCGCGTCGGGGTTCGAATCGACGGTCCCCGATTCGTATATCATCTGGAGATCCGGCGCGTGCGTCCGCTTGGCGAGGTTACACGCGAGGTTGGGGACGCCGACGCCGACGAGAACGGTGTCGTCGTTCCGCAGTTCGAGCGCCGCGCGCGTTATCATCAGCTCCGTGTCGGTGTAGTCGAGGTCGCTCATGCGTATCGCCCCATGTCGATGGGTTCGGCGTAGTCGTGGGTCGGTTCGAGGTCCAGCAGGCGCTCGGCACCGAGTTTCTCGACGTACTCGCGGCGGTCTTCGACGCCGTAGACCCACTCGTCGAGCCACTCTTGGGTTGACTCGTGCGTCTTCGACATCTCGTCCCATTCGAGATACGCGGCGTTGTCGCGGCCGTAGTAGCCCTGCGTATAGGACGGATGCGACCCGTAGGGCGCTTCGACCACGTAATCGACGACGGTCCCCGGAATTTCGGTCCGGTTGGGGTCGCTGCGGAGCGTCTCGGTGTCCACGATTTCCTCGACGCAGAGGACGACGGTATCGGCGGCAAAGGCCGCGTCGACTACATCGCCGGTGATACCCCAGAGGTGCGCGTCGCCCTCGGGACTCGCGCGCTGCCCCCGGACGATTGAAACGTCGGGATTCAACGGCGGGACGACGCAGACCTGCTCGTCGGGGGCGAACGGATTCTTGACGGTTCGGATACTGTCGTTGTGCTCCGGGAGACTCGACCCGACGAGGCTCCGAAGGGGAACGAACGGCATGTCCCGCGCGCCAGCGAAGAGGCGCGAGACGAGGCCGAAGTGCGAATACTCGTCGATAGTTATCTCGTTCGGAACGCCGTCTTCGACGGCGCGCCGGAAGGCCCGAAGACTCCCGACGCCGGGGTTGCCCGCCCACGAGAAGGTGACCGCCGAGGCGCATCCGGCGGCAATCATCTGGTCGAAGACGAGATCCGGTGTCGCCCGCATGAGGTGGAGATCCTCGTACTCCTGTCTGATTATCTCGTGGCCCGCGGCGAAGGGAATGAGATGCGTGAACCCACCGAGGTAGACGCTATCCCCGTCGTCGACGGCACCCGATATCGCGTTCGCCAAGTCTGTTACCTTCGTCATCGTTGCCCAGGTTTGTAGTAGTCCTATATTTACCTTCCCCTCACAAGAGTAGTTACAAATCAAGACCAGATATTTTGATTCTATAGCAATGCACGAGACCTGTTGACAGTCGTCTTGACGGTGGTGCGCATGCGGGATAGGGAAGGAAAGCAATGCGAGAGAAAAGGGGGAGAGCAATGCGAGAGAAGAGGAAACGAAAGTGTGGGGAGAAGAAAGGAAAGGGATACGAGGTCGTTTCGAATGACGGTTCGTCGAGAACGAACTTCGAGGCTCAGGAACGAAGCGCTTCGAGGTCCTCGTCGTCGTAGTTGACGAGGAGACGAGGTTCATCCTTGAACGTCTTGAGGACGATGTTCGTGGCCGAGTGAGCGACGCCATCGGTGTGGATGATGTCGTCGATGAACTGCTGGAGGTGGTCGTGGTCGCGGAGGTGGGCGATGAGGATGAACGACTTCTCACCGACCATGAAGTACGCCGTCTGGACGCCGGAGATGTTCGAGAGACGCTCGCCGATGTCGTCGTATCCGGGACCGTACTCACTCTTGATTTCGCTGATGACGGTGAGGTTCAGTCCGAGTTCCTTCCGGTCCAATTGCGGCACCTTCCCCGTGACGATGCCCTGCTCGCGGTACTTCTCAATGCGGTAGTAGACCGTCGAGGGACTGATTCCGAGTTTGTCGCTCAGTTCGTCGACGCCCAAGTCCACGTCGCCTTCTCGGTCCAACCAGCGGAGTATCTCGAAATCTTTCTCATCGAGGTTTACGTCGGCCATGATTGTAGTAAGTCGAATAGAGTACATAAATGCTTTCCAATTTGTTGAGTTTCCTTCGGTGTTTGTCGAGCAGTGGTCGCGGACGGCGGTCGTATCCGGGACTCATTCACGCTACGGCGCGAGAACCGTCGCCGCTACCCGCGCGCAGTCCCGCCATACGACAAAATAGACCAATAATATCCACCCATATTTCCAACTGGTGCAATCTTTTCCCAATAATTTAATACCCACCACAACACACCCCGTGCCATGAGCAAGCAAGACGGTCGGTCAGTAGAGGGACCAAACATCGTGACGGACCTGCCGGGCACGAAGGCGAAGCAACTCGTCGAGGCGGACGGCGAAGTCGTCTCGCCGAGTTCGCCGCGGGCGTACCCGCTCGCCGTCGAGAGTGCGCAGGGACTGAACGTGACCGACGTGGACGGCAACCGCTTTTGGGACTTCGCCAGCGGTATCGCGGTGACGAACGTCGGCCACCGCCACCCGAAGGTCGTGGAGGCGGCGAAGGACCAACTCGACGTGCTGGTCCACCCGGCGTTCTGCGACTACTACTCGCCGGAGCCGACGCGACTGGCCGAACGACTCGAAGCGATTGCCCCCGGCGACTCCCCGAAGAAGGTGTTCTTCGGCAACAGCGGCGCGGAGGCGGTCGAAGCGGGAATGAAACTCGCGCGGCACCACACGGGCCGCCACCGATTCATCGCCTTCGAAGGCGGGTTCCACGGACGGACGATGGGCGCGCTTTCGCTCACCGCGAGCAAGACGAAGTACAAGCGCGGGTTCGGCCCGCTCGTTCCCGGCGTGGACCACATTCCGTACCCGAAGCCCAGGAAGTACGGTAGCGACGAGGCCGCGATGGAAGCGACGTTCGACGCCTTCGAGGACCTGATTCGAACGCGCGTTCCCGTGGACGAAATCGCGGGTATCGTCGTCGAACCCGTACAGGGAGAGGGAGGCTACGTCGTGCCACCGGAGGGATTCCACCAACGCCTCCGCGAGTTCGCGGATGACCACGGTATCCTCCTCATCGCCGACGAGGTGCAGGCCGGATTCGGCCGCACCGGCGAGTGGTTCGGGATGGACAACTGGGCCGTCGAACCCGACATCACCCTGATGGGCAAGGGCATCGCCAACGGCCTCCCGATGTCCGCGATGGTCGCCAAAGAATCGGTGATGACGTGGGGAGCGGGAACGCACGCGAGCACGTACCACGGAAATCCCGTGGCCGCCGCCGCCGCGAACGCCGTCATCGACGTCATCGAAGAGGAGAACCTCCTGGACAACGCGACCGATGTCGGCGCGCACCTGATGGACGAACTCGACGCGCTCGCGGAGGAGTTCCCGCAAATCGCGGAGGTGCGCGGCCTCGGCTTGATGATCGGTGCCGAATTCGTCGACCCCGAGACGGGCGAACCCGACGGCGACCTCTCCGAGGCGGTCATGCACACCGCGTGGGAACACGGCCTGATGATTCTCCCGTGCGGCCAGAGCACGGTCAGATTCGCGCCGCCGCTCACCATCACGAAAGAACAAGCCACGGTCGGTGTCGAACTCTTCGGCGAGGCGCTCGCGGAGGCGCTGGAGTAACCCACCCCATCTATGTCTTCCGACATCTCATCCGACACAGCCGACGGTATCGAAACCGAGATAGACCCCGACGAGACGGTCGAGTTGCTCCAGGACGTGGTTCGGATTCCGAGCCCGTTCTTCGAGGAAGAAGCGGTCGCCGCGTACATCTTCGACTGGTTGGACCAACGCGACCTCGACCCTGAGTATCACGCGGTCTCCGAACCGGCCATCACCGGCTTCGAGGGAAACAACGTCGTCGCCCGCCTCGAAGGCTCCGACCCCGACGCGCCGACCGTCCTCCTGAACGGGCACATGGACACCGTGCAGCACGTCGACGGTTGGGAAGAAGACCCCTGTTCGGGCCGCATCGAGGACGGCAAACTGTACGGACAGGGTTCGTGCGACATGAAAGGCGGCCTCGCCTCGCTCCTCGTCGCCTTCGAGGCCCTCTCGAAGCGCGACCTCCGCGGCGACGTGATTCTCACGGCGGTCGTGGACGAAGAGGGGCCGTTCGGCCTCGGGACCGACGCGACGATTCGAGACGGTCTCACCGACGACTGCGACCTCGCCGTCGTCACCGAACCTGCGCCGACCATCACCCAACAGACCATCGAAAACCCGGCAATCGTCCTCGGCGCGCGCGGCCGCTTCCTCTACGAGGTAACTGTTACCGGAACGGCCGCACACGGGTCGCAACCGGACATGGGCGTGAACGCTGCACTCGACGCCGCGCGTCTCGCAGCGGCCTTCGAAGGGATGGAACTCGGCCAGCACCCGAAACTCGGGTCCGGTTCCGTCTGCCTGCTCTCCATCGAGGGGGGAGGAGAACCGCTCTCGGTCCCCGACCGCTGTGAGATGGAGATAGACCGCCACGTTGTGCCCGGCGAGACGGCCGAATCCGTCCTCGCGGACGCGGAGCAACTCGTCGCCAGCCTCGACTTGGAGAGCGACGTGGACGTTTCACTTCGGGAGACGCCGGAGCCGGGCATGTACTTTCAGCCCTACGTGACCGACGAGGACGACCCGCTCGTGCGGCCGTTCTTCGAGAGCATCCGCACGCTGTTCGACACCGACCCCGACGTGGGCTACTTCTCCAGCATCGGTGATTTCAACCACCTCGGCGGCCGCGCCGGGATTCCGACCGTCATCGTCGGACCCAGCGGCGCGAACGTCCACGGGACGGGCGAGTACGTCCAACTGGACGAAGTAGTCGAGACCGCACAGGTCGTCGCCGACGCAGTGAATCGGTTGGTCGAGTGAGCGTCTGGAACAATCAGGGAGTTCGAGGTGACTGACGCCTCATGCCTCCCGCTCACGAAACACGTCGGAGAAGCCATCGAACCGCGAGAGACGAACCGCGTCGTAGTAATCCGTCGGATTTCCGCGAAGGAGCTGTTCTGCGACGACGTGTCCGATGACCGGCGCGAGTTGGATACCGGCGGCGTTGAAGCCCGTGACGTAGAATCCGTCTACCTCGGTCCACCCGGCAATCGCGCCCGCGTCCGGCGTCAGCGAACGCACGCCGACCCACTCGTCCGCGACGCGCGCGCCCTCGGTCCACGGAAAGTACGTTTCGACCACGCGCCGAATCTTCTCGCGGAGGTCCGCGGGGACCGCAGTCGGCGCGTCGTCGGGGTCGATGTCGCGTCCGGCCTCGTCGTAGCCGCCGGGGTAGTGTCCCGCGAAGACGGTTCCGTCGGGTTGCTGGCGGAAATAGACGCCGCTCTCGGCGTGTTTGACGCTGAACGTGTCGTACGGGACGCCAGCGGGCGGGTCGAAGATGAGAATCGGGCCGAGGGTGTGTCGAATCGGGAGGTCGAGGCCGACCAATCCCGCGATACGGGTGTTCCACGGTCCGGCCGCGGCGACGACGGCGTCGAACTCGCGGTGTTCGCCGTCGGCGACGAGACCCGTAACGGAGCCGTCAGCCGTCGTCACGTCCTCGACTCTGGTGTCTATCTCGAAGGTCACACCTCGATTCCGCGCTCGTGTGACGAACTCCGCGGCGAGTTCGGTCGCGTCGAGAAATCCGATGTTCGGACGGTAAAGTGCACCCTCGACGGTGGACGTGTCCACTCCCGGATGGAGGAGTTCCGCGTCGAGTCTGTCGCCGGGAACGTACTCGACCGGTCCGTGGGCGCACTCGCGGGCCTCGGCTCGCAGTTTTCGGGCTTCCTCCGGTGTTGAAGCGATTCCGAGTCGGGGCGCGAGCGTGTACGGCGAGTTCATCCGCGGGGCCTCGAAGAACTCGTTGTAGAGGCGAACGCCGTACGCTTTGAGGCGGCGATACGCCGGCGGTTCATCGCCCCAGAGGCCGCAGAACGCTCCCGAGGCGGCCGTCGTCTCACCCGCGAGTTCACCCTGTTCGAAGACAGTCACGTCCGCGTCGGCCGTCTCGCCGAGGTGGTACGCGACGCTCGAACCGACGATTCCGCCACCGATTACCGCGGTTCGTGTCGTTTGCATGGAAATGGTCGCTACGCCGACCCGGATGGTCGCGCGGCAGTCTCGTAGTCGTAGATGGTGAGGTATTAACAATGCTTCCGATTATTCGGCACGAGATAGGAGAGTCTATAGACTGAGCTACTAATTCTATAAGCAAGCAGCAACAATCGCGGTCGCACTCGGATGCCCTCGTCGGCGAGGAGGCGGCGAATCTCTGGGGCATACTCGGATTCGGCGAGCGATTTGTGGGACAGCCTTGATTCAACCCACTCCATTAATCGGCACTCCATTTTAGAATTTGGACGAAAGAACCATCCAAATGTTCTACTGTGACCACCATGACACGAAAAATTTAAGTATTAGTAATGGGATTGCCCGATAGAGTATGATAGAGAAACTCAACCGCCGTTCGTTCCTGAAATCCACCGGGACGACGGCGGCAATCGGTTCTTTGGCTCTGGCAGGGTGCACGGAGAACGGAGGGACGAAAGACGGCTCGTCCTCCGGCGATGAGGAGATGACCGATACGCTGAAGTTCTACTCGTGGGGAGGGTCGACCCAAGAGGCCCTCAACAAGCACGTCATCGAACCGTTCGAAGAGGAGTACGACGTCACGGTCAAGCAGTCGAGCTTCGGCGGGCAGGACAAGATGCTGGCCAACGTCCGGTCGAGTCCGGAGGGCTCCTACGACATCATCATGCCCTCGACCGCGAGTTCCTACGCGGCGGCGAAGCAGGGCCTCGTCGAACCGCTCCGTCTCGACAACATCGAGACGTGGTCGAACCTCATGCCGGTGTTCAAGGACTTCATCGTCGACCCCGGCGAGGAGATCCACACCGCACCGCTGTACTACGGCACCATCGGGATGGCATACAACACCGACCACATCGACGATTCCAACGGCCTCTCGTGGGACATGACCTTCGACCAGCAGTTCAAAGGCAACGTCGCCATGGAGGGCGTCCCGTACATCCGGACGTTCACCACGGCGCTCAAACTCGGCATGGACCCGAACAAGATGGCGGGCGACGCCGGGTCCTACGAGGACGGCGTACAGAATGTGTACGACGCGATGGCCGAACAGCACAAACTCGTCAAGAAGTACTGGACGAGCGGACAGGAACTGACGTCGCTGTTCTCCAACGAGACCGCCTACGTCGGCGAGGCGTGGGGCGGTCGCATCCTCTCGCTTCAGGACGAGGGGTACGACAACCTCAAGTACGGTATCCCGAAGGAAGGAGCCATGGGCTGGACGGACACGCTCGCCATCGCCAAGGGTTCGAAGAACCGGTACACCGCAGAGAAGTTCATCGAATTCGCCTACCGCGACGACGTCATCAAGAACCTCGCGCCCGAAATCGGGTATCCGCCAGCGACGAAAGTCACCTCAAGCGACATCAAGGCGCTCCCGGACTTCGACTCGTCCGGCGGTGAGAACCTGAAATTCCAGGATATGAAGTTCAAGAACGAACACCAACAAGAGTGGTCCCAAACGTTCGAGCAGATCAAGCTTGGGAACTACTGAGCCGTCGCAGACAGCCCCGATTATATTCAAATACACGATTACCCCGAAATAACATGAGCTACGTACAAATCTCCGGTGTTACGAAGCGGTTTGGTGACGTACGTGCGGTCAATGACGTCAGTTTCGAGGCCGAGCGCGGTGAGTTCGTCTCGCTTCTCGGTCCGTCAGGGTGCGGCAAGACGACGACGCTCCGTATGATTGCCGGACTCGAAACGCCGACGTCGGGAACCATCGAAATCGGTGGTGAGGTGGTGACCGAACAACCCCCTTACGAGCGCGACATCGGCATGGTGTTCCAGCACTACGCGCTCTTCCCGCACAAGACCGTCGGCGAGAACGTCGGGTTCCCGCTGAAGATGCGCGGCGTCGATAAAGAAGAACGGCGAACCCGTGTCGAGGAAGCCCTCGAAATGGTCCGACTGCCCGGCATGGTGGACCGCTCCCCGACCGAACTCTCCGGCGGCCAACAACAGCGCGTCGCCCTCGCGCGGGCGCTCGTGTTCGAGCCGAACGTCCTCTTGATGGACGAACCCCTCTCCGCGCTCGACCGCGTTCTTCGACAGAAAATGCGCATCGAACTGGAACGCATCCAAGAGGAGATCGGCATCACGACCATCTACGTCACCCACGACCAGATGGAGGCGTTTTCGCTGTCCGACCGCGTCATCGTCCTCGACAGCGGCGAACTCTCCCAACAGGGCAGTCCGCTCGACATCTACGAGAACCCACAGTCCGAGTTCGTCGGCGAGTTCATCGGTCAATCGACCAAACTCGCGGGGACTGTCACCGCCGAAGACGACAGTGTTACACTCCAGACCGACTCCGGCCTGACGCTCGAATCGACCGAACAGACGCTCTCGCCGAACGACCCCGCGCTGGCCTTCCTCCGGGCGGAGAAACTCAGCATCTCGAAGGTTTCGACCGGGGCCGCGAACGAACTGTCGGCGACGGTGACGACGATGAGTTATCTCGGCGAGAAGACGCTGTTCTTCTGTACCCTCTCGACCGGCGAGGAGGTGACAGTCGCTGAACACGGCTTCACCGGCGTCGAAGAGTACGAGTCTGGAGACGAGGTGTTCATCACGATTCCGGCGGAAGAACTCCTCCTCGTAAACGATAAGCCCGAGAGAGAACCCGCATGAGTAGCGAGCAAGAGTCGTTCGGAAACGGTGTTCAGTCGGCCTCGACTGGAGCCGACGGCCTCCGCGAGCGGGCGTTCAAAATCAGGACCGCGATACTTCGGTCCGGCCCCGTCACCGGCACGTTCGACCGAATCAAGCGGCACGAGAGCATCCTCGCAAGCGTGCAAGCGGGCCTCGGTCTCGGCTGGATGTTTCTGTTCCTCTTCGCCCCGCTTCTGTACATTGTAACGCTGTCTTTCTGGCAGCGCGGCACAGGGGGCGTCATCATCCAGCAGTTCTCGCTGAGCAACTACGAGTTCATCCTCACCCAGAACGTCGACCTCGCAACGCTGACGTTCAACAACCTGTATCTGACCATCCTCTGGCAGTCCCTGAAGTACGGCGTGTTCGTCACGCTGGGCGCGCTCGCCCTCGGATACGTGCCCGCGTACTTCCTGGGTCGGACCGTCTCGAAGTGGAAGGCGGCGTTCCTCCTCCTCGTCGTGCTTCCCTTCTGGGTGCCGCTCATCATCCGATACTACGCGTGGATTCTCGTCCTCGGGAACAAGGGCCTCCTCGTGTCGATGCTCGGGTGGGTCGGCATCGAGAGCGGCGGGTTCCTCTACTCGGACCTCGCGGTCATCTCGGGGCTCACGCAAGCGTTGCTACCATTCATGATACTCCCGATTTACAACAGCGTCAACGAGATAGACGACTCGCTCATCGAGAGCGCGAAGACGATGGGTGCGACGCCGCTGCGGGCGTTCTACGAGGTGACGCTCCCGCTGACGCTCCCGGGCATCAGCGCGGGCGTGATTCTCGTGTTCATCCTCTCGGTCGGGAGTTACATGGCACCGGCGCTGCTGGGCGCCCCGTCGAACACGATGGTCGCCAACCTCATCGAGACGACCTTCGGTCAGAACCTCGACTGGCCGCTGGCGAGCGCCATGGGCGTCGTCTACCTGCTCGTGTTGTTCGTCCTCATCAGCCTGTTCAACCGATTCGTTGGCCTCGACGACGTGTTCGGAGGTGGTTCCGAATGAGCACCCGCGACGAACTCGGATGGAACGCAATCAGGGGGACGACCGGGTTAGTGTACCTGTTCCTCTTGTTCCCGCTCCTCGCGGTGGTCATCATCTCGTTCCAACCGTCGAAGTTTCCGACGTTCCCACCAGAGGGATTCAGTCTCAAATGGTACGAGACGTTCCTCAACAGCGACCGGATGCTCACGGCGCTCAAGAACAGTTTCATCGTCGCGCTCGGCGCGTCGGTGTGTGCGGGCATCGTCGGCACCATAACCGCCCTCGGCTTCGTCCGGCGGTCGTTCCCCAAGAAGAACATCCTATCGAGCGTGCTCTTCCTGCCGATGATAATCAGCCCGGTCGTCATCGGCGTGGCGCTGACGGCCTTCCTCACGAAAATGGGGTTTCAGAAGAACTACCTGTTCCTCATCGCGGGCCACACGACGCTCGTGTTACCCTACATTTTCGTGACCGTCAGAGCCCAACTCTACGGATTCGACCAGTCGGTCGAGGAGGCCGCGATGACGCTCGGCGCGAACGAACTGGAAACCTTCTTCGAGGTGACCCTGCCACTCATCGCGCCGGGGCTCGCCGCGGGAATGCTCCTCGCGTTCGTCATCAGTTTCGGCGAGTTCACGGCGACCCAGTTCTGGGTCCAACCGGCGACCTCGACCGCGCCCATCGAGATTTACACGATGGTTCGCACCAGTATCACGCCGATGATCAACGCGATGGCGACGGTGCTGATGCTCATCACCGTGGCCGTCCCGCTCACATTGGACCTCCTCCTCGGCAAGAACCTCATCCTCAAATCGGGGCTTTGAGACGTCGCCGGGAGTTTTCCGTTTCTCGCTGGAAAAACGCCAGCTGAGTCCGAAGAGCATAGACTTGGACGACAAAGGGTGACACGTAGACAGCACAGAGTGATGGGAACGGAACCTCACCCGTGCCATTTTCGTTCGCTATCGAACTGCCCATCTCCACGCATATCATCCACAGCGGTACGCAGTCCCTTCGGGTCTTCTGAGGGTCGAAAATCACGGATGAATGAACTCGGGTCAGGCTGCCAGCTTTGCGAGTGAACCTGCTAGTCTCCGAAAGCAGTTGCGAGCAGCGGAGACGGTACAAGAACACCGTGAGGTGATGCGTGCGATGGCAGTACTTGAGCGAAAATAGCAGTCCGAGACGTGCGTATCGATACGACGCACCGTGAAGCAGTCCGAGTAACGGATAGACCTTGAGTTTATCTACTGGGCCATTGATTTATCCATATTGCTCCCGAAGTTCCGGTAAAGATGGATCCCCAAGAAATCTACTCTACGCTCACGGAGGAGATGAACACTATTCTCATCGGTAATGACGATGTTATCGAGGGAATCGCTATCGCGCTATTCACACGAGGCCATATCCTTCTCGAAGGGGTTCCCGGTGTTGCCAAAACGACGATTGCGAACGCATTCGCGCACACGACCGGATTTGAATTCAATCGGATTCAGATGACGCCGGATCTGCTCCCAGCGGATATTACAGGCACTCACGTCTATCGAGAAAGGACTGGCGAATTTAGCCTCCAGCGGGGTCCGATTTTTTCGAATTTACTCGTCGCCGACGAGATCAACCGCGCCACGCCGAAAACACAGAGCGCACTGCTCGAAGGCATGCAGGAACGGACCGTCACCATCGAGGGCGACACGCTTTCATTGCCAACACCGTTCATGGTCATCGCCACCCAGAACCCCATCGAGATGGAGGGCACGTACGAGCTTCCCGAAGCGCAACGCGACCGATTCCAGTGCAAGCTCACCGTGGACCTCCCCTCCGATGAGGACGAGATACAGCTCATCGACCGCTTTAACGAGACGCCGAATCTCAATCCGACGGACCTCTCTCAGGTCGTCAGCGCCGACGACATCCTCGACGCGCGCGAGCGGGTGCGAACCGTGCACGTCGCCGAGTCGGTCAAATCCTACATCCAATCGCTCGTGAGCGCGTCCCGGACGCATTCGGACCTCGCGCACGGCGGGTCGCCGCGCGCGACGCTCGCACTGCTCCACACCGCGAAGGCCCGCGCCGCGATTCACGGCCGCGACTACGTGATTCCCGACGACGTGAAGGCGCTGGCGGTCCCCGTGATGCGCCACCGCCTCGTCTTGAGCACCGAGGCGGAGTTGAGCGACCGCTCGCCGGTCGATGTCGTCCGTGATTTGTTGGACAGCGTCGCCCCACCGAGTAGTGTAACCGACGACAGTAGTGAAAACGGAGACACGATCGACACCGATGTCGGAACCGCAAAATTATCCAATATCGACTGAAAATTCGAATCACAGGTGCTCAATCCGGTCGTGTGCAGCTACGAAGGCGTCACTTTGTTTTGTCACGATCTAGAACTCACAACGACTCGATTCGTGATAGCTCGGGGTCGACTCGTCCCGCTCGTCACCGTCGCTCGTCCCCGCCGGGGAGCCACCGGCTTCCGGGAAGAGTGCGGCGATGAAGGTGTATCCAGGGGGAACAGAACGAACGCGAAGCCGACGAAAGTCCGAATGGGGGTCGCGTTGAGACCGGGGCCAGTCGATTTTTCCACGTATACGTGATTCCTGACGGGGGCGTTTTTTCCGACGGGGACGTTTTCAGAATAGCGCGAGTGTCGGATAGAAATCCCCAACCAAGTCGATAACTGCGCCAAAATTAGCGTACCTTCGAAGTTGTGGTCTATCACGATAGCGAGCAACGGTATATCAAATAGAGCTATAGAATCTATTGCCGTTCTCGCCAGCCCGTGATTTCCGGCGATTAGGTCCCCTATCCGAGACGGTGACATCTGTTCCGGATTTCAACCAAGACGATATTCCGAAAAACACTCGAACACCGCTGCATCGAACACCGCTGCAGCGGTACCGAACCGCACTTCGAATAGCAAGCTACGCCGTCTATGATCGGTGTCTTCGCTCGGCGATGATTTCGACGAGACGCTCGGGTTCTTCCGCTGCAAGCGTCAGGACGGCATCGTGGATTTCACGCTTTTCCTCATCTCGGATTCCTTGGCGTCGAAGTTCCGGAACGACCGTAATCCCGACTGCATCTTCGAATTCGTCCCACGTGTCGCCTCGCGCGTACAGTGGTCGTTGTCGAACCTCCGAATATTCGAACGCCGGCCCGGACGACGTCGCCGACTCGTTCGTGGATCGTGCCTGCGTCGCCTCTGGGGAGTTCTCCTCGGGAGGAGCATCGGTTTCCGATTTCACGGAGGGTTCGTGGGAAGACTCGGATGCCCCCTGACCAGCCCCCTGATCGGTCTCATCGCTTTCGACGGCACCCAAATCGTCGAAGGGATTCGCATCGGTCATCGCTCGACACCACCGTTGACGACGATGGAGGCCAGTTCCTCGAAGTTCTCGAGTTGGCTGTTTTCGGGGTTGTAATCTAGGAGCGGTTGATGTTCTTTCAGCGATTTCGAAAGCGATGCACTGTATCGGATACCGGGTTTCGGCGGCTGTATCTCGCCCTCGTCGATCGCCTCGAACTCGTCGACCGTGATTCGCGCAAAGTTCGGAACTTTCCCTTCCGTCGCCTCGGCCGTATTCAGGTTTTCGAGAAGTTCGCGGTCTTCGGTTCGCTGGTCGATTCGCTCACGGAGTTTGTTCGGGACGAGCGCAAGAACGTCGATATCGATGTACTCCCGCGAGGGAGTGATAAGCCGCTCCATCGTCCGTTTGTACCCACCGATGGAGCTGGACCCCGGTTCGAGGGGGATCATTACGTTTCCAGATGCGACCAGCGCGTTGTTGTTGAGCATTCCGGGATAGGCCGGGCAGTCGAACACGATGTAGTCGTATCGCTCCCCGAGAAGCGGGTCGACGATTTTCGTTTTAACCCGTGCAGACCCCTGAAGCGCACCTGCAAGGTCTTTTTCGACATCTTCGAGCGAATCAGAGGACGGGAGGAGGTCGAAACCGAAATCGGTCTCCTGAACGAGGTCGGCGGCGGTCGCATTGCCGTGGTCGAGGATGACATCGCCGAGGTTGGTCTCACCTCGGTAGACATCACCGAAGCCGAGACCGTTGGTTGCGTGGCCGTTTGGATCGAGATCGGCAAACAACACTCGGCCACGCTCTGTCAGTTGGCGTGCAAGATTCATCGAAATCGTTGATTTGCCGACGCCGCCTTTCAAGATGACTACGCTCACAGCGCGTGGAGTGTCTACGTTAGCTACCATTGTGTCCCCGGCCGCCGGAATGTCGTTTTTAATAGGTACCTCATTTACACCAGTCACCTATTGTATGGTATTTGCCTACTTCGGCGGTTGAGATAGCCATCTCGCCAAGGAGACATAAACTTGCCGCAAGTAGATGGTTGAACTACAATAGGTAGCTTAGGGGAGATAGGTTCAGTAGCTGAGTTACCTATTGGAGCTACCATCGGTGCCCGACCATTGAATACGAACGGAGGAGATTAGCCACCGAAGTTAGCGAAGATAGATGGCTAGGCGAGAATAGGTGGTACAGGAATAGAAGCAAAGGTACCGGAGGCACCTATTGTAAGTTAGGGAGACCTATTGTAACGAAGGAGAGTGGACAAAATATCAGTGAACCATTATCAGTGAACACGGTATCAGTGAGGGTGTATCGGTCGTGCTCGTTCAAACGGTCGGTCTAGTCTCGAAACAGGCCAACAAAAAGGGATAGGTGGCTAAATGTCAATAGTTACAATAGGTAGAGAGGCTACCTCGTGAATCTACACCAGAGAGGTCAGCTGGACAGTGTGCAGTAACACCATCGTCGAAACGCGGTCTTCGCAACACGGTGCACCCGAGGAGGTACCCCGGAGAAAATCTCTACAGGGATATCCCGACGCATCGACCGAATGGCCACTGTTAGAGTAAAGGGAAAGAAGTTCGTAGGTGGCTAAATTGAAGTCTTACCGCTCTCGATTTTTCTGACAGCACGATTTCCCTCAACAGCAACCGCTTCTACTCACTACTGTCACTCCTTGTTTTACGCATCGAATTCGACCGGTCCTTTGTATTTGGATTTGATTTTGTCGCCCTCGCGCCACTGCCAGTAGTAGCGATTGTCGTTGATCTCTTTCACCGTAATCGTAGCTCTGGAAGGAACATCGTCGGGGAGGTCATCAGGTCGCTCCTGAGCATGTTCCTCCTCTCGCTCGGCCAGTCGTCGTTCGCGCTCTCGATACTCGGCCAACTCCGTGGCGTATCTGGCAACGTATCGGAGCAGTTCGGGTGAGCACTCGTCGAGCGTTTCGGCGAAATCAGTCGGAAGGTCTTGCGGTGGAGTTGGTGGCGAGTAGGTCATGGATGAATGGATGACGGGTGTTTGGCGTGTGTTTGACGGGAGTTTAACCAACACGGATGGCAGACTCGTTGCGTTGTTGGTTAAACCGAGCGGTGAAAGCCGGGTTCTCGTCGAGGCCATCGACGCTCACGCCCAAAGCGACACGCTTCCTTGGAACGTTACGCGTGGAATCCGCTGACCTGCCGGCCTGTCGGAATCCACCCGAATTCGGCCGCAACCCCCTCCCCCCGTTATCGAAGTGTAAACGGACGAGTGATGGGGGGAGGTGTTGAGAACGGAAGGGCGGATGAGAAAGAGGAAAAGACGGTGCTGTGGACGTATTGGAGACAGATGGATTCTAAAATGAGTTCTAAGACGGGTACTAAGTGGTTCTAAGGCCGAAAAACAGCATATTCAACTATAGCATATAGAAAGGGAAGGTTTAAGCCAATAGAGATAAAACAATATCCACAAACTAGAATTCGTAATAGTTAAAATGAGTTTGGAGAGGGTTCTAGAGAGACGAGAGCAGCGTATTGTCACCCCCACCTCTCCAAACGAGAGTTACACTTCGATAACGGGGTGGGGGTGACGTCACTCTCCGTTTCTTTCAAGGGGTCGCCTCGATTTTAGGCCGAGATCCGCTCATCGAACGATGGCCCTCTACTGCCAACGCCTCTAGTTTTACTCATCGCCTCATCGACATCCTCATCAGTAGGCGGTATACAACTGTTCGTCGGACCGTTCTTCGAAACGTGCCCTAGGAGAACCTGTGGACAACACGTTGCAACCGTCGATCGTGGTTCCCCGGCGTATCTCGCTCACGAATCGGCTGTTACACTTCGACAACGGGGTGGGTGTTCGAACGTGCCTTCTTCATACCGACAATGACCGTTGAAAGCAAGAACACGATGTATCACAACCACTGGGTGGGTGTTGAGTTACACTTCGATAACGGGGTTGACAACGACCAGTAAGTCGATGCTTGCTGTCGGTTTCTTCTCCAATTTACACTTCGATAACGGGGTAAGCGGTGTGACGGGACGAGAATTGCAGCGGCGTCTCGACGTCGCAGTCCGTTACACTTCGATAACGGGGTCTTTTCGTCCATCGTTACACTTCGGCGACGGGGTGAGTTGGGCCGAGAACCGGCACCTATCTCCTGATTTCGGGTTTATTCACTTTTCGACATTCCCGTTGGCGTGGAAAACGATACACTTCGAACACGGGGTGGTAACGAACGATTCCGAGATTGTCACCGACTGCTGTTGGCAGTTACACTTCGACACAGGGGTTTGTAACCGTCTGCTATCCGTCGTTCACGAACTCTTGAATCCTCGCGTTCACGAACTCTTGAATCTCTGCATCTTCGTTTGCGCGATGGTCTTGAGGTGGTCCGTTTCGTCGGCTATCGCCGAAAGTCGGGAATCTTCCGCGAGCAGATCGAGAATTGGTTGGGGATTATCCGAAAAAGAAAACTCCATGTGCATTCCCTGACCGCGGCCACGGCTTTTCCGCTCGGCGTCAACGATTCCGTACGTGTTGAGCTCTTTGACGTACTTGATGTACGTTTCGCGCGTCATCTGGTCGGCGTCCAACAGCTCCGTGATCCACTTGTAGACTTGATACCCGACGGGACTCGGGACGGACGTCGTGGCGTGGGCCGTATGTACCGCGACGGCCGCCGTTGCATAGAGTGAGATCTTCTTTTGCGTGGAGAGCCCTTCGATTTGGGTCAGCATGCGGTCTTTATCGACTTCGTCCTGTGAGTCTCGGACGTGCGATTCCGTTACCATCTCGTCGTTTTGTCGGTCGGCGAGGTCACCGGCTTTCCGGAAGAGGTCGATTCCTTTGCGGGCATCACCGTGACTTTGGGCGGCGAACGCCGCGACCAACGGAATAACATCATCACTGAGGGCCCCAGCTCGGAAGGCGTCGCGACGATGTTCGAGGATTTCTCGAAGCTGGTTCGCGTCGTAGTCGGAAAAGGGGATGTCTTCGGGGTTGAACGAACTCTCCGAGCGCCCGTCGACGTTCTCCATGAACTTGGGGTCGTTCGTCAGGGCGGCGACGGACACCGTCCCGTGAATGGTGTCCGTCTTCCCCGCGCGCGACAGTTGATAGAGCAGTTTCGAATACGCGGGCTCGTCTTCCCGACCGACGAGGAGGTCGATTTCGTCGAGGATGAAGATGACCGAATCGTAGTACGTGTTGATAAGGTCGTAGAGTCGTTCGTACTTCTGTTCGGTGGAGACGCCGGTTGCCGGAACGCCGGTTTTGACGCCCACGTCTTTCGCGACCGTTTCGACGAGTTTGTAGACCGCACGGTCGAGGGTGGTGATCGGCTGGCAGTTGAGACTGATAACACCGAAGTTGATATCCTGTGATTCACAGAGCTCGACGATTTGTCCGCAGACGGCATTGACGATGAGGGACTTCCCGGTACCGGAGGGACCGTAGAGAAGCATATTGGGGGGTCGCTCATCACGCAAGGCCGGTTTGAGATAGGCGACGACCGCTTGGAGTTGGTCGTCACGGCCGACGATACGTTCTTCGTCGATGATGGTATCCGGTTCGACGAGGTTCCGGTTCACGAAAACCGATTTACCGGAGTCCTCCTCGAGGAGCTCACGAATCGTTTTTTGACCGGAGCCGTCGGCCGTCGGTGGGTCGGTCGCGGTTCCCTCGATGCTATCCGAGAGAGCGTCGTCCGGTGTCCCCATGTCATCGTCTGGCATATCAAAAAGCAACAAGACTACGGATAAAAAACTACCTATGTCGAAGTCTAACTGCTCGAAGAGAGTAGTTTTACCATCTCAAATGGTGGACTTGTAATACTGGGTACGGACCGCAACCGAAGTCTAAAACCGTGAACCGAAGAACCGGCGAAATATCACCGTGCGAGCTAATCCGTGATACGCAAGTTGTCGCCGACTTCGTAGAGATACCCTCGAAGCAACAGCGTTTCGAGCAGGTCGTCGACGAGTACGCTCTCGATATCGTGCTCTCGAAGCACTCGACCTGCTTGCTCGTAGGTAAACGACTCACTTGAACCGAAGCGAGTACGCAGATGTGTGAGCGCTTCCGTTGCCATCGGTGATAATGGCGTGTAGTCGGAATCCCGGTGGGGCATCGTGGACAGTAATCCCTTCGACTCTCGGGGTGTTAAGAATTCGTCCCATCGAGATTCCCTCCGGATTACAATTTTCCACGTTCGCAACTGAATCGATACCTGAACGGACCACAGACGGGTACCCGAAGCCGCCATCGTGTTTGTCGATAGACCAGTGATTTGCTCTGCAATCATCGTCTCGTTGTCTTCGAGTACGGAAGAATGGGAGAAGTAGAGCGTATAGGGAATTGGCAGAGAAAGCGGTGGGAGAGAAAGAGGTGGGAGAGAAAGAGGTGGGAGAGAAAGCGGTGACAGAGATGGTCCCCGGAGAATGGATGGAGTAGTTAACTCCTTGGAAATAGGTGAAATAGTTAGAATAGGTGGAATAGGTGGATGGCGAGAATAGAAACAGAGCGTATCGGGAGAATTGGAAACTACCCACTTCCGTTTCGTCTCGAATTCGTCACGTGGGCGATGGCTAGAACGCTATGCGGTCAAGCCAAGCCGCAGTGTACACACGTTCTGTTTCCTTCGTACACAAAAAAGTTAAACAGCTATTCCACGATTGGTTAGATGAGTGTCGTTAGCATGCAACGAACTATCTTCGACGACAGCGAGTACGAACGGCGTTTAGAACGGACGAAAGAGCGACTGCGCGAAGCGGAACTCGACGCGCTCGTCGTGGCCGACCCCGCGAACATGAACTATCTCACGGGGTACGACGGCTGGTCGTTCTACGTCCATCAGGCTGTCGTGGTCTCCCTGGAACGTGACGAACCCGTGTGGGTCGGTCGCGGCATGGACGCCAACGGCGCACGGGCAACCACGTGGCTCGACGAGGAGAGCATTCGGGCGTACGACGACGACTACGTTCACTCGCCGTACGACCGTCATCCGATGGATTACTTGAGCGCGGTTCTCGAAGACCTCGACGTGGACGACGGCGACATCGGGTTGGAGATGGACGCCTACTACTTTACCGCGAAATCCTACACGCGACTCCAGAAGAACCTCCCCGAAGCCGACTTCGAGGACGCGACGCTCCTCGTCAACTGGCTTCGAATCAAGAAGAGCGAGCAGGAACTCGACTACATGCGCGAGGCGGCGCGCATCTCCGAGGAGGCGATGCTGGCCGGACTCGACGCCATCGAGGAGGGCGTTCCCGAGTACGAGGCAGCCGCCGCCATCTACGACGGTCTCATCCGCGGTACCGACGATTTCGGCGGCGACTATCCCTCCATCGTTCCGCTGATGCCCTCGGGCGACCACACGGGGACACCCCACCTCACGTGGACCGACCGGGAGTTCGAGGACGGCGACCCCGTTATCATCGAACTCTCCGGGTGTCGGCACCGCTATCACTCGCCGCTCGCCCGGACGACGTTCGTCGGCGACCCTCCGGTCGAGATTCAGCGAACGGCGGATGTGGTGGTCGAAGGACTCGAAGCCGCGCTCGATGCCGTCGAACCCGGCGTCACCTGCGAGTCGGTCGAGAAGGTTTGGCGGGACACCATCGCACAATACGACCTCGAAAAGGAGGACCGAATCGCCTACACGATGGGACTGGGATACCCGCCGGACTGGGGTGAGCACACCGCCAGCATGCGTCCCGGCGACGAAACGGTGCTGGAGAAGGACATGACCTTCCACATGATTCCGGGCCTCTGGTTCGACGATTTCGGGGTCGAGCTGAGCGAGACGTTCCGCGTCACCTCGAACGGTGCCGAAGTGCTGGCCGATTTCCCGCGACGCCTCTTTACGTCGTAATCGAGGACTCGGAAAGGGGGTGTTTCGAAGAATCGGAAAGAGGTGTGGTGAATCGGAAAGGAGGACCGTCAACGGGAGATGTGATTCAGTTCGGCTCCGGCGCGAGGACCTGATTTTCCAACGGTTCGCCCGTTTCGAGGCGTTCGAGGTTCCCCGCAACGATGTCGGCGAGCCGGTCCCAGTGGAGCGGCGTGTGTCCGCCGGTGTGCGGCGTGATGAGGCAGTTCTCCAAGTCCCATAGCGGATGGTCGGCCGGGAGGGGTTCGGGGTCGGTCACGTCGAGCGCCGCCCCGCGAATCTTGTTCGACCGGAGCGCGGCGACCAGTGCGTCGGTATCGACGATTGGGCCGCGAGCGGTGTTGACGAGAACGGCGTCCGTCGGCATCGTCGCGAGCTCCGACTCCCCGATGAGGCCGCGCGTCGCCTCCGTGAGCGGACAGGCGACGACGACGTACCGACTGCGAGAGAGGGCGTCGTGGATGGCGTCCTCGTCGAAGCCGACGACTTCGTTTGTCGGGCCGCCCTTCTCCGGCGTGTACCGAACGCCGATGGTCTCTACCTCGAACCCCTGAAGACGTTGGGTGACCGCCTGTCCGATGGACCCGAGACCGATGACGGTGACGGTGCTCCCGGTGAGTTCCCCGGATTGGAAATGTCGCCACTCGGAGCGCCGCTTCCGTCGCCATCCTTCGTGTAGACGGCGGGAGAAAACGAGCATGTTGCCGACGGCCTGCTCGGCGATGCCGGGCGCGTGGATGCCCCCCGCGTTCGTCACCGCGACGCCGCGTTCCCCGAGTACGTCCATGGGAACGTGGTCGGTGCCCGCGAACGTACACGCGAACAGTTCGAGTCGGTCGGCGCGGGCGAGCAGCGCTTCGTCTACGGTGATGCCGGTGACGACTCGGGCATCCGCGACGAGTTCGCGCTCCATCTTCGGCGTCCGAGCGTGAACGACGGTTCGGTCGGGGAGACGTTCGCGCAACGCCTCTGCGTACGATTCCATCGAGAGTCCTTCGGTCCCCTCGCGGAGGACGACGATATCCGGGTTTTCACTCATGTGCACCACCGCGTCTGCTGACGCGAATCGACGGTCGAACGATTGTCAGGCCCCACCTTAGTCCTTTTGTGTAGTCGCTGTCAACGAATTGCGTTTACAATTAAGTGGCTGGGCGTGCCAGTACCACGCATGGCGGAACCAATACGCGACCGACTCGCCGACGTGCGGCGGGAGTTTCATCGGTACCCGGAACCGGCGTGGCGCGAGTTCTACACGACGCATCGACTCGTCGAGGAGATTCGGGAGATCGGCGCCGACGAACTCGCCGTCGGCACGGAGGCGTACGACAGCGACGACAGGATGGCCGTCCCAGACGCCGAGGACATCGAGGAGTGGTCCGAGCGCGCCCGCGAACGCGGTGCCGACCCCGAACTTCTCGACAGCATGGAGGGTGGAAACACTGGGGTCGTTGCGGTCCTGAATCGAGGGTCAGGACCGACGGTCGGCCTACGGGTGGACATCGACGGCCTGTTCATCGAGGAATCGACGGACGGCGACCACGTACCCGTCGCCGAGGAGTTCAGGTCCGAAGGGGACGGGACGATGCACGCCTGCGGTCACGACTCCCACATGACGTGGGGGTTGGCGACGCTCGAAGCCATCGCGGAGAGCGACTTCGAGGGGACGCTCGTCGTCTTCTTCCAACCCGCCGAGGAGGTGTCGGGTGGCGGCCACCCGATGGCGGAGAGTCGGTTCGCCGACGACCTCGATTACCTCTTTGCCGTCCACGTCGGATTGGACCATCCGACCGGCGAGGTCGTCGCCGGAATCGAGCGACCGCTCGCCATGTGCCACGTCGACGTGACGTTCGAGGGAACCTCCGCACACGCCGGAAAAGCGCCGCAGGACGGCGATAACGCGATGCAGGCGCTCGGAACCGCCATCCAGAACGCCTACGCGATTCCGCGGCACGAGGACGGGATGACCCGCGTCAACCTCGGATGGGCGGAAGCCGGGACGTCGAGCAACGTCATCGCCGATTTCGCACACGTCGAAGCGGAGGCGCGCGGCGAGACGACCGAACTCATGGAGTACATGCAATCCCGCCTGAACCGGACGCTCGAAACCGCCGCCGAGATGCACGGCTGTGACGTTGACATCGACGTGCGGAGTAAATCCCCGCGCGCGGACAGCGACCCCGAACTCGCCGACGTCGTGGCGAACGTCGCCCGCGACGCCGATGGCGTCGAGTCGGTCCTTCCGGCCGCGGACTTCGGCGCGAGCGAGGACGCCACGTTCCTGATGCGACGGGTACAGGAGAACGGCGGTCTCGCCACGTATCTCATCGTCGGCACCGACCACCCGACGAGCCATCACACGCCGACGTTCGACGTCGACGAACGGAGCCTCGAAATCGGCGTGGACGTGTTGGTCGAATCCATCCGTTCCGTCCCGGGGACCGAAGCGTGAACTCCGAACGGACGAACGACGAGGACGTGTACCCGTCCGCCGACGATATCGTGGGCGTGAACGACGTGAACGCCGCTCGAACGCGTCTCGACGGCGTGATTCACCGGACGCCGCTCGACCGCTCGACGACGTTCGCGGAGCGAAGCGGGGCGGCCTCTGTGGGCCTCAAACTGGAGAACATGCAACGAACGGGGTCGTTCAAGAGTCGCGGCGCGTACAACACGATGGCGCAGTTGTCGTCGTCTGAGCGCGAGCGCGGCGTCGTCGCGTCGAGCGCGGGCAATCACGCGCAGGGCGTCGCCTTTGTCGGGGGATTGCTCGGCATCGACACGACCATCGTCGTCCCCGAGGTGACCCCCTCCGCGAAGATAGAAGCGACCAGAGGATACGGCGCGGAAGTCCTCGTCGAAGGCGATATCTACGAACGGTCCTACGAGCACGCCCTCGAACTCGCGGACGAGGAGGGGTTGCGATTCGTCCACCCGTTCAACGACGAGGAGATAATCGCGGGACAGGGAACCGTCGGCCTCGAACTGCTCGACCAGTATCCGGAACTGGATACCGTCCTCGTCTCCATCGGCGGCGGCGGCCTGATTTCGGGAATCGCAACCGTTCTCAAGGCGCACGACCCGGACATCCGTGTCGTCGGCGTGCAACCGGAGGGCGCGTTCCACGCCAAGCCGTCGCTCGAACGCGACGAAATCCACGAACTGTCGGACGTGGACACCGTGGCCGAAGGCATCGCCGACACTCGACTGCTCGACAAGACCTTCGCCGTCATCCGCGAGCGAGTGGACGACGTGGTGAGCGTCAGCGACCGCGAGATGAGCGTCGCCGTCGCGCTCCTCGCCGAGCGGGCGAAAACGGTCGCGGAAACCGCTGGCGCAGCGCCGCTCGCGGCGCTGCTCTCCGGCGCGGTGGACGTCACGAACGAACACGTCGCGGTAATCGTCTCCGGGGGCAACGTGAACCTCTCCGACCACGCCGAGCGTACCCGCTCCGGTTTGATGCGACTCGGCCGGTACGCGGAGGCTCGCCTTTCGGTCGCGGACTGGCCGAGCGGACTCGACGCGCTCACTGAAACCCTCGAACGACACGGCGCGGAACTGGAGGAACTGGAGCGGGCGCGCCGAACCGACGCGGACGACCCGAATCGAACGCCGGTGACCATCGGCGTGGCGGGAGGCGGACGGGACCATCTTTCGACGGTGTTCGACGCGCTGGACGACCGGGACGGCATCGCGGTGGAGAACGGTCCGTTGGACGGGTGAAGTCGGTCGCAAATCGTCGTCGGGCGGCGATTCGACCGCCGGAATTCGGTTCGAACCTTTTAGGCCGGTTTCGCGGACGGCGTTCCCGCCGCCTCGATGGCTTCGTTCAGGATGCCGACGCCGAGTTCGATTTCGCGCTCTGTCGAGTCCAGCGGCGGGAGGAGCCGGATTGTCTTCGACCCACAGCCGAGGGTGAGGAGTCCGCGTTTCAGCGCTTCGCGGACGACATCATCGCGTCGGTCCGCGGTATCGAACTCCACGGCGAGCATCAGCCCTTTTCCGCGCACGTCATCGACGTGTGCCGGTGCGCCATCGCGGAGCAACTCCTTGGCTTGCCTGCCGCGTTCCGTCGCGTTGTCGAGCAGGTCGTACTCCTCGATGGCTTCGAGCGTGAACGCGCCCTGCATCGACGCGAGGAGGTCGCCGCCGCCGAACGTCGACCCCAACCGGTTCTTCTCGGACGGGAAGAGGTCCGACCGCGAGATTGTCGCGCCGGTTCGAAGCGCCTTCGCGCTGGCGATGACGTCGGGTTCGATGGGGTAGTGGTCGGACGCCCACATCTCTCCCGTGCGACCCACGCCGGACTGGATTTCGTCGACGACGAGCGGGATGTCGTACGTCTCGCACACGTCGTCGATTTCGGCCATGAATTCGGTGTTCGGGAACCGATAGCCCCCCACTCCCTGAATCGGTTCGATGGTGACGAACGCCACTTCGTCGGGGTTGACGTGGCCGCCTTCCGGTTGGAGCGCGTTCCGTAGCTGTGAGCCGTTCTCGGTGAAAAAGCCACAGTCACAAGCGTCGTCGGTGTCGCCGGACGCCTCGCAGAACGGGACCATCCGAACGCCGCCGATTTCCGGGTAGTGGCGCGTGTACACCTCGTTGGAACGGGTCAGCGAGAGGGTCCCGAGCGTTCGTCCGTGAAAGCTCCCGTCGAACGTGTAGGCGTACTTGGCGGCGGGCTTGTGGTCGTGGGTTATCTTCATCGCGTTCTCCATGGCCTCGGCCCCGGAGTTCGAGAGGAAGACGGTGTCCATTCCGTACTGGCTGGAGACGTCGACGAGTTTCTCGACGAGGTGGCTCGACGCGGGGAACTCCGCCGTTTCCGGGTCCGGTCCCGCGCCGAAGTACATGTCCTGCCCGGCGACTTTCATCGGTTCGACGAGCGAGAACTCGCGCAGTTTGTCCAGAATCTTCTCGTTGTTGTAGCCGAGCGGTGCCGCGCCGATGTGGCAGGTAAAATCGAGCAACACGTTGCCGTCGACGTCGGTGACGAACGGGCCGTCCGCCTCGCCCGTCACGTCCCAGACGAACTCGTGTGAGAACTCGCTCGGCGCGGAGTGTTCGTGATGAAAATCGATCCACTTCTGTGCGTTCGGACCGGGCAGCGTGACCACGTCGGGATTCGCCGTGTCCCTATCCATACACAATGTTCGTATATACCGTTATTAAAACTTGTTGTCGTTGCAGGATTGGACGATGGTTGTCGGTCGGGTGGCCGGTCAGTCGTCGTCTTGACCAGCCACATTCGCCCCGTCCGTCGTTTCCTCCCGTACCGTCGGCGCGCCGATGAGTTTCGTCCGGTCCTGGAGGAGGATGCCACCGGATTCCTCCTGGAACGTTTTCACGAGTCCGAGCATGGCGAGCAGACAGACGACGGCGAAGGGTGCACCTGTGATGATGGACGCGGATTGGAGCGCATCGACACCACCGACCACCATGAGAATGGACGCGACTGTCCCCTGAAGCACCGCCCAGAAGATGCGGTTGATGGACGAGGGGTGTTCCTTCCCGCCGGTCGTTATCATCGACACCGCCAGCGTCGAGGAGTCGGCGGACGTGACGAAGAACGTCGTCACGAGGATGAGGAACGCGGCGAGGAGAAGCGGTCCGATGACCGGAACCGCGTTGAACAGGACGAACCCGGCGACCGACTCATCGTACTGTGCGATGGGTCCGAGGATTTGTGCAACGCCCGTGTTCTGCATCGTGACGGCCGTCCCGCCGACGATGATGAACCACGGAACGGTGGCCATCGACGTCGCCCCGATTCCGGCGAACGCGACTTCGCGGACGCTCCGACCGCGCGAGATGCGGGCGATGAACAGCCCAGCGAACGGCGACCACGCGAGGGGCCACAACCAGTAGAAGACGGTCCACTTGTTCACCCACTTGTCGTAGGTGGGTGGTTGGGCCGCTTCGGTGAAGAGACTCATCCTGAAGAAATCGGTCACGAACCGACCGAACGCCTGTGACCCGAGTTCGAGGATGCGGAACGTCGGGCCGAAGACGAGGGTGGCGACCATCACGAGGAAGAACAACACCATGTTGAAGTTCGAGAGCCACCTGATACCCTTGTTGACCCCGAGGACGAGCGAGGTGGTGAAGACCACGGTCATGCCCGTGATAACCAAGATGGTCCCCACGTCACCGAGTTCGATGCCCCATTGGAAGCTCAGCCCCGTGATGAATTGGCTTCCGACGAACCCCAACGACGTGGCGACGCCGCCCAGCGTCGCGAAGACGGCGAGGATGTCGACGGCCTTCCCTATCGGTCCGTCGACGTTGTCGGCACCGAGTATCGGCGTCAACACCGCCGACACCCTGAGCGGGGCGTCGTAGTTATAGACGAAGTAGCCGATGGCGAGTCCCATCACGGTGAAACACGACCACTGGGTGAGACTCCAGTGGAAGATGGCGTACTGCACCGCGACGGGCATCGCGGCCGCCGACTTGTCAGGTACGTCGTATAGCGGCGGCACGCTCCCGTAGTGCGTGAGCGCCTCCGCCGGACCCCAAAAGACGATGCCCGCCGCGAGTCCGGCCGAATACATCATGGCGAAGTACGAGAGATAGCTGTATTCTGGGTCTTCGTCGCCTAACCGGAGTTTTCCCCACGGGCCGAAGATGAGGAACGCGAGGAAGAGGACGAAGGCCAACATCACGATGAGGAAGTACCAGTTGAAGTACTCCAGAATCCAGAACTGTATTCCCTCGACGAACTCGTACGAGTCAGCCGGGTTCAACACGAACGCGCCGACGAAGACGAGCGTGACCGCCGCACCGGCCCCGAAGATGGTCGGTTCGATTTCCTCGCGGAACTCGGCGATTGCACCTTGGTCGTCGGAGTTGCTCATTCGAACCCACCCCCCAGCCGTCGGGCCGACGGCTGTGTTTTCGACCCGGTATTCGTCGTCTTCGGTCGCCGAACGGTCATTCCGCCGTCCACGATGGTCAATCCGTCCTTCCCGTAACGGCCGTGTGATTTGTGTCTCATGGATGATGATTGATGGCAATAGCCATGGTGTATGGTGGCATACATAGCATGCATCGTGAATGACGGTGATAAATATTACGGATATTGATGCTAGCGCATACAGTATATGTTTATAAGATTGACGTGAGAACGTTATCTGTGTACGACTACAACAGTTATAAGATATGTGATGGTATAACGTGCTTTATGGAAAATGGATGGTGGCCGTTCTCCCAGAAGGAATTCGACAACGGGGCCATTCCCGTTCGAAACTCGCGGTGGTGAAGAGCTAATCGGGGTTACTCCCGTACTTACCGGGGATAAAGCCGGTTTTCCCGCCGTTTCGAATTGGGGTCCGAAAACCGCACCTTCGTAACCCTTAATCGCTGTCGTACACAATTTCCGTTTATGAGTGATGAACCATCCGAGCGCGAGGCGAGATACGACCTCGCCTACTCCGCAGATCGGGACCGAGGCATCCTCACGCCGAGCGACAGGGAGTTCCTTATCGGGCGAAAGTCCGACTACACGGAGCACTCCAAAAAGCAGAAGCGAAATCGGATTCGCCGTCGCCTCCGGAACGCCATTCTCGACTTTACTCTTCTCTTCGAACACCTCGAAGACCGTGACCGGGAGACGGTCTTCAACCCCGACGACGACGCGAGGGACGCCTACACGCAGGGAATCACCGACATGCTCGCGTTCCTCCATCTCGGGACGATGGGCTACTACACCCCGTTCAAGGACATGCTCGCCCAAGGCGTCAACGAGGCCGAACAGGAACTGGCGGGGTCGGACTACCGCATGGTCACGGTGGATTTCAACGTCGAACCGGTCGGTCAAATAGACGTGGACGAGGTCATCGACAAACTCGAATTCGGCGACTTCGAGGAGATAACCGACGAGGAACTCCGCGCGTTCATCCGCCTCCTCACCGAATCCGACGAGTTCTCCGCCACGTCCATGCGCTCGGAGATGAAAGAACAGATGCACTCGTTCATCGAGAAGGTCAACGCCGCGGCGGAACAGCGCGACCAGCGCGTCGAAGAGCTGAACGACTGACGATATCGAGTCAGCCGAGGTACGCGATAGCGTCCATTTCGACCCGTACGTCACCCGGAAGCCGTGCGACTTCGACGCAGACCCGCGCCGGTGGGGTGCCGGGAACCCGTGCGCCGTACGCGTCGTTGACCGCATCGTAGTCGTCGAGGTCGGTCAGATAGACGGTCGTTTTTACAACGTCGTCGAGACCGTCGCCGCCCGCCTCATCGACGACGGCGGCGATGTTATCCAACACGCGCTCGGTCTGCGTTCGGATGTCGCCCTCGATATCGTCACCGGTTTCGGGGTCAACGGGACCGTACCCGGAGACGTACAGCGTGTCGCCCGCGTGGACGCCTTGCGAATACGGGTTCTCGTTGCGCGGTGCCTCGTCCGTGATGATTCGGTCGGTATCACTCATGGTGGTTCGAAATCGTTCGGAGGTTCGAAGAGTCGGTCGAAGGTTCGTTCTACGCGGTCGCCTGCCGTTCCGCGGTCACTTCCCGGACGGCCTCGACGATGACGTCCATCGCGATTTCGGCCAGTTCCTCCGTGAGGACCAGCGGCGGGAGGAGGCGGAGGACGTTGCCGTGACGTCCGGCCTTCCACACGAGAACGCCCTGTTCGTAGCAGTACTGTTGAATCGCATCGACGGTTTCCCCGTCCGGGTTCCCATTCGCGTCCACGAACTCGGCCCCGACGAACAGTCCTTTTCCGCGAACCTCGCCGATGCTGCCGGTCTCGGTTGCGGCCTCGTTCAGTCGGCCGCGGACGTACTCGCCGAGGTCGCGGCCGTGCGCCAGCAGGTCGTGATCTTGAATGTACTCGATGGCGCGCGTTCCGGCCCGCATCGCCACGACGTGTCCGCGGTAGGTGCCCGCGTGGTCGCCCGACCCCCACGTGTCGAGGTCCTCGTGGTACATCGTTCCCGAGAGCGGGAACCCGACGCCGCCGAGCGCCTTTGCCGTCGTCATCACGTCCGGCGTGACGTCGTACCACTCGCTGGCCCACCACTGCCCGGTGCGGCCGAGTCCGCTCTGAATCTCGTCGAACACGAGCACCACGTCGTTGTCGTCGGCGATTTCCCGAAGTCCGGTAAGGAACCCTTCCGGCGGCGTGATGATGCCGCCTTCGCCCTGAATCGGTTCGACGAAGATACCCGCCGGGTTCGCCAGTCCGCCGTAGGGGTCTTCGAGGATGGCTCGAACCTCTTCGAGCGCGTGGTCGACCGCTTCCTCCGGCGTCTTGTCCTGCCCGAACGGATGGGGATAGGGCGCGTGAACGACGTCCGAGAGGAGGGGCGTGTAATCGCCCTTGAAACCCTTGTTTCCGGTGAGGCTCATCGCGCCGCTGGTCGCGCCGTGGTACGCCCCCCGAAATGCGATGAGGCCGTCGCCGCCCGTGTTGTACTTGGCGAGCTTTATCGCGGCCTCGATGGCGTCGCTCCCGGTCGGGCCGCCGAAGACGAACTTGTTGTTGCCCTGAAGCGCCCCGGGCGCGATTTCGTCGAGCTTCTCGATGAGATCGAGGCGCGCCTCGCTCGGAAAGTCCACGGTGTGGACGAGTTTGTCCGCCTGTTCGTGCACCGCATCGAGAACGTACGGGTTGGCGTGTCCCACGTTCAGCACGCCGATGCCGGCGAACATGTCGATGTACGTGTTCCCGTCCGCGTCACGAACCGTCGCACCCTTGCCCGATTCGAAGGCTATCGGAATGTCCTCCGGGTACGAAACCGCGCTGCTGTCGATGTCGCGTTGTTTGTCCAGCAATTCCCGCGTGTTCGGTCCCGGAACGGTTCCGACGTCCGGTGCGTCCTCGAAATGGAGTTCGTCTATCGGTGGACTCGCCGTCATATGGGATACCATGTGAAAGAATTATAAATAAGTTGTCCACGATTTCTATATTCGGCATAAACGAAATTTGAATTCGGAACCCGTACACGGTTTTCGTACTGAGGGGCAATAAAGACAATCAATTGATATTTACTCGCAGGAATTATCCACTGTAGAAGATGCGCGGGCCGGAGAAACGGCTCCGTTCATCCACCTACCTCGAGTGCAGAAACGACCGTTCGAGTGACGATTCGACGGGAAAGATGGGATTCGCTATTCGACCCAGATGGTCTTTCGGTTGACGAACTCCTGAATGCCGATTTCGGAGAGTTCGCGCCCGTAGCCGGATTCCTTGACGCCGCCGAACGGAACCCGCGGATCCGATTTCACGAGTTGGTTGACGTACACGCAGCCCGCGTCGATTTCGTGGGTGAGTCGTTCGCCGCGCTCCCGGTCTTCCGTCCAGATGCTCGCGCCGAGGCCGAACTCCGTGTCGTTCGCCTTCGTAATTGCGTCCTCCTCGTCGGCGACGCGGTAGACGGATGCCACGGGGCCGAACAGTTCCTCCGCGTCCGCGGGACAGCCCTCCGGGACGTCGGTGAGAATCGTCGGCGGATAGAACGCACCCTCGCGGTCGAGCGGTTCGCCGCCGAGTTCGACGGTCGCGCCCGCGTCCACGCTCTCGGTCACCTGCTCGTGGAGTTCCTCCATCAGGTCCGCGCGGGCCTGCGGGCCGACGTCGGTGTCTTCGTCCATCGGGTCGCCGACAGTCAGCGCGTCGAACTCGTCGATGAGTCGGTCGATGAACTCGTCGTATATCGCGTCGTGGACGATGAAGCGTTTCCCCGCGATACACGACTGGCCGCCGTTCTGATTGCGCGCCCACGCGCCGGTCTCCGCCGCCGCGTCCAAGTCCGCGTCGTCGAGCACGACGAACGGGTCGCTGCCGCCGAGTTCGAGAACGGTCTTTTTGAGGTGTTCCCCGGCCGTCGATGCGATGGCTCGACCCGCGGGGCCGCTCCCGGTGAGGGTCGCCGCCTTCACCCGGTCGTCGGCGAGCAGGTCCTCGACGGACGACGAGGGAAGGAGCAGGGACTGGAAGACGCCCTCGGGATACCCCGCGTCGCGGAATATCTCCTCGATGGCCAGCGCACACCCCGGCACGTTGGAGGCGTGCTTCAGAATCCCGACGTTCCCCGCGGTGAGGTACGGGGCCGCGAAGCGGAACACCTGCCAGAACGGGAAGTTCCACGGCATCACCGCGAGAACGGTTCCCAACGGCTCGTACGACGTTTTCACGGCGGAACCGGCCGGACTCGGGTGATACTCGTCGGCGAGGTACGCGTCCGCGTGTTCCGCGTAGTGGTTACAGAGCCATTCGCACTTCTCGACCTCCGCTTTCGCTTGCGAGATGGGTTTTCCCATCTCCCGCGTCATCAGCTCAGCGTACTTCTGTTTTCGCTCGCCGAGGATATCCGCAACGTCCGAGAGGAGTTCCTCGCGCTCCCGAAGCGGACGGGTTCGCCACGAATCGAACGCGTCCGTCGCGGTGTCGAGCGCCGCCTTGGCCTCGGTGATGTCCTCGTCTTCGTACGTTTCGATCTGGTTGCCGGTTGCGGGATTGATGACGTTCATAGTCCTTTTTCGTTGATGACGTCTACAAATGCTGTGTTCGTAACTGGCATAAAGCTACCGCCGGGGCGGGTCGGCGCTCGGTACCGCCCGTCGGTGCCATCGCGGTCGATACGTGACGGACGAAGATAGTAAACCGTTACACCGACGGAATACGTTCGAGATATCCCGGATGAAAAAGCGCGGAATTCCGCGTTCGATTACCCGTCGTCGGGTCGCGGGGCGTTTTCGTACTTGACCATCTTCTCGGGTTTGTCGGTAATCGTCTCGTAGATGCGTTGGAGCGTCTCCTCGGCTTCGAGGAGGTTGTGGTCTTCGAGAAATGCGCGGCCCTCGTCGGTCAGACCGTAGAACTTCCAGGGATAGCCTTGGCGGCGCTGTGCGTCCGGCAGCGCGACCTCCGTTACGATTCCCGCGTCGATCAACTTTTGAACGTGCTTGTAGACGGTTGCCTCGCTGATGCTCGGGTTGAGCTGTTCGAGCTCGTACATCGACGGGAGTTGCCGTGGGTGCTGTAGGATATTCGTGACCAGTGCGAACCGGGTCTGTTGGGTCACGAAGTGGACCAACTCACGGGCCTCCGTGCTCTCACCCGTCCCCAAATCGGTACTCATACTGCAAGCTACGCACCGGCACGACAAGTAGTTTACCCTGGAGTAAATTACTCCAGAGTAAATTCGAATACCTTACTCGGTAAATCACTTCGTAAATATTATGCTGAACACGCGACGTGCGTGTACTATGTCCGATGAAGAGTCGCCAGTTCCGGAGGGTATTCTCACGAGCGCAACTGCTCGACTCGACCGGGACGAGATTTCGCTGGCCGACAACGAGGAAATCGTCCGGACGCTGGCCGAGCTCACACCCGTTTACGAAAACGACCGCTCGTACTTCGTCCTCGGAAACTACGACAGAGACCCGATTCGACGGTTGAACCTCGTGACCGACCGTCTGAATCGTCGGGAGGACGCCTACGCGTTCCGGATGGTCGATATTCGCGGCGAATGGGACAACAGCATCCAGAAATTCTGCCTCATCGCCGACCTCGTTACGTACCTCGTCGGTGTTGCAGAGAAGGACCCGAGCGATTTCCTCGTCGAACAGGGCCTGCTCGTCGGTACCACGGAGTTCTTCTCGAAGAGTCACGTTCTCAAACGGGAGTACGACGACGAAACGCATCCGTTCGGTTGGATGCAAGATGGCGTCTTCGACCTCTTCGAAAAAGAGGGACGGTTGTATCGGTGGCGGACGGACGAGGAACTCCTCGAAGCGGCCGAGTCGCTCCCGTGAACGTCCCCGCGAAGACGGGAATCACTCGGCATGTCGATAGAGGTTTCGAAGAAAACGGTCTCCAAATACGAGGACGAGCACCGCACCCACGAGATCGAACAGGAGGTCGAGGAGGATATCCGATCTGCCGTAGGAAACGAGAATGGGTTCGAGACCGAAGCGGTCGGCGACGGCGTGAATCGTATACTCCATGAGTTCCCACAAAGCCCCGAGACCGACGACGACGGCCAGGACGCGCGGACGGGGGTCGCGTCCGTTGTGGCGAGCGGTAACGAAGACGAGTCCGCCGAGGAGTGTCGCGGAATGCGTGTGAGTGAGATGGTCCCACCACCACACGTCGTCGTACGGGCCGAGCATTCCGACGGTGTGGGTCAGCATCGCGGCGTCCGAATAGACGCGTTGCCACGGTCCGAAGGTGATGTCGTACTCGCGTTCGATGGCATCGGGGAGATACGTCGCTGCGAACGCGACCAGCGCGTTGACGATTGCGCCGGGGTTCCGTCGGCGAAGGCCGACGACGAACGCGGCGAGAATCGCGTACCTGACTCCTCGTTCCGTCTCCCGCGCCGCCCGGTGGTGGTTGCTCTCGGCCACGGCTCTCAATCACGAGTGATGAAGGTTGCTTTGCACAAATACTATGTGCTCTGCCGTGTGTTCGCGTCACAGATGGTCGGCGTGGGAAATGCGACCCCACCGATTCCAAGCGCTGGCTGCTCGCAATCTTCGCCGTGGACGATATCGGTGCAATCGGTACCGGGCGCTTCCCCCTGGATACAGGCGATATCCACGGTCTGTTCGCGCTGATCGCGTTTCTGTTCTTCAACGTTCAGACCATCGCGAGATTGCCGTCTCCGTGCTCGTCCACACGGTCTCGTACGTCGCTTTCGAGACCGACGGAAGTGTCCCGCTCGGAGTATCTACTCCGTGCGATTCGCATCCGAAGTTTCGAGAACGAGTCGCCGACGGGTCCCGTTCGAGAGGCGACCCATCGAAACGGAAGGGACGTTCACGTGAGCTTCGCGCGCAGCGTCTCGAACTCCTCGTCGTCGATTTCGCCGCGGGCATATCGCTCACGGACTGTCTCCATCGCTGGGTCGGTCGATTCCTCGGGAACGCGACGAGTCATCAGGTAGTACACGAGCGCGAGCGGAACCGCGACGAGGAGTACCATCCAGAGGAGTCCCCAAAGGCCCATCGAACCGGCACCCGCCATCCAGCCATCGCCCCACATATGGCCACCGTCCCACATATGTGCACTGCCAATCGCGCCAGTGGCGCGAGCGGCAACGGTTCCGGTCGCGGTGGTGACGAGCGTCGTCGCGATGGCAGTCAGCCTCACGGTTCCAATTTCGATTCGACGTGTACGAGTCATGTGTAGCTCACCTTCACATCTATTCCTACGATGTCTATCGAATTATATTCGAAGCCAGATTACCATCGTTTGAGAACGAGAACGCGACACCGCTGTCAGATGTGACGAATCAGAAACGATGACCGGAACATCGATTATGCGTTTTCCCGTCGCTATCGCTCGATACAGCGTCGCCAGAGGTTACAGACAGTTCGCTCGCACCAAGCGAATAGCAACCCTCGCAGACCGATACCGGCAGTAGTGCCGCGCGGATGACCGAACCCGACCGCCGCGACGACAACCGAAGTCGAGACGACGCCCGAACCGATGATCGATGCGTCTCACCGTTTGTGACCACGAGGGACGTATTGTGCGATAGAGACAGTGTGGAGAGTTATTTCGTCCGGCTTCACACTGTCTTCAGACGCATCACGGCGATTGACAAACGTTCTCGTCCCTTTCGGGACGGATTACCATGGGTTCGATATGGAACTAAACCTGCCGATTAAACAGACCGCCCTGTCTGTTTCCCCCCTCGACCGGTACAACAGATAAGTCGATGCGGGTCGTCAATAACGGTGGAACCACTAGAGCACTGAATTCATCGCCGTGTGGTCTCTTGGGGGGACGAGGGATGAGTCAATCACTTCCGGAAGAATGGTTTATCAGAGATACGCGAGTGAACGCGACGATTGCGTGGGTTCTCGCGGTCGTCTTCGTTGCGATTGCCGTCGTGAGCTTCTTGAATATCCTGTTCGTCGAGGCGACGATGGCCGCGATTGCGGCGTTCGTCGCTATTTCACCCGCGGTCGTCTACCGGTCGTGGACCCGAACGGTTCCGTGGCCACTGCTCCTCGTCGCATCGCTTCCGCTCTTTGTTGCAACGGCTCGGCCGGTGTTCCTCGACGATATCGTGACCGGGATTAGCGTTGCGACCCTCGCGATGCTCGTCGTCGTCGCACTCGAACTGACGACGGCGGTCCGAATGACGCCGCAGTTCGCGGTCGTCTTCACCGTCATCGTGACGCTCGCGACTGCCGGGTTCTGGGCCGTCGGGTCGGCGGCCTCGGCGACGTATCTCGGGACGAGGTTCATCGAGACGAACACCGAACTCATGACCATATTCACCGCGACGTTCGTTGCGGGCATCGCCGCTGGTGTGCTCTTCTGGTTGTACTTCCGGCGTCGGCTCGCCGCGAACGTCGAACGACCACGGGAGCGTGGCGCATGAGTTTCCACACCCCCGTCAGCCTCTCGGCGCGCCGGGAGAGTCAGTTGGTTCGACTCCTCCAAGCGGCGATAATCGGCATCTTAGCGGTCGGCCTCTGGCAAGGGAACGCCGGTATCGCCGTGAATGCGAGCGTCGGACTCCTCGTCACGTTTCTCCCGGCGTTTTTCGACCGGAACTACAGTATCACGATGAACGGCGGCATCGTCCTCTGGATTACGCTCGCGATGTTCCTGCACGCGCTCGGGACCCTCTCGTTGCCCGCGCTGGGTTTCATCAGTCCCTACAAGTCGACGTGGTGGTGGGACCACATGACGCACGCGCTGTCGTCGTCGCTCGTCGCTGGCGTGGCATACGCGGTGACGCGAGCGCTCGAAGAGCACACGGAGTACATCTCGATGCCACCGACGTTCATGTTCGTCTATCTGTTGCTGTTCGTGATGGCGTTCGGCGTCATCTGGGAACTCATCGAGTTCTACGTCGCCGTCGTCTCGAACCTCGTCGGCATCGGAAAGGTGCTCACCCAGTACGGGTTGGACGATACGATTCTCGACCTGTTCTACAATACCATCGGTGGACTCCTCGTCGCGGTCTTTGGCACCGCCCATTTGACGGACCTCTCCGACCAACTTCGAGCGAAATTCGAATCCCCGAATCGATAACGGGTGCCGCTCTCGTCCCGATTCGCATCGGTCGAAGTTCCACGACGATTCGGTGATACTCGATCGGGTATCGTCCTTCCTACAAACCGAGGCGGATTACAGGGACGGACCACACAGTAGCGGATTGCGCGATTCTTCGCCGACCGGCATACGTTCGTTCGAACCTTCCGCACTGACATCCGGTGTCGGCACGTTCGCCTCGAAATCCCCGAGGATGGTCGTCACCATTCGGCGTAGGTGATATACTCGGCGCGTTCGTACTCGACGAGCCACGTTCCAAAGGTATCTGCCACGTCTATCCCCTCGTGTCCCCGGATGCGGTCGATCACCGACCGGAAGGCGTCGTCGTCTTCGAAGTACCCTCCGTCGGTCGCTTCCTCGACGACCGCACGTTCGGCATCGGAGAGGTCCGTAAGTTCGAACGAGTACCGCTCCCGAATCCGGTCGGCGAACGTATCGACGTCAGGTGCGACCTCCGTCACCTCGTATCGGTACTCCGCTTCGGTTACCGTTCGAGTGTCGACTCCAACCCGATATCGATTCTCACCGCGGATGATGATGTCGTACCGTTGCCTCGGAACGAACACCGATTCGTTTCCCACCTCCTCGGCGGTCCCGTAGTGGATACCGATATCGCGTCGCCCTCGGTCGGACGTGTTTTCCTCGGACGGGATGGAATCGAGGCGGTTACGGTCCGCGGCTGGCAGGTCGTCGTATTCTATCGCACCGAGCTCCGGCGTCGAATCGTCCGGGTCGAAATCGATGCGGACATCGTAAACGGTCGTCTCGTCGCTTTCGAGCCGCGTCTCCGAAACCTCGTAGAAGGCGTCTCCCATCCGGACGATGTTGGTGGCGTCGAACAGCTCGTACGCCCCGCTCCGCGTCGCCGATCCGTTCCCGCGAGCCGACGTGACGAGCGTATATTCTTCGGAATCGGGCTCGGGGGCCATCGAAACTTCGTCTGCGATATCGTTCGCCGTCGCGCCGTCCATATCCAAAACGACGGGTGGATGGCCACATCCAGCGATGAAGACGGAGAGAAGGGCGGTTCCGTTTGCGAGGAACTGGCGGCGTCTCATACATTCTCTGATAAGTAGAGTTATGAATGTTTTCTGATTCGAATCACGATACACTCCAACACCGGGCCGGTTCGGTGGTCGAAACGGAATCTCGGATCCCCGCCGCTCAGCGGTCGCTTCGTGCGGGCCGCTGGAGGTGTTGCTCGACGCGTTCTACCTTTTCGTCTACGTCGAGCGTCTCCTCTCGGAAGTGGTCTATCTTCAACGTCGTCAGCGTCCGTGACGCATCGACGGCCTCCGTCGCCGCCTGGGCCGCGGCGAACACCTCCGACAGTTCGTCGGCCTGAATCGTCGTTTCCATCGGGTGCGTCTCGTACCGAACGTCGAAGTCGTCCAGCGCGTCGATGGCCTTCGCGATTTCCGCGTCGAAATCCGCGGTCGCGTCGTCGAGCGGCGCGACGGTGAGCATTGCCGTGACGGTCATAGCCCGACGTTCGAATCCCCGGGTAATATAACCGAGTGATGGTCGAATCGGACTGGTCCACTGTGATACCCGAATCGCCGTCGATTTCACGGACCGAAACGCTCGAGTGAGAAGCGACAGGGATACACCGTCTGAACCACTGGTGTATGTAGAGATGCTTCGGGAGTTCCTTCGTGACCTCCGGCGCGGCACACTGCTCCCACAGTTACGACGCTTCGTAATCGTCGGAAGCGTCGCCGCGGGCGTGCAGATGGTCCTCCTCTGGATGTTCGTCGATAGAGCCGGTCTCAATTACCTGTTTGGCGCGTTGATAGCCATCGAGATCACGATTCTATTTCAGTATACGCTCAACAACGCGTGGACGTTCCACGCGTCCCGAAACTCCACGACCAGCGACTACCTCACTGGATTGTTCAAAACGAACGTCGTCCGTGGATCGGCCATCCCGATTCAACTCGGCATCCTCTACGTCCTCGTGAACACGGGGGATATCCTGTATCTCATCGCCAACGCCGTTGCCATCGCTATCAGCGGCGTCTATCGGTACGTTCTCGATGCCCGTTGGACGTGGGGGTGAACGCGGAGGAAACGAGCGCCGCATTCGACGATTCGAGACCGATTCAGACCGAGCGCGGACCGGTGTGACCCAACAGCCAGCTCGCGTCACGAGAGTGTGGACGAGGGTGCGAGTGAAACGGACGACGGGACCGGGGTCGAATCACTCTCTCACAAGACATATGACACGTGTTACCATCTTTCGCATGTGGGTTACTACAATTAGTTTTTGTGCTACCGTAACGAGTTTTAACCTCCCGTCTAATGATTCAGATGCACTCTCACAACCAGTCACAGTGTTTCCCCGAAGTCAGCTATGCGACGCTGCCGCGCTTGGCTGGTTGTGGGAGTTCTGCGGTTCGAACTTCTCCCCAGTAGCAGTCCCACGTTCTCATCCGGAGCCTTAGCTTCCGAAGAGCGGCCGCTTCTGCATGACGATCACGTTCGGGTCGGCTTCCTCGATCTCTCACTCACGAACTAATCGCGCTACCGTGACTTCGCCATCCGTCGATCGCTGCTCCCACCGCAAACTCCTCATCCGGCGGGGACGATACGATGGAGCCCGCCGTCGCCATCGGCCCCGCTGCCGAGGACGTACAGTTCCCCCGCGGCGTCACGGCCGAACGAGAATAGTTGCTCTATCTTCCGTCCGTCGTCCCCGGCCACCGTGACGACCCGCGTCGGCCACTGACCGCCCCCGTCGGGTCGCGTCGCGGCGAACAGTCGCCCGCCAGCCTGCAGATCGCCGAAGATGTACGCTCCTTCCATCGCCCGAAGCGCCGACCCGCGGTAGACGTAGCCGCCGATAACCGAGATTCCGCTGACGGAACCGCCCGAGTGGGGATATTCGATGATGGGCGAGACGAGCGGTTCGCCGCCTCGGACGCTGCCGGGTGTCCCGTCGGGGCAGTTATCCGCCTCGTAGCAGTGGGTTCCCTCCTTTACGTTCCACCCGTAGTTGCCTCCCCGTTGAACCAGATTCACTTCTTCGTAGCTGCTCTGTCCGACGTCGCTGACGAAGAACTCGCCGCGGTCGAAGGAAAACCGCCACGGGTTCCGGAATCCCCACGCGTAGTGTTCGTCGAGACCGTCGGTACCGACCAGCGGGTTATCGTCGGGGATACCGTAGCCCTTCCCGTTCGCCCGAGTATCGACGTCGATACGAAGGATGCTCCCGAGGAGGTTCTCTGTCACGTCCTGTCCGTTGCCGCCACCGACGGCGCCGTACCAGTCGGAGACGTGCCCCGTTCCTTGGTCGCCTCCACCACCGCCGTCGCCCACCGCCACGTAGAGGTACCCGTCCGCTCCGAACGTGATGTCCCCGGCGTTGTGGTTGCTCTGTGGCTCCGGTATTTCCAAGACGACGCGTTCCGAGTCGCGCTTCGCCCGGCCGCCGTCTTCGGTCGCCACAAACTCCGAGAGGACAAACGTGTGGCTGAAGTTGGCTGGCGCTCCGGACCGTCGCGGAGCGCTGTATCGAACGAACAAGCGGCGGTTCTCGGCGAAGTTCGGGTGGAGCGCGATTCCCAGCAGTCCCTTCTCTCCCCCTGCTTCGACGGTATCCCGTAGGTCCAGGAACGGTTTCTCTCGGAGACCGTTCGCCCCGTGAAGATGGATGAGACCGGTCTGCTCGGCGACGTAGCGACGGTCGGCGTCGGGTGAGAAGGCGACGTCCAGCGGCGTTTGCATGCCGCTGGCCAGCGTCTGAAGACCGACCGCATTCGGAAGGCTTCCTCTCGTCGTCGCTGTCTCGGATGCGTCAGTCGTGTTCGATTGACCGTCGCGCCCGGGCGGTCGTCCACAGCCGGCCAGTCCGGTCGTCGAACCGGCGAGCACCGCTTTGAGAAACCGTCGCCGCTTCATGGTCACTGATTCGAGCTCCGATGCAAAAAGAAATCCGGGTAGTTCATCGCTTTCAGTTGTAGACAGGCCGTCTTCCTATCGGACCTGAATCGTTTCACTTCCTTCGGGAACATTGCTATCGCTCCAATCGCGGGTCCAATTGCGGTTTCCTCGATGGGTACGATTCGCTGATTACGAACGAAGACTGTACCGGTATCGGAGAGTACTATCAGAATTCATAATATGCTCAGAATATAGATTAATTATTATAATTTGGGTAATATTAATTAATATTCATCCACATGGTGGACACGGATGCGAGAAACTAACAATAATAGTAGTGAAGGTCACTCTCGTCGGACGTTTATGAAAGCGACCGGTGCTGCAACTGCCGCGACTACGGTCGGTCTGACCGCACAGGGCGTGGCGGCGGATGAACACACGGTCGGCGCGATGCTGAACGATATGTCCATCGCCGAGAAGGCCGGGCAGATGATCCAGCCCGTGGTCAACAGTCTCGACCCGGAGGCGGATTCGACCTTCCAGGACGTCTCGGAAATCGGAGACCTCATCTCGGAGGTCGCCGCCGGGTCGTTGCTCTCCGGCGGGTCGCTTCCGCCGACGACGGACCCACAGGAACTCGTCGAAAAGGTCAACGCGCTTCAGGAGTACATGATCGACAACTCCCCGCACGGGATTCCGTTCTTCTACGGCGTCGATGCCGTCCACGGCGCCTGTTACCTCGACGGTGCGACCGTGTTCCCGAACCGGCTCAACATGGGTGCGACTCGTGACCCCGAAACCATCGAACGGGCCGAGCGACACACGGCGGCGGTGCTCGAAGCCACCAGTTGTCACGAGACGTTCGCTCCGACTATCGAACTCCAACGCGACCCGCGCTGGGGGCGGTTTTTCGAGGGAATCAGCGAAGACCCGAAGGTGCTTTCGGACATCTCGGCGGCCCGGACTCGGGCCCTCGAAAGCAACGACCGCGTGACGTCTACGGTCAAACACTTCGCGGGGTACGAAGTCCCCCACAACGGCAACGACCGGGCGGCAGCCAACGTCTCGATGCGCGACCTTCGAGAAACGCTGCTCCCGCCGTTCGAGGTCGCCATCGCGGAAGGCCCCGGAATGGTCATGGTCAACAGCGGTTCCGTGAACGGCATCCCGGCGCACGCCTCGCGGTGGCTGTTGACCGACGTCCTCAGGGAGGAGTACGACTTCGATGGCGTCGTCATCTCCGACTGGAACGACCTCTTCCGCATGATCGACCGCCATCAGTACTTCCCGGACACCGAGGACGGCCGACGGAGTGCGGTCGAGGCCGCTATCGAGGCGGGGTTGGACATGGTAATGCTCGGCGGCGGCGGTCTCACCCCACCCGAGTTCATCGCTCACGTTCAGACCCTCGTCTCCAACGGCGACCTCTCCGAGAAGCGCATCGACCAGTCCGTCAGGCGAATTCTTCAGCTCAAGCGGAGTCTCGGGCTGTTCGAGAACCCGTACGCCGATTCGTCGAATCTCGCCTCCCTCGTCGGCAACGACGAGTCGATGGAGGTGGCGACCGACCTCGCCCGCGAGTCGATGGTTCTGCTGAAAAACGACCCGGTGACGGAGGGTGGTCCCTCGGCGCTGCCGCTTTCGGGCACCGAAAACGTCCTCGTCACGGGACCGGGAATCGACCCCGAGACGGGTATCGAGAACCGTATCCTGATGCAGTACGGCGGCTGGACCCTCGGTTGGCAGGGAATCGAAGGCGGCTCGCTCACGGACGGCGGCCCTCGTCCGACCGGTACGACGATGGTAGCGGAACTGGAGAACGCACTCGGCAGGGGCCAACTCACGCACGTCCCGACGAACTTCGACCGCTCGCAATGGTGGTCGATTCCCGAGGACTCGACCAACGAAAACGGTGAGTACGGCTTCACCGACGAGCAGCGCAGTGCCGTCGAGAGTGCCGCTCCTGACGCAGACGTCGCCGTCGTCGTTCTCGGCGAAGGTCCACACAACGAAGGATTCGGCGACCGTGACACACTTCGACTCCCGGAGACGCAGCGGGAAATTCTCCAGACCGTCGTCGAGAACACCAGCGACGACACGACCATCGTCGGCGTGGAGTACGCGGGCAGTCCGCGCGGCAACGACGAGACCTTCCAGCATCTCGACGCACTGCTGTTCGCCGGTGAACCCGGCAGTGGCGGCGGCAAAGCCGTCGTCGAGACGCTCCTCGGAGAAAACAACCCCTCCGGGAGGCTCGGGTTCACGTGGCCGAAGCAGGTCGGCCACGTTCCGAACTACCACAATGCGTGGCCGTCGAGTCGGCACGAACCGCTGTATCCCTACGGGCACGGGTTGAGCTATACGGACTTCGAGTACTCCGACCTCTCCGTTTCGCCGTCGAACGTCGGCAATCCCCGCGCGGGCCGAACAGTGACCGTTACCGTCGACGTTACGAACACGGGCGACGTGGCGGGTGATCACGTCGTGGAGGTGTTCAACACCGAATTCTACGGTTCGGTCATCACCCGCGACCGCCGAGTCGTCGGCTACGAGCGCGTTCACCTCGATTCCGGCGAGAGAAAAACCGTCGAGGTCGAAGTCGATATGGAAGCCTTGGAAGTCGTCCCGGGCGATGTCCCAGCATTGGGTCCGAAAGCCGTCGAGGCCGGGGAGTACGAGCTGACCGTCGGGACGAACAGCGATATGACGAGTACGCTTACCGTTCGGACTACCTGCGGCGTGGGTCGCGTGCGTCACCTCCCCGGTCGATTCGACGCCGACGGTGACGGCGAAGTCACCGTCTCGGACGTTCTCGAAATCTACCGACTTTCGAAGGGGGAGTAACGCTCCTCGTTCTCACGGACGGCACCACAATCCGTTCGCTCGCGGGTGGTCGGCGACGAGCGAATGGCGATTTATCGCTATAATGAGGGACTCTCGTGGATGCGGCGCTGCAAAATCGGATCGGCGGTTCGGAACGATATCTCGTAATAGTGTCGCTGTGATGGGAGCGTCACACGCGAGACCTTCCGTACGGATGGAGAGAGCCCGTACTGACGGAGAGAGCCGCCCTTCTACTCGCGAGAGGCCGCAGATGCTCCCTCTCCGGTTCCGGCAACCGGGTCGGTGATGCTCTCACGAAGATCGGCTTCGATCTCCTCAAGCGACCTTCCTTTCGTCTCCGGAACGAGTCTGTGGGCGAACACAAACGCCATGAGGCTACAAATACCGAACAGCCAGAACGTGGACGATTCCCCGATATTTGCCGTCAGCATCGGGAACGCCAGCGACACGAGCAAATTCGCACCCCAATTGGCGACGGTAACCGTCCCCATCGCACTCCCACGAACGGAGAGCGGATAGATTTCGGAGATGAGCAGCCAAAAGACCGGTCCGAGCCCGATGGCGAAGAACGCCACGAACAGCATCAAACTGCCGGTCGCGACCCACCCGAGAATCCCGCTGAAGCCGGGGACGTAGAAGACGACACCGAGAATACTAAGCGTGACAATCATCCCACCGGTTCCGACCAACAACAGCTTCCGCCGACCCACGCGGTCGATAAGCGCGATGGCGACAATCGTCATGACGACGTTGATGACGCCGATTCCGGTGGTCGCAAGAATCGACGTCGCGCTTCCGAATCCGGTCGATTCGAGAATCGTCGGCGCATAGTACATGACGGCGTTGATTCCGGTAATCTGCTGGAAGACGGCGAGTCCGAGTCCGACGATCAGTGCTGGGCGCAGCCAGGGTTCGAGCAGGTCGGTAAAACCACTGTCGGATTGCTTTTCGACCGTTTTCTCGATTTCGGCGAGTTCGGCATCGACGCCGGTTTTTCGAGTCCGTTTCAGAACCGTCCGGGCATCGTCCGTCCGACCGTTTTCGTAGAGCCAGCGGGGGCTTTCGGGCATCTTCACCATGCCGATAGCGAGGACGACGGCCGGAATCATTCCGGTACCGAGCATCATCCGCCAATCGCCGGTATCGGCGAAAGCGTAGTTAACGAAGTACGAGATGAGGATACCGAGCGTCACCATGAGTTGATTCAGCGAGGTCAGTGCTCCTCGAATCTTTGGCGGTGCTATTTCGGAGATGTAGAGCGGCCCGACGATGGACGCGAATCCGATCCCGACACCATCGATGAGACGGCCCGCGACCAACACGGGTACATTCGGCGCGATTGCCATCGTTAGCGACCCGATAAAGAACACGATGGCCCCGAGAAAGATGAGTCGACGACGACCTATCTTATCGGCCAGCTTTCCACCAGTAGCAGCACCGAGTGCGGCGCCAGCCATCGCCCCGGACATGACGATACCTTTGACGAGTGGAGACATGGCGAAGGTATCATTGATGTACAGGAACGCACCGGAAATTATCCCCGTGTCGAATCCGAACAACAATCCGTTGAGTGCGGCTAACGCAGCAGTGAGATAGATAAACCGATTGCTTCCATTCGGTTGTATCTCTTCTTTGTCAACTGTAGCCATGGGAGAGTGTCTACAGTATTGCCCTGCTTCCAGTTAGAAAAGTTTCGAAATTTCTCCATTGAAAGAACATTATAAACATATGGGGTTTTAATCATTATACTACCGTTCATATGTTTACTTCTCCCCCGGTACCCGGAAGCACGACCGGTGTCCTCCGCCGACCGTCTCGTGATTGTGAATACTCTGACGCAAAGTGGTGGGTATTCTGATATTTTATCGAGGATATCGGAACCGAGCGCACGGATGTCAACCGACCGTGCGAACCCGCATCGTTTCCGGATTGATACGGGGACGGACGCAACTGAATCGGAATCTGCTTTCGAAGTTCACTTTGAGGCGGTACTTCCCGCCGTTTACGGACGCTTTCTCAGTTCGGAATCGATGTACGATGATAGTGAGACACGGGTCACAGCGATCGCGGTCTCACGGTTCGTCGTCGCATGGCAATACCTTGTACCGGTAATGGTGGCGAGAATGTGCTCGGCGACACGCGTCGAATCGACATCACGGAACACGCCGTCGTCGATACCCTGCTGGATTATCTCGTGGATCGCGGTTACGATTTTCTCGTCGAGTCGGGTGAACTGTTCACGAAACGCCCCGTTGGTTACCGCTTGGGCGCGCAGTTCGACCAGCACCGTCTGAAGTTGCTGTTCCGTTTCGTCCGGTTGGAGGGGGAGGAGTTTCTCAATGACGCGATCGAGCGTTTCTTTCGGGTCGTCGCTCTCACGAGTATCGATGGTCTCCTCGAACTGATCGACGGAATAGTCGAGAAACGAGACTAAGAGTTCATCTTTCGAATCGTAATAGTAGTACGGTGCAGCTTTCGATTTGTCGAGTTCTTCGGCGATGCGGGACATCGAGAGGTTGGCGTAGCCGTGCGAAAGCAACGCTCGATACGTTGCCCGCATGATCTCCTCTTCGGCGGAGGTCCATTTTTCACCGGATGAATCAGAAGACGTCATTGTATTGTGTCGATGGTATTAAATTCAAAGTGTTGAGGGTGTCTACACCTCGGAACCAAGTTACGTATGGAGTAAGGTGACACTCGGACGTTCTCTCCGAGGCACCGGTTCTGTCACATCGGTTACTATCCGTTCAGTAAGTATAATTCCTTTGTCCGACCCCGGTGGAACTCCACTGGTCGGCCCCGTCTACGGCTGGAACGGCGCTCGCTTCTGATAACGTTCGTTAGAACAGGCTGATTTTGGTGATCTTTGGTGTAAGTGGTTATAAAACTCCAATATTCAAAGATAGTTGGTCTCAATTATAATTATTCAGGGTGCATGTTTGTGCGGAAAACACGTGATTAAAGGTCGCTAACGAGCGGTGTGCGACTCGAACGGACTATTGTGTGGGTTATTAGACGCTACTTTCCGGGTATTCGCTTACGACAGGTAGACAAAAGACCTATGATTTACTAAACGGTCGTTAAATTATGGCCTCATCGAACCAAGGTGTCGCCTTTCGTACGCCCCCAAAAGCACTGGCCAGCGAACAAGCACAACTCAACCCGTTCGACTGGTATGCCGAGATGCGGCGGGAACACCCCGTGAGATACGACGATCAGCGTGGACGATGGGACGTGTTCAAATATGAGGACGTCAAGCAGATCGTGAGCGACCATGAAACGTACGCCTCCGATGTCGCCAGTACGGACATCCGTCTGGTCGATCGAGACTTCGATACGGATAGAGCGCCATCCATGATTCGAGCCGACCCGCCAGCCCATGGGCGTCTCCGGAATTTCGTTAACAGTCGATTTCAACCCGGGTCGATAGCGGAACACCGAGCGCGATTCGAGCAAATCGCCGATGACTTGTTGGACGATATCGACTCGGGGGCGAACGTCGACATCATCGACAAATTCTCACACCCGTATCCCGTGACGATTATTGCGGACCTGCTCGGTCTCCCGCGCGACGATTACGATCAGTTCCTCACGTGGTCGAAAGCGGCTACCGAGCTATCTTTGACGGGCGACGAGAAAGCCATCGAATCCAACAAGCGACGCCGTGCACGCGTGCAACGTGAAATGAGGGAGTACTTCTCGAATCTGATCTCCGAACGTGCTACTGGAAGCGGTGACGATCTGATCACGCTCGCCGCGATGAACGATGGACTGACCCACGAGGAGAAGATTAGCTTTTGCCTGACACTGCTCATCGCTGGCAACGTTACGACGGTCAATCTCATTACGAACGCCCTCTGGTGCTTCGAAGAGAACGACTTGTTTGACGCGGTTCGGACGGGAGCAGTCAGTCGGACGAAAGTGATAGAAGAGGTCCTTCGGTACCGGTCACCGGCCCAGACCGTCCGACGCGTGACGACGAAACCGGTCGAACTGGGCGGGCGACGAATCGATGCGGGTGAGTTGGTTTTAGCGAGGGTCGGATCGGCGAACCGGGACCCCGCTCGGTTCGATTCGCCGGAGGAATTCCGACCCGAACGGTCTCCGAATCCACACATCGCGTTCGGCGGTGGCATTCACTTCTGTTTGGGTGCGCAACTAGCTCGATTGGAAGCGGACATCGCTCTCGAGAAACTTTTGGATCGGTTTGAAGTGATCAACCCCGACCTCTCCGATTTGTCCCCCCAGACGTTCCTTTACGGCGTCAAATCCTTCCCTTGCCGTCTTGAAACGGGGAACTGACCGCCTCGATTCGTCGGGGTAACCGGGATTTGCCAGTCCGTCTCCCCGTTTCGAAACTCCAAACCGACACACATCGCTTATTCCGCCGGTGGTTCGGCGCACGGTGAGATAACGGCCGTCAACTACCCGCAGACGGCAGTTCCACGCGTCATCAGTTATCGAGTAGCTCGTCCCGGTCACTCCCGTTCCGTGACTTGTCCACCGCATTCGGGGCAAATTCCTGCGGCGGTGTCGAAGGGTTCACCACACATCTGGCATTCGAACCGTGCATCACTCCTCGTGGTGACGAGCCGTTTGAGCTTGCTCACGAGTCCCATGGTGGTAGTAGACACACTCCGTGCTGTCGGAAAAGCCTGCGGGACCGTTCGATGCCCACCCCGAAAGCGTTCTACCCGACACGATGTTCCGCTTGACGCGGCGGGAACGGCCGGTCTATTCCGGTATTGGCAATCGTCCAGTCGAGGATAGAGTGAAGATACCGGCTTCGACGTTAGATGACGAACGGGGCTGTACCGAGACACCACAGGATAAGTCCCACCAAGTAGAACGTCAGCGCTGTCCGCCCGCTGCCCGGGAGGGAATACGACGTGCCGACTATCGATTGAGAGGCGTCTAATTCGGTGTAGTCGCTTTCTCCACCGCCTCCCTCCATCGTCATCGTCGGCCCGGTTCCGGTGCGAGCGTGGAGGAGCGACACGACGAACAGAGACGCGATCAGGAGAAGAACGATGGCACGACCATAGAGGTAGGCGAGTGGGATAACAGTCACTCCACCAGCGATGACGGAGTACGTAACGAAAACCGGCGCTAGCGTCGTTCGATCCATGTCTGAAGCGGATTTCCCTGCTCAGTGGCACACCATGGCACGCGTGCGAGCAGGGAGGAGGGTGTGGCGGGGCAGGGGGGAGGGTCGGGAGTGATGGCGCCAGACCCGTGTGGGAACCCATTCAGGGTGTCAGAGGCAACCGCGCCACACTTCGTCCTTCGTGCCCTTCGGTAAATGCTTTGTGCAACTGTTCGAAAATAAGACAGTCAGATGGGCGACCATTGTTGGAACTCCAAACGAATCGGTGACGAAGTGCACTAGTACGTACTGCTCTCCGAGTCCGACGAATAACCGATAGTGAAGCGAACACGAGAACAGCCACCTGAGGCACCTATTGCACCTATCTCTCCGAAGGCTCCCGAATCACAAACCGGTGTTCAATACGACCAGCGACCGCCGAGTTTGAGTTCCTGCTCGTAACCGGGGTCGATCAGGTCGCGTGTGTCTTCGCGGGAGCGACTCGGCACGTCGCGGTCGGTCTCGGTGAGTGCGCAGACGGCGTTCGTGATGGTAACGGCGTGCTCGCGGAGGTCCCGGATATCTATTTTATCGAGCGTATCGGCGTGCGTGTGACCCCACCCGCGACCGCTCTTGTCGGGGTTCGTCGAGGAGACCATCGCGCCCGGGACGCCCTCCTGTACGAACGCCCACTGGTCTCCGTGCGGAGAGACGGTGTTACTGGAGACGAGCGGAATCGAGCGTTCGTCCGTCACGTCTTCGAAGGCGTCGAGAATCTCGTCGAACTCGTTCGCGTTTATCGAGAGGGTTCGGTCTCGGCCAGCACCGTCGATGTTGACGATGCATTTCACGTCGTCGAGGTCGTACGTCTCCATGGCGTGGTACGCTCCTTTGAGGCCGATCTCTTCCGAACCGAACACGAGCACGCGAACGCGCGTTTCGAGTTCGTCCTCCATTTGCGCGAGCAGACGACCGACTTCGGTTGCCAGCACGCTTCCTGCACCGTTGTCGTTCGCGCCCTCGGCGATGTCGTGCGTGTCCACGTGTGCCGTCAACAGAACCATTTCGTCCGTGTCGGGTCCGATATCGCCGACGACGTTGACGGACGTCGAAGGCTCGTTCCGACAGTCGACATCGACCGTCACCGAGAGGTCGTCGTCCTCGGCGTGACGGACGAGACGCTCGCCGAGTTCCTTCGAGACGCCCACCGCCGGAATCGGACCGGGGCGGTTATCGTAGCCGACCTCACCCGTCGGGGGGAGACAGCCAGCGATGTGATTCCGGAAGATGAAGCCGACCGCACCGGCGTTCGCGGCGCTGACGTACTTCTCCATCCGGTGAATCCAGCGGCCGTAATCGTCCGGCGTATCGCTGGAGGCGATCAGAATTTTGCCCTCGCAGTCGACCGCCTCGAAGTCCTCGGGACGACCGTACCCCACGTCGACCAATTCGCCCTCGACGGTTCCGGCGGGCGTCCCCGGGAGCGCGATGACCTGATAATCCTTCACGTATTGCTGGTCGTGGCCGCCTGCGGTCTCGATAGAAGAGGACCCTCGCCACCAGCCGTCGATGTCGAATTCGTCGAGGTGGACGTCCCGCAATCCTATTGCTTCGAAATAGCCTTCGAGTATTTTCGCTCCCGCTTTCTCCTCTTTCTGTCCGGCCATCCGCGTTTCGAGGTCGACGAGATCTTCGAGAACCTGCCACGAGAAATCGCTCCGGTAGGCGTCTCCGACGATGGCGTCTGTGAGGCGAGTCATGACTCCAGTCGTGTGGCGATAGTCTAAAAACGTATGTATCTCGGAAAATAGCGTTGTGGCCGAATCGACCCCTGCTGTACGCGACCGCACGCCGACCGACGACGGACTCCCGATTCGGCGGGAACGGTAGGGGGAGTAGACGGGGGAGGACGAGGGAGGTCGGAAGGAGAACGGGACGATAGAACGGTGAGTTCAGTTGACTTCGACGCGGTGCCACTGACCCGCCTCCTGACTCGTTTCGGCGGCCTTCGCGGCCTCACGAACGCGGCGCACGCGCTCGTCGGTCGGCGGGTGACTTGCGAACGCTCGTTCCAGCGGCGTTTGTTCCGTGCGACGATCACGAACCGGGAAGAACCAGGAGAGCAGTCCCCCTCCCGGTTCGTTCGCGCGCTGAATCTTTTCGAGCGCACGAGCGAACGACAGTGGCTCGTCGAGGACCGACACGGCTCGCCGGTCCGCTGCGTATTCGCGGCGGCGAGAGTAGGCTTGGAGTACGACCGTCGGAGCGACGAGCAAACCCATCACTAACCCCGTTAGTCCACGTCGTACGCCACTCCCAACGCTGTCGGGGCCTCGCACCGGTCGACCCATGATTAGCGAAAGTCCCCAGCAAGCCAATGAGGTAACCATCACGAGCGGGAGCACTACCACGAGAGCGAGGCTCGCTACCATTCGCAGGAGACTCATGGCCAGCGTCTGCAGGAGACTATCGTAGCCTTCGAGATGGGCGAGCTCGTGAGCGAGGACCCCTTCGAGTTCCGCGGGCGTCAGCAACCGGACGAGCGAGTAATCGATCACGAGCGTCCGACTCCCCAGCGCGAACGCGTTGGGTTGGCCGAGCCGCGCGATGTAGACCTCCGGTCGGTCGATACTCATCCTGCGAGTCAGCCGCTCGATGCTCGCGTGGATGCTCGGAGCCCGGACGTCCGAAAGCGGAGTCGTATTGAGACCCACGAGGAGACGCTTGGTGCTCATCCGATAGCTCACGTACCCGAAAACGAGCGCACTCCCTCCTGCAAAGAGCAGCACTGACGGGAGAGACGTACTGGAGAGGAGCACACCGACCATCCGAGAGCCCAAGAGGACGGTGACGCCAGCAAGAACGAGCAGCCACGCTCCAACCAGAACCGCGAGTCCCCGCGGCCGACGAGATGGGACTGACATAGCTTCTATAGGGGTTGCACACTCAAAACGGTTGTCGGAAAACACGCACGTGTACCGTCCTGGACGGGCGACCAGCGGTGGCTTTAGTGGGTATCGAACGCTTCCGGAGCGATCGGTCAACACCACCTTAGTATTGTGTAAATAGTACAATATTAGTGTCGGTGAGAGTCTCCCGATAGAGAACTGTCTGTGCTGGGCTAGTCCGATAGATGCCATACACTATCCGGACCTCTTTGAAATCCGTTCTCAAAACATCGATCCGTCTGTGTAAAATTGGGGAAATACTGTGTTCTAGAGCTTATTCTCACAGGTTATAAGTATTTGACTGGAAAAGTAGCGATAATATCGCATCTATCTCCCAAAATGGTTGTATATCTAAAATATAGGTGGTCGTTGTTGGCTCACCCTTATGGATGAAAATTGTGAATATTGTGCAATATTACTGGTCCGTTGACGACAGGCGCAATTTTTGAATCGACCTTATTGGACGTCGAATCGGGAAGTCGCCACGGGGACGTCCGGTAAAACGGACGACCCGCGGAGTCACCTCACGAAGCGGCATGGTATTACAAATATAGTGTTGTAATGTCGGTTTCGTGAGGACTCGCGTCCGACGACTGGACGGATTCGAGGAGGCGATTCGGTGGCCGTAGATAACAGTAGCTAGTTCGTCGACATCGAAATGGAAACAGAACCGGACGCCGAGCGAGTCCCGGTGCCGACCCGTCCGACGCGCTAACGGGAACTATCCCAAATTCGGTGTGTCCGAGCTCCTATCCGCCATGTTGATGTTCACTTCGATGACATTGGCGGTGCTCGTGACCATCTCCGGAATCGTCTCCTGGAACTGCGTTCCTTTCATCCGACTCGTCGGCGCGGAGACGCTCAACGCTCCGAGGACGCTTCCGTCGCGGTCCTTTATCGGCGCACCGACCGCCCGCAGTCCCTCGACTTCCTCCTCGTCGTTGTAGGAGTAGCCCCGCTCGCGCGTCTCGGCGAGTTCCTCACGGAGTTCGTCCCGGTCGGTGATGGTGTTCCCCGTCTTGCCCGGGAGACCGTGAAAGTCGATTATCTCCGCGGTTCTCTCCGGCGGGAGTTGCGACAGTATCGCCTTTCCCGTCGCCGAGGAGTGCAGATAGTCTGGTTTCTGTAACTTCGACGTCTGATACTTGTCTCCGACTGCCTTCTCGCCCCGTACTTTGAACAAGCTGATTCGGAGACCGTGTTGTTCGGTCGAGAGATGTGCGTACTCGTTGGTCTGTTTGGCCAACTTCTCGATTTCTTTCTTCCCCGCTTCGTAGAGAATGTGCTGGTTGCGGACGAATTCTCCGAGGAGCAGGAACTGGAGACTGAGTTCGTACGCGTTGCCGTTCTTGACGACGAGCCCCGTTTGTCGAAGTGTTGCAAGATGGTTGTACATCGTGGTTTTGGAGACGTCGAGGTGGTCAACGAGGTCATCGACGGTCGCGCTGCCTAACTCCTCTAGCGCCCGTATCACGCTCACCGCCGTCACGACGGTACTCAACGTCCGCGACGGCGACCCTTGGTTCGGTAGCTTGCTCATACTCCTCCTGTGTAAACGACCGTTATAGTTGTTTGTATATGTTGCAATTTGTCGACAGGGACCGTACGTGACGTGTTCACAGACATTATGACATTTGTTATCTTATCATCGAACGGGGCTACCGACTCTGGAGAAGCCCCGTCGTAAAGTGGTGGTACCGCCCAACGCGGCCACGGAACCGGCCGTCGTACCGGATTCGAACGCGAACGATTGAATTAGAGATTTACCGGGAGAAACGAGTCGATGCGTCCCGTCTCAATACTGATTGCAACTATTTACAACCACACGATGTGGCACCCACCGTCTGATACGACGTCCGTTCGCGCTAGTATTAGCTAGCCAAGCGTGCTAGCGTCGTCGCAAGCACATCGGTCGCTGCGGCGCAATCGTCCCAGTCGGTCCATTCGAGCGGATTGTGCGACAGGCCGTTCCGAGAGGGGGCGAACAGGAGCACGGTGTCGGTCACGGACGAGACGTTTGCAGTATCGTGCATTGCAGCGGAGTGCATCTTCTGCGGGACGATACCACACGCCTCTGCTGCACCTACCGCCGCCTCGACACATCGGTCGGCCATCTGACTGGGTTGCTGGTCACGGTACCGGTCGAATTCGGTTCGAACCGGCGCATCGCGTTCGAGGCGCGAGAGCGACTGGCGGGCGCGGTCCGCGAGCACGTTCATCGACTCGTACTCGACGTCGCGGATGTCCATGTGGAGTTCGACGTGTCCGGGTACGATGTTTCGAGCGTTCGGCGTGACGTCGCACCGTCCCACCGTTCCGACGGCCGTCGGACTGATCGAGGTAACCACGTCTTCCGCGGCGCGACGGAAGTCGACCACGAACTCGCTCGCGGTCGTGAACGCGTCGGACCGTTCGTACATCGGCGTCGCACCCGCGTGGTCCGCCTCACCATCGACTTCGACCCTGCAGTTCGTGATGCCGGTGATGGCGTCCACGACGCCGACCTGCGTCCCCGCCGATTCTAACGTCGTCCCCTGTTCTACGTGCAGTTCCGCCCACGCTGACCAGTCGCCCGCGCGGATTTCGTCGTCGCCCGCGAAGCCGACGTTCTGCAGATGCTTCTCAAGAGTGCGCCCCTCGTCGTCAGTGAGCGACAGCGCCTCCTCGGCCGTTCGAACACCGGTTGCGACGGACGACCCGAGCAACCCGAACGAGAACCGCGCACCCTCTTCCTCGGTGAACGAGACGACCTCGACCGGCCGCCGGAGGTCCGCGTCCGAAGCCTGCAGCGTCCTGACAGCTTCGAGCGCCGCGTAGACGCCGAGCGGCCCGTCGAAGATGCCGCCCTCGGGAACGGAATCGAGGTGGCTCCCGGCCGCGACGGGCGCGGCGTCGGGGTCCGCCCCCTCCGGCGTCCACCGGCCGACGATGTTCCCAACCGCGTCGACGGACACCGAGAGCCCGGCGTCCGTGAGCCGCGAAACGAAGTATTCCCGTGCGCGTCGGTCCGCGTCGCTTCCCGTCAGTACCGTCCTGCCGTGTCCTTCCTCGACGTCGATGGCGCCGAACTGGCCGTTCCGTTCGATGTCGCGACGAAGGCGTTCCTGGTCAACCTGCATACCTCGGCTCAATCGAAATGGGGGGTAATAAACGCAGTGCATCGGTGGAAAAACAGCGCGAGCGGTCGGTTTCCATCGTGACCCGATGACCTGCTCGCTAACGGTACAGCCGCTCTGAACCCGCAATCGACGGCGAACCGTGTATCCAAGTGCGGCGACTAGAGCGTGCGAACGGTTCGAGCGACGACATCGACCCCGATATTGAGGGAGTCCTCGTCGATGTCGAACCGCGCCGTGTGGTGGCCGTACGGGTTGCTCGCGCCGATACCGATGTAGGTCGCTTCACCGCCGTTCTCCTGCACGCGGCGGATGAGGTACGACGCATCCTCGCTCCCGCCCATGTCGGCGCGGTTGACGACGGTGGAGACGGCATCGAGGTCGGACGCAGCGTCGGCAACGGCGTCGATCATCGCATCGTCGGCCGTGAACGTCGTCGTCTTCCCGTAGAGACCGGTTTGCAGTTCCACGTCGTGCATTCCGGCCGCGTGCTCGACGACGCGGCGGGCTTTTTCGAGCATGTAGTCGTTCAGCTCCGCCGACCCGCCGCGAACCTCGACGCGCATCCGGACCTCCTCGGCGACGATGTTCTGCGGATTCGGCGAGTGAACCTTCCCGACGTTGATGCGGGTCGTACCATCGGCGTGGCGCGGGATGGCGTAGAGGTTCTGAATCGCGGTCGTCGCGGCCTGCAACGCGTTCCGTCCCTCGTTCGGCGCGTTCCCCGCGTGACTCGGGGCTCCCTCGAACGTCACGTCGAGTTTCGCGTTCGACAGCGGGTGTTCGTACGCCGCGACGACCATCCCCGTCTCGTTACCGAGTCCGAGGTGAAGCGCGAGGAAATACTCGACGTCGGCGAGGTGGTCCGTCTCGCTCATCGGTTTCCCGCCCCGGCCTCCTTCCTCCGCGGGTTGGAAGAACAGCTTCAACGTCCCGTCGAAACCGCCGTTCTCGTCGAATTCACGCGCGATACCGAGGCCGATGGCAGTGTGGCCGTCGTGGCCGCACGCGTGCATCTCGTTCGGGTGCGTGCTCCCGAATCCGTCCCGTGCGGGGCGGTGGTCGTCGTCGGTGGCCTCGCTGCGTTCGAGCGCGTCCATATCGACCCGGACGCCGACGGTCGGGCCCGTCCCGTCTCCGTACGTCTTTTCGGCGACGAGTCCGGTGATGTCGTCCATCCGTTCGAGGTACGACTCCGGCGCGCCCTTCTCGCGGGCACGAGCGACCGCGTTTGCGATGTCGGCTTCGTCCGGGACGCCGAGGCGAGCGTCCTCGTCAACGGCGTCCGCGCCGAGATGAAGGGTGTAGTCGCGCTCGTCGAGTTCGTGTGCGATGAGCGCTGTCGTGCGAAACTCCTTCCAACCCGATTCGGGATTCGCGTGTAAGTCTCTGCGTAGCTCTCGTAGGGTGAGCGGTCTGGCGTCTGCCATGGCCCTACAACAAAGGTGGACTATTAAACTACTATGGGAACAGGTAATCGTAACGGAAAGTACCGGAACACGAGTGTCGCCGTCAACAAAACAGTTATATAATATATCTCCATGTGCTAAGGTAGACCACACCAAAAGGTGTGTTTCGAAGCAGGTAAGAGTAGATATGGAAGAAGACGACATAATCGAATACAATCTGAACAGACGGCAGTTCGTCGGCGTCGCTGGCGTACTGGCTGGAACGGCGCTAGCGGGATGTTCCGGAAAGACCGACGACGACGGCGGTGACGGCGACGGTGGCGGCGGTGGCGGTGGCGGCAACGGCAAGAAGACCCGGTTGAACGTCGCCATCTCCGCGGAAGTGTGGAACTTCGACCCCGCGCTCTGGACGGACACCGCCACGAGCACCGTCGGTGGCCTCATCTTCGACGAGGTCATCGAACTGACCCCCGACGAGGAACTGAAGCCCGGTCTCGTGACGGAAGTCCCGGAACCGAAGAACGGCGGGAAAGCGTTCGAGTACACGCTCCGCGACGGTATCACGTTCCACAACGGCGACGACGTGACCATCGAGGACTTCAAGTACTCCGTCGATTGGATTCTGAACCCCGATAACAACTCTCCGGTCAAGAGCCGGATGCCGTTCGTGGAGAGCAGCGAAATCGTCGGCGACCGGACGCTCAGGCTGAACACGTCGAAATCGTTCGGCACGCTCAACTGGTGGCTCACCCGGAGTCTCGAAGGAATCGTCCCGAAGGGGTCGCGCGGCGAGACGAAAGACGGGAAGGGTCCGAGCGGTCTCTCGACGAATCTCACGAACGACCCGGGCGGTGCGGGCACCGGCCCATACGAGTTCGTCGAGTGGAAGAGCGGGAGTCACGTCCTGTTGAAGAAGAACGAGAACTACTGGAAGGACGGCATTCCGTCGGTCGATGAGGTCAAGTTCAACTTCATCGGGGAGAACTCCACGCGCCTCGCCAACCTCCGCTCCGGAACGATAGACCTCACGGACAAGGTTCCGCCGAAGGACTTCTCGGGGCTGAAAGGCCAGCCTGACATCACGGCGGAGTCGGTTCCCGGCAACCTCACGCAGGTGCTCTACGTGAACCTCATGGAAGCGGAGGGCAACCCGATGAGCAACGTCCACAACCGGCGCGCGGTGCTGTACGGCATCGACGGCGACGAGATTCTGGACGAAATCTTCCACGGACAGGGCGTCGTCCAGAAGGGGCCGTGGTATCCCGACAGCGAGTGGACGTCGCCGAAGCTCAAGAAGATGGAGCTCTACGACCCGAAGAAGGCCCGCTCGGAACTCGAGAAGGCCGGAAACCCCGACGGCTTCGAGTTGGACATCATCGCCACCAAGGGCTCGTGGTTCAAGGACGAAGCGATCGTCATCCAGGAGCAGTTGTCCAACATCGGCATCGACGTGAGCGTCACCGCCGTGGACAAGTCGACCCTGTTCGACCAGGTCTACGGCACGAACAAGTGGCACGCCGCCATGGAAGACTGGGGCCAGTCGATTCCGGTCGTGACGTCCTGGCTGGAGTCCGGCTACGCGGACAACAACCACAACCACAACAACTGGCACCACCAGTCGGACGATTTGATGGACATCTACGCTCCGAGCGGACCCGAACCGCCAGCGGACGCCAAAGGCGACTACTCGAACGGACACGAGTGGTACGTCGCACAGCTGCGCGAGGCGCAGGCCGCGACGGACAAAGAAACGCAGAAAGAGATCGTCTACCGGCTCCAGGAGTACCTCGTCGAGCACGCGATTCAGATCGACATCGCCTACGTGAACAAGCTCGAAGCGTGGCGCAACTCGGTCAGCAACTACGACATCGGCACGTTCGTCGACGAGTACCGGAACGTCGAGGTCGGCGAGTAAACGCACACCAACCATGTTATCCGATTCAGAGGAAGTGAATGAATGAATCCACATAGAACTACTGCGGAGGTGATCGGGCGATGAGCATGGGACGCTACGTCGCAAAACGCCTGCTGCTGACGATACCAGTCCTGCTCGGCGTCAGCGTCGTGGTGTTCGCGCTGGTTCACCTCGCGCCGGGCGGCCCCGTTCGCGTGATGCTCGGTCCGCTCCAAAACGAAAAGCTCGTCAACCAGATTCGACACGATATGGGGCTGGATAAACCGGTGTACGTCCAGTACGGGCTGTGGATGGTCGATGCCATACAGGGAGACTTCGGAACCTCCTGGACCGTCCAACAGGGAGCGCCGGTGACGGACCTCATCGTGGAGCGACTGCCGCTGACGGTCGAACTGTCGATACTCAGCATGATAATGGCGATACTCATCGCCATTCCGACCGGCATCATCAGCGCCGTTCGCCAGGACCGAATCGAGGACCACGCGGCGCGCATCGCCGCGTTGACCGGCATCTCCATTCCCGATTTCTGGCTGGGGATCATCCTCATCATGGTGTTCGCGGTCCAGTTCTCCTTCCCGTGGGCGACGGGCGGGTGGACGCCGCCGTGGGTCGACCCGGTAGCGAACCTTCAGCAGTTGATACTGCCTGTGATCACGCTCGGAACGGCCTACTCCGCGCTCATCGCGCGGATGATGCGCTCCGAGATGCTCGATACGCTCAACCAAGACTACATCAAAACGGCGAAGGCGATGGGAATCAGCGGCCGCGAAGTGATACTGAAAGACGCCTCCAAGAACGCACTCATCCCGGTCGTCACCGTCATCGGCGTCGGTCTCGGCCAACTGATGAACGGGGCGATTCTGACGGAGACCGTGTTCAATCTGCCGGGCGTCGGAAAGCTCCTGATACTCGCCATCGACCGACGGGATTACCGCGTTATCCAGGCGCTCATCCTGTTCATCTCGATGGTGTTCGTCTTCGCGAACCTCGCGGTCGACGTACTGTACGCCTACCTCGACCCCCGAATCCGATACGACGGGAGGAACTGATATGGCAACGAAAGACCACGCAGAGACGGACACGTTCGACGCTGGGTCGGCCCCCGGAACGCACCACTCGCAGTTCCAGATGTTCTGGAAGGAGTTCCGGCGCAACAAGCTGTCGATGATCGGCGGTGCGATAATCGGCACGATGGTTCTCCTCGCGTTGTTCGCTCCCTACGTCGCCCCGCACGACCCGACCGTACAGTTCGAGGCGCCCGAGGGCGAGCACAACCCGATGCCGATGGGTACCAAGATGATAGTCGAAAACGAGAACGGCGACGCGGTCGGAACGATGACCGCGTACCTCGGGACGGACCATCACGGCCGCGACATCCTCTCGCGCATCCTCTACGGTTTGCGTACCCTGATGACGGTGTCGCTCGGCGTCGTCTTCTTCGCCATGCTCATCGGCGTGAGCGCGGGTGCGATAGCCGGGTACTACCGGAACTCGTGGATCGACGAGATAATCATGCGGTTCATGGACATCCTCTTCTCGTTCCCGAGCCTCATCCTCGCCATCGCGGTGCTGGGCGTGTTGGGCGTCGGAGAGACGGAGTACGGGTCGTTCGTGCTTCCGAACCTGCTGAAGATAATCATCGTCATCGGCGTCGTCTACATTCCGAGTTTCGCCCGCGTCATGCGCGGCTCCGTGCTCAAGGAGATGGAAGAGGATTACATCGACGCCGCCAAGGCGCTCGGGGCGAGCGACCGACACATTCTCGTGAAGGACATCGCCGTGAACACGCTGCCCACCGTCGTCGTTCAGGGCACGCTGTACATGGGAACGGCCGTGCTGGCGAGCGCCGCGCTGTCGTTCCTCGGCCTCGGTATCCAACCCCCGAAGGCGAGTCTCGGGTTGATGCTGTCGAACGCCCGCGGCTACCTCTACAGCGGCGAGTGGTGGTACTCGGTGTTCCCGGGCGCGGTCATCGTGCTCACCATCCTCGGGTTCAACCTGCTCGGTGACGGGCTCCGCGACGCACTCGACCCGCGATACACGGAGGAGACGAGAGAATGAGCGACCCGATACTGTCGGTTCGCAACCTCGTCACCCGGTTCTATACGGACGAGGGAACGGTGAAAGCCGTCGACGGCTCCTCGTTCGACCTCCACGAGGGCGAAACCCTCGGCATCGTCGGCGAGAGCGGGTCCGGAAAGAGCGTCACCGCGCTCTCCGTGATGCGACTCATCGACGACCCCGGACGCATCGAGAGCGGAAGCGTCCGCTACAACGGCGACGACCTGTTGGAGAAGAGCGAAGCGGAGATGCGCGCGATACGCGGCAACGAGATATCGATGATGTTCCAGGACCCGATGACGAGTTTGAACCCGGTGTTCACCATCGGCGAACAGATCCGCCGCGTCATCCTGCGGCATCAGGACGTCTCGAAGCAAGAAGCACACGAGCGGACCATCTCGCTCATGACGGACGTGGGCATCCCGGAACCGGAGGCTCGCGTCGACAGCTACCCGCACCAGTTCTCGGGCGGCATGCGCCAGCGCGCGCTGCTCGCGATGGCCATCTCCTGCGAACCGGACATACTCATCGCGGACGAACCGACGACGGCGCTCGACGTGACCATCGAGGCACAGATATTCGAGGTGCTCGACGACCTCCAGGAGAAGTACGGGATGAGCATCATCCTCATCACGCACGACCTCGGCGTCGTCGCCGGGACGTGCGACCGCGTTGCGGTCGCGTACGGCGGTCGAATCGTCGAACGCGCGGACGTGGACGACCTCTTCGAGAACCCGCGCCACCCCTACACGCGCGGGCTGATGCGTTCGCTACCGACGCTGCGGGGAGAGATGGACCGACTGGTCCCCGTCAAAGGCGACGTGCCGAACCTCGCCGCCCTGCCGTCCGGGTGTTCGTTCCATCCGCGATGTCCGCACGCGACGGACGCGTGTCGTGAGTACGACCCGGAACTGCGGTCGGTCGAACCGAACCGCGAGGCCGCCTGCATCCACGCCCGCGGATACGGCCCGATATCGAAGGAGACGGGAACCGCTCCACGTACCGAGGCCGCCACCGACGGAGGGGTGGTCGATGACTGACGCCCCGCTGGTGGAAGTGCGCGGCCTGCGCAAGCACTTCGTCCAGAACGACGGACTTATCGACCGCCTGATGGGCGCAGAAGAGCGCATCAAGGCCGTCGATGGCGTCGATTTCGAAATCGAACGCGGCGAGACGCTCGGTCTCGTCGGCGAGTCCGGAAGCGGAAAGTCCACGACGGCGCGGTCGCTCCTGCGCCTCGACGAGCCGACGGCGGGGACGGTTCGCTACGATGGAACCGACCTCACCGAGCTGTCCGCGGGCGAAATGAAGGCGATGCGAAAGCGAATCCAGATGGTGTTTCAGGACCCCGCGTCGAGCCTCAATCGTCGAAAGACCATCTCGCAGCTCCTCAAGCAGCCGATGGAGATCCACGGACTGTACGAGGGCGAGCGCGACGAGCGCGTAGACGAACTGATGGAAACGGTCGGCCTCCCGCCACAGTTATCCAATCGGTATCCGCACGAGTTCTCGGGCGGTCAGCGCCAGCGCGTCGGTATCGCCCGCGCGCTCGCGGTCGACCCGGAGTTCATCGTCGCCGACGAACCCGTCTCGGCGCTCGACGTCTCCATCCAAGCCCAGATACTCAACTTGCTGATGGACCTGCAGGACGAGTTGGACTTGACCATCCTGTTCATCGCCCACGACCTCAGCGTCATCCGCCACTTCTGTGACCGCGTGGCGGTCATGTACCTCGGCGAAATCGTGGAGGTTGCGGACGGATCGGACCTCTTCGAGAGTCCGCAACACCCGTACACGAAATCGCTCCTCCGCGCGATTCCGGAACCGGACCCGGCCCTCGCCCGCACGCGAACTGCGCTGGAGGGAGAGGTACCCTCGCCGCTCGACCCCCCGAGTGGCTGTTCGTTCCACTCTCGCTGTCCGAACGCTACCGAGGAGTGCATGGCGACTGACCCGCCGCTGGAGGCGATTTCCGGGGCGAACGACGGCCACGAAGCGGCCTGCATCCACGTCGATGAGTTCGAGTACGGAACGGGATTCGTCGCCGAGGAGGCGGTCGTGGACGACCGATTCAGCATCGAAGGGTTCGACCACGCCGACGAACCGGTCGCGGACGGCGGCCGGTCGGATAACGAATGAACGTCGCGCTGAAGCCGCTGATTCGGCTCGCCATCACGTTCGCCATCGTGTGGTTCTACAGCGCCTTGCTTACCCCCCTCGATGCCGGGCTTCGCTTCATCGCCATCGTCGTGCTCGCCATCCCGACGTGGCTCGTCGTGAGTCGGGCGCTATTCGCGGACGACGACTGGTCACCGTTTCGGTTCCGCCGCGACGCGAAGTAATCGGAAACAGACCCGAACCGCCGTTCGGGTCGGAGGAAATCGCCGCGCTCCTGTTTGAATGATGAAAACTCGTCCGAGTGGCACTGCATAGTTTCGCTTCACCTCAACGGGTGTTCACTCATCGGATGATCAATGCCGAAATTATCTACTAAAGCTGAACAGTTCATTGAAATAGATGGATCTTCTGCCCAATCTTCAAATTAATTGTCACAGTATCCAAACTGATAGCTACGGGGACATCTCATCTTCCGTGATATGAGTAGGAACGGACTGCCGAGTATGGAGGATTCAATCAGCGCGGATACTGTCATGTCTTGAGCTTTCTCTCTTTGGCGCTGTCGCGCGTCGCTTTGAGCGGGTCTCTCATGTTGTCGAACCGAGTGACCATCGTCAGATCTGGATGCTTCCCGCGACGCCCAACAGGCCCATAAGGACACCTACGATGCCGACACCGCCGAGATATTTTATCTGTTTCCACCGATAGTAGAAGTCGGAAAAAGCCGAAGAAACTGAAGAAGAACAATGCGAGTGGTTCGTGCTGGGTGAATGCCGAAAAGCCCCATAATCCCCAGAAAGCCGAGTTGCCACGATGGTTGATCGTCAGATCTGCTCGTGGTTGTGAGGCGCGTTGCAGGTGGCTTAGTTCGATCGGTTGCTCGTTTAGCAGCCAAATGTGAATCCGATCAAGATGATATGAAAAGAATTGATGTCTGTGAGAAGTAAACAATGTTTCATTTTCAGTTATTCGATATCAGTACGTATTCATCGCAGATTTAGAAGTCGGACTCATCACCCCGAGTGATTGATGACTAGAGTGAACTGAAGATACTCGCTCACAACTTCTCGCACCGTGTAGACAGCCGATCAGCCACTCGCTGCACTTTTTGGTATCCATGGCGATTCTATCTTTGCCTTGTTCATCCTTCGCTGACGTCCTTGTTGGCCCCTCACTCGTTGCAAGATTCGCCGTCCGACCACCTGTCCTCGGCCTTGACCGGAGCAATAGCACGGGCCAGTTGCTCATCAGTATAGTCGTGGTCCTCCAACTTCATACTCCGAAGACGCCATCGGCGACTGAGTTCCGGTTCCACTTCAGGGCCGACCCGGGCCCCGTGCGTTCTGAAGAAGGCACCGCCGCGGCCACGCTTCTTTCCTTCGTACGTATGCTGGTCGAACGCGACGTCGTACTTTCCATCTATTTCGAGATCGTCCGCTGGATGATCAAAGCGGGGTTTGCGTCCCTCTTCATCCGCGGTGGCTCGTTCGGCCGATAGCTCACTAAAGTAATCGTCCGCATGTGCGGACTCGCGCGAAGAGGTCGCCCTGGCCGCCGCTAGCGCAGCGTGCACCGCACACAGTCGCCCCCGCCAAGAGTCTTCCGTCCAGCGCTCACGCGCCAATTCCTCGTACCGGTCTATCGTGAGTGCCACTTCGTGACCGGCCCGTAGGTCCTCGACTACGTACAAGTTAATACGATCCCAAAAATTCCATGCGTAGCCGGACCGCACAAGCTCCCAGGCAGCCCACGCTGCGGTCTCCTCGTCAGACCGTCTGACCGCCTTTTGAAGCAAGCTGGAAACGGTATATCGGTTCACCCCGGATTTGGTCTCGTTCTCGCCGCACTCATCGCCGAAATCGTTCGTCGTCGCTCCCTCCCCGTCGCCAGTCTCGTTCGTCGCTTCGTCGTCGGTTCGCAACTCCCCATCTGATCCGAACGTGGCCTGTTTCTTCTCGTCCATACGGAGGTCTCAAGTCTATCGGATAAAATAGGTGGGCAAATCAAGCGCCGACGACCGGATGAGATTCACCGAATGATACAGAACATCGCGTGAAGTCTTGGTCTTACCTATCGCGTCCCGAATTTGATAGTACGAATGGGTCCAAACGAGACGTCGCCACTCACCCAACTTGTGCAAGAAGCGCTTGAGGCACTCAAGAGCGCGATCCCACCCGGTGATGAACCCACCTCAGAGCGAGCGTATGCCGTTCTAGTCGAGAAAGAAGACCTCGAGCGGCCTGCTGCCGAAGATATCATCGAACGGCTGTACAGTAAGGGCCATCTCTACGAAGTCGAGGGAAAACTCCGACTCACCGATTACGGGGAAGAGTGAACACGATATAGCCTTCGCTCTAGTTGCGGATGGGGTTTCGACTACTGCTGCGGTGTGGTCCGAGTGGTTCGTAAATGAGGACGGTATCGTTGCTGCGAACGGTAACGAGATAGTCTTCGATGGTGAATCGGACCTCGACACCGCTTTCTTTTGTTGTACTTGCCTCGATAATCTCTTCGAGCGCATCCGGGTTCACGTGCTGGTACAGACTGAGTGAAGTCTGGCCGTCGGGTGGCTTCAGCGTATCAACAATCGTTTCGATCAAACTCACTGTCAACGATTGATCTGGATCGACCGACCGAGTCGCGATCAACACGTATTGTGGCGGATTAGTTGGGTCCGCGGATGTACTCTCGTTTTCGAACCAGTGTGTCGTTTCGACGGAGGCCGGGTTGCTCGACATACTTTCTGTATGTGCTCGATCTATTTGAGTAACACCTGCTTACCTCCAAAACCGCTTGAGACCGGTTCATCGCCCAAAATTGGATACCCAGGAGAGCATCGATCGAATACTAAAATCAATTTTTGTGCTTCCGATACTCGTTTTATCCTTCCGCCCATTGGTCTATATGCGTTCGCACGGCCTCCCACAGAAACACACTGTCTAGCGCCATCACGCAGACAACCTTCCATACCGACTGCCTGTGAACGCACACCCCGCACTCCGACCGATTTTTCTTCACATCGCCCGTCTCCTAGCTACTTCGGTCAGTGGTTTCGATAGTGTCTCGGGAGATTCTCATGGATCTGTTCAGTGACGTTCCGATTCAATTCCGTGATCTCGGCCATGTTCGTTATGCGAACGATTATCTTCGTTCCCTCTTATCGCTGGAATCATCCATCTCTTAGCCGCATTTGGAATGCTCTAATCTTCGAGAGGATTTCGAACAATTTTTGCGTACTACGATCGCGTACCCGCTTCCATGGGGGTATCTGTTGCACACCGTTGAGAGGACGACGTCGTACTGGCCATCGACGTTGACCGTATTCTCACTTGCCGTCTCGACTTGGTATCTCTCCAGCGGGCACGATTTCGCATTCTGGGAGGTCGGCCAAGACATCTTCCGGACCGGGTGGTGAGTACACTGCTAGTAATTGGAGCGGTTGCCAGCCGGTGTTTATCGTTCCGTGCTCGGTTCCAGCAGGGACGAATATCATTTCGCCCGGTCCGACCTCGCGCGTTTCGTCCTCGATAGTCTGTTCTCCTTCCCCGCTGATGACGTACAGTATCTCATCGCTATCTGGATGCGTATGTAACTCGTGACCTTTTCCGGGCGCGAGTTGGACGGCACCGGCGCTGAATCGCTCGGAGCCGTTGACGTCGGGTGTGGCCATCCATTTGAGGGTTCCCCAATCGAACAACTGAGTCGGTACGTCTTCGCTGCTAACGAAGTTCTCGTCTGTCATTGTCACACAAACACCTCGGCGTACACGACCATAATTGTACCGTGCGTACCGGTCGGAAAGCGGGTCGACGGGCCTACCGACTCGTCGGGTCGGGAAGAACTGCGACTGTGAGTAACTCGTACCGAACCAGTACCACTCCGTTGTGAATATTGATTAGCCTTCTCGCTGTAGATGCGCGCGGCATATGAAATTCACACGTGAGGAGTCGCTCGCGCGGCTCGAAAAAACGATAGCCAACGGCGAACCTATCATCGGAGCCGGTGCGGGAACCGGTATTTCGGCGAAGTTCGCCGAGCGAGGCGGCGTCGATATGCTCATCATCTACAACTCGGGACGGTACCGGATGAACGGCCGAGGCTCCCTCGCTGGACTGCTTCCGTACGGCGACGCCAATAAAATCGTCGTGGAGATGGGCCACGAGGTCCTGCCGGTCGTCGAGGACACGCCGGTCCTTGCGGGTGTCAACGGAACCGACCCGTTCCGTCAAATGGACGTCTTTATCGAAGATCTGAAACGCCGTGGGTTCTCGGGCGTCCAAAACTTCCCGACGGTTGGGCTTATCGACGAGGGAAGTCAATTCCGGCAGAACATAGAGGAAACGGGGATGGGCTACGACAAGGAGGTAGACATGATCCAGGAGGCGGCCGAACAGGACATGCTGACCTGTCCGTACGTGTTCACCGAAGAGCAAGCTCGCGAGATGACCGAGGTGGGTGCCGACGTCATCGTGTCGCACATGGGACTCACCACCTCCGGCGATATCGGTGCGGAGACGGCGCTGGATCTGGACGATGCCGCGGAACGTGTTCAAGCCCATCACGATGCTGCAAAAGCGGTCAACGACGATGTCATGGTCATCTGTCACGGCGGTCCGATAGCGTGGCCGGACGACGCCGAGTACGTGCTCAACAATACGGAAGGCGTCGTCGGCTTCTTCGGTGCATCGAGTCTCGAGCGCTTGCCGACAGAAGAAGCGATTCAGAACCAAGCCCGAGACTTCAAAGAGATCGAGTTCTAGCATGGCAGTCGTACTCATCGGGACGCTGGACACGAAAGGGGAGGAACTGGAGTTCGCCCGAGAAATCATCGAAGCACACGATATCGACGTCCACCTGATCGACGTTGGGGTGATGGACGACCCCGACATCGAACCGGAGACGTCGGCACACGATGTTGCCGAGGCGGGTGGTACCAGCCTCGAACGACTTCGGGAGGGGGCCGACCGTGGGGACGCCATCGAGACGATGGGCGACGGCGCTGCTGCCATCGCATCTCGGCTTCACGACGAGGGCGTTCTCGAAGGTATCGTGGGACTCGGCGGGTCAGGCAACACCTCTATCGCAACCACAGCGATGCGCGCACTGCCCGTCGGGGTTCCGAAACTGATGGTTTCGACGATGGCCTCCGGCGACACGGAACCGTACGTCGGCGCGAAAGACGTGATGATGCTGTACTCGGTCGCCGACATCGAAGGGCTCAATCAGCTCTCCCGCCGCGTCATCTCCAACGCGGCGCTCGCGATGGTCGGTATGGTCGCCAACGAACCGGACATCACGGTCAGTGAAAAACCGACAGTCGCCATCACGATGTTCGGGGTGACGACTCCTTGCGTGCATGCGGCACGCGAGTATCTGGAATCGAAGGGGTACGAGACGATAGTCTTCCACGCGACCGGAACCGGTGGCCGAGCGATGGAGCAGCTCGTCAGACAGGGCGTCGTCGACGGCGTGCTCGACGTTACGACAACCGAATGGGCCGACGAACTCGTCGGCGGTGTTCTGAGTGCTGGGGAAACACGGCTCGATGCGGCCGCGGAGATGGGAATTCCACAAGTCGTCTCGCCGGGTGCGCTCGATATGGTCAACTTCGGTCCGCGGGATTCCGTGCCGGAGACGTTCGAGGGGCGGACGTTCCACATTCACAATCCACAGGTGACGTTGATGCGAACGACACCCGAGGAGAACGCCGAGCTCGGCGAAATCATCGCGAAGAAACTGAACGCGTCCACGGGGCCGACTGCGCTGATTCTCCCGCTCGGTGGCGTCTCGCTCATCGATGTCAAGGGAGAAGATTTCCACGACCCGGAGGCGGATTCGAAGTTGTTCGACGCCCTGCGGGAACACCTCGACGAGAACGTGGAGTTGGTCGAAGTCGATGCCGCGATCAACGACGAGGAGTTCGCGACGGCAATCGCCGAAAAACTCGACGAGTATCTGCGCGCGACCGATGGTGGTCGATAACGGTCATCGGTCGGCGACAGAGTTTCTCTCTCTTTAATCGTTTGTTCGTCAACGCCTGTGGGGACCGCGCTCCCTCCTGACACCGCGGTTGTGTCCGCACAGCGTGTCGTGGAAACAGGAGGTCACTGCTTCAAGAAGCCGCCGACGGCGGCGAGTAGGAAGGCGTAGTTCACCACGCTCCATGACACGATCTCGGCGTCGGCACGACTCCGATTGGAACGTGTCCAGCATCCACGAGACGTGAAACTAACTCCCGACCGATTCCACCGTTCGCACCGATAACTGCGACCTGCATCGTGAGCCGTATTAACACAGCCTGCATCAATAGTTGCTGGGGCCACTGAACGCCGCGCTATCCGGACGACTGCTCGGTGAGCACCCGTGGAGGAAAGAGAGATAGAAATCTGGATTATTTCGACGAGTCCGTTTCGCCTTCAGTTCTGATGATGTCATCTTCGGAGATATCGTCGTTCGGATCGAAGTAGACGGTAAATACTCGAGCAGTTCTTTCGCGACAAAGCCCGTGGACACATTCAACTTGGTTCGAGGGAACCGATTCAGCGAGACCAACGAGCGGAAGCGAGGGTGAACGGATAACGAATTCCGTGATGATAGTCATGAGATAGACGTAGACTCCCACAGCGGTTAATCCTCTGGGTTTTTTGGTCGACAATGACCGACGACCTGAAAGTAGACGATTTTGCGGCAACCCATTTTGTGGTTGAAAGTAAGCTACGCACCAATTACATCCTCCGAGGTTGTGCAAGAATCTTCGATGAGAGACGAGCACTTTGCAGAACTCCGACTACTACCTGGGACGCTTCGGACTTTCTCCTTGGAGGGTGGTGAATGGCGAACCTACGGAGTGCGACTCTGTGGGTTTCAGCGGCATCTCATAACCGGTGAGCCAACTTCGGTGACAATATTCTATACAGTAATAGTGGTGATTATTATGGTAGTTTGGTGATAAAACCTATGTATGTAGAGCAAGTGTCTATGCATTGCTATGGAAATACTACATCGGTTACGCGGTGTCTTTAGTTCAGAAACGCCCTCTCGGCATACGGAACAGCAGGTACGGGCGACTGGTGATATTTTTGAATGCGAAGAATGCGGTACCACCTTTATTTCGAAACCATCCCGCTGTTCAAAGTGTGACCAGAGCGACTTCCGGAATCTCGGCAGTTGCTAATCCGATATCTCTCGCCGTCCTCTCTCTACTGATACCGTTTCTAACTGTTGGTGTCGTATACGAGCCGTGACTTTCCCTTTTGCACGTGCTGGCGGTTCACTGCGCCGAAGTGGTGACTTATGTGGGGACTGTGGCGGTCGGATTCCGCGCTATCGACAGTCGAAGACAGTGCGCAACCCGGAGCAGTACTGCTGTGGTGAGTGCGGAGGATCGTTTCACGTTAAAAGGCAACCGGCGATAACTGACAGACGAAGAGTAACGGACGGTGGTTCTCTATACCCTCTCGAAATTCATGTCCTCACCACGAAGCGCGGTTGCAGGCAGGACAGAGCCTCGGTGATGGTGGTAATGAATCGGATGTGAACAACTCCAACTCGGAGCACTCTACGTATCTATGTCAGCAACGGAAACCGTGCGATCAGAACCAATCGTAACGTGAAACCCGATATACTCGAAGCTCACCGTCGGTGAACCATGCTGATAGAGCGCTTCGAGGGCATCGGGGTCAATCACCTCGTAGAGGGGCGTCGCAGGCGCCGTCCCATTCGCTTCAGTCACCGCCGTCACCACGGCGGTGGTGATCGACTCGGTGTCTGGACGTGTCGTTCGTATCGATGGCCCTGGCCGCGACGATGACGTGTTCTCCATACGCTCTGCTCAAGCAAGGTGTGCTAATAGGTTTTAGGGGGTGCTCGGTAGCATATCACACGATTTCTGAACAATCTCACCGAGTCGAGCGTCTCACAGCCTTGCAGTATCGTACGTTTTGTCGAGGCCGATTTTGATCACGAGGTCCCACTTTCCCCACACAGTCACCATCGCTCTTCCAGTCGCTGGTTGTACGAGTAGCGATTAGTTTAACAAGAATTACGAGACGGGTGGGAACGAAAAGCAACTCCGTCAAGCAGCGACGAAATCTACTCTCTACAAAGCGCCCAACTGCGCGTGTCGTGAAGGGCACAAAAAGTACCCGGAGTCAACGACAGGCGTGGAAATAACGGTTACCAACGTGGACGACATTTTCAGGGGGCTATTCCCTGACGTATTTAATAATACGGGCCATCCCGGATTCTAAGTGATAGAGGTTGTGACAGTGGAACAACCAGTTTCCGGGGTTGTCTGCGAGGAAGTCGAACGTCACCGACCCCATGTGACCCGGCACGATAACCGTGTCCTTCATTGTGTCTCCGACCCGGAAGAAATGCCCGTGGAGGTGCATCGGATGAAGCACCGGACTCCGATTCGTCATCCTCACGCGGACGTGTTCGCCTTCCCGGATGTGTAGCGGATCAGCGTCGGGATATGCTTGTCCATCGATGAGCCAGCCATACGAACCACCCATCTCAGGCGACAGCGTCAAGTCAAACGTCCGATCGGGGCTTCCACGGAGTTGCTTCGGGAGCTGCATTGCTCGCAGATCGCTATATTGGAGCGTCCGCCCCCACGAGCTGAGACCGGCTGGAGACTCTGACGAATTTTCATACCGGAGGACCGCACGAGCCGGCTGTTCGTCGCCATCGACTGCCTCTCCTCGTATTTCCCATGCACCGGGATTCGTCGCTTCGATGATGGCATCGTAGCGTTCGCCGGCACCGAAAACGAACGAATCGACCGGAACGGTGTCAACGGGTTGCCCGTCGGCGTGCGATATCTGTAGTTTATGCCCGGCAATTCCGACACGGAATGCAGTCGCACTGCTGGAATTAATAAAGCGTAGGCGGACCCGTTCTCCCTCCTTGACGTCGAATGTGGTGGGATCTGCTGGTAGACGACCGTTTACGAGCAAGCCGGCGTACGGTGGGCGTCGGTCATCCATCATACCACCCATTCCACTGCCACCCATACCGCCCATCCCGCCACCACCGCTACCGCTCGACGATCCTCCGAGCGGTTCGGGTGCGTGGGTCAGATAGTCGTCGAACACGACGGTGTAATCCCGGTCGTACTCGACATGTGGCGATTTCTCTTCGATTACGAGCGGTGCAGATAGCCCGCGGTCGAGTTGGAGTCCGACGTGGCTGTGGAAGAAGTACGTTCCCGCCGGTTTCGCCCGGAATTTGTACGTAAACGTCTCGTCCGGCTGGATCGGCCGTTGGGTCACGTTCGGCACGCCGTCCATTTGGTTAGGGACGGGGAGGCCGTGCCAGTGCACCGTTGTTTCCGTGGGGAGACGGTTCTGCAACTCGACGCGAATGATTTCGTCTTCGGTGACTCGGAGTTCGTTACCAGGGAACGATTCGTTGTACAGCCAGTTCGATGCCGAAGAAGAGGCAGGAGACACGGTAGCAGGGGAAGCTGTCAGTGTGGCCTGCACGTCCGAATCGCCCGACACTGTGGTCCGTGCGGAGACCGTCTTTTCGTCGTCGAACGACGGGATAGAACTGGTAGTACAACCAGTGAGGGCCCCGATTCCCGTGACACCAAATCCACGGAGGAGTGCGCGTCGAGAGAGACGTGAGTCGTCCGTCATTGGTCGGCATACGAACCGGAACATAATAAGGTGCAATATTGGGAATTTTATGAAAGATACTGATCGGGCACGCAACCACGAACGAGACGATGTCGAAATTGTCGGACTACAGCACTGACTGAACCCACAGAAATTGAGGGTGATTAGAGTTCGGACACACATCAAGTCACGGGACCCGGGTGTAGTCCACTTCCGCTTACGAAGGCGGAAGTGGTACACCACTTAGAAACTCATTTACGCCAATTTCAAAAGAATAGATCGAGCGAAAAGAACTAGACAGCGAAAATCCATACTGCTTTATCCAAGCCACAACCATCCCCTATCCGTGTGTGAGGACAGTGCCTCTCGTAAACTCCTATCCCTCCTAGGAGACGAACACGTCCAAGCCATACTATCTGTTACGAGTGAGCAACCCATGTCCGCGAACGAACTGAGTGATGCCTGTGGTATTTCACTACCAACTGTGTATAGACGGCTCGAGGAACTGGTCGAACACGACTTGCTTTCCGAACAGAACAAGATAGCATCCGACGGAAATCACTATAAGACGTACGAAGCGGCAGTAGAGCGGATCGGCGTTCGACTCCATCAGGGTCAGTTTGACGTCGACATCGGAGAACAGCCACCTACCGATGCCCCAGAGCGATTCAATCGGTTGTGGGATGACATCCGAGGGGATGATTCCTAATGCACGCTGGACTCATCGTGGCGAAAATCATCGTAATAATACTTGGAGTTCTCATTGCACTCCAAAGCTATCGTGCGTACAGGCGATACGACAATCAACCGATGCTCTTCCTCGCAATCGGGTTTGTGATGATCAGCATCGGTGCCGTAATCGAAGGGATACTGTTCGACATCGCCAACGTGTCGATTTTCTATTCTGGAATGATTCAGTCGATAATCGTCATCGTTGGAATGGGTTTCGTCCTCTATTCTCTCTACTATCAACCAACGTAGGGACCTGGGAGAACGGAATGGAATCTATGTATGCGAGAGGCGCAGCAGAGTTTGGCTGTTCTCGACGCGTGGGGCACACGTACCGATTATTGCTGTCACGTTGTAGGCGGCTACGACGAATCTCAAACTCTTCTTCAGAAAGTTCCCACGTCCATACGCTAATCGGAGTTCTTCGAGTGCTGGGTCGGTTCCTACGCCGGCTCGGGCAAAGGCACGATAGATAAGGTAGCCACTGCCATCAGGATAACCAGTGGGATGAGCATCATGACCCATCCCCAGCTCGGAGTGACGTAACCGCTAACCCGGACCCATCCTCCACCCACCCAGTAGCGGGAATGCGAACAGCATTACCACCACTGGGATGAGAAGGAGAACTGCAAGAACGATGTTGCGATGTCGCCGACCACTACAGTAAGAATCGACCAAGGTACGCAACTCGTGCTGGAACGTCTGGAAAACAACTTACCGTTAGTACGTCAAAAAGAGAGATATGGGAAACGAATGTACGTACTGTGGTAGCAACATCGAGCGGCACGACCCTGTATTCGTTAATGTGGGCGCGAACACCAGTACGAACCAAGCGGGACAGTTCTGCAATTATGCCTGCCTCGCAACACACATCGAAGAAGAGGGGTTGACTGATGGTGCCGCTTGTGAGTGGCCTTGCTAAGTTCGGACCCACTCCCCATCTGAAGATCAGTTAGAGGACAGATATGTGTATAATCTGGCTGACTGTGATCGAATGAGATGTACTCAATAATTAGCGAACGAGTCGAGTCTTAACTGTCCCCAGCAGTCCAGTCCGTTTGGTCGACTCGTCTTTTGAACTGTTTGAATCCGCCTGTTCTCCTGCGGTCTCGCCCAGTCTCGCTTCTTCATACTCTGCAATCATGTGCGCCACGTGACGATTGCACATATCTCTGGATACGCATCCGACCTACATAACGGTTTGATCGATGGTGGGGGGTGTCACATGGGAGACAAGAGTCTGTCGAATAAAACGAAACGAGGGACGGATTCCAGAACCATCCAAAGGAGACCTCCACGAATTGCTTGCGAATGCAAACCAACAGTATCCGAATCACAGTCTTGCCGAGATTCCCACATTTGCTCAGTGCCGAGCGCGTCGTCGGTGACGCAAAAATAGGAAACCAAGAGCGATGATGAGAAGTACCTGTACCACTTTATCGATCAGACCGAAACTTCCGACGTGGGGCATTCCATCTGTGATCCACAGGAGGATTTGAACAGCCGTATAGAGAATCCCCACACCATAGAGATACAGTCGGTTGACACCGATAAAGAACAGACCAATTCCACCGAGAAATCCGAGTCCGGCAAGGGCCATTATCTGTTCGCCATGTTCGAAATAGAGATAAAAGTGCACGGCAGCAGTAAAGAGTACAAGTAGTGCGACGCCAAAGTGAATTGGAGAGGCTGTGAAGTTCTGCCGGCGTGTACTGGTGTACCGATACACTGGTGCCGTTGCAACGGTTCCTAACAGGAACAGTCCACCGACGATCATCAGCCAGCCATTCACGAATCCTTCTTCATCACCGCTGTGTCCCTCCCCTTCGTGGCTGTGGCCTGATTCGGACTGACCTTCCCCCGCGTCTGTCTTCCCACCATGTCCTGATTCGGTTGCCGTCTCTGTGCCATGTTGTCCCCCATCGTTATGGCCATCGGCCTGACCCGATGTTGTCGACGTTGTTGTATGATCTTCACTACTTGCCATCGCAAAACCTGGTGAAACAACCAGAAAGACGATGCTCAGTATGAGGAGTACGCGTCCAATTCGTTGCCAGTTGGGTTTCATCAGTGGCGTTTGATCGCGATGGGATATAGTTCGTCACGAGCGTCTTCATCCAGTGAAAACGCTCCCTAATATTGCACAACAATAATGTGGATTATGCCCAGGAGAATTAGAATTCACAACGACGATTCCACAGGTGGATGGATATTCTCAGGGCATGATGTTGCTCATCCCGAAGAACCGCCATTCCAACGTCATACTCATGGAGAACTCAACGATGTAGCCGACCGTGGACTTCTTGGAATTGCGTGCTTCGCGTTTGTTCTTGGATTCGCCCACGAAGAAGAGTTCCAAATCATTTGGCTCTGTTCGGGATCACGGTACCGACATGAGGGGGTGCTTTTCTAGCGGGGGGGGGATGCAACTTCGACCGCAACCAAGACAGAGGAATCGACCACGAGCGTAAGAAAGTGCCGAGCATTCGTTCACGCCATTGATGAAGGCAATTCCCCGAACTCGTCATCGACCGTCCCACTCACTCGACCATCTTTTCTCTATAGTCGGAATCGTCATCCATACTGTCGGGAGCGGAAAGGCTCCTGAACGTCCCAACGAGCATCAACAAGAACCCAAGCACTATCGCGGCAAAACTGACGGTGGTGGTGCCAGCGGTGAGCCCAGCATAGACGAGGATTCCTAGGCAAATTAGCAGCACTGGAAGAATAGCTCTTTTCTGGTAGTAGATTGGCGCTTCGTTCGTTGTATCGTCGTCCGGTTGTTCAGTCACTGTTAATCAACCTATATCGCCGCTGCCTCCCCCATCGTGTTAAGTATTACCATGCACTCGTATAAATATCAGAGTTTACTTTAGAAATAATAGAACAGAATAAGTTTAATATTGGGAATTTGTCTGCTATATTTGGATGGTTAACGACATCTTCGGGCAGGGAGAAACATTCTCATATCATATTCTAATAGAACGAAAGAAAATAGCACTGGAAACTGAGTTCGATGAACGTTGTTCGGCTCCTTGGCTAGATTATATAATAAAATCAAGCTATGTCTGACGAACTTATTTCCTCCATCGACTCATCGGTGGGGATACGCTCTCACAGAGGCCAGCACGACGCCATCGTCTGGCGCCATCACCCGACAATGTCGTCGTGCCTGGTTGTGAGAGTTCTCTCTTTCCTCTGCATTCTTTACGACGGGGTGAATACGGTTCGTTGGTCGGTATTTTCTCTCCCGAGCGGTAGTGTTTCGGAAATTCGAATCGGAAATGGATGATATCTATCGAGTCCTTCTGGCGCTGCCAGACATATTTAGCGACGATCGACTGGTCGTTGATTCGTATATAACCGCGTCAATTCGGGACTTCACATTCGGGTTTGTTTGGCCGTTCGTGTTAGATTCCCTGTCGCTCAGCCCCATCGACCCACTACGGTCGGGGATAGACTCGTTGCACATCAATGCTACGTGCTCTCACGAATTACCTTTTTCAGAGATACTATTTAAATGACACTGGGAATTTTTTACTCTTAGAAAAAATGATGACGAAAATACCGTTTATACCGTTCATAACGTTCTAAACGAACGAAAATCGAGAGAAACGGAAATAAGCACCAGATAATTAATATAGGGTAGTGTGACTGCACTTTTGATGGTGTCAGACAGGCAAAATCGAAGTATCGCAAGTCGTAGAACCTATCTTAAACTAACCGGATCAATCATAGCATCGTCTGCAATCATGGGGACTGCTTCTTCATCCCTGTCAGATTACAATGACCAGTACGATAACGTAATTGATGTGACGGAGGCCGGAGCGGACAACGGTGGGAACGAATCTATCACACCAGTACTCGAAGACAATGCGGACGACAATACGCTCCTTTACTTCCCTGAAGGGGAGTATTATATGGATTCGCAGTTCCGCTTTACTGGCTTTACCAACTTCGGGATGGTCGGCAACGACGCGACACTCGTCCCGGCGAACTACCACGACTTCGACGACGACGGCGACGGAAACTACCGACTCTTCCGAATGGGC
>NZ_BROP01000007.1:0-6951 GCF_026008575.1 Haladaptatus sp. T7
GAGCACAGCGAGGGTTTATATACCGTGCCGGGACCAACCCCGGCATGACCTGATCGTCGGCGCGCGAGCGGTCGAGACGGGTGCGTGGCCGTCCCTCGCGCGAAACCGGTTGTGCCACCTGTTCGCCCGTACAGTTGCTACACTACGTCGCCGCGAACCGTCGTTCCCTCCTGTCGCCGACGGTAGGATTCGACGGCCTGTGCCGCTTCTTCCGTCTCCTCTTCGTCCATGCCGAGCATCTCCAGTGCGGCCGGGAGCGTCGGGAAGGCGAACTCCCCCTCCCGTAGCTTGCGAAACGCTTCGTCGCTCCGTTGCCCATCCACCCAGAGACAGACGCCTCGAGGGTCGAGGATTTGTTCGTAGGCCTCTCGCGCCATCGCGCCGCGCAAGCGTTGGGTAACGTTGTCCTCGAAACTGGAATTGCAGACTTCGAGGTGAACCGGTTCGTCGTCCGGAAGCAAGTGAGCCGCGAGACACTTCTCCGGGGCGGTGTAGCCGTTTTCGCTCGCTCGAATCAGTTCGGGATGTTCGTCGGCCCACTCCGCACGAACCGTCTTTCCGATTCCCTTCACGCCGTGCGATTCGACGAACTCAGTCTCGCGGTCGGCGTCGTCGCCGCGGAGGAGGATGTCCTTGGTCACGTACACGTCGAGTCTGTCGATGGGGGCGAGTCCGAGGGACACGTCGCCGTACACCCAAATCTCGCGGACGGGAACCGGCATGGTGTCGTTCTCGACCGTTTCGACGATCTCCTCGACGCGTTCGATTGCCGCGCTTCGCTCCATCGGTGCTTGATTCGGGGTTGTCGTGGATAAGTGCGATGGAACGACGAAGGTTCGGTGACGGCCGTTTGGTTTCCGTTTCCATAGTTCTCACCTCTCCTCACATCTCTCTTCTCCATTGTCTCGTTCGCACACCGCCCGACACTCCTTTCGCCGTCGCTGCCGAACCGTCCGATATGGTCGAAGCGATTACTCCGGAGGAATTAGCGGACAAACAGGACGCCGACGAGGAGTTCGTCCTCCTCGATACGCGACCGGAAGAGAGCTTCGAGTCGTGGCACATCCAGGGGGCCGTGAACTTCCCCTTCGGCCCGGACGAATCGCTTTCGGAGGACGGTGCGTCGGCCGTCGAGTCGATGCTCGACGGAAACGACGAAATCCTCACCGTCTGTGCGAAAGGGATTTCTTCGGCCCATTTCGTCGACGAACTCGAAAAGCACGGCTTCGAGGACGTGAAGGTCGTCGAAGGCGGCATGGAGGAGTGGAGTCAGGTGTACGAACACGTCCCGATAGAGACGGACGGTGACGCGGAAATCGTCCAGATACAGCGGCGCGCGAAGGGTTGTCTCGGCTACCTCGTCGGAAGTGACGGCGAGGCGGCGGCCATCGACGTGAGCCGCCACATCGACGAGTTCCGCGACGCGGCCGCTGCTCGCGGCTACGACATCACGCACGTCTTCGATACGCACATCCACGCCGACCACATCTCTGGTGGCCGACGGCTCGCCGACGAGCTCGGCGTTCCGTACCATCTCGGCGAGCGCGCTCGGAAACGCGGCGTCGAATACGAGTACGACGCTCTCGGACGGAACGATGTGGTTCGCGTCGGCGATACGGACATCAAAGCCGTTTACACGCCGGGGCACACCTCCGAAATCACCAGCTATCTCGTGAACGACGAAGCCGTCCTCACGGGAGATACCCTGTTCGTGGATTCCATCGGACGCACCGAACTGGAGTTCGGCGAGGAGGGGGCCGGAAAAGGGGCAGAAATGCAGTACGACTCCCTGCACAAAGTGCTGATGAGCGAGCCGGACAGCGTCGTCGTCTTGCCGGGCCACGTCACCGTCACGGAGGACGGACGCTTCGCACACGGTAGTCCGGGACAGCCGATTCAGGCGACGGTCGGTGACCTACGGCGTGAACTCGACGTACTCCAGTTGCCCGAAGACGAGTTCGTCGCTCGACTGACCGAAACCGTCCCGGAGAAGCCGCCGAACTACGAAACCGTCATCGCCATCAATCGCGGACTGGACGAACCCGACGACGAGGGGGAAGCAACCGAACTCGAATTGGGGCCGAACCGTTGTTCCGCACCGTAGCCGAATCGCCCGTCCGCTATCGGAACGCGTAGGTTTCGTCGGCCGTCGCGTACACGCGGTCGCCGTCGACCGCGACCGACTCGACCACACCGCCGGTTTCGAATCGCCGCTGTTCGGTGCCGTCCGCCGCCGAGAGCGCGTACACTCGACGGTCGCTGGCACCGACGTAGACCGTTTCGTCCTCGACAACCGGTTCACAGAGCGACCCGAACGGGAGGAATTTCGGGTGGAACGTCCAGTCAACCGTTCCTTCGTCGAGCGAAACCAACCACTCGCGGCTGTCGGTTCCGGTGCTCGTAACGGCTGTCGTCACGGCGTAGAGACCGTCATCCGCGACGAGACTCGTCACTTGGTTGCCGTCGTCGAGCGTCGCGTTCCACAGTTCCGTTCCGTCGAAACCGTAGGCGACGACCTCGTTTTGGTCGGTCCCGGTGTACACCGCGTCGCCGACGGCGATGGTTTGAACGCCGCTCCCGGCCGACCACTGTCGTTCATCGAAATCGAGCGCTACGACGCGGCCGTCCACGACCGCGAACGCCGTTTTTCCTTCGGCGGACAGCGCTTCGACCGTCCCGAGTCCGGCACAATCCCCGTCGTTCGTCCAGCGGTGCGTGCCAGTGGTCGGGTCGAGCGCCGTTACCCAGCCGTCGCCAGCGACGACGACGGAGTCGTCCGTGACCACTGGTTCGGTCGTGATTTTCCCGTCACAGTCGAAACGCCACCGTTCCGTTCCGTCCGGCGTGTAGGCGACGACGGCCGACCAGTCCGTTCCGTAGACCATTCCGTTCGCCGTGACGGGGGTTTCGTCGGCTTCCCCACGCCACCGCTTCGACCCTGTTTCGGCGTCGAGCGCGGAGAAGTGGCCGCGGCCGTTCGAAACGTAGACGTTTTCGTCGACCGCGAGCGACCCGATTTGGTTCGCTCGCCAGTCGAGCCACGTCGGATCGGCGACGGCGTAGAGAAATCCCTCTCGACCGGTGACGTAGATGGCGTCGTCGATGGCCGGTGGAAGCGACGAATTGCTGAGATTTCGAATCGGGACCCACCACCGTTGGTCGCCCGATTGCAGGTCGAGTGCGACGAGGCCGTCCTCGTCGTCGGCGATGGGAACGTAGGTCGTTTCGTCCGCGATGACGGGCGTTCCCGCGGAGCCTCCGGTTCCTTCGACCGTCCAGCGAATCGCTCCGTCGTCAGCGGCCAGCGCCCAAATCCGTGCCCGAGAGCCGTCCGTGACGACAACGGCGTCGTCGGTGACGGCGGGCGACTGGCTCAAACGCGCCGAGTCGCCGAGGTCGGTCTTCCATTTCGCCCGTCCGTCGTCGGCCGAGAGCGCGAACGCCCGTTCTCCACACACGTAGACGGTATCGTTCGCAACGGTCGGTGCGTGGTCGATGATCCCATCGACGCTCGCTTGCCACCGTGGCGTGCCGTCCTCCGCGCGGAGGGCGTACACCGCGTCCTTGTCGGCGAAGTACGCGACACCGCCGACGACCGCCGGAGGTACGTGTTCGGCGCTCGGCGTTTCGCCGTCCTTGCCCGTCGGGAGGCGAACGTGCCAGCGTTCCGTCCCCGTCGCGGCATCGACCGCCCAGCACGACCCTTGGCCGTTCACGTCGCTGGTTTTGAAGAATAGGGTTCCGTCGGCGGCGGTTACGGGGGACGACTCCGCGATTCCGACGTCGAATCGCCAGCGTTCGCTGCCGTCTGCGGCCGAGAGCGCAACGAGGTCAGTCCCGGCGGCGTACACGGTGTCGCCGACGACGCTCGGAGCGTAGTCCAACCCTCTGATTCGTGCCGTCCATCGCGTCTCTCGGGTGTCCGTGTCGAACGCCGTTATCTCGCCGGAAACGTCGCTGACGTAGACGATACCGTCCGCGACGGTCGGCGAGTGGAGCGGACGGTCGCTCACCTGTTCGCTCCACTCTATCCACGCATCCGGGCCTGGGTCGGTCCCGTCCGGGGTGGTGCCCGTGTTTCCGGCGTCGTGCTGAAACGACGCCCACGCTCGATTCGTGGTCGTTCCCGTCTCGGACGTCACGCTCCCCACGAATCCGGTCGCCCCGATAGCAACACCGCTCAGTGTGAGAAAACTCCGCCGCGTCTCGTCGAAGGGCTTACCCATGAACTGCATGCCGCCGCCTCGTCGCATTATTATTCAGGGGTTAAATCGGCTGCAATCGACTCCTGTTGCCCGAAACTATCGTCGTACGACGGCAACTTATCAGTTCTCAGGGGTGAGATACGACGGGTGGTGTCTGATATCTTCCGTCCGCAATGGTCGATTCTCTCGACCGACCGATACCCTATGTCGGAGTTCGCTTCCGACCCGCTCCTGTGGCGTTGACTAACCGTTTTGATTCGCACTCACTTGCTTGTTTTGCCCTCCGGTTTCGTGACCGTCACATCGCCGCGACCGCATTTGCTATCGCACCATCCGATTTATACCGGAGCGAAACCGTGAAACGGCCCGCGACGCAACCGACACGTAATGGACTGCGATAAGTGCGACCGGGAGGCCGTCATGCACGCGGCTTATTCGGGGCTGCATCTCTGCGACGACCACTTCTGTCGGTCGGTCGAGAAGCGACTTCGACGCCGAATCCGCGACGATAACCTGTTGCCCGCGTCGGCGACGCCGGACGACCCGCAAGTCTGGCTCATCGGCCTTTCGGGCGGGAAAGATAGCGTCGTGCTCACGAAAATCCTCCACGACACGTTCGCGGACGACCCGCGGATCGAACTCGTCGCGCTGACGATTCACGAGGGTATCGAGGGCTATCGAGACAAGAGTCTGGACGCCTGCCTCGAACTCACCGACGACCTCGACATCCGACACGAGGTCGTCAGCTACGAGGAGGAGTTCGACCTGCGCATGGACGACGTGGTGGGAAAGGACCCCGAGAACATGGCCGCCTGTGCGTACTGCGGCGTCTTCCGCCGCGACCTGCTCTCGAAGTACGCGGAGGAGTACGGCGCGGACAAACTCCTCACCGGGCACAATCTGGACGACGAGGCGGAAACGGCGCTGATGAACTTCCTCGAAGGCGACGTCGCTCAAGTGGCGAAACACTTCGACGCGAGTCTGGCCGGGTTCGACGAGCGGTCCGACCAAGACGAGTTCGTCCCCCGGGCGAAACCCCTTCGCGACGTTCCCGAAAAGGAGGTCGCGCTGTACGCGCACCTCGAAGACCTTCCCGCACACATCACGGAGTGTCCCCACTCCAGCGAGGCCTATCGCGCCGAGATTCAGCAGTTGATGCTGTCGCTGGAGGAAAATCACCCCGGAACGCGTCACTCCATCATGGCCGGGTACGAGGAGCTCGCCAAGCTCGCGGCCGACGAGTTCGGTGCCGGTGACGGCAAACGAGAACTCAACGAGTGCGAACGCTGTGGCGCGGCGACGACGCGAGACGTGTGTCGGAAGTGCTCGCTCGTGGACGCGATTCACGCGGCGTAGGGCGGAGGGCGTAAAGCGGAGGGCGGAGGCGTAGTTCGGTTCGCACGAATCACGACAGCGAAGAAGACTTATTACTCGCTGATTCGACACGGCAGGCATGCCCTCCCGACGACGGTTTCTCGCCCTCGGCGCGACGGCCGCGCTCGCCGGTTGTGCGACGACGGCCGACGACCCCCCGAAAGCGGGCGCGGACGAATCGCCCGACCCCGAAGAACACATCGACGGCGCGAACGGCGAGTGGTCGAGTTTCGGCTGTAACGCCAGCAACACGCGCACCGTCGCGGACGGGAACGCCCCCGTCGATGGCGTCACCGAGCGCTGGCGCGTCGATGCTCCACAACTGTTGTTTCACGCCCCGGTGGCGTCCGACGGACGGGTGTTCCTCCCGGTTCCGAACCGGCTCGAAGCGTACGACGCACGGGACGGGTCGATGCTGTGGGCCACCGACGAGGACCAAGCCGAAACCGCGCCGCTCGTCCGCGACGGGACGGTGTACGTCGGGGCGAGCAATCGGCTTCGCGCGCTCGACGCGAAAACCGGGACGACGAAATGGGAACGGACGTTCGACGCCGACGGAACCGTGGCGGCACCATCGGCGTACGGCGGGGACCGGCTGTACGTTCCGGTCGGCGAGATGGTGTATCGCGTCGATTCGAAAACGGGCGAGACCGATTGGTCTCGCCGCCTGTTCGGCACCCTCCTCGGCTCGTCGCCGTGTGGTTCTCGGGGGGTCACGCTGGCGACCGAGGCCGGAAAGATATACGTGCTCGGACCAGACGGAACCGGGTGGGGCGAGTGGGGCCTCCCCTCGCAACCCCAAGCGCCGCCGACCATCGACACCGACGGCATCTACGTCAACTGCCTCGACGGGAAGACCTACGGCATCAGAACCGAGACCGAACCGCGGTTGGACATCGATTGGAGCGTCGAAACCGGGTGGGCGAACGGCGGACTCGCGGTGAAAGCAAACCTCTACGCCGCCGGGACGAAAGGGCTACACGCCATCGACCCGGCAACCGGCGAGCAACTGTGGACAGAAGACACGGGCGACTGGCGTCGGACCGCTCCGGCCCTCGTCCGCGATACGCTCTTCGTCGGCGGGGAGAAACTGTTCGCCTTCGACCCCACGCCGTCGTCCGGGTTGCTCTCGGGAGACGGACCGGCGCGACGGTTCGAGAAGTCGTTTTACGGTCCCGTCAGGTTCGGTCCCGTGCTGAACGACGGCGCGCTCTACGTCGTCGCACAAACCGGCGAAGAGACGTACCAGTTGGTCGCGCTGGAGTGAGGCAGGGATACGAAAAAACGAAAGACGAGAACGAAAGACGAGAGCGGAAGACGAGAGCGGAAGACGAGAGCGGAAGACGAGAGCGGAAGACGAGAGCGGAAGACG
>NZ_BROP01000007.1:7048-292720 GCF_026008575.1 Haladaptatus sp. T7
ACGAGAGCGGTAGATTACCGGATGACGTCGAGACCGTTGTTTTTCTCCAGTTCGCTTCGGCCGCCGTCGCTCTGGGCGCCGAACGTACCGCTACTCTGTTCGGCTCTGTTGCTCGCGTCGTAGGACTGCGCGTCCACGTCGCGCATCTTCTGTCGGGAGCGGTCGGCCTGCTTCTGCGTCGTCGGGCCGAGCACCTGCGCGCTCTTGACGCCGGTCATGATGGCCATGACGCGAACCTTGTTCTTGTAGTTCTCCTGAATCCGCGCGCCCCAAATGACGTTGGCGTTGGCTTCGAGGCGCTCCGTGATGTTGCCCGCGATTCCTTCGGCCTCTTTGAGCGTCAAGTCGGGACCGCCCGTGATGTGGACGAGACCGCCGGATGCCCCACGGTAATCCACGTCGAGGAGCGGGTGGTTCATCGCGTCGCGGACCACTTCTTCGCTCTTGTTCTTGTCCTGCGTCTCGCCGACGAGCATCACGGCGACGCCGCCCTGATTCATGATGGTGGACATGTCGGCGTAGTCGAGGTTGATGAGCGACGGTTGGGTAATCGTCTCCGAGATGCCCTTGACGGTCTCGGCGATGATTTGGTCCATGACCGAGAACGCCTTGCCGATGGGCAGGTTCGGGACGTAATCGAGCAGGCGGTTGTTGTCGAGGACGATGATGGAATCCGCTTCGTTACGGAGTTTCTCCAGTCCTTCCTCGGCTTTCACCGTGCGGGCACGCTCGACGTTGAACGGCGTGGAGACCATTCCGACGACGATTGCGCCCTGCTCTTTGGCGATTTTGGCGACGACGGGTGCCGCGCCGGTCCCGGTTCCGCCGCCCATGCCCGCGGTCACGAACACGAGGTCCGCGTCGCCGAGCACTTCCTTGACCGTTCCCTGCGCCATTTCGGTCGCGCGCTCCCCCATCGAGGGGTCGCCGCCCGCGCCGAGACCGGACGTGAGGGATTTGCCGACGAGGATTTTCGTGTCGGCTTCGATCATCTTCAAGTGCTGTTTGTCCGTATTGATGGCAACCGTGTCGGCCCCGTCGACGCCGATGTTGTACAGGCGGTTGATGGTGTTGTTGCCCGCACCACCACAGCCGACGATGACGATTCGCGGGTCGCCGAACTCGTCGCTCGTCGTCGCCGCCTCCATCTCGCGCTGTTCGCTTTCGGCGTTTTCCAGCGCTTCTTGAACGATATCCTGCATCGCTTATACCTTTGCCCACGTGCGCTTGTTCGTGGTCTCGGCGGCTTCGTCATGCTCGTTGAGCATGTCTCGAACCGCGGCCCGAATCGCTTCGCTCCGATTCGGGAACTCGCCGGTTTCGACCATCTGTTCGACTTCTTCGATTTGCTGCTTTGGGATTCGTAGTGTCACGCGCTCCATAGTAGGTTCCCCTTGTTTGGTAAGACGACACGCAGTGTTTTATTTTGTCCGTCTTACGCCATTACAGCGGCCGAGACACCCGGCATCGGCCGTTTTCGGGATGGCGTAAGACAATCGTCTTACGTAGAAGTATCCACATAGCCACAGCATATATAATTAACGGCGGCTGTAAAACAATCGTTTTACGACGAGTCTAAAACGTCCGCCGACGGCGTTCGTCGCCCACAGCCGGGGCAGAACGCCCAGTCGGACCTGAGTTCGTCGCCACAGTCACAGAACACGCGGTGAGTCGCTTTCTCGCCGCAGTTCGGACAGTAAACGTGTCCGGAGTCGAGTTGTTCGCCGCACTGGTGGCAGCTGTTTTCCGTCTGCTTCGCGTCGGCGGTCGTCCGACGCGTCGGTTCGTCCGTTCGCGTTCGGTCGCCCTGCGTTTGCGTCTGGGCATCTTCGCGCGTGTGCACCGCCCCCGCACCGTCGAGGGTGACGTTGACGTTGATGTCCCGTCCGGTTTCGTTCGTTCGGGCGGTCGTCTCGGCGAGCCGTCGGTCGACGAGTTCATCGACGCGCTCGGCCACGACGGCATCGAGACTCCGCTCGTCGTTCGTGTCGGGTGTTTCCAAATAGGCCCGGAGCGCCTCGCGCATCACCTCGCTCTTCGAGGCGTCGAGCGATTCGATGCCTTCCACGAGGTCGTCGTCCGCCCGGAATGTAATTTTACTCATGTTTTTCACCCGAATTCGTCTGTTTCCCGAAACACTGGGTCTATCATACTTGAACCTTTCCGTCTGGAAAGAACGCCAGCCAGAATAATAATTCTTAAGTCCGTGACCGGGATAGGTGAAAGTGCGTGCCCGCCCTTAGCTCAGATTGGTAGAGCAGTCGACTGTAGATCGACTTGTCCCCCGTTCAAATCGGGGAGGGCGGACTTCTCTGAATCCGACTCGAACAGCGTGAGCCGTCGGATCCGAGAACGCCCAACCGACACGATTTGAGCCTGGAAGTCACTGCCTGTAAAGCGTAGCAAGTCGGCGTGGGAGTGTCTTCCGGCGTTCAATCGAGGAGGATGACCACGTTCCGACTTTTCGTGCCCTACGTCAAACGAGTGAGCACTCGCCACGAAACTCGTTTACCCATTCGACGAGCGGGGTCGAAGCCGTACGTTCAGCGGGGTTCAATAACTACGAATAATTGAAAATATTCGATTAGGTGTCGGGTATTATTTATGTCGTTGAAGGAGGAAGAACTCGTAATACAGTTCGGGTACAGATCGTTTATCGTTCGCTTTGCGGCCTGTCGGTGGGATTTACGGCGTTTACTCAGTCTCGATGCGAGCTCGGAGGGAATCGTTCGACATACGCAGCTACCCCGGATGGTAAATCGTCCTCCCTGAAACGGGGCTAGGCCGACGATACCGGAACGGAAACGAAGCGTTTCCATGGGTCGGTCCGATTTGGGACGCCTTTCCGGCAGGTCAACGCTTTTACACCGCTCCCGTGAACGAACTGCCATGTCGACACGGCTACCCGAGTCCGAGTTCGAAACCCGTCTCGCCGCCGTCCGCGAGAAGATACGCGACAGCGGCGCGGATGCCGGCGTCTGGTTCGGCGCGACGAGCATCGAATACCTCACCGGCTTCGACCACATTCAGACCGAGCGCCCGGTCGTTCTCGCCGTCACGGACGAGCGCGTCGAAATCACCGTGCCGCGTCTCGAAGTCGAGCGCGTGCAGCCCAACCCTCGTATCGACGCGGTACACCACTACTTCGATTATCCCGGCGGCAAACCCATTGCCGTGGCCGCCGAGATGCTCTCGGAACTCAACGCCGAGTCGGTCGTGACGGACGCCGACGGCGCGCCGGGCGTCATGGGCTATGACGGCCCCCCTCTCTCGGAGTTCGTCGGCGTCGAAATGCAGAGCTGGGTGGACCGAATGCGCTGGGCGAAGTCCGACGCCGAAATCGACTGCATCCGCGAGTCCGCCAAGTGGGGCAACCTCGCCCATCAGTACCTCGCGGACTACACCGAACCCGGTGCCCACCCGGCCACCGTCAGCCAGCGGGCATCGACGGACGCCTCCCGCGCCATGCTCGACACGCTCGGGGACCAGTACGTCCCCCGAACGCGCGGGGACGGCCCGGCCTTCGCGGGCTACATCACCGGTCCGCAGACCGCGCTTCCCCACGGCCACACCGCGAACCGCCGAATCGAGGAGGGCGACGTCCTCATCACCGGTGCCGCCGCGAACGTCGATGGCTATCACTCCGAACTGGAGCGGACGATGTTCGTCGGCGACCCGACCGACGAACAGGAACACTACTTCGAGTTGATGCTCGAATCCCAGACCATCGCCATCGACGCCCTCGGCCCGGGCGTCCCGCTGTCATACGTCGACGAACTCGTGTCCGACTACTTCGAGGAGCAAGGCGTCGCCGACCTCGCCCAGCACCACGTCGGCCACAACATCGGCATGGGCGGCCACGAACCGCCGTACATCGACCGCGGCTGGTCGGACCACGTGGACGAGGGCGACGCCGAGATGGAACCCGGCCACGTTTACACCATCGAACCCGGCCTGTACACCGATACGTACGGCTACCGCCACTCGGATACCGTCGCCGTCACCGAAACCGGCACGGAGATGCTGACCTACTTCCCCCGCGACTTGGAATCCAACATCATCCGGTGGTGAAGCGATATCCGGTAGTGAGGCGGAATCCGGAAGTGAGGCGACTCTTTTGAGACGGGTTCGGTTTCGTTCTCGGAACGACGACAGGGAGGTTCGTCCTCGAACGCTCCCGCCCGCTCGTTACGAGCTGTTGGTTCTTCTGTGACTGCCCTTCTGTGACTGCTCTCCTGTGACTGCAACGACAGACGTCACTGAAACCGCAACCGCACCGCGTGCTCACGGCGTTGCCGTTCGTTTTCGAGGGTTCTCCGAACCCTCGCACGCCACACCCTCCCCAACCGATTCCTTCGCATTCGCTCAGTCATCCCTCGCGTGATAACCAGCTAGTCCCTCGGCCCGACGGCTCGCGGCGTTGCCGCTCACTTCCGAGGTTTCAGAAACCTCGCTGGCCTCGGGACTGCTGGCGCACGCGCCGGGGACGCTCGGTCCGTATCACGAACCAGTCGTCTGCCGCGGCGCGCGCTGACGTGGCGTTCGAGAACTCCATCGCCCCCGAAGCGAATCTACTGAAAAATCATCTGTTGGCACTATTTAACACTGAAATTTACTAAATTACACTGTAACCTACTAAACGTCGGACTGTCGAATTTCGGGTGAACAACCGCTCGCGTTGGTCACCAGCATTGATTTGTCAGATACCATCGTAGAGGGGGTATGCGCGTGGGGGGTGTGGTAGCCGCGGTTCTCGTGTGCGCCACGCTAGTTGGTGGGGGAGTGGTGAGCAAACGGGCTGCGGAACAGTCCGGTATCGGCGTGTTCGCGCCGGACGACAGGCTGGCACCGGGCGAGGAGACGCAACTGAAACTCGTCGTGACGAACGACGGAACGGAACCGGTCAACGCCGCGACGGTCGAAGTCGGGGACCAAAACGCCCCGGTTCGGGTGTTGACGAACCGCGCTCCGGTCGGGACGGTTCCGCCCGGAGCACAGCGGCCGGTTTCGGTTCGGATTCGCGTCGGCGAGCAGGCGACGCCGGGGGAGTACACGCTGCCGGTTCGGGTCAGCTACGACGCGGCGTCCGGGGGGGAAACCGTCGTCCGGTACGTCACCGTTCGGGTCGAGCGACGGCCGCGGTTTCGCGTCGTGAACACGACGGTCAACGCCAGCGCGGGCGGGACGGGGACGCTCTCGCTTGCGGTTCGGAACGCCGGAACGGTCGGCGCGTTCGATTCCAGCGTCGTGGTCAATTCGACCGATTCGAGCATCCGGTTCGGGAACAACGCCACGACGGCCCAAACCTCGGTCGGCGAGTGGTTGCGCGGCGACACGAAGTACGTCGAATTCCCGTTGCAGGTCGGCCCGGACACCGCGCGCAACGTCACGGCGCAGGTTCGCGTCGCGTACGAGAGCAGGACCGGCCAGCGGCGAGTTTCGGACCCGCTGTTCATCGGCATCCGACCCGAGGGCAAACCGTCGTTCGCACTCCGGAACGTGACGAGCACGGTCCGCGTCGGCGACACGGGTGCGGTTACGGGCCGGGTCGTGAACACCGGTGCGCGGACCGTCGAGGACGCGACGCTCGTCTTTCAGCCGTCGAACGGTACCGCGTTGCGCCCCGAGGAAACCCGGTTCCCGCTCGGTATCCTCCGGAACAACAGCTCGCGGCGGTTCCGATTCGAGGTGGACGCGACGAACGCCACGAACCCCGGTCCTCGGGACTTCACCGCCAGGGTCACCTACCGCGACGGGAGCGGCGAGCGGCGCGTGAGCGACCCGATTTCGATGCCGGTGCGCGTCGAACAGCGACGTGAGCCGTTCGTCGTCACCGCGACAGACGCGAACTTCACCGTGGATTCGAGCGGGACGCTTCGGGTGCGGGTGCGGAACAACGCGGGAGAACGGCTCTCGAACGTGACGGCGAAACTGTTGGTTTCGGACCCCCTGTCGAGCGACGACAGCGAGTCGTACATCGGCGTGCTCGGCCCCAACAACTCGACGTCGGCGTCGTTCCAGTTGACGGTGAGCGGCGACGCGATTCCCGACCGGCATCCCGTCGCCGTCGTCCTCACCTACGAGACGCCGAACGGCGACCGTCGAGAGGCGGGACCGTACGCGGTTCCGGTGACGATTCGACGCCAGTCCGGCGTCGGGTCGTCCGTGCTGTCGGTCGCGGCCGCCGTCGTCGTCCTGCTTCTCGGCGTCGCGTGGTGGCTCTGGCGGCGGTAGTCCGGTCACACGTCCCGCCGTTCGAACAGCTCCGCGCTCACGACGAGCAGGGCGACGGCGGCGACGGCGAGCACCGCGAAATCGTCGGCGGACACGGTTCCGTCGGTCAGTATCTTCCCCACGTCGAAGTAGCGGGTGAACGCGAAATCTCCGATCCATTCGTAATCCGTCCCGAAGGTGACGGTATCGACGAGGAACATTCCGAATATCGCGCCGACGCCGACCGTCCGGGCGCGGCGTGCCGTGTCGAATCGCACCGAGGCGACCATCCCGAGGCTCGCGCACGCGAGGAAGTAGACGATGGAGTAGGCGTGCAGGGCGAGCAGGTATCCGGGGTCGAGGAACTCGCCGATGAACTCGACGCTGACGTACACCGAGAGGAAGGTGAACGCGTTGACGGCGAGCATGCTCGGAATGAGCGCGAGGTACTTTCCCATGACGAGGCGGGTTCGCGTGACCGGGTGGGCGAGCACCAGTTCGAGCGTGCCGTTCTCCATCTCCTTTGCGACGCTCGAAGCACCGGCGTACGCGTAGTAGATTCCGAGACCGAGGAGCCACGCGATTTGATAGAACTGCGAGGCGAGGTAGCCGTCGATGGTCGTGATGCTATCGACGTCGCCGATGAACGCGCGGCGCGCCTCCTCCGGCAAGTTCTGGATGTACGCATCGAGGTTGACGCCGGACTGCTGAATCGACGGGAACAGCGCGATGGTGAGCACGACGAAGGCGATGAGAGACCCCGACAGCAACAGCGTTCCGCGGACGCGCCGCCCCATCTCGAAGTTCGTTATCTCGAACATCGCGCCGGTCTTCTCCCCATTCGGATTTGCATGGCTCCTTCACGTTCCCCCGTAAAACTCCATGAACACGTCTTCGAGCGAGGTCTCCTCGACCTCCAAATCCAGAACCGAGTAGCGGTCGAGCACGTCCACGAGACCGTCGAAGTTCTCGGTGACGACCAGCCGGTAGTAGCCGTCCGGGTCGAGGTCGCTGCTTAGCGCCCCGTCGAACAACAGGTCGTCCGGCGGCGGGTCCTCCGCGAGGTCGAGGCGCACGATTTTGCCGCTTTTGGCCAGCAGTTCGCCGATGTTCTCCAGCGCGACGAGTCGCCCGTCGCGGATGATTCCCACGCGGTCACACACCTTTCGAACCTCGCTGAGGACGTGCGTCGAGAACAGCACCGTGACGCCGCGGTCGCGCTCCGCGAGCAACAGTTCGTACAGGGCGTTCTGTGCGAGCGGGTCGAGTCCCGCCGTCGGTTCGTCCATGATGAGGAGGTCCGGGTCGTGCATGAACGCCTGCACGAGCGCGAGTTTCTGTCGGTTCCCGCGGGAGTAGTTTTTCACGGCTCGGTCGATGGGGACCGGAAACCGGTCGAGCAACTCCTCGCGGCGCTCGTCGCCGGACAACGTGGCGAAGTAATCGAGCAACTCCGCTCCGGTGACGTTCTCGTAGACAGTCGCGTCGCCGGGGACGTAGCCGATTCGGCCTTCCACGCTTCGCGTTCGCTCGGTGATTGTGTGTCCGAGAACCTGCGCGGTCCCGCTCGTCGGCTTCAGCAGGCCGAGCAGGAGTCGAATCGCGGTCGATTTTCCCGCCCCGTTCGGCCCGAGAAAGCCGAATATCTCGCCCGATTCGACGGCGAACGTCAGGTCCTCGACGCCGCGAACGTCTCCGTAATACTTGGTCAACTCCTCGATGGCGATGGGTTCCGGCGCGGACACCGACGAATGAACGCCCGCGAGCGACTTATACGGTTCGCCGAACGTATCGGAACCCATATTTGTTTCCCGGCAGAGTTGACCGAGCTCCAGAAACTTTATTTCAACATCTGACTTTCTCCTTACCAATGGTTTCTCGCCTCAAGTTTCGAAACGAGTCGGGCGAGGGTTCCGCCGTCCGGGACGTGACGTTCAGGGAGTGGCTTTCCGGGTTGAAAGTCAGTGGCAGTAACCTGCTCGTCACGGGCGAGGTTCCCGAAACCACCAGCGCCGAGTTTAGCCGGACGCTCTTCGGACAGGGGAGACGAACGCGCATCCTCGGACTCCTCAATCCGGCGACGCCCGCCGCCGAGTCGTATCTCCCGGGTTCGCCCGACGGTCCGGGGACGCAGATCATCGACCGACGGCCGAACGACCGCGGGACGACGGCGACCTGTTCGAACGTCCACCGTCCGATGATCGACCGCCAGACGTTTCGCTCGGAGATCGTCTCCGCCATCGGCGTCCACGAGGAGCGAAACGGCGGCTTCGAACCCGCCGAGTTGCGCCTCGGTGTCGATTCGGTCGAGCTGTTGGAGGTGAACGACGACCTCGTTTCGGTCGGACAGTTCCTCCGGGGGCTTACCGCCCTCGTTCGCGGCGTTCACGGAATGGCACACTATCACCTTCGCGTCCCGGATGATGACCCGTTGGTGGAGGAACTATCGCCGCTGTTCGACGCCCGTATCGAACTTCGGAAGCGACCGGGATGGGCCGAACAACGGTGGCACGTCCCGGAACTCGGTGAGACTACCCACTGGGTAGAATTATCATAGCCGACCATACTACTGTTACCATGGAGTTTCGGCGGCACGCGGAACACGACGGACTCGACATCTACGACCCCATCGAGAACGTTCGGTTCGCGCTGTTTACGTCCGCGTCCGTCGACCCGACGCCGGTCGATACGTCGCCGTTTTACTTTCCGGTCGATGCCGCCGTCGAAATCGTGACGCCGATGCTCGAAGTCCCGAAAGCCGTGCCCATCACGGTTCGTCAACAGGACGGGACGATGATGGTCGAGACGTCGGACGAACGGGACCGAACCCTCGGTTCGGACGCGTATCTCGTCGAGGTGAGTACGGCACCGATGAAGCTCTACTTCCTCGTGGACGGACGAATGACCATCGAGCACGGCGACGATACCGTCCGCTTTTCGTTCGACGCGACGACGGCGGTTCGCGTCGGCGCGCGCTCCTTTCACGACCGCCCGGCGGGGACGATAACCGTCACGGACGACGTTCGTGACGTGATGCGCGCCGTCTCGCTGTTCGGGTCGGCGCTGAAGACGCTCTCGCCGGAACGGTCGTTTCCGACGCTCCGCGGCCATCCACCGCTCGTCGAACGAGGTGAGACGTTTTCCGTGCCGAACGGACTCGGACCAGCGGCGACGGACGTCGAACTGGTCGTTCCACCCGACCGCGAACACGTCTTCCCCGTCGTCTCGCTCGCGTACTATCTCGGTGCGACGGTCGTTCCGGGGCACGACCCGCGTCTCGTCGCGGGGTCGTTCGAGCGGTCGCTCGACGGACCCGGCGGGTACGTCGAAACGGTCAACCGCGTCCTCAGACAGACGTTCTTTCTCGACTGTCTCACGCGGACGGAGGGGTACTACAAGGTCGAACTGCACGAGCGCGAGCGGGTCGAACCGCTGGTGGACCTCGATTTCGCCGACCTGTACGAAACGCCGCTCCCGGAGCGTCTCGCGGTTTACCTGTCCGTTCCGTTCGAAACGCTCGAACCGCACATCCCGAATTGGCGGTTGGGCGTTGACCTAACGCCGACGGTCCAAAACGCCGAGTACATGCCGCACATCGCTCGTGACCTCGCGCTCGTTCGCATTCCCGACAAACCGACCTCGAAGACGGTCAAACCGATGTCCGACGCACAGTCGGAGTTCTTCCGTGCGCCCTCGTCGGAGGTCTTGGTTCGCGGAGCGAGCGGATGGGACACCGTAGACGGTCGGGACGTGTTTCAGGTGGACCCGATGCCGAACGTGATCGGGCAGGCGTGGGCCGGTCCGGGGTATCCGCTCACGGTCAACAAACTCGACGTGAGCGCGCTTCGACAGCGTATCGACCGTCGCCCGTCGAACGAAACTATCGACATTCACGTCGTCTGCAACGACGAGCACATGCGGGAGGAAGACGTCGTTCGAGAACTGTACGGCTTGCGCGACCTGCTCGATTTCGACGTGACCGCCCACTACGACCTGTCGCGCGACGAGCTAACCGACCTGTTAGCGAAACCGGCGGACTTCATCCACTACATCGGCCACGTCGATGAGAACGGAATCCTGTGTGCCGACGGGTCGCTCGACGTGAAATCGATTTCCGAGGTCGGCGTCTCCGCGTTCCTCCTGAACGCCTGCCAGTCCTACGAACAGGGACGCGAACTCGTCACGAAGGGAAGCCGCGGCGGTGTCGTGACGCTCTCGCCGGTCGGGAATCCGATGGCGACGGAACTCGGGCGCACGCTTGCCCGTCTCCTGAACTGCGGGTTCCCGCTCCGAGCGGCGCTGTCGATAGCACAGCGACACTCGGCGCACGGCTATCAGTACACCGTCTTGGGCGACGGCGGCTTGTCGCTCGTCCAGAGCGAGCGAGGAAATCCGCAACACTTGAAAATCGAACGCGTCGGGGGAGACCGATTCGAGGTCGAAATTAGCCTGTATCCGACCGACCTGTTCGGGTTCGGCTCGCACAACAATTTCCACCCCAGTTGGTCCCAGCAACGATATCTCACCTCCGCGCCGACGACGACGCTCACGTTGTCCGGGGAGGAACTCCACGCCGAGTTCTCCGACCAACTCATACCGATCGAAGCCAACGGGGAACTGCGGTGGAGTGACGAGCTGTGTCTATCCGAAATCGAATAGTCACGGCCCGCTGTTTCCTCCGCTCCCGGCGAGCACCGTTCCGAACTGCAGCACCAGCAAGCTGAGGGTGAACAGGACGCCGAGCAATCGGGGGTGATCTGCCAGTTTTCCACGTACCGCGTCTTTTTGCGACATCACGTGCAAACCGTGCTTTCGATATTAATTATAATTTTTTTAATAATACATAACAAATATTAATTACAATTATTATAATAAAAATGCATTAATTTGTTTTGCGGATTCTCATTGGGAGAATCCATCGATAGCGTCCGAAATGGGATCTTTGAGTTCGTGGATTACGTCGTCGAGTTCGTCGGACAGTCGCTGAAGCAGTCGGGCGTGCGTCGTCGTGGCGAGCGTATATTCGGGGTGTGAACCCCCAGTCTCTACCGTTTTCACCAGTTCGAGTTCGAGGAGGTCGTCCCGGTGGGCCGTCCACGTGCTCGGGGCGGTTCCGGCGTGGTCTACCAACTCCGTCGCGCTGAAACTCTCGTTCGGGTCGTCCGCGAGTACCGCGAGAAACTTCATTCGCGCCGGATAGGTGAACACCTGTGCGAGGGGAGGTGCGGTGAGGTCGGCCTCGGAGGGACGCATATGGTATGCTATTCCATGTTTGTTTGAAAACAGTGTCGAAGTTCGTTTGAAAAAGAAAGAGGTTAACATACGGCCAAATGAATGGAAAATTTTTAGACAATGTGGTCTGTATCACCCCTTGGATGCGTGAGAAGTGCACGAATCGCCGGTACAAACGCACGCCACTCTCCGCTGGTCACCGCCACTCAACCAGTACCGGAGTACGTCAAACTGCGACACACCGTTCGTATCGGCGGCCGTGTCGGCACGCATCCTGTCACTGCCTACCGGTCGGGATACTTCGCCACACCTGACCGGTCGCACCTTTTGTTTGGTCTCCTCTGACGGTTTCGTGCGTCGGTTTCTCCGTTGAATCGGCGCGTCCCCCGCTTTCATCAGTGTCTTTCTCTCGCCGTTCCTCTATCCGTCGTGGAAATACCTGTATTTTTAACTGATGACGACCGGAGTCTAAAACGATGGTCGAGGCGTTTGCGGTCGCGAGCGGGAAAGGTGGCACCGGCAAGACCACGAGCACGCTCTCCCTCGGGATGGCGCTGGCCGAGGAGTACGACGTGACGGTCGTCGATGCCGACACTGGCATGGCGAACCTCCTGTTTCACACGGGACTGACCGACGCGGAGACGACGCTCCACGACTTGCTCATCGGGGACAGCGACGCGTCGGTCGAAGAGGCCGTCTACGAACGGTTCGGGATGCGCGTCGTCCCCTGTGGAACGAGCCTTGCCGCGTTCGAGCGTGCCGACCCGGACCGGTTACAGGACGTCGTGGCGACGCTGGCCGCGGAGACGGACGTGCTCTTGCTCGACTCGCCCGCCGCGCTCGGAAGCAAGAGCGCGATTCTCCCCATCGTCCTCGCCGACCGAATCGTCGTCGTCCTCCAACCCACGATTCCCTCCCTGAGCGACGGGCTGAAGGTCCAAGAGTACGCTCGCTCGTACGGCACCGGAACCGCGGGGGTGCTGTTCAACAAGGTTCACGACGACGAGGACGTGCGTCCGATAGCGGACAAGAGCGAGCGGTATTTCGACGGGCCGACGCTCGCGGCGGTCCCCGACGACCACGCGGCGCGGGCGGCCCGTCGGGCGGGAAAACCGCTCCTCGCGCACGCGCCCGAGAGCGCGGCCGCGAGCGCCTACCGCGACGCCGCCGCGACCCTCGACGTTCGGACCGGCGAGTCAGAACGCGTCGCTAAACGCTTCCGCAGTGCGGTCATCCCCGACACACCATGACGAGCCCACACGGCGAACTGGTCCGTTCCCGCGTCGTCAGCGACCCGTCGACAGCGCTCGCCACCGCGCTGGAACGCGACCTCACCGGTCACGCCGTCTTCAAACCCCAAGACTCGCTCCTCCTCGACGCGGACGGGTACGGCGTGCTGACCTTCGAGGACGGCATCCCCGTGCAGGCCCATCACACCGGGACGGGCCGCGGCGGACCGGCGGCCGTCGCCGACCTCGCCGTTCCCGGACCGTACAGCGTCGAACTCTATCGACAACCCGTGGACGAACGCGAGACGACCCATGGAGCGGACGACCGGACGATTCCGCCGGGAATGCCCGCCGAACGGCTGGCGGGCGACCCGCAACTGGCCGCGAGAACGCGGGCGCGTGCGCCGGAACGACCGACGTCCGACACGGAAACGACCCCGACCAGCGCCGTGGAAGCGTTTCTCGAAGACGAGGAGAAAATCGCGGCCATTCGGAAGCAGGCGAAACGAGAGGCCGAGCGGCGGGCCGAGGAGTGGGGATTGGGCGACCAACTGGACCCGTAGCGGTCCGCACTACTCCTGTTCGATGTCCGATTTCAGCGCCGAGAGGATGATGTCGGTCGTCTCGGCGACGACCTCTTCGAGAAACTCGGGGTCCGATTGGGTCGGGTCGCCGCGTCCGCCCTGTTCCGTGATGTCGTCGAAGTAGGTGTACTTGCGCGCCTCGAACCGTGCCTTTCGAACCTGTGGCTCCTTCTTCTCGGTCTTCACGAGGTCGGGATAGAACAGTTCGATGACGCTCGTCTCGTGGTCGCCCGCGTGGCCCCACTCGTCGCCGAACCGCTCTTCCAACCGGTCCCGTGCGAAATTCGTCCAGTGGACGAGCGACGTTTTGACGCCGTGGTCGCGCTGAATCCTGTCCGCGGCGAGCGTGAGCGGCGCGTTGTTCCCGCCGTGGCAGTTGACGATGGCGAGTCGTTCGCCCCCGTGTTCCGCGATGGATTCGCCGATGTCCTCGATGACGCGCTGGTAGGTGTCGCTCGACAGCGTGACGGTCCCGGCGTAGTTCATGTGGTGTTCGGAGTAGCCGTAGGGCAGGGTCGGCAGTCGAACCATCGACAGGTCGCGGTCCGGTGCCGCCTCGACGAGTTCCCGCGAGAGGGATTCGGCACGGAGCGTGTCCACCGTCACCGGGAGGTGGAGGGAGTGTTGTTCGACGCTTCCGGTCGGGAGGACGACGAAATCGGCGTCGGGAATCGCCTCCTCGGCGTCCTCCCACGTCATCCCGCCGAGGTCGTACGGTTCGTAGTCGAGTCGAACCGTCATCGGTCCGCCTCCGCCGCTGGTTCCGCGTCCGCCGTTGCAGCGTCGTCGAACGGCCAACTGCCGGAGTTTCGCATCCCGGCTTCGAATCCCTGTTCGACCGTCGCGTCGCGGACGTCCGCGACCGACTTGTGCGGGATGTCCCGGTCTTCCTCCGCGAGTTTGAGCACGGCCGCCGTGAAGACGACGGAGAGGTCACGGAGGTCGCGGACGTCTAGTTTGTCGAGCGTATCCCCGTGGGTGTGCCCCCAGCCGCGCCCGCTTTCGCCCGCTATCGACCGGCCCTGCATGCCCGCGACGCCCTTCTGGACGAACGGCCAGTGGTCGCTGTGCGGGCGGATGCCGTCGTGGATTTCGACCGGGACGTCGAGTTCGTCGCGCACCTCCGCGAACGCCTCGCCCATCGGGTCGAATCCGTGCGTGTACACGTCGGCGGTGCGCGAGTATCCCGCGCCGTCCATGTTGAAAATGCACTTCACCGCGTCCATGTCGTGCGTCTCGGCCCAGTGGTACGCGCCGAACAGGCCGACCTCCTCGGCACCGAAGACGAGACAGCGGACCCGCGTTTCGAGGGCGTCTTCCATCTCGACCAGCAGGCGGCCGATTTCGGCGACGAGCACCGTCCCGACGCCGTTGTCGTTCGCGCCTTCGCCGACGTCGTGGGCATCGACGTGCGCGGTGACGAGCACTTCCTCGTCGGTGTCAGGACCGACGACGGCCTCGATGTTGCGCGAGTTCGTCGGTTCGTTCCGGCAGTTCACCGCGAGTCGCGCGGTCGTCTCGCCGCTGCCGCAGTATCGGACGAGTCTGTCGCCGACTTCCTTCGAGACGCCGACGGCGGGGATGTCGCCGGGGCCGTCTTCCTTCCCGATGCTTCCCGTCGGCGGGAGGTTCCCCTCCAAGTGGTTGCGAAAGAGGAAGCCGACCGCGCCGCCCCGCGCCGCGGCACCGTACTTCTCCGCGCGGTGAATCCAGCGGCCGTAGTCGTCCGGGGTCATGCTCGACGCCATGACGAGTTTGCCCTCGACGTCGGCCGCCTCGAAGTCCTCCGGGAGTCCGTAGCCGACGTCGACCAGTTCCGCCTCCACGTCGCCGCTCGGCGTTCCGGGTAGGGCGACGGTTTCGTGTTGCGCGTCGAACTCGTGCGTCCGGTCGTGTTCGACGGTCAGTGCGCTCGACTCGCGCCACCAACCGGGAATCTCGAACTCGGAGATGGTCGCATCGCGGAGGCCGTTCGCTTCGAACGCTTCCTGTACGAGTTCCGCCCCTTCCGCCTCTCCGTCCTGTCCGGCCATCCGATTGTCGAGGTCGACGAGGTTACAGAGGAGGTCCCAGTGCCGCGTGCTCGTGTACGCATCGCCAACGATTGTCGTGGGTAGTGTTGTCATTTTACGTGGTAGGGTTTACGATTGGTTCCGGGTGTGATGTACGTTTGGTTCGAAGAAATCCGTGCACTCGTGGGTCGGATTTTAGGAGTCCCCCGCGAAGGAGGTGGTATGGACGAGACGGAGGACGGACCCGATGTGGGGGACGAACTCGACGTCGCGGAGTGGATTCTCTCGCGGTTCGATTCCGACGACGAAGTGGCCGTCGCGGAAGTGGGATATCTCGACAGAACGCAGACTACTGGGTCGGCGACTCCGGCCGAGGTTCGCTCCGCCGATGACCTCTCGAACGAGGGCATCTGGTGGCGCGTGTTCGTGGAGGGAAGCGCTGACTATCGGTTCACGACGTCGTTTTCGGAATCCCATCTGGAAGACCTGATGGAGCGGTCGATTCGGTCGGCCCGCGTCTTGGACCAGCGAATTCCCGCCAAATACGACCCGGGGACGGTCCATCAGGCGGTTCACCCGGGATGGACGGTCGGCGGATCGCTGTCCGACTCCGCGGCGACCGAAAAACTCGCGGCCGTCAGATCGGCGTTCGCGGAGTCTACGGACGGCCTCGCGCTGGACCGCGCGGCCGTCTCGTACCGCGACGAGCGATTGTCGTCGGTCCTGTTGACGACGACCGGGACGACGGTCCGAACGTCGCTCGAACGGGCGTCAGTCGAAACGGTCGTCGCGCCCGCGAACGCGGAGAAGGTCCAGCGTCACTTCGGAACGACCACCGGACCCGCGTTCTTCGACGCGCTTCCCGGCCACTTCGACGAACTGGCGGCGTCGGTTCGGGAGCGGAAGGAGTATCCCCCGCTCGACGACGCTGAGACGACGAGTATCGGAGGCGACGGCGACGCGGACGTCGTGTTCGGCCCGCGGGCGGCGGCGGCGTTATTCCACCACGTCGCGCACTATCTGGAGATGGACGCGGCGTATCTCGGGTCGAGTCCCTTCTCCGTCGGTGACCGATTCGGCCCGCCGGGACTCGACGTCGAGGATTGCGTTCACGCCGGGTCGTGGGCGGCGTTGGGATACGACGCGGAGGGAAAACCGACGACGCCGGTGACGTTGGTGTCCGACGGCATCGTCCGAAACTCCCTCCACGATACGGTGTCCGCCATCGAGGAAGAGACGGTCCCGATGGGGTCCGTGGTTCCGAGCGTCGGTTACGAACGGCCGCCGCGGATTCACGCCCGCCATCTGGACGTCGCCGCCGGGTCCGCTTCGCGGGCGTCGCTTCTCGACGGGGCGGACGTCTACGTCGAATCGGTCGAGACGCCGCGAATCGAGAACGAGGCCACGCGAACGAAGCGCGCGAGTTCGATGCCGCCGAGCGTCCTGTACGCGAAGGACATCGCGGCGACGACGCCCAGCGAGTTCGAGGACGAGGCGACGACGCAGGAACTAACCTTCCCGGTTCGACTCGGCTACACGGTGGACGGGAGCGAGCGCGGAAAGCGGTTCGCGGGCGGAGCGGTGACGGTTCCTCTCGGTGCACTCCGTTCGATAACGGGTATCGGCGACGTCCGCGAAACGGTGACCGGCGTCTGCTCCAAACACCGGTCGATGATTCCGTACGCCGTCACCGCGCCGTCGATTCGGTTTTCGATGCGTTTTTCAAATCTGAGGATATGTTAGTGTAAATTTCCGCATTCGATAACGTATTCAGAAATATGTTCCATTTCCCTCTTCTGATTTGTAATATATTGTCAGTTTTGTTTATATAGTAGGCACGCCTGGTAATTAATGACAAATGCCAAGTGGTAACATGGATGTCAAACGGCGTGACTTTTTAAAGATGACCACCGCAACCGGCGTCGGTGGAATGGCCGCACTCGCCGGTTGCAGCGGTTCCAATGACGACAACGGCGGCGGTGGCGGAAGCGGCGGCGACAAGCTACCCCAGTACACCTACCTCAACAACCCCGCGAACTACAACCCCGCGCGCCACGACGCCATCAACCTCGTGGGCGACCAGCTCAAGAAAGTCGGACTCGACACCAAGGTGCAGGTGTTCGAGTGGGGCACCCTCTACACGAAAATCACCGAGGAGTTCAACTTCTCCTTCGCAACGTGGTCACGTGGCCTCGGCATCGACCCCGGTCGTCGAATGCCCGAGCAGTTCCACTCCTCGAACACGGGGAAGGGCCAGGGCAACTTCACCGGCTACACCAACAAGGACCTCGACCCGAAGCTGATGGAACAGCTGCAGATGAAAGACGAACAAAAGCGCATCGACACGCTGTTCGACATTCAGAAGACCATCAACGAGGACGTCCCGATGCACCCCATCGTTCAGATGCCCAACATCGTGGCGTACAACAAAAATCAGGTCAGCGGGTGGACCGACCACATCGCGGGCTACTTCCACTTCGAACCGATGACCAATATCGAAGTGAACAACAGCAAAAAGGAGCTTCGCGGCTCGTGGGCCGAGACCCTCGGCACGCTCAGCGTTCTCGGTTACAACAACGAGACGAAACTCATCCACCAGTTCGAGATGCTGTACGACAAGCTCGTGCGCATCAACTCGAAACTCGAAGCCGACCCGAAACTGAGTCTGGCGACCGAGTGGGAACGCCCGGACAACAAGACGGTGAAGTACAAGATTCGGGAGGGCCACAAGTGGCACGACGGCGAGGACCTGACGCCGGAGGACGTGAAGTTCACGCTCGAATATATCAAGAAAAACGAGATTCCGCTCTACTCCACGCAGTGGGAAATGTACGACTCGGTGTCGGTGGACGGTCAGTGGGTGACGGTGAACTTCACGGACCCCGTCGGTCCGGTCCACAAACTGTTCTCCAACCAGATACCCATCGTGCCGAAGCACAAGTGGGAGAGCCGGAGCAACCCGGCCAAAGCGAACATCAAAGAGCCCGTCGGAAGCGGTCCGCTCCAGTTCGATTACTGGGACAAGGGCAGCGAACTGAGCCTGAAGAAGTACGAAGACCACTGGCGACCGGTCAAGTTCAACCGCCGCATCTGGCGCATCATTCCGGAGAGTTCGACCGTGTGGTCCCTGCTGAAGAAGGGGACGCTGAACTACCTGCCGTACACTCGCATCGGCAAACAGCTCAACGACAACCAGGACGCCTCGAACATCGGCGTGAAGTCCGCGCCCGGCGACGGCTGGTGGCACTTCAGCCAGAACACGCGTCAGAAGGGACTTGACGACAAGGCCGTCCGACAGGCCGCCGTCAACGCGATTCCCAAGAAGGCCATCAACGAGCAGATTCTCTACGGCTTCGCCACCGAGGGGTGGAACCTCGTCGGCGAATCGTTCGGCAAGTTCAGCAACCCGGACGTGAAGAAGTACCAGCCGGACGACGGCGTGAAAGCCGGGAAGCAGTCCCTCAAAGATGCCGGATACGTCATCGACGGCGACGGAATGGCGCACTTCCCTAAGTAGAGCCGACCGACCAACAAAAATTTCGATACTAATAAATGGGTAAATTAGACTTCTTCGTCAGGCGCACCGTGCAGTTGGGAATCACGCTGTGGGCAGTTGCAACCGCGCTGTTCATGCTGTTTCGCCTCATGCCGGGCGACCCGACGTCGTACATCATTTCGCCCGGAATGACGCCCGCGGTTCGACAGCGGCTCATCGCGAGCTACGGGTTGAACGACCCGCTGTGGGTGCAGTACGTGCGATACATACAGAACCTCCTGACGCTCGACCTCGGGCGCTCGTTCAAGACCAACGAGCGCGTCATCAACATGCTCGTCACGTACCTCCCGAACACGCTCGTCCTGATGCTGACCGCGTTCGTCGTGGCGTACATCATCGGCATCTCGCTCGGCGTCCTCACCGGCTGGTACCGTGGAACGCGGTTCGAGAAGGCGACGGTCGTGACCGCGCTCGTCGGACGGAGCGTCCCCAGCTTCTGGATGGGCATCCTCGTCCTCTGGATCTTCGGCGCGAAACTCGGCATCATCCCGATGAGCGGGATGACGAGCCTCGGCTCCGGCCCGAAGAACTTCTGGGCGATGGTGTTCTCGCTCGATTTCCTCAAACACATGGTCGCGCCGGTCATCGTCCTCGCGTTCTACTACATGGGCTATCCGCTGCTCATCATGCGCAACAGCATGCTGGAAACCCTCTCGGAGGACTTCATCGACCTCTGCCGCGCGAAGGGACTGACGGAGCGCAAGATAATGTTCAACCACGCGGCCCGCAACGCCCTGCTTCCCGTGCTGACCGCCGCCGCCATCGCCATCGGCTACGCGGTGGGCGGCAGCGTCCTCATCGAGACGGTGTTCGGTTGGCCGGGCATCGGCCGCGAGATGATTCGCGCCGTGCTTCGACGCGACTACCCGGTGGCCCAGGGGACGTTCCTCGTCCTCGCACTGTCGGTCATCGTGATGAACTTCGTCGCCGACCTGCTGTACGGCGTCCTCGACCCACGGGTGACCTATGACTGAAACGATGAATCAGGAGCACGACGGTTCGATATTCGCGGACATCGACGAGGAGAGCGAGGAGCAGTTCAGCGCGTGGCAGCGCAACCTCCGCCTCTGGAAGGAGACGATAACCGAACAGTTCTCGATGCTCACCGAGGACCCGCTGGTCGTCGCCGCGATGGCCATCCTCGCGTTCTTCGGCGTCGTCGCCGTCTTCGCGCCGTTCATCGCGCCGTACGGACCGAAGGAACGCCTGATGGTGAACGCGCTCTTCGCCAAGTGGATCAAACCGTCCTTCCTCGGCGGCGAGGGCGGCTACATCCTCGGAACGACGGCGCAGGGCTACGACATCTTCAGCCAACTGGTGTACGGGGCGCGTCCCGCCATCATGGTCGGCCTCGTGGCCGCCGTGATGACCGTCGGCCTCGGAACGCTCGTCGGCCTCGTCAGCGGCTACTACGGCGGCTACGTGGACGACGTGCTCATGCGACTCGTGGACTTCGTGTACGGACTCCCGCTCCTGCCGACGGTCATCGTCCTCGTGACGGTGCTCGGGCCGGGACTGGAGAACATCATCCTCGCGTTCGTGCTCCTGCAGTGGCGCACGTCCGCCCGCGTCATCCGCGCGCTCGTCCTCTCGCTCCGCGAACGCTCGTTCGTCAAGGCGGCGAAGATTTCCGGGGCGAGCAACTGGCGCATCATCTCGCGGCACATCGCGCCGAACGTCCTCCCGATGGCGTTTCTCTACGGCGCGTTCGCCATCGCGTGGGCGATTCTGACGGAAGCCGGGGTGTCCTTCTTGGGCCTCGGCGACCCGAACAGCGTCTCGTGGGGCATGATGCTCCAGAGCGCCCGCGTCTACAGCGCCATGACGGAAGGAACGTGGTGGTGGTTCGTGCCGCCCGGAGTCTGTATCGCCCTCGTGGTCATCAGCGGCTTCCTCATCGGCCGCGGCTACGAAGAGATCGTCAACCCCGAACTACAGGTCGAAGGATGAACGTATTCAAACGATTCACGCTCGCACGATTCACGCACATAGGATTCATGTACTCGGACGAAACGGAGGCTCGCTGAATGGCCCTGCTCGAAGTCGAAGACCTCGAAGTCTACTACGACAGCGAGGACGGCCCCGTCAAAGCGGTTGACGGCGTGAGCTTCCAGATAGAGGCCGGGGAAACCGTCGGCATCGTCGGCGAATCCGGCTGTGGAAAATCGACGCTCGCCAAGGCGCTCATCGGCATCCTGCCGAAGAACGGTTACATCAACGGCGGGAAGATACTGTTCAAGGGCGAGGACCTGACCGACATGCCCGAGAAGCGCCGCCGAGCGCTTCGCTGGGACGAGATTTCGCTCATCGCCCAGTCCGCGATGAACGCGCTCGACCCGGTGTACACCATCCGCGAGCAGATTCTGGAGGCCATCGACGCCCACTACCCGAAGATGGGACGGTCGGAGGCCCAAGACGTCATCGACGAGTCCTTCGACCTCGTTGGACTCGACCGCGACCGCCAGACGGACTATCCCCACCAGTTCTCCGGCGGGATGCGACAGCGGGCCATGATCGCCATGTCGCTCGTCCTCGAACCGTCGCTCATCCTCGCGGACGAACCGACGACGGCGCTGGACGTCATCATGCAGGACCAGATTCTCAAGCGCATCAACGGTATTCAACAGGAGAGCGACACCGCCATGATGGTCATCACGCACGACGTGGCCGTCGTCGCGGAGACCTGCGACCGCGTGGTCGTCATGTACGCTGGCGAACTCGCCGAGGAAGGCCCGTCGGAGTTCATCTTCGGCGAACCGTACCACCCCTACACGCTCGGGCTGAAGAGCGCGTTCCCCGACATCCGCCGGTCCGAACAGGACCTCGTGAGCATCGGCGGCCACCCGCCGGATTTGAGCAACCCGCCGAGCGGGTGTCGGTTCGCGGAACGCTGTCCGCTGGCGACGGAAGTCTGCCGGGAGGAGTCCCCGCCCGCCGTCGAACACGGCGAGTTGCGCTCGTTCTGCCACCACACCGACCGGATCGACGCGGAACTTCGCTCGGTCGCCAGCAAGGCGCGGACGTGGCAGAACGACGCGTCGATGGAGGTGACCGATGACTGACGACGACACGCTCGTTCGCGTGGAGGGGTTGGAAAAGGAGTTCCCGGTCGGCAGCGGCCTCGTTTCCAGTCTGATGAACACCATCCGCGGCGAAGAGGAGGACGCGGTGCACGCCATCGACGGCATCGACTTCGAACTGCACGAGGGCGAGACGTTCGGCATCGCGGGCGAGTCCGGATGTGGGAAGACCACGACCGGGATGTGCCTGACGAAGCTGTACGAACCGACCGGCGGGAGCATCTACTACGACGGCGAGGACATCGCGGACAAGAGCGGCTCGGCCCTCACGAACTTCCGTCAGAACGCCCAGATGATATTTCAGGACCCGTTCGAGAGCCTGAACCCGCGGATGACGGTGTACGACACGGTGGTCGAACCGCTCCGCATCCACGACGTTCCGAACCAGCGGGCGCGGGTCCGGCGGGCGCTCGAATTCGCGGAACTCGAACCCGCCGAATCGTTCTTCGACCGCTACCCGCACGAACTGTCCGGCGGACAGCGCCAACGCCTCGCCATCGCCCGCGCGCTGGTTATCGACCCGGACTTCATCGTCGCCGACGAACCGGTGTCGATGCTCGACGTGAGCCTTCGCGCCGGCGTGCTCTCGCTCTTGGAGCGGATGACCGACGAATTCGGGCTGTCCGTCGTGTACATCAGCCACGACCTCTCGCTCCTGCGCCACATGTGCGACCGCCTCGCCATCATGTACATGGGTAAAATCGTCGAGCAGGGACCGACGGAGGAGATAATCACGAACCCGAAACACCCCTACACGCGGGCGCTCATCGACGCCGTGCCGGTTCCCGACCCGACGGCGGGCCGGGAGCGCGTCGAGTTGCAGGGCGAAGTCGGCGATGCCGTCAACGTCCCGTCGGGCTGTCGCTTCAAGAACCGATGTGAGAAGTACATCGGCGGCGTGTGCGATTCGGTGCAACCGCCGCTCGAAGCGAAGTCCGACGTCGAGGACGACCGGGAAGTCGCCTGCCACCTCTACGAGAGCGCGGAGGGCTTCGACCCGTACGCCGAGACTGACGAGACGGACCGCGACGAGGCCGTCGCGGCGGAGTCGTCGGCGGACTGACCCGTCGTCCGGTTTCGGGTCCGTGGCGACCGGATGATCGATGCGAAACTCCGACTCCGTTGGGTATTAATACGGTCCTGTTCTAACACCCAACATATTGAAAATGGAACTATTTTATATGGGTTCAGATAGATATATTTCATCAATTTCGGACGTTGATTGGAAGTTCTGGGAAAACCTGTACCGTGCGGGTCGAATGCGTTCTCATCGAATATCTGGAATGATGGACGATACGTTGCAAGTTATATGACGAAGGTTTCTCGTCGGGACCTTCTCGATGTTTTTTCTCGTGCGGACGACCCTCACGCACCACTGACGACGAGCGAGATAGCGTCCGCGCTGGGACATGTCGAAGAGCAGATACTCGAACGACTACGGACGTTAGCGGCCGACGGCCTCCTCCAAACGAGAACCGTCGCGGATACGCACCGAGTCTGGTGGCCGCCGTGCGGCCGCTCGGACTGTTTTGCGGAGAACGACCGCCCTACGGACGGCCACCCCCGGATTCGAACGGTGTTTCGTTCCACCGACCTCGCCGAACCGTTCCGTGAGTTGGCGAACGGTTCGCTGTTCATCGAAATCGATTCGGTCGTACACCTCTCGGAGGGCGAACATCTCCAGTACTGGACCGCGACGGGAATATCCGCGGAAGCGTTGCTCGAAACGGTGATGGAGTTTCCGGCGACACTCGACGCGCGGTTGTTGAGCACCGTCAACGGAACTCACCGGGTAGAGTCCCACAGTTCGTTTCAGTCGTTGTTATCGATATTCGGTGAATTCGACGGAAAAACGAAATCAGCGACGTACGACGAGCGGGAAATCCGTATCGTAGCGGATTTTCCTCCTTCGGTCGATACGGAACGCGTCCAAGCGGTCGTTCGAGACGTCTACCCGGACCTCGAACTCGTCTCCACCTGTCGCGTCATCACGTCGAGTTTCGATTATCACCTGATAGAAGAGAAGTTGACGGAGCGACAGTTGACCGCGTTGCAGATGTCCTACTTCAGCGGCTATTTCGAGCAACCGCGCAAGTGCTCGGGCGTGGTGCTGGCAGAGAGGATGGGTATCTCCAAGCAGGCGTTCCACGAGCATCTCCGCAAAGCGTACGATACGGTGTTCGAGCAACTGTTCACGAACGTCGATGAAACGACAGTGCCTGACCAGTAAAGCTCTATTTTCATTGGCTTCGGACGCGATTATATTCCTGACTCGTTTGAGTCAGTGACCTGTAGACATGATAGACGAACCCATCTGCTCGAAGCTTTCGGTAGATTCGGTGTGTGGTGTGTTATCGAATGGGTGCCGCCGAAGCGTTTTATACCACCTCGACGCCTCGTCGTCCGACGTGTTCACGAGGGACGAACTCGCCGACCACCTCGTCGCGGCGGACACCGAGTACGAGGACCGAGAGCGGGCGCTGGTGCAACTCCACCATACGACGCTTCCGATGCTGGAGGACGTCGGAGTCATCGAGTACGATTCCCGGAGCAACGTCATCCGCTATCGAAGCGACCCGCTGCTCGATCAGTTCTTGTCGCTCTCGGCCGCGGTGGAGAAGCCGACGGAGTGAGGTCGATACCGCGCGAACCGTTTTTCTCATCCTTGCCGTTTTCGCTGACTTTCTTCCGCCTCGGCTTCGAAGCGCTCGGCGCGAATCTGGTCCGAGCGTTTCCGACGCCACTCCCAGAGTCCGGCCACGATGATGAGGAGGCCGCCCGCCGCGCCGCGAACCGGCGACCCCTGCATCGAGAGGAAAACGAAGACGCCGACCGCGAAGAGGAGCGAGACGCCGAGCGTTATCTTCGCCCACCCGCGCCGCGGTCCCCGGACTCGTCGCATACCGGCCCGTCGGAGGGGAGCGTTGTGAACGTTACGGGACGACGGCAATCGGCGGTGGTACCGCGGACGACTCACCGCGGCCGTCGGATGTCGTCCCGACTCGGGAACTCCCGTTCCAGCGCGGCCAACAACACCTCGGCCGTCGCGTCGGCGTCCCGCATCGAGAGCGTCTCGACCGGCGAGTGCGAGTAGCGACAGGGAACCGCGATGGCACCCGCGTGGCGGCCGCCGCGGACCTGTTGGAGTTCGGTCGCGTCGGTCGAACCGGTCAGCATCACGTCGTGTTGGAGGTCCACGTCGGTCGCGTTCGCCGCGTCCCGGAGCCACGTTCTCGTCTGGCGGTCAACGATGACCCCGCCGAAGAAGTACTCGGAGGTGCCGTCCCCGAACTCGACCACCGGACCCCCGTCCAGCGTCGCGTTCACGCCTTCTTTCCGCCCGGCGGGGTAGTCGTCCACCGGGAAGATTTCGAGCGCGATGCCGACGTCGGGGTCGAGGCTGTAGCCCGCCGTCCGCGCACCGCGAAGGCCGACTTCCTCCTGTACCGTTGCGACGTAGTGAACCGTCGCGTCCACGTCCTCTTCGCGGGCGATTGCGAGCAGGATGGCCAGCGCGATGCGGTCGTCCAACGCTCGTCCGGTGATTCGGTCGTTTCCGAGTCGGGAGACGCCGTAGTCCCACACCGCGTAATCGCCCGGTTCGACGTTCATATCCGCGACCTCCTCGGGCGAGGTGGCTCCGACGTCGATGCGGAGCGATTCCGGGAGGGACTCCTTCTCGTCGTCGCTCATGTAGTGGCGACAGCGCGGGCCGACGACGCCGAGAACGCCGTCCGGGCCGACGCGGACGCGTTGCCCTGACAGGTTCCCCTTGTAGTGTCCGCCGAGCATGTGGAAGGTGAGAAAGCCGTCGTCGTCCACGTCCTCGACGAGGAACCCGAGTTCGTCGGTGTGGGCCGCGAGCATGATTTCGAAGTCGCTGCCCTCGCTCGTGGCGACGACGTTCCCCATCGCGTCGAACGACACGCTGTCGACGTGTGGTTCGATGAGTTCGGCGAACCGATCCGCGACGGCGTATTCGTTTCCGGGTGCGCCCGGCGCTTCCACCAGCATTTCGAGGTCGTCGAACGAAACGTGCATGCGGGAACCGGGTGTGAACGGACGATAATAGTTCGGGTCCCTGCAAACCGGCAGAAGGCGTTCCCCGTCGTTAATAAAACTGAATATTCTCGGGAACTCGTTGACATCTCCGTCCATCTATCATCTGTCTCCCAATATAATGGGATAATTATTCGTTTTCTCGGATTACTTTCGAAAACGAACAAAACAACAATAAACTCCCGATACAACCCTCGACTGGGAAGCAATGACTGCAACACGACGAACGTTTCTGACGGCGGCTGGCTGTGCGGGACTGCTCGGGCTCGGCGTAACGGCGACGACAGGTGAAAGCGAAACGACCGTTTCGCGCGATTCGTACACGATTCGGAGCGGCACCGACCAAGAAACGACGGTGTTCGTCACGTCCGCGAGCGAGTCCGGCCCGACGGTGATGGTCGTCGGCGGCGTACACGGAAACGAAAACGGAGGCTACACGGCGGCCGAGAAGGTCGCCCAGTGGGACATCGCCCGCGGAACGCTGGTGACGATTCCGAAGGCGAACGCCGCGGCCGTCGAGGAGGATTCCCGCATCGCGGACGGCGGCGTGGACCTGAATCGCCAGTTCCCGACCGGTGAGGAACCGGAGACGGAACTCGCCCGCGCCATCTGGGGCGTCGTCGAGCGATTCCAACCGGATACCGTCATCGACCTCCACGAATCCGTCGGCATCTACGACGGCGATATGGTCGGTGGCGTCGGTCAGGCCATCTTCTCGTCGTGGGACGACCGGGCGTTCAGCGACGCCAGAGCGGCCGCAGACTATCTCAACGACAACTACGTCTCGCGCGACGGCTACGACTTCACGGTCGACCCGTTCTCCTCGTCCTCCAACGAACCGACCGGTCTGCTCACGCACAAGGCCGCGCGCGACACCGACGCCGTTGCGTTCCTCGTCGAAGCGACCTCGGATGACACGGCCCTCGATACGCGAGTGCAGTGGCTCACCAAGATAACCCAACAACTCGTCGAGGAGGACGTGCTCACTTCGTCGGATGGCGGAAGCGGCGGAGACGGCGGCGACGATGGCGGTGACGACGGAAGCGACGGAAACGATGGCGGCGACGGAAGCGACGGAAACGATGGCGGTGACGACGGAAGCGACGGCGGCGATGGTGGCAACGACGGCGACAACGAACAGAACGAGGCCCCAGTCGCGCGGATTCGGACGACGCCGAGCGACACGACCGGCGGGGCGCTCGAACGCGGCGATACCGTGACGCTCGACGCCTCCCCGTCGTCGGACGGCGACGGCGAAATCGTCGAATACATGTGGGACACCGACGGCGACGGGTCGTTCGAGGAAAGCGGCGAGACGGCCGAGATGACCCTCTCTACCTGTGGTCGTTACCGTGTCTCCCTCCAAGTCACCGACGACAAGGGGGCGACGGCCACGGACGAGGCTATCCTCTCCGTCAAATAACGACCGTACCCGACCGATTCGCTCGTATTTTTCGAACGGGTTACGACCGACGCACATCGATCATTCCTCTCGCGGCGAGAGGACGCGCTCTGCGGTCGGAAATACGTGAGGAGAGGAAACGAACCCCCGAGAAACCGAGTTAGTCGTCGCTCGTGTCGAGACCGAGTTCCACCAATGTTTCTTCCGAGACGCCGCTATCGAGAAGTCGTCGTCGCAAATCCCGTCGATCCGCATCTGAGAGGTCGATAGATGTCCCGGTGTCGATGCCGTCGTCCCCGCGACTGTCGCCCTGCCTCGTAATTTCGTAGGCGTCGCGGATGAGTTCGGCTTCTAGTTTCGGGACTGATTGGGGAATCTCTGGTGATTTTTTGATTCCAGACATCGTTTCCCGCCACTCACAGGAGGGTGTTAAAGTTATTTTAGACTAACAGATTTGTCTTTTCCCTGTTGTACTGTTCTCTTTCGTGATATGCACCGCAGGATAAGCGTAGGATTGCTCCCCGTGTCTAATTAGACCACACCCGGAAAACAACGAAGCGGTATCGAGACGGAAAATACGCGACGGTGCCGTCATCACTCGACGAGGAGCGGGATTTCGGTCGCGTCCGCTCGAACGTCGTCCATGTCCGGCACCGTCGTTCCGGGAACGGTCACGACGCGCGACGCGACGGTGACGCCGACCCGGAGCGCGATTCGGTCCGACTGCCCGCGAGCGAGCGTCGAGAGGACGCCCGCGAGCAGTCCGTCGCCAGCGCCGACCGTATCCACCACGTCAACGTCCAGCGGTTCCGCGTGGAACACGCCGTCGTCCGAGGTGAGCAGCGCGCCGTCGTCCCCGAGCGAGGTGATAACGCGGTCGAATCCCCTCTCGCGGAGCGCCTGCGACGCCTCGGCGCACTCCTCGATGCTGTGGACCGGCATCCCGGTCGCGCTCGCCAGTTCGCTCCGGTTGGGTTTACAGAGCGCGTAGTCGCCCGCGATGCCGGTCAGGAGGTCGCCCTGCACGTCCACGACGGTTTCCCACGACCCCGCGCCCGCGATGCGGTCGATGGTCGCCGGGCCGAGGTTCGGCGGGAGGCTTCCGGCGATGACGACGATTTCGGGGTCGTACTCGCGGACCGTCCCGATGAGTTCGCGGACGGTTTCGTCCTTGACGCCCTGTCCCGACTGGTTGAGTTTGTACTCGCCGTCCTCGCCGAGAATCGTGGTGTTGAGTCGGGTGCAGACGTCCATCTCGACGAAATCGTTGGCGACCTTGCCGCGGGTGAGTTGTTCCTCGATGTACCGGCCGAGGAACCCGCCGACGAAGCCCGTTGCGAGCGTCTCGACCTCCAGTCTGGCGAGGTACTTCGAGACGTTGATTCCCTTTCCGCCGGGGTCGTACTGCGCCATGCTCGACCGGAGGACGCCGTTCGGTTCGATGTCCGATTCGACGGTGACGGTGTAATCGACGGCCGGGTTGAGCGTGACGGTCAGAATCATGCGTCCACCCCTTCGACGATTTCGACGCCCGTCGTCTCGAACGGTTCGCGGTACTCCGGCGGGACGGCCGCGTCGGTGACGATGGCGTCCACGTCTTCGAACGACGCGAAGCGGAAGAAACTCCGCCGACCGAACTTGCTCCCGTCGGCGACGAGGACGACGCGACTCGCCTTCTCGCACATCCGCGATTTGATGCGCGCTTCGTCCTCGTTCGGCGTCGTCAGTCCGGCGTCGGGGTGTATCCCGTTCGTCCCGAGGAACAGCACGTCGAAGTTGGTTCGGTCGAGAAAGCTCTCGCCGGTCGGCCCGACGAGCGACCACGTGGAGCGCCGCAGCGTTCCGCCGGTGACCTTCACCTCGATACCCGCCTCGGCGAGTTGCATCGACACGAGCGGCGAGTTCGTCGCGGCGGTAATCGAGACGTCGCTCGGGACGTGCTTTGCGACCTCGATGGTCGTCGTTCCCGAATCGAAGAAGACGACCTGCCCGTCTTGGAGAGTTTCGGCGGCACGTCGTCCGATGGTGCGTTTCGCCTCCCGCTTTTGGACCTGTTTCTGTCCGTACGTTCGCTCCTCGCCGACCGTTTCGACCGGGAGGGCACCGCCGTGCGACCGCTCGATGCGACCCTCGTCCTCCAAGTCCCGGAGGTCGCGGCGGATGGTCGCCTCCGAGACGTCGAGGCGACCGGCGAGGTCGCCGACGGTACTGCCGTTCTCTTCGGAGACTATCTCGACGATTCTGCGTTTTCGTTCGTCAGGCAACATATGTTCGTATCGAATCGACTCGGTATCGAGTCAAGGGCGGCGCGTTCGTTGGTTTTGTTGGCCATTCGACGCTATAACCTCTCTGGTGACGTCGGATTATATTGCCGCTTTCGTCGCGGCTTTGCCTTCCGTTTGCGAGAGGAGGGCGAGCGGACGGCATCTCACTCCGACAGCAGGACGAGAAACGTCAGCGCGATTCCCGCCCCGACGGTTGCGACGACGGTCCCGCCGTACGCGCCGACGTGGTAGTCGTAGGCCGCGACGGCCGCCATGAAACAGCAGGCGGCGACCAACAGGTTCTCTCGGTCCGGTACCCACGAGGTGACGCTCACTGCCATCGGTCAGTGCGTCGCCTCCGTCGCTTTCGGCTCTTTCGGCGGCGAGTACGTCAGCGATTCGCCGGTGTCGGCGTCGAAGTAGTGCAGCGACCGACGGTCGAACTCGACGTTAACGCGGTCGTTGAGTTCGACGGGGACGCTCGGTTCGACGGACGCTTTGATGGTGATGTCGTCGCCGAGGTCGAGTTCGAGGACGGTCTTTTCGCCCTGCGGTTCCACGACCTCCACGAGCGCCGGGAGGCCGTCCGGCCGGAGCGTGACGTTCTCCGGACGGACGCCAACGACGATTCGGTCGCCGACCCGGCCGTCGAGCGCGTCGCGGTAGGACTCGGGAACCTCGTGTTGGAACGGCCCGACGTCCACGACGAGGCTGTCGTCGCGGCGGGTCAGTTTCCCTTCGACGAAGTTCATCGACGGACTGCCGAGGAAGTCGGCGACGAAGCGGTTTCGCGGATGGGCGTAGACGTACGTCGGGTCGCCGACCTGCTGAATCTCGCCGTCGTTCATGACCGCGATTTGGTCGGCGAGCGTCATCGCCTCGATTTGGTCGTGCGTGACGTACACCGTCGTCGTCGAGAGCTGCTCGTGCAGTTTGTTGAGTTCTGCGCGCATCTGCACGCGCAGCTTGGCGTCGAGGTTCGACAGCGGTTCGTCCATCAGGAACACGTCGGGTTCCCGGACGATGGCGCGGCCGAGCGCGACGCGCTGCTGTTGCCCGCCTGAGAGCTCCGCGGGGCGACGGTCCAGCAGTTCGTCGATTTGGAGGAGTTCGGCGGCGTCGTCCACTCGCTCCTCGATGATGTCGTCGTCGACGCCGTGTTGTTCCAGCCCGAACCGCATGTTCTCGCCGACGGTCTTGTGGGGGTAGAGCGCGTAGTTCTGGAACACCATGGCGATGTCCCGCTCGTACGCCCGGTGGTCGTTGACCATCCGGTCGCCGATGTATATCTCGCCGTCCGTCGCGCGTTCGAGTCCGGCGATGAGACGAAGCGTCGTCGTCTTGCCGCACCCGGACGGGCCGACGAACACCGTGAAGGATTCGTCGGGGATGTCGAGCGAGATGCCGTCCACCGCAACCACGTCGTCGAATCGCTTTTCGAGCGCGTCGAGCGTTACTTCAGCCATCGATACCACATCCGTCGTCAGTCTGATTGAATCGCATAGTGGGGGTCGGTTTCGTCATTCTTTCACTGCTCCTTGCGTGAGGCCGCTGACGATGTAGCGCTGGAAGAACAGGCCGAACAGGATGCCCGGCAGGGCCGCTATCATCCCGCCCGCGGCGAGGTGCGCCCAGTCGATGAAGTCGTCCGCGACGAACAGGGAGACGCCTATCGGGAGCGTCTGTGAGACCTCCGAGGACGTGAGAACGAGCGCGAAGACGAACTCGTTCCACGAGAAGATGAAGGCCAGGATGGCCGTCGCCGCGATGCCCGGCTTCGCCACCGGGAGGATGACCTTGAAGAAGCCCTCCCACGTCGAACAGCCGTCGACTTGGGCCTGCTCGTCCAGCGAGCGCGGCACGCCGTCGAAGTAGTTCTTCATTATCCACACCGCGAAGGGGAGGTTGAAGAACGTGTACGTCAGGATGAGCGCCGCCTTCGTGTTGTAGAGGCTGCCCGTGAGCGCGCCGATGACCGGCGGGTTCGACATGATTTCGAAGAACGGGACGATGAGCGCGATGGGCGGAATCATCCGCGCGGCGATGATGGACAGCAACAGCGCCTTGTTGCCGAGGAAATCGTAGCGGGAGAACGTGTATCCCGAGAGCGTCCCCAGCGTGACGCAGATGAGCGTCGTCGTCCCGGCGACGATGAGGCTGTTCAGCGTGTAGGTGCCGAACGGCCGGTTCTGGAAGATTTCGACGTAGTTCGAGAGCGTCGGGTCGTGCGGGTAGAACGTGATGGGGAACGAGAGCGTCTCCGAGGGAGCCTTGAAACTCGTGATGAGGATGTAGTATATCGGGAACCACACCACCACGACGTACAGGGCGAGCAGGCCGTACGCGACCATCCGGTCCCGGACCACGCTCGACCACTCGTCTTCCGTGTTCAGGTTCAAGCTACGACGAACTCTGCTCAGCGTGTCTGTTTTCGTACTCATGTTTCGTAGGGGGTCCCTCCGAAGACCTTGTAGAGGACCGCGACGACGGCGAACGTCACCGCGAGCATGACGACGCCGAGCGCGGCACCTTGGCCGGTATCACCGAACACCATCGCGGTGCGGTAGAGCCACGAGGCCCACACTTCGGTGGACTTTCCGGGGCCGCCGTGGGTCATCACCCACACGAGGTCGAGCGCCCGGATGTCGAAGATGATGCGGATGGTGAGCGCGACCAGAATCGACGGCTTGAGGAACGGGTAGGTGACGTTCCAGAACCGCGACCAGCGGCTCGCGCCGTCCACCTCGGCCGCGTCGTACAGCTGTTCGGGGACGTTCTGGAGTCCCGCGAGGAGGATGATGATGATGAAGGGCGTGAACACCCACACGTCGGCGATGATGAGCGCCATCATCGCCAGCGTGCCGTCCGAGAGGAACGGAATCTGTTCCGAGATGACGCCGCCGCCGACGAGGACGCCGTTTATCGCGCCGTACTGCGTCTGGAACATCCAGCGCCACATCAGGCCGCTCATGACGTAGGGGAGAATCCACGGCACGATGACCGCCGTGCGAATCCACCCGCGCCCCTTCAGGTCCTTGTTGAGCAGCATGGCGATGCCGAGGCCCAACAGGAACGAGATGGTGACGCTACAGCCGACGTAGACGAGGGTGTGTTTCGTGAACTGTACGAGGTCCGGGTTGAGCGCCCCGACGGTGCCGTTCTCGAAGATGAGCGAGGCGAAGTTATCCAGCCCGACGAACTGTTTTTCCTGCGTTATCGGGTTCGTGTAGAACAGACTCGACCACAGGAGTTGGAGCGTCGGATAGAGGATAACCCCGGCTATCCAGAGCACCGTCGGTCCCACGGTGAGGGGGATGAACAGGCGGTCGAGCCGCCGTCGAAGCGAACGTGTATTCTCTGCCATGTATTGGAAAGGGGAACCCGAAATCTAGAGGACCTTGTTCTTCTTGTAGAGCGACGTGATGTCCTCTTGGGCCTTCGAGAGGGCCGATTTGGCGTCCTTCTTCCCGAGGAAGACGGGCGTGATGTTCGACGACAGGATGTCATCGACCTGCGGTTGCAGGCGGTAGACCTCGCTCTTGGCGTTCTTGAGGTTGTACTTCATGTTCGCGCGCAACTCCTTCGGATACTTCTTTTTGACCTCCTCGTCCTCGTACACCTCGGGAATGGCCGCCGGGTTGCCCTCGACCACCATGTCGGTCTTGCAGGACTCGGGGGTGCTCATGAACTCCGCGAACTTCTTCGCGGCCTTCTTGCGCTTCGAGAACGCCGAGACGGCGACGCCGTTCGTGTCTTGGAACGTCGCGCGGGAGGCAGGACCCTTCGGCGGTTTGGCGATTCCGAGACGGTCCTTCTTCCAACCCTCGTTGAGCGCGCGCGACCCGAGCGGCGTCCAGCCCTCGACGGTGGCGAACTTCCCGCCGACGAAGGCGTCGCCGACGTTCCCTTCGTTCATGCTCTGGATGCCGCTGGGGAGGAGTCCCTTCTTGCGGAGCGGCGTCAGGAAGTCGTCGAACACCGTCGCGCCTTTGTCGGCGAAGACGGGTTCGTGTTTGTCGTTGAACAGTTTGCCGCCCGCCTGCCAGAGGAACTGTTTGAACATGAAAACGTCCTTGTTCGCCCACGTGAAGCCGAACCCGGACTTGTCGTTGCCCACCTTGTCGCCGAGCGCGAGCACGTCGTCCCACGTGTCCGGCGGCGACGAGATGCCCTGCTTCTCGAAGTACTGTTTGTCGTAGAGGAAGTTCCCCCACTTGCCTATCTGCGGGGCCATGTACGTCTTGCCGTCGAACGTGACGAGGTTTTGGAGGTTCTCCGGAAACTTGCCCATGTGCGAATCGGAGAGGCCGAGGGGTTCGAGCCAGTCGGCCGCGACGAAATCGGCGAGCCACCACGTCGGCCCGTTGAAGGCGTCCACCTTGCTCCCCTCGTTTCGCCACTGCGTAATGAGCGTCGTCTTCAGGTTGCTCCACGGCACCTCGTTCACGTCGACCGTGATACCCGTCTCGTCTTCGAACCGCTTGATGTTCTTTTCCGTCCCGGGGTCGTCCTTCAGACTGCCCGCGTTGAAGAAGACGATTTTGTCGGCCATCTCGCCGTCGCCGCTACCGTCGCTTTTCGAACCTTTACCGTCTTTCGAAGAGGTACAGCCCGCCAACGCGGTCGTTCCCGCGATGCCGAGTGTGCCCGTCGCTTGGACGAATCGACGCCGTGTATGGTTGTATTTGTCACCCATGACATCCAGAACCATACAGAACGACCATAATAAATGTTCTGCAAAAGCACGCACATTCAGTCAAATCCAATCACGAACTGCATCAATTGGGAACAAAAATAAACAATGTCGGGTGGGTCGCCGTTCGATATGCCGTGGGAGAATCGTAGAAAACGCGGGAGTAAAGCGACGTTCGGCGGATTTGCCGGAAAGGACACGAGTCGATGACGACTCGTGTTCGAATCTGCACGAACGCGTTCGTTCGACTGATTCGGCGGCGGGGTCACTCCCAGTTCGTCGCCGCGTCCCGCTGCCGGAACAGGTCGGGTCGCCGCAGATACCGGACGAGGAAGTACGTGCCCAAGAGGGCGATGCTTCCCACGGACCAGAGGACCTCCGTCGAACCCAGTCCGACCATGGCGACGCTCAACGCGACCAGCGCCACGGCGGGGAGGGCGTCGCCGCCGGGAGCGCGAAACGGCGGCGTCACGTCGGTGCGGTAGTGTCGAAGCCCGACGAACGAGACGATATTGAGGGCGTACGGGAGGCCGGTTCCGACGACGGAGGCGATGACCAGCAGTTCGTAGAAGTACTCCGGGAAAATCGTCAACGCGGCCGCCACCAGACTGACCGCGACCAGCCCGACCCACGGCACCTGAAACCGCGAGTGGACGGCCGCGAACGCCCGCGGCAGGGTTCCGTTTCGTCCCAGCGCGAACACGACGCGACTGGCGCTCATCGTCCCGACGAGCATCGTGGTGAAGATGGCGACGACCGCGGCGAGCGGGAGGAAATATTGTCGAACCATCGGTACTCCGAGTTTCGACGCGGCCACCCCGAGCGGCACCGTCGTCACGGGGCTCCCCTCCGCGAACGCCGACGGCGCGACGACGCCGTGCAGCGCGACGACGACGGCGGTGTAGAGGACCGTCGTGACGAGGAGCGACAGCAAAATCGCCCGCGGGACCGTCTTCGCTGGCCGTTTCACCTCCTCCGCGACGGACGGAATCGCGGTCCACGCGCCGTAGCCCGTGAGCGCCAGTTGCACCGCGGCGAAGAACTTCGCGGGACCGCTCGTGAAGAAGGGGTCGTAGTTGGTCGGCTCGAACCGCGTGAGGCCGATGGCCACGAAGACGAGCAGTATCGTGAGCAACAGCGCGGACAGGACGAGGTTCGTCCGACTCGTGCTCGTCACGCCGACGAGGTTGACGAGGAAGCTCAGCGCGATGGCGGCGAGGGCGATGGGAACGACGTACCCCTTCGCGCGCGGAAACGCGATGCCGAGATACTGCGCGATGGCGAGCGCCGAAATCGTGACGCTGAACACCATGCCGATGCAGTAGGACGTCCCTTCGAGGTAACTGGCGAAGAGTCGAACCGTCCGGTTCCGCCCGAACGTCTCCGCGGGGAAGACCGCGGGACCGCCCGCCTTCGGGAACGCCAGCGCGAGTTCCGTATAGCAGAGCGCGATTATCATCATCAGCAGTCCGGCGACCACCCACGCGAGCGTCGAGGCGGGACCCGCCAGCAGTCCCGTCGAACCGGGAAAGACGAAGATAGCCGACCCGACCATGCCCCCGACGCTCAGCAAAACGCAATCCAGCAGTCCGAGCGTTCGCGTCAATCCGTCGTCCGCCGTCGATCCGTCGTATTCACTCATTTTCCGACCACCGTCTCGGCCGAAAAGAGGGGTACCCCTCATATAGTGATTCTCAAATCAGTTTAGCATCCCAAAATTGGAACGGGTGTCGGTGACGGTCAGTTGCCGACGGCCAATTTCGCTCGCCGATAGTCGCCATCCATTTAACAGCGTCTTGAAGGTAAATTTATGGCGGACACCGACGTCTACTGGATGGTTCACGATGGATACAACAGCGAAGCGACGCGGATTTCTCAAGGGAATCGCGGCGACGACCGTCGGCATCACCGCCACGACGCCCGGAAGCGCCTCCGAAACGGTGACGTACCTCGTCACGACCGGAAGCCGAAACGCCGTTCGAAAACTCGAACGGGCGGGGTACACCGTCCAGAACGAAATCCCGGACGCGAACGTCCTGTTCGTCCTCGGTCCCGCCGACGCCGAAGACGACCTTCGCGGCGTTCCCGGTGTTCACGAGGCGGTGTCGGACATGGCGTACGAGTTGGGCACCTCGACCGTCGAATCGACCGGCGTCGCGGCGGACGCCGAATACGCCGAGTTACAGTGGGACAAGCAGGTCACGGACGCGTTCGAGGCCCACGCAACCGCGACGGGAGAGGGAACGCGCATCGCCATCGTCGATACGGGCGTCGACCACACGCACCCCGACCTCGCGGCCAACGTCAATACGGACCTCGGACGGTCGGTCATCGACGGGGAGTTCGGAACGGACGCCGGACCGGTCGCGGCCCACGGGACGCACGTCGCCGGAATCACCGCCGCGACGGGCGCGCAAGGCGTGGTCGGCATGGCTCCCGACGCCGAACTCGTCCCGCTCCGCGTGTTTCCCGAGGAGGGGCCGCTCCTCGAACGAATCAGCGACTGCCTGCTGGCCATCGACTACGCGGCCGAAATCGGTGCGGACGCGGTGAACATGAGTCTCGGGTGGGACCCGCGTCCGCCGCGGGAGAACCAAACGTCGCGCGGCGTCCGTCGCGTCATCTGCGAACGCGTCGTTCGGAGCGCCCTCCGGCGCGGGACGACCGTCGTGGTGTCGGCGGGCAACGAGGAGACGGACCTCCAACACGGGGGCTACCGCGACATGTGGACGAGCCTCGAAAGCACGCTGGGCGTGAGCGCGACCGGTCCGAACGACGAACTGTCGTTCTACTCGAACTACGGCGTGGACGACGTTGCGGTCGGCGCGCCCGGCGGTGGCTACGAGACGCTCGAAAAGAGCCTCGCGGACGACACCGCGTGGCCGTATCCGACCAACCTCGTGCTTTCGACCGTCCCGGGAGACGACTACGCCTACTTCGCGGGCACGTCGATGGCGTCGCCGCAGGTCGCCGGTCTCGTCGGACTCGTCCGTGAACTGGACCCCACCGCGAACCCCCAACAGGTGGCCGGTGTCATCGAACGCAACGCCGAGAAAAGCAACGGTCGGAGCGACCCCGACCTCGGCGCTGGCCGGATAAACGCGCTGCACACGGTCGAGTCGCTCACGAAATAGGCGCGGCCGTCTATCGCCACTCGGTCAGCACTGCCGTGTCCGTACTGTCCGTTGCAATCCACGCGTCGTCCCGCGTGATGTCCGCGATGATGGCCCGGTTCGGACACCGTTCGTCGGGCGTCTCGTCTATCGCGAAGACGATTTCGGGTGCGTCCGTTCCGTCGCGCCGTCTGCCGAGTGCTGAGTGCGTCATGGTGGTTGGTTTCGTTCGTTCGGTTGTCGATGTTCCTCGTCAGTTGCTTCGAAGGTCAGTATAAAAGCCGTTCTGACCACACTGTCGAATCACCGCGGCTCGAAGTCGTCCGGGTCGAATCGATACTCGCCGTCCGGGTGGGTCGGTGTCGGTCGCCGGGTCGAGAGTTCGGGGGCGAACATCCAGACCAAGACGAGAATCCCGATGAATGCCGGAAGGACGGTGAAAAAGGGGACCGTCTCTCCGAGCCATCGAACTCCCTCCCAGAAGTCCATAAGTGTGAGTGTCACTCCCATACGTCGTTCGGCTGATACCTAGAACTGCTATGGCATAACGGTACCGATTTTTCATCCAAAACAAACCCTACAGGTTCGCCGGTCTCCTCGTCGTCACCCTCGCCGCCCTGTGACGTTGTTCATCCGCGTCGCCGTCGTCTTCCCGCATCCGGTGCACGTACTCACCCGGTACGGTTCACGCGAAAACACCGCGTTGTCGCTGTCCCCGTTCTCGGTTCGAATCTCGATTTTCACCTCGTGAGGCGTTTGCCGCCCGCACTCCGGGCACGATTCCACGATGTCGGTCACGAACCCGTCTCCGGATTTCGTCTCCGTCATGGTGACGCCACCTCCGGGTCGGTTCGCCGCATCGAATGCTGTGGCGGTCCGTACCGCGTCTCCTTGGTGGACGGTTCGTTCGTCGCTTCGGTATCGAGCTGAAGTGTGGTTTTCATCTGTTTTCCCCTCCATTTCCGCCCCTTCGGTCACGGGTCGCTCGTCGGTGAGCTACTACATACCACTGGAGGGAGTAAAAAGGAGGTTCTGACCACCGTATCAAAACGTCGCGTGTAAATCGTCACGGAATACTCTCGATAATTACAAAAGTATAGTTATAGTTTGGGGGATGATTAAATAGATGGCTATTGTTATGATTGGTCATGGCTTCACCGGGAACAGTCCGACTGCTGGCCGCCCTCCGGGAGGGGTCACTCGACGAGGTTCGACCGATACTCGACATCGAGACGGGGTTGGTGACGTACCCCGATGCGACCGAATATCTCGACGACAGCGACGGTCAAACCTTCGAAGTGCTGGAAACGCTGGCCGAACGAGACCTTCTCCACCGCGAGTTTCAGGAAAAACAGTACATCTGCCCCCGCTGCGAGGCGAAGGGGATGCAGTACACCACGGCCTGTCCGTCGTGTGAATCGCCACAGACGATTCGGACGGACAGATACCGACACCCCGACTGCGGTTACGAGGGGATGCGCGAGCAGTTCGTCGGCGACGACGCCATCGTCTGTCCGAACTGCGACACCGAACTGGAGTCGTTGAAACACCTCGAAGCGAACGCCGCGCACGTCTGCGAGGACTGTGACGAGGTGTTCGAGACGCCGAAACACCGGCTTCGATGCCGGGACTGCTTCTACGTCTCCGACCCGCTGCAAACCATCGAGCGGGTGCTGTATCGCTACTTCCTGAGCGAGGGCGGTGCCCACTGGATCGACGAGCAACTGACCGCCCGGCAGTCGGTCGCCGAGGCGTTCGAGGAACGACAGCTCCGCACCGAAATCGATACCGTCGTCACCGACGGCGCGGGCGAAGAGGTACCGGTTCACGTCTACGCGCGCGACGACCTGCTCAACGACCGGGTCATCGCGGCGATTCACGAACGCCCGGACGAGAACGATATCGCCGCCCTGACGTCGCTCGCGGCGGACGTCGGCGCGCGTGCGACACTCGTCACCACGTCCGGGGAAATCGTCGGTGAACGCGCCGGGAGCCTCCTCTCGGACGACGACCTGACGGTACTTCGGTTGACGAACGACGACGCTCTGAAACGCGAGTACGAGGTCGTCGCCGACGAGCGCGGCAGCAATTCCTTCGTCGGTCGGCTCGCCGACATCTTCAAACCACAGAACGGGTAATCGCCGGACGTCCGGACATTTTCGACGACGTTGAAGCAACGATGGGTGCTCACCGAGCGCGCCGTCCCCCGAAGCGTCGCGGTCAGAACGCCGTCATCGACCGAACGTCGGGCCGCTACAACAGCGACCCATCGTCCGAGCCGTCGGTTCCGTTCGTCGCTCCCGTCGTGACGGTGCCCGTGTCAGTTGCGTTGCCGACGATTCCACCGACGGCAGTCGAGGCGTTTTGGACGAGTCCGGTCGTGGTATTCGCCGCGTCGTCGGCGATGGCGGTCGTATTACTGACCGCCGTCGTGACGCCGCCCGTCGTGTTCTCGGCACTGTCGTCGAGTACCTCGGTCGTCTCGTTCACGTCGGTCGTCGTCTCGTTTACTCCGTCCGTGATCATTCCCGTGGTGTCGTCCGCCATCCCCGTGGTTTGGTCGATGCCGTCGGTGGCTTCGTGGGTTGTTTGGTCGATGCCGTCCGTGATTTCGTCGGTCGTGTTATCGACCGCATTCGTCGTCTCGTTTACTCCGTCCGTGACCGTATCCGAGCTTCCAGCCACCTGCTCCGTCGCGTCGTCGATACCGTCTGTGACCGAATCCGTCGTCTCGTCGACCCCGTTCGTGACTGAATTCGACGCGTTATCGACCGTATCCGTCCCGTCATCGACTCCGTTCGAGACGTTCTCGGCCGTGTCGTCCACCGCATCCGTGACGTCATCCACGCCGTCCGTGACGTCGCGTGTCGTGTCGTTTACGGTGTCCGTCCCCCCGCCCACGCCGTCGGTCGTGTTATCCACGCGGTTCGTAATTTCGTCGGTCGTGTTATCGACCGTATCCGTTCCCTCGTCCACCGCATCCGTGACGTTCCCCGTGGTGTCGTTCAGGTGACCAGTGAGGTCGTCCGATGCGTCCTTTGCTCCGTCCGTGACGGTATCGACTCCATCCCCGGCCCGCTTCGTGGAGTTCCCGAGGTCGTCCGTTCGGTTATCGACGTCTCCGCTCTCGTCCGCGGTGTCGTTCACCACGTCCCCGACGTCTCGCGGTCTGTCGCCGACGTCGGGTCCGCCCGACCGATTCTCGTCTCCGACCGGACCATCGGCCGGAGTCGGTGTCGCGCCGCTGTCGTCGCCTCCATCGTTCGTCGTGTTCCCTCCCAACTGGTCGCGGAACCGATCGCCGATGCGCTTCGGGACGCGGAACGATATCGAATCGGCCGTCGCCCGTTCGAAACGCATCTCGGCCCCTTGGAGCATCGTCTTTTTCAACACCGCGTCGTGAAACGTCAACCGAACGCCCGCGCCGTCGTCCGTGGATTTCACCCCGATACAAATCCTCTCGGCGTGCATCCGAGCGATATCGACGGAGAGTGCACCGTCGCTCGTTCCCCCGTCGAGGGCCCCGGACATCGCCTCCTCGACGTGGAGGTTTCGAGCGTTCTGACCGAATGCGGGAAACGTCGTGTTCCGGAACGTAACGTCCCTGAAGCAGTGTGTCGCACCCGGCTGCGTCTGCTGTTCTGGTATTCCTGGTCGTTCATGCCGTGTCGCTGCTGTCGGCGCGGTCGAGGCGACCACGAGACAGAAGGCGACGGCGAGGATGACTCGATGTTCCATCGAATATCACTGTCGATTGTGGTTATCTCTACCATACCGTTTCAGCCGCATATTTATTCCCGCCGTAATACACGGTTATTTATATGCCGTCGCGTCTGCGACGGACGTCACTCTCACCGTCCGAAAAGGGTGGAAAAGAGGTGCGCTTCGGCCTTTCGAAGGTGTTCGTCCACGGTGCTCGGTGCACATTCCAGTCGTTCCGCGATGTCCGCGTGAGTGGCCTGTCGCGGTATCTGATAGTACCCGTGTTTGACGGCGGTTTCGAGCACTTCGCGCTGTCGGTCAGTCAGTCCGGAGAACAGGTGGTCGGAGTCCGGTGCGTACTCTCCGGTCTGTTCGACGCGAATGTCGATTCGCTGCGGTAGTTCGCGGAACGCTCGCTGTATCATCTCCTGCGTCCCGACGACGGTTGCGAGGATGTCTCCGGAGTCGGTGTACGTGAGCGGCGTGTCGATGATGAGCGCGTACTTCTCGACGACGTACATGAGCGTCCCCGCCGGTTCACCGGCTTCGACGTAGATGTAGATATGGAACGATCCGTCGTGGACGTCGAGGATATCGTAGGCCAACACGGATTCGTGTGCGTCCAAATCCTCCACGAGTCCGTCCGAGTTCCCCCGAAGTCGATAGAGGAGGACGCCGCCGCCGTTGAAGATGGAATTAACGTGGAGGAGTTGGTCCCGCGTCACGTCGGCCCGCGCCGCGATGACATCTCCGACCGGATGGATGCCCTGACCGTCGAGCACTAATTTGAGCGTTAGAAATCTCATCATCCGATTCTAACACGCACTCATCTCCCGAATATACATAATTATTTATCTATTAAACGGTGTCCGGTGTCCGATAGCACGGCGAAAACGGACGGTCGGACTCCCGATGTCACGCTCCTGTTGCCGCCTCGTCCGTGTCGAGGTCCGGTCGTTCCCACGCGACACAGAGGGCACCGCCGACCGTTCCGAGCAGCATTCCCACGCCGAATCCGCCGAGCGCCCCGAAAATCGATGCGACCGACAGCAGTATTCCCGCGGCACCGAAGAACTCGGCTAACTCCGGGCGCAGAAGGGCGAAGACGCCACAGAGGAAGACGAAGACGGCGAACACCAATCCCGCGAACATGAACGTACTCGGAACGAGCGCGAAGGTCATGGCCAGCTGTGCCGGGATGATGCCGATGACGAGTCCGGCGAGGATGACGAGGAGCGCTCCCCAGAACGGTCGTTCGTGTCGCCACGACGCGAAGTTCGAGCGGTACGATGTGAGCTGTGATGTGTGTGTGGACATGTCGTGTTCCTCCAATCGTTCGGTTCAGTTTACGCTCCTGCCGCACACTGGCTCGTCGGGAAACTCGTCTCGTTCTCGGGGTTCACGACCGTCTTGACGTGGGCTCCGGAGAGCGTGATACTCCGCAGGAACTGACTTTGTGCTCGTATCTCCCCGTCGTCGATGACGATGGTGGGTGCCGAGAGCGAGAACGAACTCTTCACGGTACCCGGTTCGGACGTCGTCTTCTGGCTCTTCATCTTGAGGTTCCCCCGTAGATAGGTGAACTTCTGGGTCATCCCCGAGAACTTCACCGCCTTATCGGAACTGATCATGAGACGGATGGTGTTGCCACCGCCGGGCATCCCATCGGGAACTTCGACGTCCTTGTACATCTTCAGTCCCGTTATCTCCCCTTTGTCGATCTGTGCGACCGCCGACGGATACGTCCCGCATTCGCTTGAGTTCTCCAGCGACGCGTACTGTGTGAACCCTTGACCCTGTAACTGGTCGAACGTCACCGTGAACCCGCCCACTCCGGCCGTGGGCACCGCGATGGCGACGCCACCTGCCATGACCGCGCCGACGGTTCCGGCTTGAAGCACCAATGCCGCGACGATCACGATAGCAAACTTTCTGGTATTGATTGCCATACACATACCAACGATCATTTATTACATTAAGGATTGGCGCGGTTTTACCCGGGAATATACAAGGGGGATGATTTTAAATCAATAAATTTACTATGAAAGAGAGGTGTAATTCAAAATTATATTACTTATGGTGTCGGACAGATACCGCGGTTCGGTACCGTTCCCGGAGGCGGGAACGGACCGTCTCCCGTCGGTCATCCGTGTCTCGTCGCGGCTTTCGCACCGCGCCGTCCGTCGTCCGTTCAGTCGTAACGCGTGAGAAAAAGAGCGCTTTCGTCTCGTTTCGGTACCTACGGGTTCACGCGGCCTACATCGGTTCGATGGAACAGCCGTGGTCGGTTTCGTCGACGTGCGACTCAGCCCGCGATTCCGCGCCGATGCGTGATGGGTGGAAACCGATCTGTCCGCAGGATTCACACTGTATTCTGTACATGGATTCCGATTGCCTCGTCGTTTCCTTCACTATTAATGATTACTGTTGTGGCATCGTCTGCGATGCCGTCCGTTCGTCCGCGAAGAGGTGTGATTCGAGTCGCTCCGTCTCCCGTCTGGTCGTCTACTTCCGCTCCGTCATCCGTCGAGTCTCCTCCCGCTCCGTCACCCGACGTTCATCGCGCGTTCGACCACGTTCTCGCCGTACAGTTCCGCCAGCGCCTCGCGCTGGTCCGGGCGGTTCTCGTACACGTCTTGGAACAGGGAGACGGGCGTCATCGCGGCCTGATAGGTCGCTTCGTCCCACATCCTGTCCTTGCTGATGTCGATTTCGATGCCGTCGATGACTATCGTCGCCGACTGCGTCATCGAAATCGCGCCCGTCCCCGCTTCCTTGGCCGCTTCGAACTCCTCCATCGAATCCACGATGTCGTCCATGCTCGGGACGTACTCGGTCATGTCGAGCAGTTCCTCGCGCAACTCGTCTTCGCCGAGGTCGCGCTCGTCGCCGCCGACCCGGAGGCTGTAGCCCGTCTCGGTTTCGTCCAGTCCGATCCTCTCGCCGTCGTAGAACTGGGTGCCGTCTTCCGATTCGAGTTCCGTCGTGCCGTCGCCCGTGTCGAGCAGCCAGCGGCCGGTCTCCGGCGGGAGCGGAGCCTTGTTCGCCTCGACGACTTGTCCGGGTGTGAGCGACCAGATGCCTATCATCCCCTTGGCCCGGTTGTCCTCCATCCGCTCGTTGTACCCCTCCACGTCCCGGATGTCGTCGTACGGCCCATCGACGGCGATGAGACCGGCGGCGCTCGCGCCGCGGGACGTGTTGTGGCGCAGTTCCGCCCACGGGGGCAGACCGCCGGTGGGCGTCATCGCGCGCATGTCCTTGGTGTAGTCCACCTCGCCGTCCACGAGCAAGAACAGGCGTTCGAGGTTGTTGTCGGGCTTGCCCATCTCCTCGCGGAGGTCGCCCATCGCCAGTTCCGCCGCCGCGCTCTCGACGATGACCGACATTGCGAGGCTGCCCTCTTCGAGACCGTACTCGTTCTCGACGATGGTGATGAACTCGTCCGCCTTCTTCCAGTCGTCGATGCCGCCGACCTCGGGAATCACGAACCCGTCGATGTGTTCGATGGCTCCTTTTTCGGGGTCCGCGATTTGAAGCAGGTGCTGAAAGCACCGATACCGTGTCCCGGGGCTGTCCCGATGCCAAACGATGCGGGGGTGGATTTCTCCGGGGAAGTCGGCCCCGTGTTCGGACACCACTTCGACGATGTTGTCGGCACCCTCGTCGCGCATCGACGGGGCCGTCGCGTCCTCGTTGTCGGGCACCCACACGTCCGGTGCTTGCATGCCGCGGAGCTGGGCCGCGCTCCGGATCATCTTGGCGGAGTCGTCCTCGCCCTCCACCGCCGTCGGCGAGGTGAAGAACGTCCGCACGAACTCGCGGTCGTGTCGTCGTTGCGTGCTCATATCAGTCGTCTCCTTGCTCGGAGGCGACCATCTCTTCGTCCTCCTCCGAGTTAGAAGTAATGGGGTTCGACTCGTCCTCGGAGAACCCTTCCGACTCCTCGATGCGCTCGCGGGCCTCGGGGTCGAACTGCGTCTCGATGTCCTGATACCGGCTCACGAACGAGAGCTCGTGGTGCGATTCGGTCGGGTGGTCGAGGTAGCGGCCTTCGAGGTCGAACTGCGCGCGTTCGTCGTCTTCGGCGAGGCGTTCGAAGTCCTCGTAAACGCTGTGTGCGCCGGAGTGGAGCGCGAACAGCGTGATGAAGATGTACTTGTAGCCGAGGTTGCCCAGTTCCTCGAAGGTGAGCGGGTCTTCCTCCTCCGACCACGCGAACGACGAGGAGTAGTTGAACGCGAGCTTCAGGTCGGGGTGCGTCTCGTGGATGGTTTCGGCGTACTCCACCGCGTCCTCCCGACTCGGGTCCGGCATCTCGGGCCAGACGATATCGACGCCCGCGTCGGCGTAGATGCGGCCGCGTTCGAGGTGTTCCTCCCAGTCACCGTTGGCGGAGCCGTAGGCGTCGGTTCGGGCGATGATGACGGTATCGTCGGACTGCTTCGCGTCCACCGCGGCCTCGAAGCGCGAGCGGGCCTTCTCCCGGGAGACGATCTGCTTTCCGGCGATGTGGCCACACCGCTTCGGCGACGTCTGGTCCTCGATGTGGACCGCGGCCACGCCCGCCTTCTCGTACTCGCGGACGGCGCGGCGGACGTTGTGGATGCCGCCGTACCCCGTATCACAGTCCGCGACGACGGGGAGGTTGCAGGATTCCACGATGCGCTTTGCGTTCTCGACCATCTCGGTCATCGTCACCATCTCCAGGTCCGGGAAACCGAACTGGCCGAGCACCGTGGAGTAGCCGCTCATGTACGCGGCGTCCAGTCCGGCCATCTCCGCCAGTCGCGCGTCGAGGGCGTGGTAGAGGCCGGGTGCGAAGACGTAGTTCTGGGAGTTCAGCATCTCGCGGAACTCCTTTCCAGCGCGGTTCTCGATGTCTCTCGTGGTCGTGTCGGTATCGGATATCATTGGTTATCCTGTAGGGTAGCTTCGATTCGGTCGAGTTGCGTTTGGAGGGTCCTGAGTTCCCGTTCGAGTTCGGACGGGAACTCCGTTTGCGGGCGGTCGGAGGGCGTTCGGGCGGCGGTCGGTCCGTCGTCAGTTCGCCGCTCGTCAGTCCACCGGTCGTCCGTCGTCGGTCGGTCGGTCGTCTGGCGGTCGATGGTCGGTCGGTCCGTCGTCGGTCGGTCGCGTCCCGTCGTCCCGATGAACGGGACGAGCGGGGCTTCTTCTTCCGTGCGGTCGTAGCGAGTTCGGTCTGTCATATAGGTCGTATTGTCAGTCGATCTGTCGTCGGTGACGTTTTGCGAGTGGTTCCGGTGCGTGCCGAGGAGCGTGCTGCGTGTACTGACATTTGTTTCACCGCATCCACTCCGACAACAGTACCGGACATAAACATTATGATTTATAATGATAATATTCTTTAATGCCATTCATCTCTCCAGTGGCGGTTAAGGAGATATAATTGTCGTTCGGTATCATCCCACACGGCGGTTCGCGCTCGCTCCGGCTTCCTCCCACCCGTCCCTACTTTCCCGCGTTCGTTTCGGTTTCCCGAGTGCTTATCTTCGCTCGTCCCCGAGTTCAGGTATGAAACGAGGGTGGGAACGTGCGAAATAGGGGTTTCGGACGGTGGCGACTCCTGCGTATCCTGTTGCTGTTGATGTTCCTTTCTGCCGGACGCGGTATTTTCGGCGGAAAGAGACTTCAAGACGTGCCCTACGTTCCCGGAACGGACAACGGTCTGGTGCTCGTCGCGCTCGTCGGGGCCATCGTCGTCATCGGCGGCGTCCTCGCGTTCCGCGCGGGAGTGCTTCCGGGAACGTCGTCTTCGTCGTCGGAAACCGAGGTTCACCCCCCGGAGGGCGGATACAACTGTCGGTACTGCGGTCGGAACTTGGAACGGTACCGCAACCGCTGTCCCTACTGTGAGACGCGGGACCCGGTCGGCAACGAGGACTGGTAGCCGCCGCGACCGGCGGACGCGGTGGCGAGCGGAGCGCATCGTGACGTATTCCGGGGTGTCGCCGAGCGCGGGACGAGACGCGTCGCTGGGCCGTGGCGATTATCCGGTCGCCGCCCGATACTACCACCTCATGCAGCGAAGGCGATTTCTCGCCCGAATGGGTGCGGCGGTGGGTGGTATCGGCGCGGTCGTGGGAACCGAAATGAATGGCGTCGTCGGTGGCGCACAACGTCGCGGGCCGTACCGGGAACCGGTCGTCACGTCGCCCGCGATTCAGCGGTGGACCCTCGAAGAGAAACGAACCGACAGGACCGTGATTCGGGCCGGGGGACGGTCGTTCGGCGACGCCTACACGAGCACGCTCATTTACAAGGATGCACGGCTGGCGTCGGGTCTCGATAGATACGTCCGCGGGAACTTCGAGGGAATCGTCGGCGCGTTCATGGCGACCCGCGTCACGTTCGACTCCCCGTTCTCGATTCTCGCGCAACCGTCGCTGGTGACGGGCATCGCAAAGGAGCGCTTCGAACGGAACCTTCGACGCCTCGGATTCTCGGACATCCGCGAGCGTCCCCCTTCCGAACGCGAGACGACGGCGGAACAGGCCGTCGCCGAGTACGAGGCCGACTACGACGCGAGCGAGTACATCGAGCGCCCGAACTCGCCCGCGTACCGTCTTCCGTCGGTCACGGCGGACGGACGCGTGAAGACGATACTGTACCTCGAAGTACTGAAACCAGGCGAGACGCTGCTGTTCACGGCGGGAATCAGGCCGACGGACGAACTACTCCGAGTGGTTTTCGACTGCGACGGCGACGCCTACCGCGCAGAACTCCTCCGGTTGATGCACGACGTGAAGTGACCCGACCGCTCGGCGAAAAGCCTCAACACCGTGGGGTACGATACCCGAGCGATGGTCGATTCGACACGCTCGGAGCGTCGCTTCGTTCCCTTCTTTCGGCGCTACACGAAGACGTGGATTCACGCGGTCGCGACGGCGGGACTGACCGCGTTCGGGACGCTGACGTTCGTCAATCGGGCGTTCGCCGTCGTCGCGCTCGGCATCTACGTCCTCCCGCCGGTCGTCCTCTTCCTTCGCGGCGCGAATCCGGGTGAAAGGGGGTCGAACGCCACGAAAACGGCCGTTACCGAGGCCGACCTCCGCGGCGATTCAGGGACTTCGCCCCGCGACAGAAGCGACGCAACCGGGGGCAGTAACGCCGAATCGGAAACGGTCGATGACGCTAAATCCGAGTCGGACGGCGACGCCCCAACTCGCTCGTGGACGGTCGCGGAAACGCCGACGGACGGGACCCTGTTCGATACCGTCGTCGCCGAGGGTGCCGCCTACGCCGTCGGCGAGAACGGCGTCGTCCTCCGAAGCGAGGGCGACGAAGACGACAGGAACGACTGGCGAATCGCCCTCGAAGACGGGCCGGGAGCGAACGCGGCCGACCTTCGCGGCGTCGATGCGACGACCGACGGGCGGGCCGTCTGGGTCGCCGGGGACGGCGGCGCACTCGGGCGGTTCGACGTCGCGGGGGGCCGACACACCGACCACTCCGCTCCGGCGGACGTGACCGACAACTGGACGGCCGTCGCGGTCGGCGGAACGACGGACGACGAAACGGTACTGCTCGCGAACGGCTCCGGACAGGTCCTCCGCGGGCGGTATCGAGACGGCGATCTCGCGTGGGACACTCCGGTCAAGCCGGGGAGCGGCTCCAGCCTGTGCGCGGCGACGATGGTCGGTGCGTCCGTCGGCGTCCTCTGTGACACGAACGACGGCGTGTTCGAGACGGACGACGGCGGCGAGACGTTCGGTCGAATCGGCATCGACGGCGTGGACGGGACCCTGACCGACGTGACGGCGACCGGCGGCGGTCGCCGGTACGTGACGACCGACGACGGGATTTGTTACCGCGGTGACGACGGAACGTGGACGCCGACCAGACTCGGCGACGAGGGAATTCGGGCCGTTTCGGCCGCGGACGGGGCGGTCGCCGCGTGCGGGGAGACGGGCGTCGTCTACGAACGAGCGGACGGCGAGTGGGACCGAACCCTCACGCCCGCCAACGGGACGCTTCACGGCATCGCGGTCGCACCGTCCCGGTCGGTCGCGGTCGGCGCGGGCGGAACCGTCGTCGAGCGGCGGACCGACGCGACCACGTGAGGCGCTTCGTCAGTCGCCGCGAAGCGTCAGAAATCCACCGACCCCGGCGACGAACGCCAGCCCCGCCCCCAACAGGAACGTCGGCGACCACCCGAATCGGAGGACGAGGAGGCTCGTCCCCACCCCGCCGTAGATACCGCCCCACAGCTTCGCCGTGAGCATCACCGCGTAGTTCTCCGAGGAGTACTCCTCGCCGTAGTACTCGCCGACGAGTCCGGGGAGGATGGAGAACGACGGACTCCTGAAGAACATCGTGACCCCGGCGAGCGCGACGAAAGCCCACTGTGCTCCCACCCCACCCGCCGCGACCATCGCGGCGAGGGCGATACCGCAACAGACCAGCGACCCGGTGAGAGTGTGCACGCGGCCCAACCGGTCCGACGCGGTGCCGACGACGATGACGCCGGACGCCTGCCCGAGCGCGACGAGTGCTGCGGCGGTCGTCGCCGCAGCCGCCGAGAGGCCGAAGTGCGCCGCGTACACCACGACCTTCTCGACGAGCAACAGCCCGACGCCGTTGACGACGGCGAACACGACGTACAGGACCCAGAACCGACGCGTTCGAACCATCGTCCGCCACGTGACGTCGGGTCCCGACGGTGATGACCCGCCCGGCGACGAATCGCCCGCCGACTCGTCGGACCCATCGTCCGTCGAATCCCGCTCGTCCGGGTCGTGAACGACGAGCGCGGCGGTCACCGCCGTCACGCCGGATGCCACGCCCAACGCGAGCAACGTCGCGGAGAAGTCGGTCTCGACGCTCCGCTTGACGACCGGGATGAGTAGGAAACTCGTCCCGCTGAACGCCATGCTCACCGCGCCGGTCGCCATTCCGCGGCGCGAGACGAACCACCGCGAGGGAGTGTTGATGGCGACGTCGTACGCGATTCCCACGCCCGCGCCGCCGAGCGCGAACCAGAGGAAGAGCGCCGGAAGCGTCGGGTCGAAGGCGGCCCCGACGAAGCCGGAGAACAGCAACACCGCGGCCGCGAAGAACGGAATCCGCGGGCCGTACCGGTCGCGGGTCCATCCCGCGGGAAACGCCGTGAGCGTCTGTGCGACCACCATCACCGAGAATATCGTTCCCAGCGCCGTCCCGGACGCCGTCGCCTGCGCGCCCAGCGCGCCGCGGATGGCGGGCCACGAGAACTGGTACGTTCCGGCGGTGCCGGCGGTTCCGACCGCGGCGGCGACGTACAACCAGCGGGACGAACGCGAACGGCCATCGGTCATGCGGGTAGTGGCGAATCGATACGTCACCCACTCAAGTATAGCCAGCGACGGACTGGTCGAACGGCCGTCGTGTCCATCGGCGGTCGTGTCCCCCGTTCGCCGTCGGATTACAGAGCTAAGGTCGTCGAGTGCCAACGCACTACATGGCTCTCGAAATAGCCTTTCGGGTGTTCGTCGCGGGCGTGCTGGTCGTCGCGCCCACGCTCCTGTTTCTCGGCCTGTGGCGGGGGTTGATGGCGCTTCGTAACGACGACCTCGTGAACCGAACCATGAACGGCGAGTACGGCCCGATTCCCGAGTCGCCGATTGCAGCCGCGATGTTCGGGTTCGGCGGCGGCGGGCGTTCTCGATTGACCAGTTCGACACACGGCGGACAGGTCCGCTGTCGGCAATGCGACGCCGTGAACCCCGAGTACGCGGATTACTGCGGAAACTGTCTGGACAGACTCGGTTGAGGTCGGTTGCGGGGGATGCGTTTCGGTCGGTCCGCGATGGGTCGGTCCGCGGCGGGTCGTTCGAGAGCGGGTTCGCGGCGAGTCAGTCGGGTCGGTCCCGCGGGTCGCCTCGATTGCGCCGGTCGTGTCCCTCGTACTGGTCGGGGCGGTCACGCTGGTCCGGGAAGTCACTGACGACCCGGAACCCGCCGGTTTCGTCGCGTCCGGCGACCTCCCGCTGTGGGACGGGTATCTTGATTCCCTCCCGGTCGAAGGCGTGCTTCACCGCCGCGATGACGGCTGTCGTCGCGCGCCATCGACGGCGGCTACTGGGGCGGTCTATCCAAAACCGAAGTTCGAGGATGACGGCGGACTCTCCGAACCCGGTCAGCACGGCGTTCGGTCGCGGGACGTTCAACACCTCGTCCACCTCTTTCATCGCCCTCTTCGCCACGTCGACCCCTCGTTTCGGGTCGGCGTCGTAGTCGATGCCGACCTCCACTTCGATCCTGAGCCGTCCCTTCCGCCCGAAGTTGACGAGCGTGTTCGAAGTCACGAGGTCGTTGGGGAGAACGACGTACTTCCCGGAGAACGTCTCGATTCGGGTCGAGAACAGCGTGATGTCGGTGACGATGCCGTCGGTTTCCCCCCCGTTTTCGAGCGGTACCTGAATCCAGTCCCCGATTTCGAACGGCCGCGAGAACATGAGCGTGAATCCCGCGATGAGCGCACTCAGCGTCTCGTTCGCGGCCAACCCGATGATGATGCCGAGGAACCCTGCACCGATGAGGAACGCTCGGACGTCCACCTGCCAGACGCTCAACAGCAACAGTCCGGCGAGGAGGTACACCGCGACTTCGGTGAGTCGGGAGAACACCTCGCTCTGATGGCTGGTGAGGCCCCCGGTTTCCGTCGTAAACCGGTCCACGGCCCGGACGAGCATTCCCGACCCGATGTAGGCGGCCGCGACGACGCCGACGGTGATGACGATTCGAAGCCCGGCGGACGTGAGCTGCGAGAACACGTCGACGGTCGGCGCGTTCGGCGCGGCGCTGGCCCAGAGCGACAGGGCGCTCTGGCCGATGAAGAGCGCGACGAGGCCGCTCACGACGAGGAGAACGACGTCGACGACGCGGGGGTCGACCTGTCGCTTCAGCCGCGGCGCTATTTTCCACAGCACCCACACGACGAAGACGAGGATGACGAGGAGAAACGTCGATTGTAAGACTCGCGCTTCGGGCAGGGGAAGCAGTTCGGCGAGTCCGAGAGAGTTGGTCCACAGATTGGTCATGGTGAATCTCCGGTGTCGTCGTCGCCGGTTCCGCACCGGCCGAACTCCGACCACGGGATTCCGAGTCAATCGCGCTCTGCTTCAGTGTATTGGGCGGAAAAACGACCTCGCCGTGGCCGACGTCATCACTCCGCGTTCGAACTTCCCGCCGTCTGTATCGTCCAGTCGGCCGATTCGCGCAAGTAGTCGGGAATCTCGTCGTCGTCAAGTTTCTCGTGGAGGTAGATCGTCTCCTCCTCGACCGCGCCGCGGCCGAGGTCCACGAACAATCGCTGGAGTCCGTTGCGCCACTCAGCGTCCACCAGCTGTCGCCAACACGCCTCGAACGCGTCCTGTTCGGAGCCCGTCGGTCCTCCGCTTTCGCGCGCGATTTCGAGGCAACACTCCGGGCAGTTGCGGACGGAGACGGGTTTCGTGAGCGCGTGCACGTGACCGTCGAAGGTGACGACTGGCGCTTGCTGTTCCATCTCGCCGTGGCGGTCGCACGTCGCGCTTTTGGGTTCGGTCCCGATGTACATCGGGCGTCTGTTCTGGGACATGGTTGGAGGAGAAGAAGTATCGACTGACGAGAGTATCAAGCTACTGGCGGCGAGCACCCCCGTCACAGAAAGCTCATGTAGGGGGCGTAACAATCGGCACAATCGACATGACCCTCCAGCGTCCCAGTCGGCGGCGGTTCGTCGCCGCCCTCGGCGTCGGTGCGGTCGGCGCGCTCGCCGGGTGTTCCGGCGATTCGTCGCCGACGAACTCGTCGCTCGAACGGTCCGACGACGAGTGGCCGGTCGCCCACGGGACGCCGACGAACGTCGGCTACTCTCGCGCGCGAAACACACCCCGAAGTGACCCGAAGCTCGCCGAGTGGAAACTCTGGGTCATCGCGCGGTCCGAGTCGGTAATCGAGAAAGAAACCGTCCAACACGGTCGCGTGAGCAGTCCGGTCGTCGCGGACGGCACCGTGTTCGTGGCGACCGGACTCCCCGGCCGCAGGCCGGACGGGGACGGCGCGCTCGTCGCCCTCGACGCCACTACCGGGGAACCAGAGTGGTCGGTGAGACTACCCGACGGGGGGTCGGGAACCCCCGCCGTCGCGGACGCCCTCGTGTTCGTCGGGTCGAACGACCGGGCGCTGACCGCTTTCGACGCGGCTTCGGGCGACGTCCGCTGGCGAACCACGACGGGCGCGCCCGTCGGGACCCCCGCCGTCGCCGGAGCTCACGTTTACGTCGGCGACCGGGAGGGGTCCGTCCACGCGTTCCGACGGACGGACGGAACCCTTCGCTGGCGGTACGGACAGCGGCCCCTCAAATCGTTCTTCTCGCACAAGCGGTGGCGGATACGCGCCAAACCCGCCGTCACCGAGGATACCGTGTACGTCACCACAGGTATCGGGTTCGATGACACCACCGAGACCCGCGCCGGGAACCTCCTCGCGCTGTCCCGCTCGGGCGGCGACGAGCGCTGGCGCTACGAGTACCGACCGCGATACCGGAGCTACGACCTGCCGCGGGCACCGGTCGTCGCGGACGGAACGGTCTACGTCGCTCAGTCCGTCCTCCACGCCGTCGATGCGGCTGACGGGTCGAAGCGGTGGCGGTTCAACTCGGGATACGAGACGGTCAGCGCGCCCGCCGTCCGCGACGGGACCGTTTACGTCTCCTCGAAGAACGTCTACGCCCTCTCCGCGGACGACGGAACCGAACGGTGGCGGTTCGTGAACCTCGCGGAGGATTCGTACCGCGACGAGAGCCGCGTGCCGATGGAGAGCGCGCCGGTCGTCGCGAACGGAACGGTCTACGTCGGCGCGGGCGCGCTCGACGCGTCGTCGGGAAAACGGCTGTGGGGGAACGTCGGGAACCGGGAGGATGACGACTTCTTCTCCGATTTGAGCGACGCGAACGCCGTCGTCGAGGGTCCGGCGGTCACCGACGGTGCGGTGTTCGTGGCGACGCAGTACGGTGCCATCCGGCGGGCGACGCGGGGTGACGAATGAAGCGCCGCGCCTTCCTCGCGGCGGGCGGCCTCGCGCTCGGTGCGGGCTGTTCCGACCTGCTGGCCGACTCGAAGAAAACGGAGCAGTCCCCGCCGCCGGAGGAGTGCGCCATCGACCCGAGCGTGACGCCCGGCACGTCCGACTGGACGAGCAAGCGCGGCGGGCCGAAAAACACCGGTTCGGTGCCGAGCGACGACGTTCCCGCGCCGCCGCTTCGCATCGACTGGACGTACACGATGGGCGGACACACGGGTGTGTCCCCTCCGGTCGTCGCGCACGAGACGGTGTACACCACGAACCTCGATAGGGAAGTTCACGCGGTGGACGCGAAGACGGGGGAACACCGGTGGCAAGCGAACGTCTCGGTGAGTGCGGCGGCGGCGGTCGCCGGAGGTCGCGTGTTCGTCGCGGACGACGGCTCCGTCACGGCGCTCGACGCGATGAGCGGCGAGCAGCGCTGGCGGACCGACTCCGAGGCCGGGGCGCACCTGCTCAGCGGCGGCGTGCAGGCGACCGAGCGGACGGTGTTCGTCTCAGGTCAAATGTTCCTGGCCGCGTTCGACGCCTCGACGGGGGAGGGACGGTGGACGTTCACCACGGGCCTCGAAGTCGAAAGCCGCCCTGCAATCGCCGATGGAACCGTCTACGTCGGGAGCGACGACACCTACCTCTACGCGCTGGACGCCGAGACGGGTGAGCGACGATGGCGATACAAGACCGACGGGCGCGTGTCCTGTGACCCGGTCGTGACTCGGGATATCGTCTACGTCGGGTCCGAGGAAGGGACCCTGTACGCACTCGACGCACGCTCGGGGAACGAGCGGTGGCGAAAGGAGGTCGGGACCGTCGGCCATCTCGCGGTGGACGGCGGCCACGTCTACGTGGGGTTCGGGGGCCAGTACGGGCCGACGATGGACGCGTTTACCGCGGCGTCCGGGACCGCGTGTTGGTCATCGGAGGAGTACGTGTCGGGCTACGCCAGCGGCATCGCCGCGAGTTCCGAGTACCTCTACCTCCCCGTCGGGTCGCTCAGCGGGTCCTACTCGGTGACGCTCGGCGCGCTCGACCCGAAAACCGGAGAAACCGCGTGGCGATTCCCGAACTCGAACGCGCGGTTCAACAACGGCCCCGCCGTCGCGGACGGTGCGGTCTACGCCGCCGGTATGGGAACCGACGGGTTGACCGTCGCCCGGTTCGTTCCGAAGGATTAGTCCTCGTCGCGCAGTTCCGTCCGGCGAATCTTTCCGGTCACGGTTTTCGGCAGTTCGTCCACGAACTCGACCTCGCGGGGGTACTCGTGGGCGGACAGTTCCTCCTTGACGTGGGTCTGAATGTCCTCCGCGAGGTCGGGCGACGGCTCCGCGCTCGCGCTCGGGACGACGTATGCCTTCACGATGTTGCCCCGCTCGCGGTGGGACTTGGGCACCACGGCGGCCTCCGCGACTGCGGGGTGTTCGCCGAGCGAACTCTCGACCTCGAAGGGACCGATGCGGTAGCCCGAGGAGATTATCACGTCGTCGGCGCGGCCCTCGAACCAGAAGTAGCCGTCCTCGTCGAGGTGGCCGAGGTCGCCGGAGAGATACCAATCGTTCACGAAACAGTCCGCCGTCTTCTCGGGCTTGTTCCAGTACTCGGCGAAGAAGCACGGATAATCCCCGCGCTGAGCGATTTCGCCGGTTTCGCCGGGGTCGAGGGGTTCGCCGCTTTCGGGGTCCACGACGGCGGCCTCGATGCCGGGGAGCGGTTTGCCCATGCTTCCCGGCCGAACCTCCATCGTCGGGTAGTTGTTGATTATCATGTTGCCCGTCTCGGTCTGACCGTAGGTGTCGTGGATGGTGACGCCGAGGGTCTCCTCGCCCCACTCGACCACGCCCGCGGATAGCGGTTCGCCGATGGAGAGCGCGTGGCGGAGGTCGAGGTCGGCGTCGTCCAGTACCGACTCGTTTTCCCGAAGCATCCGGTAGGCGGTCGGGACGCTGAACAGCACCGAGATGGGGTACTCGTCCAACAGGCCCGCCCACGTCTCGGGGTCGAACTCGCCCTCGTAGGTGAACAGCGTCGCACCCCAGAACCACGCGCCGAGCGTGTTGATGGGGCCGGTCAGCCATCCCAAGTCGCCGGTGGACCAGTAACAGTCGCCGGGTTGCAGGTCCACGGCGAAGCGTTGGGTCGCGGCGACACCGGCGACCCAGCGGTGTTTGTGGAGGACGCCTTTCGCCAGTCCCGTCGTTCCGCTCGTGTAGTACAGCAGCGCGTTGTCCTCGCCGCCCGTCTCGGCCGTCTCGTACTCTTTTTCGGCATCCTCCATCGCGGCGCGATAGCTGACGTCGCCGCGTCGAATCCCCGTCCCGTCGTCGCTGATGACGATGACGTGTTCGACCGAAGGGGCGTCTTCGAGCGCCTTCTCGATGGTGTCCCGGTTCGACGCCGTGGTGATGACCGCTTTCGCGTCGCAGTCGTCCAGTCGGTAGGCGATGCCGTCCGGGCCGAAGCGCTCGTTGACGCCGCCCCAGACGCCGCCCGCTTTGAGCGTCCCGATGAGCGCGACGTAGTGCTCCGGGATTCGCGGCAGGTAGGAGAACACCCGGTCGCCGGAGTCGATGCAGTCGGAGAGAACGTTCGCAAAGCGGTTGGACTCCTCGGCCAGTTCCCAGAAGGTGAGCGTTTCCCGCTCGCCGTTCTTGCCCGCGTAGTACAGCGCGACTTTCCCACGGTCATCCGCGTGTCGGTCACAAACCTCGTGGGCGATGTTCAGTCGCTCGGGTGCATCCCAATCGGCTTCCGCGAAAATGTCGTCCCACTCGAACCTCTCTCGTTCACTGTCGTAATCGTGAAGATTGTGACCGTTCATCACGGGGAACGTCGTAGACTGAACGTATAATTATTATCTAACGATGCAATCACTTCCGGCTGCGGTTCGTTTCGAGGACACCAGTCGGCGAGCGGTCGCAGAACGGAGAGCCGCCCCGTCTAAAAATGGGTGAAAGCGAAACCAGAGATGGAATGACGATACTGGTGGATAGCATACGTCGATGGAGGACGACGAGCCCCTGCCGGATGTTTCGTCGGTGTCACCACCCAACGACCGTCGGAGCGACTCCCATCGCTCTCCGCTCGTCGTCGATACCGCGGAGTCCCTCGCCCGTCTCTTTTCGGTGCTCGCGGACGCGGAACCCCGACACATCATCTACGTCCTCTTTCACCACGACGAGACTACGATTGCGCTCCCGAGACTCGTGCGCTCGGTCGCCACGATTTCGGACGTAGACGACCGGACCCGACTGCGCGAACGGATGGTTCGAATGCACCTCCCGCGACTCGGGTTCGTCGGAATCGTCGATTACGACCTCACCGGTGACCCTCACGTCTGGCTCTCCACGAACACGGACATCGTGGACAAGGAGCTGCTCTACGACGTCGTAAAGCGGAGTTACCGGTACGAGCGGAGAGGTGCCGAAGCCGAATCATAGATGACGGCCGTTCGAGCATCCGAAGACGGTTCGCGGCATCGCTCCCCATTCGACCGAACGGAGCGTCGAACCCAACAGAGCGTCGAACCCGTTTCCGTCGCACCGAGCGTGTGCCCGTCGGCTTCGAGGGCGAACTCCTCGACCGGGACCGTGACTTCGACGAACGTGTTCATGGAAGGTAACGGCAACCGACGTCCCAGTGTGTTCTACCAGTATATACAAGCGGTTTAAATACTCCATCCCCTGCCCATCGTTCGGACGTCGGGCAAAAGCCTCTTACTCATCGACTGCGTGATTCTCCCAACCATGACCGAACCGCTTTCGAACGAAAATCCCTCCACGCGGTCCTCGCTCGCCGAGACGGAAACCGAAGCGGAGACCGCCTTTTTCAAGCACATCGTCCGGGATGCGCTCGATGCGGTGGTGACGATTTCCGAGAACGGAACCATCGTATTCGCGAACGAGGTGGCGGGACGACTCTTCGGTTACGACCAAGACGAGTTGCTCGACGAGTCGATACGGAGTCTCTTCCCGGAGCGATATCAAGAGGCGTATCTCCACCAGTTTCGACTGCAGGTCGAGAACGCGGACTCGACGGTCGAACACAGCGGTCTCGAACGAACCGCAATCCGTCGAAACGGAGAGGAGTTTCCGGTTTCCTTTTCGCTCCGGGAACACCGGTATCACGACCGGCGACTGTTCACCGCCACGATTCGAGACATCTCCGAACGGAAACGACGGCAACGGGAACTGGAAACCGTCACCGAAAAGTATCGAACGCTGGTCGATACCGCGCCCGATGCTATCTTTCTCGCCGACGCGGAAACGGGGACGATTCTGGAAGCGAACCGGGCGGCGTCCGAACTCCTCGACCGGCCGATAGAGGAAATCGAGGGGATGCACCAGTCCGAACTCCACCCCGAGGACGACCGCGACCGATACGAACGGCTGTTCGATCGACCGCGCGAAAGCGACGCGTCCGTTCCGGACAGCCACGGCCTTTCGGTGGTCGATTCGAACGGGAATCGCATCCCCGTGTCCATCAACTCGAACTCGACCGAACTGAACGGGCGACGAGTGATTCAAGGCATCTTCCACGACATCAGCGACAGGAAGCGGCGCGAGGAGGCCCTGAACAGGTTACACGCGACGACGCACGAGATGCTCGAAACGTCGTGCCCCGAAACCATCTGTCAGCGTGCGGTGGAAACCGCGGCCGACGTGCTCGACCTGCCCGCGACGGGCATCTACCTCCTTTCGGAGGACGACGACGTGCTCGAACCGGCCGTGATGACCGAACGGGTCGAGAACCTGTTCGACGGTGACGTTCCGACGTACACGTCCGACGATGACCTCGCGTGGGACGTGTTCGAAACGAACGAACCGAGGGCCATCTCCGACTTCAATGCGACGCCCAGCGTGGCGGACCGGGACACGCCGGTTCGAAGCGGTATCATCGTTCCGCTCGGCGAACACGGAATCTTCATCACCGCGTCCACGACCCCCCGCGATTTCGACCGCATCGACTTCGACCTGATGCGGGTGCTGGCCACCAACACCGAGACGGCCCTGACACGGGCCGAACGCGAGCGCGACATCGCCCGACAGCGCGACGAGTTGACGACGCTGAACCGCATCAACGCCATCGTTCGGGATATCAATCAAGCCCTCGTCGCCGCGCCGTCGCGCGAGGAGATCGAACGGACCGTCTGTGAACGGTTCGCGGATTCGAGCGTCTATCACGGTGCTCTCATCGCAACGCTCTCGTCGACCGAGGAGCGGTTGGTGGTTCAGACGGCCGCCGGTATCGACGACGACTATCTGGACCTGATTACGGAGTTAGGGCCCAAGTCGAAACGCGGGGGTGCCGGGACCGCCCTCCAAACGGGACAGTTCAACGTCGTCGAGGACGTGTCGTCCTTGTCGTCGTTGCCGCAGTCGTTCACATCCGCCGCCAACGAACGCGGGTACGGTTCCATCGCGTGTATTCCCATCAGTTACCGCGGAACCACCTACGGCGTGTTGGTCGTGTACGCGTCCAAACTGACGTCGGTCAGCGAACGCGAGCGGAGCGTGTTCAGCGAGTTGGGGGAAACCATCGGCCACGCCATCAACGCCGTCGAGAGCAAGAAACTCCTCTACTCCGACCGCGTTCTCGAACTCGAATTCTCGATCACGAACACGGGTTCGTTTTTCGTCGTCACGTCCGAGGAACTCGGCTGTTCGTTCGAACTCGATGGCGTCGTCCCGTCGAGGGACGACGTGTTCCTGTTTTACGTGACGTTGAGCGGGGCTCCCTCCGAGAAGGTCATCGAACGCGCGGACGAGTCACCCATGGTCGAACACGTCCGTGTCATCCAAGAGACCGGCGACGAAACCCTGTTGGAGGTGGCGCTTTGCGGAACCGAAACGTCCGCCCAAGCGCTCATCGAACGCGGTGCCTACGTCCAACGTGGTTCGATAGAAGACGGAAAGGGAAGCATCGTCGTCGAAGTCCCGGCGAACACCCGCGTTCGTCCCTTCTTGGACGCCGTCGAGGAGGTGTACGAGGAGACGAGCCTGCTCTCGAAGCAGTCCCGCGACCGGCCGTTTCACTCGACCTCCGAGTTCTACCACGAACTGGGCGAGACGCTCACCGAACGACAGGCCGAAATCCTGCAAGCGGCGTATCTCGCGGGATACTTCGACTACCCCCGCGCGAGTTCGGGGGCGGAGCTGGCCGACACGCTGGATATCTCCTCGCCCACGTTTCACCAACACCTCCAAACGGCCGAGCGAAAACTCCTCTCGCTGCTGTTTTCGGAGCGTCCACGGATAGACTGACCCCGATACCTCAGTACTGAGGCAAAGGACTGGTGCCCCCGGAACGGATTGTAGGTGATGATGAGCGACTCGGAGCAACCAAACGACACACATCTCGAAACGAGTCGACGACACCCGGAGGAGGAGAGTGACAGTTCGTTACCGCCGGGAACCGTGGAGCGAATCCTCTCGGATGCACAGCGGCGTGCTCTCTGCCAGTATCTCGTCGAATCGCCGCTTACGTCGATGGACGAACTCATCGACTTGCTCGTTCAGCACGACGATTCCTGCGGTCGTGAGACGGCGCTGATTCGCCTCCACCACATTCACCTGCCGATGTTGGAAGACTGCGGTATTCTGACGTACGAAGCACGGAGCGAAACCGTCCGGTATTGGGGACACGAGGAACTCGAACGACGACTCGAACTGTGCCGCGACTCGGAGACGAACGACGTGAACGACCATCCGAAAAGTCGGACGTGAACGTCGCCGACGAACGCGAGTAGCGATAGTGTATTTTCGGACAACCGACAAAGATTGCTGAGACGTTTCACTCATCGTCCGCTCTCCCTGTACGCCTTCAACCGTTCGACACGTTTGCCGAGGAAAGGAGCGCTGTGAAGGCTCTGTTCACTCCGAAGCTACCATATCAATTCGAATAACGACATACGTGAGAGTAGCGTGGCCTCTTTGGGGTGGATTGAAATGTCAATGGAAGCGGTCGTGTACCAAGGACCGCACGACGTAGACGTAGAAGAGGTAGATGAACCGGAGATAGAGCACCCGAACGATGTCGTCATCGACATCACCACGACGGCCATCTGCGGGTCGGACCTCCACATGTACGAGGGGCGAACCGACGCCGACCCCGGTATCGTCTTCGGGCACGAGAACATGGGAATCGTGGACGAGGTGGGCGACGGCGTGACGACGCTCGAAGAGGGCGACCGCGTCGTCCTTCCGTTCAACGTCGCCTGTGGCGTGTGTAAGAACTGTGAAAACGGCTATACCGGCTTCTGTCTGAACGTGAATCCCGGCTTCGCCGGGGGGGCGTACGGATACGTCGCCATGGGGCCGTACAAGGGCGGACAGGCCGAGAGACTCCGCGTGCCGTTCGCGGACTTCAACGCTCTTAAACTTCCGGAAGGGAGGGAACACGAGGATTCGTTCATCCTGCTCGCGGACATCTTCCCGACGGGATGGCACGGGACGGAACTGGCGAACCTTCAACCGGGCGAATCCGTCGCCATCTTCGGTGCCGGACCGGTCGGACTGATGGCCGCCTACAGCGCCAAAATCAAGGGCGCGGCGGAGATTTACGTGGTCGATAGGGTCGACAGCCGACTCGAACTCGCCGAGAAACACTGCGATGCGACGCCCATCAATTTCGAGGAGTCGGACCCGGTGGAGCAGATAAAGAACATCCACGGCGGCGGCGTGGACAAGGGCGTCGATGCGGTCGGCTATCAGGCCATCGACCCGGAGACGGACGTGAGCGACGACGCCTACGACCCGGCGCGGGAGAACCCGGCCGTGGTCCTCAACCAACTGATTCAGGTCGTCCGGGCGACCGGTCAACTCGGCGTCCCTGGACTGTACGTGCCCTCGGACCCCGGAGCGCCGGACGAGATGGCCGCACAGGGTCGCCTCGGCATCGACTTCGGGAAGTTCTTCGAGAAGGGGCTGAAGGTCGGCACCGGCCAGTGTAACGTCAAGGAGTACAACCGAGAACTCCGCGACCTGATAATTCAGGGGCGCGCCGACCCGAGTTTCGTCGTCTCACACCGCGTGGACCTCGAAGAAGCGCCCGAGATGTACGAGCGCTTCGACAACCGCGAGGAAGGCGTGACGAAAGTGCTGCTCGAACCCTGAGCCGAAGCCACGACCAACTCTTTTTTGTGTCGATACCCGTCGAACGACGACATCGGTCCGACGTGACGAGCGACTGGTATGCGAAAAAGTAATAAATACCTTTCTGAGTATGAGCACGGGTTAATGCGTGTCCGTCCCCTCCGTTTAAACGGTGGTGAGCACATGGAAATGCGGGGGAGACGGAGCGCGCGCCGGGACGAGCGTAAGCGGCAGTTGCGCCAGATAGCTCGACTACAGCGTCAGCTGAACGAACAACGCCGGAAGATAGACGAACTGGAGCATATCCGGGATACGGTCCTGCGTACCTCGTCGGGGTCGGCCACGTACGAGGGAACCTGCGCGGAGTGCAGTATCGGCGTCATCGTTCGGGAGCACGACACGCTTCGGTGTTCCTCGTGTGGCTTTCGGTGCCACCTCTGACCTACTCCGCGTCCTCGACTTTTTCCGCGTATCGCTCCAGTTCGCCCGCGAGCGTTCGCGCCTCGTCGGGCGACAGCGACACGGTTTCTGCGTGCGCGGGGAGGTTGTCGAGGGAGGTGTTGTCCAGTTCGAGTTGGAGCAACACCTCGTCGGGGTCGTTTCGCGGCGTTTTGACGTTCAGTACGGCCATCGCCTCGTCCGTCCAGCCGTGGCCCTCCGCCACGGCGTTCAGCAGGTCGAAGGTCGTGTAGGCCGTCACCGAGAGCACGCGGTCGGCCATCTCAGTCGCCCCCGGAAACAGCGCGAGACGGTCGCCTTCGGCGCTGCGACTCGCTGGCTTCCGGGACTCCTTCGCTGCACTCAGTCATCGCCGGAAATCGCGTCCACCGGACTGTTCGGGGCCGGACTCGACTCCATGTCGTCGTCCTCGGCGTACGGATACCACGTCTTCTTCGTGTTGTGCATGTACGGGTCCTCGTAGCTGGTTTCTTCCGGGCTGGCGAGGGTTTCGAGTTCGTCGGCGTGGAGCGAGTTCACGAACTCGCGGAACGTCTGGCCGTCCTCGCGTCGGGCCGCGAAGCCCTCGACGAGGTTCCGAATCGCGCCGGGAACCTCGTCAACGGCGATGCGCTCCTGTATCCACGTCGCAAAGCTCGGGTCCTTTCCGAGGCCGCCGCCGACACCGATGTCGAGCGCCTCGACGGTTTCGCCGTCCTTTCTCGTCTTCATGCCGCGGAGGCTGATGTCGGCGATTTGGGGTTGCGCACAGGACGCGGTACATCCCGAGAGGTGGATGTGGAAGTTCGACACGTCCTCCGGAAGCTCGACGTTCTCCTTGAGCCAGCGCGAGAGGCGCACTTGGCGGTTCTTCGTCTCCACGATGGAGAGCGAACAGAACTCTGTCCCGGTGCAGGCGATGGAGCCGCGCTGGAACGGGTGCGGGTCCGGGCTGTAGCGCTCCAAGACGGGTTCGTCGAGCATGGCGTCGAGCCGCTCTTCCGGCACGTCCATCAGGATGATGTTCTGGCGCTGGGTGAGCCGCGCCTCGCCGGAGCCGTACTTCTCGGCGACGTCGGCAATCTCTATCATCTCTTCCGCGCCGACGCGGCCGACGAGGACGTTCAGGCCGACGTAGTAGTTGCCGTCGGGTTGCTCGTGGACGCCAACGTGGTCCGCGTGGCCGTGGTCGTCCGGGACGCCAGCGTTGTACGAGTACTCCTCGCGGAGGTCATCGCCCGCCGTCTTGAGGTAGAAGTCCACGTACTCCTCCTGCAGCGTCTCGCGGACCTTCTCCGGCCCCCACTCGTCCACGAGGAACTTGATGCGGGCGCGGCGACGGTTGTCGCGGTTGCCGTAGTCGCGGAACAGCCCCGAGAGGCCGCCGAGAATCGGCGTAACTTCGTCGGGTTCGGCGAACACGTCGATGTCGCGGGCGAAGCGCGGTTCGCGGCCCGCCAGTCCGCCGCCGAGGCGGATGTTGAACCCGCGGACGGTTTCGCCGTCGATGTTTTTCTCCGCGGGTTCGATACCCACGTCGTTGATGTCGCCCTGTCCGCAGCCCTCGCGGCACCCCGTCACCGACACCTTCCACTTCCGCGGCAGGTTGGCGTACTCCGGGTTGCCCTTGAAGTTCTCGTTGAGGTCCTTGACGACGGGAAGCGCGTCCACGAACTCGCGTTTGTCCTTCCCGGCGACCGGACAGCCGACGATGTTCCGCCACGAGTCACCGCAGGCCTGTTTCGTGGAGAGGCCCGCCTCGTCCAAACGGTCCCAAATCTTCGGCACGTCCTCGATGTTTATCCAGTGCAGTTGGACCGCCTGCCGCGTCGTCACGTCGGCGTAGCCGTTGCCGAACTCGGGGTTCGCGGCCGGACCGGTGGCGAAGTCGCGGGCGATTTCGCCGATGACTCGCAGTTGTCCGGGTTCGAGCACGCCGCTCGGCGGCCCGATGCGCATCATGAAGTAGCTCTCTTGGCCGTCGCGCTGGTGGTACAGCCCCCACCATTTGAACCGCTCGAACCACGCGTCGTGTTCGTCCTCCGGGATGGCCTCCCAGCCCTCCTCGGCGAATCGACGCATGTGGTCCTTGATCTCTTCCCCATAGATATCATCCTTCCATTTCTCTACGTCGGTCGGCATGGGAATCGCTACAGCACACACGCCTAAACACCCCATCTCCGCGTCAATGTCCGCCGGGGGTCGGAAAAAGCGGCAAGTATCGCGGGAACATGGTAGCGACCCCTCCCTAGTCCGAGAACCGGGCGTTCGACGGTCGTTGGCCCCCTTCGTAGTCGATGGAACGGAATTCGTCTCCGTCGGCGCGTCCGATTCGAAGCCACCCGGTCGCGCCCCGTTCTCCACAGCCGATGCACTGTCCCGCCGCACGGGCTTCCACCCACGGACCGTCCACTCCGATGTCGGTGAACACCTCGACGAGGAACAACGCGGTATCACAATCACAGACGTCGTGGTCCACGAGCGGCCAGATATCGCTTACGCCGACGATTCGGGTATTGTTCACGTTGACCCACGCACCCTCGTCCAGCGTCCGAACCGCAGTTACCATGCCCTATCTCCGCGTCTCCGAACCCTCAATACATCGGCGGACGCAATCCCCGCCGAATCACTTGACGCGTCGAAACCGGTTGAACGCTCGATACCTGCACGGCCACCCTATTTCCTGCACGAATTGCCGGAATACGGCGGTCGGAGATAGCAGTGGTTCTTACCGGTATGTGGGAGCAGTGGCCGGAATTACGGGTAGAGACGCGATTTAGGGGATTCCCGACATAGGGTGTTCTGATGAATAACAGCGATGTAGCGACACGCCGGCTCGTGGACGAGTCCGTTGTCGAATCGACGAGCGGTAGTTTCACAATGGGGTGTGAGAATCAGTGACTAAGAAACACGTGGGCGAATGTCATAGAAACGAATCTCAAGACGACGACCACCTACAGGACGTCCCAGACGGTGCAGGATGTACGGAAATCTGGGAGCATCTCTCCGACCGACGGGACGAGGAGGACGAAGAACCCAAAGAATGATCGAGGACACGGCGCTCGTACTGGTTGGTCACGGTTCACACCGGAATGCCGGGTCGGCGAGACCCGTCTACGACCACGCCGACGAGATACGCGCCCGTGACCGCTTCGCGGAGGTTCGGGAAGCTTTCTGGAAGGAAGCCCCGTCGTTGCGCGAAGTCCTCAGAACGGTCGAATCGACCGACGTGGTCGTCGTCCCACTCTTCACCAGCGAGGGGTATTTCACGGAACAGGTGCTCCCCCGTGAGCTCCGACTTACCGACGTGTGGGACCTCGACGTGGACAAGCGAGTTCGCTACGCCGACCCGGTCGGGACCCACGAATCGATGGCCGACGTCATCGTCGAACGTGCCGAACACGTCACCGGCGACCCGTCCGTGGGCTCGGGCGTCGGGTTGGCAATCGTCGGCCACGGCACCGAACGAAATCCGAGAAGCGCGAAGGCGACCCGCGACCACGCGAACGCCATCGACCACCGCGAGCGCTTCGACGAGGTGCGCGCGCTGTTCATGGACCAAGCGCCGTACATCGACGACCTGACCGACCACTTCGAGAGCGACGAACTCGTCGTCGTCCCGCTGTTCGTCGCCGACGGCTACCACACCCAAGAGGATATTCCGGAGGACATCGGCCTGACCGACGACGCCGAATCGGGGTATCCCGTTCCCGCCGACGTCGATGGCAAACGGGTCTGGTACTCGGGTGCCGTCGGAACCGAACCGCTCGTCGCGGACGTCGTCATCGAGCGAGCGCGAGCGACGCTCGACGACGGGGATGAGCCGGTCGAAACCACAGAGCAGGCCGACGACGCCGAGCGTAGCGAGGCCGAGACGGCCCGCGATGCGTTTTTGGGCTGGCTGGCGGACGGGGAGAGCGACGAATCCCACGACGCGACCCGAACGTGGGGGCAACTCACCATCACGACCACGCGAACCGCCGACGGTAACCGTCGGTACGAAATCCGGCACGTCGAGGACCGCAGCGCGGAGTCGGACGAACTCGACTCCCACGCGGACCCGGAGGAGACGCGCGACGCCGTGCGGTTCTCGGACGACGGCGAGTACCGCCCGCTGGCGACGGCGGCGACGCTCCCCACCGGGTGGGTGTGTTCGGACCTCGACGCCGACGAACTCCTGCGGGCCGTCGAGTTCGTCTATCCGGCGACGATTTCGAACTGGTACCGCGAGCGGAACGGCGAACTCGACGTGAGCCACTTTCGGGAGACGGCCGAGCGCCAAACCGGCGTGTACGCCGACGTGGAGGACATCGGGCGCGAAGCGCTCGACCACGCCGTCGAAGCCTGCTGTGTGGATTCACAGTGCAGTGCGCGGCGCGAATGGGACGCGGCGGACGCCGACGAAATCGCGGTTCCGCGCGGGGACGGCGAGTTCCCCTGCCGGGAGCCGTGTTCGTTGTTCATCGCGAAGGTGCGGGAGTTTCAGAAGATGGAGGAGTGCGGGGAAGACGACGCCGAAGACGGCTACCGAGCGCGGTACCGGAGCGCACGAAGCGGAGGACGAACATGAGCATGCACACTGGAACGGTTTATTTGGTCGGTGCAGGTCCGGGCGACCCGGAACTGCTGACGGTAAAGGCGCGGAAACTGCTGGACGACGCGGACGTCGTTTGCCACGACAACTTGGCGGACGACCGAATCGTGGAGTCGTGTCCCGAGACCACGGAGCGGATGTACGTCGGCAAGCGCCCCGGTCCGGACGGCGAACGGACGACGCAGGAGGAGATAAACCGCCTGCTCGTCCGACTGGCCCGCGAGGGAAAGGACGTCGTTCGACTGAAGGGCGGTGACCCGACGGTCTTCGGCCGCGGCGGCGAGGAAGCGGAACACCTCGCGGCCGCCGGAATCGACTTCGACATCGTGCCCGGCATCACGAGCGCGGTGGCCGCGCCCGGCGTTGCCGGGATTCCGGTCACGCACCGCGACCACGCGTCTTGCGTCACCGTCGTCACGGGGCACGAGGACCCGACGAAGGCCGAAAGCGCCCTCGATTGGGACGCGCTCGCCGCGACGGTCCGGGCGGGCGGAACGCTGGTGATTCTGATGGGCGTCCGCCGACTGCCGGACAACGTGGCCGCGTTGCGTTCCGCTGGCGTCCCGGCGGACACGCCCGCCGCGATGGTCGAGCGGGCGACCCGCGAGGACGAGTTCACCGTGACGGGGACGCTCGACACCATCGTCGAACGCCGGGACGAGGTGGGCATCGAACCTCCCGCCGTCACCGTCGTCGGCGACGTCGTTTCTGTCCGCGACCGCGTGGCGGAGTATCTGGACGGCGCGCCGTCCGTCGGCGTTCCGTCGTTCGCCGACACCGCGGTCTCCGAACGGGGGGTCGAGTGATGGGACGCGATTTCCGGGAACTCGTCTCGCACGTCGGGTCCGGCCCGAAGTCGGCCGACGACATGGACTACGAGGCGGCCAAACTCGCCTTCGGGGAAATCCTCTCCGGCGACGTCTCCCCCGTCGCGCTCGGTGGGTTTTGGGTGGCGAACCGCTGGAAACGGAACACGCCCGAGGAACTCGCGGGGTTCGTGGACGCGATGCGCGAAGACTCCGTGTCGGTCGCCGCTCCCGACTGCTCCCCCGTCGATTGCGGCGCGAACTACGACGGTAAGGCCAGAACCGCCCTCCTCGGCGTGGCGTCGGGACTGGTCGCGGCGGCCGCCGGAACGCCCGTCGTCGTCCACAGCGGCGACCGCGTACCCATGAGCGAGGGATGTGCCTACCGGCACGTCCTCGACGAACTCGGCGTGGACACCGACCTCGACCCCGAGACGAGCGCCGACATGACCGACGAGGTTGGTTTCGGATTCTACGACCAAGCTCGCTTCAATCCCGGCGTGGCCGCCCTCGAAGCCGACAGGCGCGCCCTCGGCGTGCGGACCTTCGTCAACACCGTGGAGACGCTCGCCAACCCCGCTGACGCGTCGGTCCACCTCGGAAGCTTCTTCCACACGACGTTCGGCGAGCGAATCGTGAACACGTTCGCCGAGAGTCGAACGCAGGACGTGGAACGCGTCCTCATGTTTCAGGGATTGGAAGGCTACGACGACGTTCGACCCGGACGGACGACCGTCGTGGAGTGGGACGGCGCGGAGATAGAAACGGACCGCCACGGGATGGACTTCGACGGCGACGCCCTCGACGTCGCCGACGTTCCGGCAGACTCGGCGCGCATCACCGAGGAGGTCCTCTCCGGCGAACGCAACGGCGACCTCGCGGACGCCGTTGCGTTCAACGCCGCGCTCAGGTTGTACGCCCGCGACGACGTGCAATCGATAGACGACGGCGTGGAGCGAGCGCGGGACGCGCTCGCGGACGGGTCGGCGGCCGACCGACTCGTCGCGCTCCGGCAGTTCGACGGCTGAATTCAGTCGCCGAGCACTCGCTCCGCGATTTCCGTCGCTTTCTTCTTCGCCCCCTCCTCGGTTTCGGCGCGCCAGACGGCATCCGATTCGACGACCGCACGGACGGCGTCTCGGCGCGTCTCCGCCGGAAGTCCCCGCCGTTTCAGGTCTTCTCGTAGTTCAGCCGTGACGACCGCGACGGTTTCCGCGCCCGCCAGTTCCGGTTCGATTCGCTTCCGGAGTTCGCGGCTCAGCGCGGGACTCCGCCCGCCGGTCCCGACGGCGACGACCACGTTTCCGTCGCGGGCCGTGGCCGGGACGACGACGCTCCCCGCGTCGCGGCCGCCGTGCTCGTCCGTTCGATTCACCAGCACTCCTCGCTCGCTCGCCGCTCGCTCGACCGCTTCGTTCAACGCGGCGTCGTCCGTCGCCGCGACGACGAGCGTGGGCGCGGCCCTGTCGAGCCACGTTCCCACATCGGACGGGTCGATGCGGGCTTTGACGGGCGACAAGGGAGGTCGCTCGTCGCCTTCGTCCTCGAAGAGGGGTTCGAATTCGTCCGCGAACGCCGCCGCAACGACGACGACTTCCGCTTCGCGCGCGAAGCGGCGCGCCTTCCGATAGCCGACCCGCCCGCCGCCGAACACGAGCACGCGCTCCCCGCGGAAGTCGTGGAACAGCGGAATCATTCTCGGAGGGTGAACTCGACCGTCTCGTGCTCGCCGCCGTAGTACGCCCGGAGGAGGGCCGCTTCGTCGTCGTATCCGCCGTCCGGGACGATTCTCGCGGGAACCGACGCGGTGAGCGGCGCTTCGTCGAACGGGTACGGGTCGAGTCGGAACTCGTCGTCGCCGAGGGGTGTCACCGTCAACGAGACGTCCGCGGTTTCGGGCGACGTCGGCACCGAATCGATGGTCGTCTCCTCGGGCCATTCGCTGGTGCAGAGGACGAGCGACAGGAAGTCCCACACCTGCAGGAGCTCGTAGTTACACCACAGCCTGCTCTCGGTTCCCTCGGGTGGCTCACCCTCCTCGTGCAGCGCGGTGAGGAGGTCGATGTCGGCGTCCGAAAGTCGTGTGTCGGCGTTCGAACGTCGCTCGTTGCCGTGTTCGCCGTCGGCTTCTCTCCCGTGTAACTCCTCCGCGAGACGGGTCTGTCGCCGTTCCTCGCGGTCCACGAACTCCTCGAAGGCGGGCGGCGTGTCGGGCCACGACGACGACAGGCCGTAGCGGCGGCGGCGAAGCCCGGAGCCGTGCATCGATGTCACGAGTCCGGCGTAGTCGTTCAACTCGATGACGCTCTCGATGCCGCCGTCGTAGAACGCCACCCACGCGTCCGCCGGGACGCTCAGGAAGTCCACGACTTCGCCGTCTTCGAGGTGCGGCCGTCGGTCGTACTCCCACCAGCCGTCATCGTGCGCGTCCGCCGCGAGCACCATCGCGGCGAAGGGTTCGGGGCGTTCGAACGTTTCGTTCCCCCAGTGCTCGGCGAACCGTCCGGCCAACCTCGCGTGGTCGGGTTGGGTGATGAACCGATAGTGGCCCTCCCCGTCGGCGATAATCATGTTTCGGCATTGGCACGGAACCGGCATAAAAGCGCGTGCCGACCCGCCGTCGGCGGGTCAGCGGGTCGGTCGTCGCGGTTCCCCGCTCGGCCGCAGTCGGTCGGTTTTTCCTGCCGCCCCGTCGGGGTTTCCCCGTCTCACTCCGAATCGGCGTCGGGACCGATGGTGATGACGGCCGTCCCGAACGGTTCCATCGGCTTTTCGAACGTGGCGGTCAGTTCGTCGTTCGGAAAGATTCCGAGAATGTGCGCCGTCTCGTCCCCGATGTTTCGGATGCTGTGTGGTGCCTCGACCGGAACGAGTGCGATTTCGCCCGCCGACAGTTCCGTCGTCGCGCTTCCGACCGTCGCCTCCACGGTTCCGGCGGTCACGTGGAGCAACTCCTCGTTGCTGTCGCGGTGTGTCGGGAGGTAGTTTCCGGGTTCGAGTTCGATGCAGACCACCATCAGGTCCTCCCCCGAAACTCCGCTCGCTTGCGGCGTCCCCGGCGACAGCGGGAAGTAGCCGCGTAGTCGCGCGTGGTCGTCGCCTTCTTGCCACACGTCGGTACCTTCGAACTGGTAGAGTCGGACCGGTTGCAGGTCCTCGTCCCGTGATTGTACTGCCATGGTTTCCCCCTCTCTCGTCGCTCGCGGTGGGGTACGCGGAACGAACCGTCCGCGAGATTATATCCCCGTTCGACGCTAGGCGGATTCGAAGCATCACCCTTTCGTGGGGCAATTTCCCGACAGTAAGGGGGCCGGTAGGCGGTCGCTATCGTCCCGCGGCGACGGCGGTACGGACCCCATACTCTTGCGGGGACGGCTCGTGCTGTGGACGAACGATGGCTCCCGAGACGAACCACGCCGACGATTGCGTATCGGACGACTGTTCACGCTGCCGGGACGACGCCGTACTTCGCGTCGTCCGTACCGAAATCGACGCTGGTGTGAGTGCCGCCAGACCGTCGTCCGGCGACTCCGCGAGCGTCTGTCGGGACTGTTTCGCCCGCCTCCGCGCCGACCCGAACGCGTCGTTCAACAGCCTGTTCGAGGACGGGTCCGACGCCGCCCGCTCCACGAGACGGTTCATCAAAATCGAGCGACTGTAGCGTCGTCCGCCGCGTCTTCCTCAGTATTCGGGCGGCACGTAGAGGGTGAGCGTTTCGAGCGGCTCATCGCCCGTGTTCGTGATTTCGTGCGTCTCGCGCTCCTCGATGCACACGAGGTCGCCCGCCGAGAGGTGGACCGTCTCGCCCTCGACGATTGCTTCGCCCTCTCCCGACGCGACGAACAGCCACTGCTCGCTCCCCTCGTGGCGGTTGTCCGGGCCGCCGGTCGATTGTCCCGGTGACAGCACCATGGAGGCGGCTTGTGCTCGCTCGGTTTCCAGCAGTACGTCGAACCAGTCCGCCGTTTTCGTGGTCGTTCGCTTCACGGGTTCGCGTTCGTTTCCAAGCGCCAGAAGCGTTCGGGGTAGCTGTGCAGCAGCACGGCCACTCGTCGATTTATGTTCGCTCGACCCGTTTTGGTAGCCATGCCAGAGAGGGGGTACGCGGAGAACGCGGCTGGCGGGGGATTGCTGTCGCTGCTCTACCGGCTTCGTCGGGGGGACTCGGTGACGGTCGGCACCGACACCGGACCGCTCAGAAGTCCGCGGCAGTTCACCGTCGAACGAATCGCCGAGGAGCGCTCGGCGCGCGACGACGAGATATATTACCGGGTCCACCTTCGCGGGTCGCGCGACGGCCACTACGTGGTGATGCCCGAGAAACCGCAAGGGAAGGGCGCTCACGTCCCGCCAGAGCTGTTCTATCAGCACCCGAACGACAGCGACAGGTGGGGCGAACCGGCGGAGGACACCGAGGGGAGCGTCGTCTTCCTTCGAGTAACCGCCGGAACGCCGGTATCGACGGAGTAGAGTGGCGGGGAGACTGCTTCCGAGGTTCCGAGACGGTCGGACTGTTCCCGACGGTCGAACCGACTCCCGACGGTGGACCGACTTCGGGACGGTCACACCGACTCGACGAACAGGTCCAGCTTCGAATTCGGCTCGTTCACGATGAGCCGAACCGCGTCGAAGTGGCCGTCCGCCGTGGTTCGGTAGGTGACGCCGCGAATCCCGCCGCCGACGCGCCCGAACGAGAGTTTCGGACGGTGTGCGTAGGGTTTCTCGAATTTCACCGTCGCGCGGCCTGACCCATCGACGGACACGCCGCGGTGCACGTCGAACGCGGGGGTGTGGTCGCGCACCATCGATTTCGCGCTCCCGATGTGCCACGGGTTTCGAACGTCCGACCAGTTCCCGTCGTAGCAGTTGTCCGTCCCGCCGTCGCCCTCCACGATCGCCGGAGCGCCGCTCCGGTAGATTCGGTTGCGCCGGACGATGTTTCCGGTGCTACGAATCAACAGTCCGGCTTCGTGACCCTCTCCGGCGGCGAAGCCGCGGACGTGGTTGTCGCTGATCTCGTGGTTCGTCTCACCTCCCGCCGAGAGGATTCCGACGCGGTCGAGGTCTCGGAGGCGGTTCCCTTCGACCGTGACGAACCGCGCGTTTTCGAGGATGATTCCAGTTCTGCCGGTGTTGGAAATCGTGTTTCGCGCGACGAGACCGTCCTCGCTCCCGGCGATTCTGATGCCGTCGCTCGCCACGTTCCGGATGCGATTTCGGGCGACGACGAAATCCGAGATTCCGTCGGCGACGTTGATGCCGCGGCCGCCGTAGCCGTACAGGTCGTTGTCCACCGCGGTGATGTGGTCCGCGCGGTCGATGTCGAGCGAGATGCCCGAGAAGTCGTCGCGTCGCTCTTGCACGCTGACGTTCCCGTCGATTCGAACGTCCCGAACGGTTCCCCCGAACCCGAGGTGGCAGAACGATTTGTGGTGGCCGAACCCGAGGTTGTCGGCGATGACGACGTAGCCCCCGCCGTCGGTCAAATCGTCCCCGCCGATGCCGACCAGACTTCCCTCCGGGTTGTTCCCCATCACGTTGCCGACGACGGCGACGTTTTTTCCCTGTCGATGGCGACCCTTCCGCCACACGTCACAGGAGATGGAGCGGTCGAGCCCGTTCGTGAGGACGTTCCCGGAGACGACGACGCGCGTGCCCCCGACCTGAATCCCCCTGTCGCCGATGTCGTGAATTCGGTTGCCGACGATGCGGACGTTCCGGCTGGCCGGTTCCACGCTGATGCCGCTCCCGCCGGTGCCGTGTTCGTGGTACGGATGCGTCCGGGTCACGTAGTTTTTCGCTACCGTGACGGTCTCCGCGTCCTTCACCACGATGCCGTGACACAGCTTCGTGAAGACGCTCTGTTCGTCGGGATTCCCGTCGAAGCCGACGCCGCGAATCGTGACGTTCGAACAGTGGCGGTGATGACCGACGCGAAAGCCGCCCGCGTTGGCGTCCGCCGCCGGTTTTATCAGCGTCCGAACGCCGGGACCGACGACGGTCACGTCGTCCACGTCGATGTCGAGCCATCCGGTCGTCCGGTACGGCGCGTTCTTCGCCGTGATGAGAATCGTCTCGCCGGGCGAGAGGTTCTCGAACGTCGATTCGAGTTCGTCGGTCGTCGTGACGACGGAATCGGCCACCGCTCGCGTCCGTCGCTCGTCCCGCGTGTCGGTCGCACGGCCGTCGTCCGCTCCCCACCCCGTGAGCGCGAACGCCAGCCCAGCAGTTCCCCCCAGCACCCGCCGTCGTGGAATGTCGGGCATTCTCCGTGAGACCCACGACGCCGACCACCCACTGATTTGTGGCCGCAGACGTCGGTTCGCCGCAACGCCGGTCGCCCCTCGTTTAACCGTCTGTTAATCGTTCCAAGGGGCGCATTACAAATTATTAGGACACCGTTCCACTTCCTAAGATGTCCCCTGCTGAACGTTCAACCCCGAGACCACAACCGGAGAAGCGGACGCTCCGGACAGACACGCTACCGCCGAAGAACCGGTGGGGTGTCGGACGATGAGCGAACTTCCGGACGTGAGTCGTCGTCGCTTCTGTCAATCGGCGGGTGCGCTCTCCCTCCCGCTCCTCGGTTCGACGGCCGCCGCCCGGTCAACGGACGGGCGGGTCGTGTTCATCTACGACGACTCCCCGGAGGAGGACTACACTCGAATCTTTCCGGTTCATCAGGACGAGGGCGTTCCGGGGTGCGTCGCCGCGGTCTCGGACCGCATCGGCCACGCGTCGTGGCTCTCGCCGGAGCAGTTGCGGGAGATGGAACGCGAGGGCTGGGAGATGATGTCCCACTCCGTCCGCCACCGCGCGCTGGGCGAAATCGCGGTCACGCGGGACGTCGAACCGGGCGAGACGAAACTGTACGTGGAGTCGAACTTCCACAAGCGCGTCCCCGGCGACGAAATCGTGGTGGACGACGGCCGCCGGACGGAAACGTTCACCGTCGCTGACGGCGGCGAGGATTCCACCGGCGAGTACCTCGTGGCGGAAGAACCGCTCCGGACGCCCTTCCGCGCGAAGGACGGCGTGACCGAACGCTACACCGACGACTTGCTTCGGCGGTCCCTGCAGAACTCGAAGGAGACGCTGGAGGGCTTCGGCGTGAACGTCTCCAGTCTCGTCCTCCCGTTCGGGCGCACGCGCGGTCGGGTGCAGGAACTGGTCCCCGACTACTACGACGTGCTGGCGAACGAACACCACGGCGGCTTCAACGCTCGGGCCTCGCTCGACCGCTATCACCTCGGCCGCGCCGTCTTCCGCGACGGGTCGATGACCGAGGCCGAAATCGGGGCGTTCCTCGACCGCGTTCGGAACGAGGACGCCCTCGGGATATTCGTCGGGCACAGTCAGGACGGCCACCTCGCGCCCTCCCGCGTTCGGGCGACGATTCGCCTCGCCAAACGCCGGAACCTCGAAATCGTGACGTTGCGGGACGCGTTGGAGAAGTTCGACGCGCTCCCGGCGACCGCCGAACCCACGACGCCCGCTCCGTCCACCACACGGACCACCTCGTCCGCCACGTCCACCGCGTCGACGTCGGCCCGTGGGGACCCCTCGTCGGGGACGACCGGCGACCCGTCCGATACGAAATCGGCGGGTGACGACACGCCGTCGGCGAGCCAACTCGGCGCGGTGTCGCTCCTCGGCGCGCTCGGTCTGGGCGCGCTCGGCTACTTCCGTCGGCGATAGGTCGCTCGGCGGTCGCCCTTCGCGCGCTCGCCGTTCTCCGGCGAGCCTCGCCCGCGTCAGCACCGCTTTATTCCTCGATACTGTCGAGACGAACGTGTCCAGTTCTCGCTCCCGGTTCATCGCCGCGCTCTTCGCCTTCGTCGCGCTGGCGTGGGGCGGTTCCTACGTCGCAATCTCGGTCGGCCTGCACAACCTCCCGCCGGTGTTCTTCGCCGCGAGCCGCCTCGACATCGCGGCGGTCGTCCTCCTGCCGTCCGTCGTCGCGTGGTTCGACGACTGGCGACCGACGACGGCCGGCGATTGGCTCACCGTTTTCGCCGCCGGGCTGTTCGTCGCAGGGGGAACCAACGCCTTCCTGTTCGTCGGCCAGCAGACCACGCCGAGCGCCGTCGCCGCCGTGATATTCGCGCTCAATCCGATACTGGCGACGCTGTTCGCGTGGGCGCTGCTGCCGAGCGAACGGCTCTCGGTCGTCTCGGTCCTCGGCGTCGTCCTCGGGATTCTCGGCGTCGCCATCGTCGCCGACCCGACCCCCGAGATGCTCCTCTCGGCGCGGGGACTCGGCCCGTGGATACTCCTCTGTGGCGCGGGCTGTCTCGGGTTCGGCACCGTCCTCACGCGGCGGTTCGAGACGACGCTTCCGACGCTCGTGACGACCAGTTGGGGCCTCCTGTTCGGCGGCCTCTTCCTCCACGTCGTGAGCTACGGACTCGGCGAGCACGTTTCGACCGCGTGGAGTTCGACGCTTCTGGTATCGATTGCCTACCTCGGCGTCGTCGCCACCGCGGGGGCGTACTCGGCGTACTTCGAACTCATCGCGCGCATCGGCGCGGTTCGCACGGCGCTCGTCTCCTACGTCGTCCCCGTCGTCACCGCGATTGCGGGCTGGCTCCTCGTCGGCGAGACCATCACGCTCCACACCGTCGCCGGATTCGTCGTCATCGCAACGGGCTTCGCGCTGACCGAACGGCGGACGCTCGTCGCCGGACTTCGTGACGGCGGCGGGACGGAAACGGACGCGTGACCGTTCTCGGACCGCCTCGCTTCTTGAATTCGAATCCTACCAGCATTCGCATTTCCGGGTGGCGCGCGCTGGCGAGGCGGTGAGGCCAGCGGTTGGCCGAACCGTCTCGGTGAAGCGTGCGAGGGATGAGCACCGAAACGAAGTGAGGAGCGCAATCGGTTGGGGAGGGTGTGGCGTGCGAGGTTTCTTCGAAACCTCGAAATGCGAATAGCGCGGAACGACGTTCCGCGGACAGTCGAGCGGGCACGGCCCGCGAGACGACGGCAACGCCGCGAGCACGCGGTGCTGTGCGGAACCGGTTTGTGGTTGGGACTGAAAGGGGCCGCCCGCTCGCGCTTGTCGTGGGTGCTGTGTGGGCCACTATTCGTGCGGGTTGTGCGGAGAGCACGAATATCCTGCACAGCGCCCGCGAGCGTGGCGGGGGCTTTCGAGGTCCACACCTCCGTAACGTCGTCCCATTTGAACCTCCCCCGACGAAGTGAGAAGGCGGGGGTGTTCGAAGTCAACTTCAGGGTAACCCCGTCGTCATCACCGAAACCGATACGCGCTGGGTCTGTCGATGCCGTTCGAAGTGGTCAGTCCTCGTCGAGCGCGAGCGTCCTGAAGAACCGGTCGGCGACGATTTGGAAGAGGCGTTCGTTGATGACGGGCGAGTCCATGTCGGTGTCCGCGAAGATGCCGAGCGATAGCTGTCCGCCCGCCCGGTCTTGGTGGCCGCCCGCGGTGCCGAACTCGGAGAACGCGCCGTTGAGTGCCATCCCGATGTCGATTCGGGGGTCGAACGAGCGTCCGCTGAGCCAGAGGTCGCCGTTGACGACGCCCATGACGAGGACGGTCCGGATGCCTTCGAGTCGAAGGAGGTACTCCGCGGCCTGTGGGAGCGCGCCGCTGTCGGACGTCTGTCCGATGCTGGAAACGAGGACGGACCCGCGCATGGTCCGATGATGGATGGCCCGTCCGACCGCATCGAGCGTCTCCGGGGTGAGCGACGACCCGTACACCTCCTCGATGAGGTCGATGTCGGCGTAGGGAAAGAGGTCGAGCGCCGCTCGGTAGTCGAGTCTGGTCGGATAGCGAACGTCGTCGAGTCGTTCTCGGTGGATGGCAAAGAGCAACGCCGAGGCGACCAGTTCCGGCGGGTCATCGTCCCAGTTGGTCACGTACTCCGCCAGAATCGCCGCCGTCGAACCGTACTCCGGTCGCGTGTCCACGAACGAGGCGTCCGGGTCTCCGGGCGGTTCCACGTTGTCGATGACGATATCGGCGTCGACGGTCGGCGGGATTTCGACTTCCGTGCCGGAAATCGAGTGGTCCACGAACGCCACGATGTCGTAGTTTTCGAGGGAGGCGTCGTCGATATCCTGCAGGCTAATGTCGAAGATGCCGATGAACGAGCGAATCTCCTGATGGGTGATGTGACCCTGGTAGAAGATGTCCGTGTTGGTCACGCCGTTTCGCGCGGCGATCCATTGGAGCGCATATGCACTCGCCAGACAGTCCGGGTCCGGCTGGTAGTGACAGACGATTGCCAGCGAGTCGGTGTCTTCCAAAACGGTCTCCAGTTCTTCGGCTTCCCCGACGGCAACTTCCCCCATACGAGACACTACGTGTGTACGTAACAGGAAGCTGCCGGTTGGTTTCACCGTCGAGCGGAAAAATGAACGAGTCGGTCAGTCGGAGAGTTCGGTCAGTTCGTCGGGCGTCGGGACGATGCCGAGCTGTTGCATCATCCCGAGCATGTCCCAGTTGGCCCACGTCTCCGTTATTTGGCCGTCCCTGACGCGGTGCATGGCGAGGCCGGTAATTTCGAACGTCTCGCCCGTCGGCTCGTGGCCGACGAACTCGCCTTCGTGGGTGCCGGTTTCGGTGCCGCGGAACACGACCAAATCGCCCTCCCCGATCATCTCCTCGATTTTTACCTCGGCGTCGGGGAACGCCTCCCCGAACGTCCGAATCATCGCTTTGAACTCGTCCGCGTCCTGCGTCCCCGACGGCGCGTCGGGGTCGTAACGGACGTAATCCGCCGCGAGCAGTTCGTCCGCGACCGCTTCGTTCCCCTCGTTGACGAACTCGTTGATGAGCCGATTGACTACTTCCTTGTTTTCGTCTACGTCTTCCATAGGTCCCCCCGCGCACGGGTACGTCGGCGGGGTACAAAGTGTTGTCCGAGAAGAGTCTCTTCGGGAGCAGAGCCATGGCTGCTCGGGGGCGTCGAACGCGGCGAAACGGCCGCGACCACCCGGGAGTAATCCGACAATGAGGGGTAAATATTATTTCATACTATCGGAACATTACTATCGGGCAATGTTTTAGGTGGGCCTAAAAACCGATGGGTTTACGTTGGTTTAGGCGAGCCTAAAACCTGTATGCAGCGATGGAAGCCCCGAAGAGCACGGATAGCGACGGCTCTACCACGCGAACCGACGGAGTGGTCGCAATGAGTCGTTCCGAAAGCGAGCGGCTGCTCGCAAAACAAGCGCGGCGCGAGTCGAACGCGCGGACGTACCCGCGTCATCTCCCCCTCGCAATCGAGCGCGCGGAGGGGGTCACGGTGGAGGACGTGGACGGTCGGGAGTACTACGACTGTCTCGCGGGCGCGGGGACGCTCGCGCTCGGCCACAACCACCCGGTCGTCGTGCAGGCCATCGAGGACGTGTTGGACGCGAGCGGCCCGCTCCACACGCTCGATATCACGACGCCGACGAAGGACGCGTTCGTGGACCGGTTGTTCGAGAGCCTCCCCGACGAGTTCGCCGACACCGCGCGCGTGCAGTTCTGTAGCCCCGCGGGAACCGACGCCATCGAGGCGGCGCTGAAGCTCGTCAAGACCGCGACCGGAAACCGCTCCCTCCTCGCGTTTCAGGGCGGCTATCACGGGATGACCCACGGCGCGCTCGGGCTGATGGGCGACACCGACCCGAAGGCGGCCGTTCCGGGGACGATGCCCGACGTCCACCACCTGCCGTACCCATACGACTACCGCTGTCCGTTCGGCATCGGCGGCGAGGACGGCCACCGGACGTCGAGTCGGTACGTCGAACGACTGCTGGACGACCCGGAGAGCGGTATCGTCGCCCCCGCCGGAATGGTGCTCGAACTCGTGCAGGGCGAGGGCGGTGCGATTCCCGCCCCCGACGAGTGGACCCGCGAGATTCGGCGGATGACCCGCGAACGCGACATCCCGCTCGTCGTGGACGAGATTCAGACCGGACTCGGACGGACGGGCGAAACGTACGCCTTCGAACACGCGGACATCGTGCCGGACGTGGTGACGCTCTCGAAAGCGGTCGGCGGCGGCCTCCCCCTCGCGGTGGTCGCCTACGACGAATCGCTCGACGTGTGGGAACCGGGCGCGCACGCCGGGACCTTCCGCGGCGACCAGTTGGCGATGGCCGCCGGGCAGGCGACCATCGAGTACGTCCTCGAAAACGACCTCGCCGCTCACGCGGAGCGGATGGGCGAGCGCCTCCGAAGTCACCTCGACGGGACCGCGGAGACGTTCGATTTCGTCGGCGACGTTCGCGGCCGCGGGCTGATGCTCGGGGCCGAAATCGTGGACCCGACGTCCGAGCCGGACGAACTCGGCAGTTATCCCGCCGCGCCGGACCTCGCGTCGGCCGTCCGCGCCGAGTGTTTCGACCGCGGTCTCATCGTGGAACTGGGCGGTCGTCACGGCAGCACCGTCCGATTCCTCCCGCCGCTCGTCGTCACGAAGGACGACATCGACGCCATCGCGGAACGGTTCCACGACGCTGTCGCGGCGGCCGAGCGCGAGGTGGTGACGGCATGACGAAGGCCGACGCGAAGGAAATCGAGAAACGCGAGAGCGCGGACTCGCTGTTCCTCGGCAGCGACGGGGGGGACGACGCCTACCGGCGGGCGATGGCAAAAGCGACCGACGCGGTTCTCGATTCGGTCGGCGACGGCGAGCAACCCTACTCCGGTCAGTCGCCGGAATCGCTTCGAGAACTGTTCGCGGACGAATCGATGATTCCCGAGGAAGGTACGGGTGTCGAGGAAGCCATCGAGGCCGCGAAACCGATGCTCCGGAACTCCGTAAACGTCTCGAACCCGACCTGTTTCGCCCACCTCCACTGCCCACCCGCGGTGCCGGGACTTGCCGCGGAGGCGATGCTCTCCGCGACGAACCAATCGATGGACTCGTGGGACCAGAGTCCGGCGGCGACGATGCTCGAAACGCGGATGGTCGAGGACCTCTGTTCGCTCTTCGGCTACGACGCCGACGCCGGAGACGGGGTGTTCACCAGCGGCGGCACGCAGTCGAACTTCCTCGGACTCCTGCTCGCCCGCGAGCGGTTCGCCGCGGAACGCTTCGGCACCGACGTTCAGCGGTCGGGCCTTCCGCCGCGCGCGAAGGCGATGCGAATCCTCTGCTCCGAGGAGGCACACTTCACGGCCGAACAGGCCGCCGCCCACCTCGGGTTGGGGGAGAACGCGGTGACGACCGTCGAAACCGACGAGGACCGACGGCTGTGCCCGGACGCGCTCGACCGAACCCTGTCGGACCTCCACGAGCGGGAACTGGTCCCGTTCGCCCTCGTCGGCACCGCCGGGACGACGGACTTCGGGAGCATCGACCCGCTTTCCGAACTCGCCGACCGGGCGGACGAACACGACCTGTGGTTCCACGTCGATGCGGCCTACGGCGGCGCGCTGGCCGCGAGCGACCGCCACCGCGACCGGCTCTCCGGCATCGACCGCGCGGACTCCATCGCCGTCGATTTCCACAAACTGTTCTACCAGCCCATCAGCTGTGGCGCGTTCCTGCTGCGCGACGGCTCGCGGTACGAACACATCGCGCGAAACGCCTCCTACCTCAACCCCGAAGGGGACAACGCGCCGAACCTCGTCGCCAAATCCGTCCAGACGACGCGCCGCTTCGACGCGCTCAAACCGTACCTCACGTTCAAAGCCGTCGGGCGGAGCGGATTGGCCGCCCTCATCGACGGCACCGTCGACCTCGCCGCCGACGTCGCGGACCTGCTCGCGGAGGACGATTCGTTCGAACTGGTCGCCGAACCGACGCTCAACGCCGTCGTCTTCCGCTATCGGCCGCACGACGACCTCTCCGACGACCTGCTGGGATGGATAAACGAGGCGATACGCGAGTCGCTGCTCCGGGAGGGCGAGGCGGTCCTCGCCCGAACCGAAGTCGATGGCGTTTCCGCGCTGAAGTTCACCCTCCTCAACCCGCGGACGACGCTCTCGGACGTCGCCGCCGTCCTCGATACGCTCGAACGGCGCGGCGATTCGCTGTGCGCCGTCTCGCCGGAGGTGAGTCGATGATTCCCCCGAGCGCGACCGACGACCCCGACGTCGTTGCCGCCGCCGCGACGACCCACGCCTTCCTCAACTCCTATCTCCGGGAAACCGGCGACTACGAGGTCGTCGAAGATTCCTCGGCGGAGTCCGGGAACGCGATTCGGTTCGAACTGTCGGCCGTCGGCGTCGAAGTCGTCGTTCCGCTTTCGTACCGGTCGGAGACGGGTCGCCACCTGTTCGACCTCCCGGCGCGGTTCCGCGCGGGTGGCGAGTGGACGACGCTCGACTACGCGACGCTGGCGACCCTCGTCGTCGAGGACCTGTCGCAAAAACGCGCGGACGACCACGCAACGGACGAACTGCTCGGTCGGGTGCTGTCCAGCAAGCGGGCGACGGAGCGGTTCGTCGAAGCGCGCGCCGACGACCTCGATAGGTTGTACGGCACCGACTTCGAGTTCGCCGACGCCGAGCAGTCGCTCGTCTTCGGCCACCTGCTCCACCCGACGCCGAAGAGCAGGGGGGGAATCGCCGCCCGCGACGCGCCGACGTACGCCCCGGAACTGCGCGGGTCGTTCCCGCTCCACTACTTCCGGGCGTCCCCCGAACTCGTCGCGCACGATTCGGCGCGGGACGAGAGCGCGACCGAGTGGGTGAAATCCGAACTCCGCGACGACCCGGCCGTCTCCGAGTCGTTCGTCGCGGAACACGTCGAAAGCGACGACGCGTTGATTCCGGTCCATCCGTGGCAGGCCGAACACCTGCTCCGAAAACCGTTCGTGGAGTCGCTGTCGGACGACGGGTCACTCGAACACCTCGGTCCGGTGGGTCGGGACTTCTATCCCACCTCGTCGGTTCGGACGCTGTACAGCCCGGAATCGTCGTTCATGGTGAAGGGGTCGCTCGCCGTCACCATCACGAACTCCGAGCGGACGAACAAGCGGCCCGAACTGGAACGCGGCGTCGCCATCACCGAACTCATGGATACGGCCCTCGGGGACGAACTGCGGTCGCGGTTCCCCGACTTCGACGTGGTGCGCGACCCGGCCTATCTGACGGTCGAAGCGGGCGACGGAGCGGAATCCGGGTTCGAAGTCGTCCTGCGCGAGAACCCCTTCCGCGGCGAGGACGCGAGAAACGCGACGCCCATCGTGGGGCTCTGTCAGGACTCGCTGTCCGGCGGTAACTCCCGGCTCGCCAACATCGTGGAGGAAATCGCGGAGCGGGAGGGCCGGTCAACCGCCGCGGTGAGCCGGGACTGGTTCCGCGAGTACCTCTCCGTCGCCATCCGACCGGTGCTGTGGCTCTATTTGACCCGCGGCGTCGGATTGGAAGCCCACCAGCAAAACAGCGTGCTGATGCTTCGGGACGGCTATCCCGACGAATTCCGCTACCGGGACAATCAGGGCTACTACTTCGTCGAATCGACGCAGAACGAAGTCGAGGAGTTCCTCCCCGGCGTCGCCGAGCGCGCGGACACGCTCGTCTCGGACGAACTGGCCGACGAGCGAATCCGCTACTACGTGGTCCTGAACAACGCGTTCGGGGTGGTCAACGCGTTCGGCTGTGCCGGACTCGTGGACGAACGCGAGTTGCTCTCGCTCCTGCGCGAGGAACTGGAATCGCTCGCGGGGTACGAGCGCGAGGAGTCGTCGCTGGCGACGAGTTTGCTCACGGAGCGGCGGGTCGCGTGCAAGGCGAACCTGCTCACCCGGTTCCACGGCATGGACGAACTCACCGGAACGCTCGAAAATCAGTCCGTCTATTCGGACGTCCCCAACCCGCTCGTGACGGAACTGGAGGTGAAACCATGACCGGCCCGGCCGGACTCGTGGCGTCGAACTACGACTTCCAGACGCGCGACGACGATGCGGAAAAGACGATTTCGTTCCGGGAGGTGTCGATGGAGCGCGACCTCGGCCGCCTGCACCGCTGGCTGAACGAATCCCACGTCCTGCCGTACTGGCAGTTGGACGACCCGCTTCCCGAGTTCCGACGGACGCTCGCCGAAAAGCTGGCCGACGACCACCAGACGCTCTACGTCGGCCACCTCGACCACGTTCCGATGAGCTACTGGGAATCGTACTGGGCCGCGGACGACGACCTCGCGGACCACTACGATGCGAAGCCGACGGACCAAGGAATCCACCTGCTCATCGGCGTCCCGGAGTTCCTGGGCCACGGCTACGCCGAACCCCTGCTCCGGGCCATGACGGCGTTCCAGTTCCGCCACGACGAGACGGACCGAATCGTGACGGAACCCGACGTTCGCAACGACAAGGTCATCCACGTCTTCGAGAACTGCGGGTTCGAACCGCGACGGGAGCTGTCGTTGGAGGAAAAGGACGCCCTGCTGATGGTCTGTGGGCGCGAGCGATTCGAGACGGAGGTGCTGGGTCGATGACGGGCGACGAACGTTCGACGGACAGCTACGACGTCGTTGGTATCGGCCTCGGCCCGTTCAACCTCGGTTTGGCGGCGCTGCTCGAGGAGACGGAGAGCGACGCGCTGTTCCTCGAACGGAAACCGGAGTTCGAGTGGCACGGCGGCATGCTCATCGAGGACGCGACCCTCGAAGTGCCGTTCCTCGCCGACCTCGTGACGCTCGCCGACCCGACGAGCGAGTACACGTATCTGAACTACCTCCGGGAGACGGACCGTCTCTACGAGTTCTACTTCTACGAGACGTTTCAGGTGCCCCGGCGGGAGTACGACGACTACTGTCGGTGGGTCGCCGAAACCCTCGGCAACACGGCGTTCTCCCGCACCGTGACCGACGTTCGGTACGACGAGGACCGGGAGGAGTTCCACGTCACCGCCCGCGACCCGGAAAGCGGCGGGACGTGCGGGACGTTCGAGTACCGCGCGGAGAACGTGGTGGTCGGCGTCGGAAGCGTCCCGCAGATCCCCGAGGCGCTACAAGGGCACCCGAGCGAGGACGTGTTCCACACCGCCAGCTACCTCGACCGCAGGGAACGCTGTCTCGACGCCGGGGCGATTACGGTCGTCGGGTCGGGCCAGAGCGCCGCCGAGGTGTTCTTAGACCTGCTCAAGCGACAACCCGAGGCGAGCTACCGCCTCGACTGGCTCACGCGCTCGGAGGGCTTCTTCCCGATGGAGTACTCGAAACTGGGGCTTCAGCACTTCACGCCCGAGTACACCGAGTACTTCTACGACCTGCCACAGGAGCGAAAGGACGACCTCGTGCCCGAGCAAGGGTTGCTGTACAAGGGAATCGACCCGGAGACGAGCGAGGAAATCTACGACCTGTTGTACGAGCGCTCCATCGGCGACGCGGACCCGGACGTCGGCATGCTCGCCACGACCGAAGTCGAGGACATCGAGGCGACGGACGGCGGCTACCGACTGACCTGCGAGCAGTGGCAGGAAGGCGAGCGGTTCGCCCACGAAAGCGACGTGGTGGTCCTCGGAACCGGCTATCACCGCCCGAGGCCGCCGTTCCTCGCCGGAATCGAGGATCGAATCGCCCGCGACGCGAAGGGACGCCTTCGCATCGCCGAGAACTACGAAATCGAGTTCGACGGCGCGGCCCGCCTGTTCGTGCAGAACGCCGACCTGTACAGCCACGGCGTCGGGACGCCCGACCTCGGACTCGGCTGTCAGCGAAACGCGGCCATCATCGAGTCGCTGCTCGGCGAGGGACGGTATCCGACCGACGAGGACACCGTTTTTCAGGATTTCTCCGTCGAGCGGTTCTGCTCGAAATCACCCGGAAGCGAACGATTGGACGACGAACGCGCGACACCCACACAGGAGGACTGACGATGCAGACCCCAACGCAGGATTCGAACGACATCGACATCGATAGCACCGACGGCAGTATCGAGTACGAACACCTTCGGGACGCACTGGCCCCCGGAATCTGGGAGACGGTCGGTCGGCGACTGCTGGCGAAGATGCTGGCCGAGTTCGGCTACGAGGAACTCGTCGTGCCCCGGCGAACGGAGGACGGCTACTTCCACCTCGGTCTGTCCGACGGGGTTGAGTACCGGTTCGAGGCCGACGACCGGCTGTTCGACTGGCGGAGCGTTCACCCCGACTCCATCGAGCGCCGCGAGTCCGGCGACTGGGAACCGGCGACGGACCCCGTTCGCTTCCTGCTCGACGCGCAAGGGACCATCGGCGTCTCGGACATGACCGCCGGACACCTGATTCGGGAGTACCGCAACACGATGCTCGCCGACGCCCACATCGAGGCGAAATCCCGCGACGGCGAGCGGGACCTCACGGCGCTCGACTACGCCGAACTCGAAGGCGAGATGACCGGCCACCCGTGGATAACCTACAACAAGGGTCGGCTCGGCTTCGGCTACGACGACTACCTCGACTACGCGCCGGAGCGGAAACAGCCCGTGACGCTCTCGTGGCTCGCCGTCTCCCGCGAGCGGGCCACCTTCAGCGCCGTCTCGGGACTCGACCACGAGTCGCTCGTCGCCGACGAACTCGGCGACCTGTACGGGGCGTTCCGAGCGAAACTCGAAGCGAAGGGTCTCGACCCGGACGATTACTACTTCCTGCCGGTCCACGAGTGGCAGTGGGACAACAGCGTCGTCCAACTGTTCGCGGACGAAATCGCGTCGAACGCCATCGTCCCGCTCGGCGACGGTCCCGACGAGTACCTCCCACAGCAGTCGATTCGAACGTTCGTCAACGTGGACGAACTGGAGCGCCACCACGTCAAACTCCCGCTGCGCATCCTCAACACGCTCGTTTACCGCGGACTCCCGGGCGAACGGACGGAAGTCGCGCCGATAGTCACGGAGTACATCAAGGGAATCTACGAGGACGACGAGTTCCTCCGCGAGGAGTGTGATTTGATTCTCCCCGGCGAAATCGCGGGGCTGAACTACGACCACCCCGACTTCTCGCAACTGGACGGGTCGGCGTACCAGTACGACGAACTGCTCGGCTGCGTGTGGCGCGAGAGCATCTACACGTTCCTCGACGAGGACGAGAACGCCATCACGCTGTCATCGCTCATGCACGTCGAAGACGGGACGCCGTACCTCGAATCGCTCGTGGAGGAGTCCGGCCTGTCGATGGAAGCGTGGCTGGACGAACTGTTCGAGACGGTGCTCCCGCCGCTGCTCCACTACCTCTATCGCTACGGGACGGTGTTCTCGCCGCACGGTCAGAACACCATGTTGGTGCTGAAGGACGGCCGACCGCACCGCCTCGCGGTGAAGGACTTCGTGGACGACGTGAACGTCAGCGACCAACCGTTGCCCGAACTCCAGTCGCTCCCGGACGAACTTCGAGCGGTTCTCAGGACCGAACCGCCCGAGGGCCTCTGTCAGTTCATCTTCTCCGGGCTGTTCGTCTGCGTCTTCCGCTACGTCGCCGACGCGCTCGAGACGCATTCGGACTACTCCGAGGAGCGGTTCTGGCTGGGCGTTCGGGAGGCCGTCGAGGAATATCAGGCCGAGTTTCCGGAACTGGAAGACCGCTTCGAACTGTTCGACCTGCTCCGGCCCGAGTTCACGAAGCTCTGTCTCAATCGAAACCGGCTCCTCGATTACGGCTACGAGGACGCCGACGGCCGTCCGCACGCTTCGGAGTACGGCACGGTTCCCAACCCGCTGTACGAGGTGGTGGACCGCTGAGCGAGTCCGTCCGGTCGCGTGAACGGACCGGTTCACCCCGTCAGTTGAAACGGTAGAATAGTTTGCCAACACTGTTTCAAATCCGAAATATCTGGTCGCTCGCCGTTGTATTCGCGTCGGTCACCGTTCGGTCTCCTGCGGCGTTACACCACCGGAAAAGGCTATGCTTTGAGCGGTCGTTGAGGACACCACAACCGTTATATGACGAACGATACAACGATATTCTATTCATGACTGACCGACCGACCATAACGCGACGGCGGCTTCTTCAGGGAACGGCGACGACCGGCGCGCTCGCCCTCGCCGGGTGTACGTCCGGCGACGACGACGGCGACGGCGGCAGCGGCGAGACGAGTTCGACGGGAGACGACTCGACATCGACGACCGACGGAACGGACTCGTCCGGTTCGAAGGACCTCTCGGGGACGATGACCATCTTCCACGCCGGGAGCCTCTCCGCGCCGTTCGAGGACGCCGAAAAGAAGTTCGAGTCGAAATACGACGTGCAAGTCAACCGCGAGGCGAAGGGGTCGGTCGGTTCGACGAAGAAGATAACCAATCTCGGCCGCTCCGCCGACGTGCTCGCCGTGTCCGACTACCGGCTCATCCCCGACATGATGATTCCCAAGTACGCGAAGTGGTACGCCGTGTTCGCCACCAACGCGATGACCATCGCGTACACGGACAAATCCACGGGGTCGGACGAGATTTCACCGGACAACTGGTGGGAAATCCTCGGCCGGGACGACGTGACGTTCGCCCATTCGGACCCCGCCGTGGACCCGAACGGCTACCGTTCGGTGATGACGATGCAACTCGGCGCGGTCCCGTTCGACGGCGAGAAACTGTACGACGAGAGCACGTCGAAGGCGCTCATCGACAAGGCGAAAATCCCGTCGGGAACCGAGACGGACCTCGTGGGACAACTGAAATCCGGCGAACTCGATTACGCGTGGGAGTACCAGTCCGCGGGGAAGAGCCACGACCTGAAGACGGTCGACCTCCAACCGTCGGTGGACCTCTCCAAGGCGACCTCGAAGTACGCCAAACACTACGCGAAGGCGGAAGTGGAGACGAAAAACGAGACGTACACGGGCGCACCCATCGCCTACGGCATCACGGTGCCGAGCAACGCGAAAAACCCCGACGCGGGAGCGGCCTGGGTCGAGTACATGATCACGGAACCGGGTCAGAAGATGCTGAAGCAGAACGGATTCGAACCCGTGAAACCCGCCGTCGTGCCGAAAAGCGGAACGGACGCCGTTCCGAAGGGCGTCATGAACCACGCGGAAGCGAAATCGTCGCTCGGTCCGCTCGAACTATAGGGCGGTCGCACAAACGGACGGTAACGAGTCTTCGGGGAACCATTCGGAAACCATGAGCGATCCAAATTACGAAGACGGCGGGTATCGGGCGCAACCGACCGCGATGCTCGGTCGCGGGTCGGTCGTGCTGGCCGTCCTGACGGTGCAGGCCATCGCGTTCGGGACGTTGTACGTCATCGGCCAGCCGACCCTCTACGTCGGCGTCGCGCTCGGGAGCGCGGCGTTGCTGGGCTGGCGCGCGAACGACGGCTGGTTCGGCGTCGCCGCCGCCACGTTCGGCGTCGTCCTCCTGCTGGCGCTCGGGATGCCCCTCGTCATGTTCATCACGCGCCAAAACCCCTCCCTCATCGTCGAGGCGGCGCGTTCCTCTGAAGTCCACACGATGCTGTATCTCACCATCTACGGTCCGCTGCTCGCCACGGTCGCGTCGCTGGTCTTCGGCGTGCCGCTCGCCTACCTCCTCGCGCGCGGCTTTTCCGGGCAGGCAATCGTCGAGAGTCTGGTCGACTTGCCCCTCGTGGTTCCCCACTCGGTCGCCGGAATCCTCATCCTGTTCGGCTTCGGGCGGCGCGGTCTATTCCCGGGCGTGTCGGTGCTGACGACCATCACCGGGATGGTGCTGGCGCTGACGTTCGTGAGCGCGCCGTTCGCGGTCAACACGACCCGCGAGGCGTTCGAAACCATCGATTCTCGACTCGAATACGCCGCCCGGAGTCACGGCGCGACGCCGTTCGAGACCTTCCGGCGGATTCAGATCCCCCTCGCGTACCGGGGCATCCTCACGGGCGGCGTCCTCGCGTGGGCGCGCGGCGTCTCGGAGTTCGGCGCGGTCGCGGTCGTCGCCTACAGCGTGAACTTCTTCTATCCGTTCACCGGCGAGGAAACCGTCGCACAGCACGCTCCGGTGTACATCTTCAACACCTTCACTTCGGCGGGGCTGGCGGACGCGAGCGCCGTCGCGTTCATCCTGCTGGTGATGAGCGCGGGCATCTTCCTCGTCGTTCGACTGCTCACCGACACCGAATCCGGGAGCGTGCTATGAGCTTCGAGCTAGACATCGGCGCGACGTTCACCACACAAGGAACCGACCCGTTCTACCTCGACGCCGAATTCGAAGTCGAGACGGGCGAAACCCTCGTCGTGCTCGGCCCCAGCGGGAGCGGCAAGACGCTTCTGCTCGAAACGATTGCGGGGTATCACGACCACTCGGGGCGCGTCTTCTTCGACGGACGGGACGTGACGGACGACCCGCCGGAGGAGCGGGACTTCGGCTTCGTCTTTCAGGACTACGCGCTCTTCCCGCACCTGACCGTCCGGGAGAACGTCGCGTTCGGCGCGCGATACCACCCGGACGCGCTCGACGCGGAATCGGTCCTCGACGACCTCGGGGTCGCGCACCTCGCCGACCGTCGGCCGCGGACACTCTCCGGCGGGGAAGCCCAGCGCGTCGCGCTGGCGCGCTCGCTCGCCATCCGACCCGAGGCGTTGCTGTTGGACGAACCGCTCTCGGCGCTCGACGTGCCGACCCGCGAGGTGCTCCGCGACGACCTTCAAGACCTCATCGCCGACGTCACCTCGATTTACGTCACCCACAACCGGACGACCGCACGCGCGCTCGCCGACCGCATCGCCATCATGCGAGACGGCCGCATCGTCCAACTCGGCACCGTCGAAGAGGTGTTTCGACGCCCCGCGACACCGTTCGTCGCGTGGTTCACCGGGTCGAATTGCCTTCCCGCGACGGCGTTGTCGGACGAGGTGGTTCCCCAACCGTCCGCGACGCACGTCGCCATCCGACCCGAGTTCGTGGAACTCGACGGCGCGGCGACGAACGCGTCGCTTTCGGCCACCGTCGGTCGCGTCACGCCGCGGGACGGTGACAATCGGGTCACGCTCTCGCTCGGCGACGAGGTGTTGACCGCGTTCAGTTCCCGGTCGCTGTCGCCCGGCGAGACGGTCGCCGTGTCGCTCCCATCGGACCACCGCTGGGCCATCGAGGACGGGAGACCGGAGTAGTCGCCGGTCGGCAGGGAACGTCGCGCTGATGTCGCAGATGCAACCGCTCGTTTCGCGTTTGATAGTATCTTTCAGTACTTATTAGTCGCTTTCAGTAGAAAATAGTGCTCTCCAGCCGCTAATCAGTTTCACAAAATCCAAATCAGTAGTTTCAGTGTGGTTCAGTAGCTTCGTTCCGGCGGTCGAACGTCGGTGCTCGCCGTCGTGAGTTCGCGGTTCGACGCCACGGTCGCCTATCCGTGAACGGCGGCGGCACCCAGAAAGCCGACGCCCACGAATCCGAACACGAGGAGGGCGTAGGTTTTGACGACCGCGGCGTCCTCACCGCCCGGCATGACGACGACGAGGACGGCGGCGAAGCCGAGGAAGAACGCGCCGAAGGCGGCAAGCGCGTAGCGAACCGCCGGGTTGGGACGTTCGAAGTCGCTCGGTTCCGCCGCGACGGCGGCAGCGAACACCCGTTTCGCGTCCGCCGCCGCGTCGGTCGGGATGACGACGAACCGCGGCGTGGTGATGTTCGACGCGCCCGGCGCGTAGGAAAACCAGTGGAGGGTGAGACCGCCGAGACGGAGCCGACGCACGCCCGAGAGTCCGTCGAGCGGAACCTCGCGGCCGCGATAGGTCATCGTCCGCTTCTCGGCGTCGATATCGCCGGTCGATTGGAGCGCCGAGACGAGGACCGCCGGGACCGCGATGAGACCGAACAAGAGGAGGAATCCGAGGACCGTTCCGACGCCCAGCGTTAGCGAGAACGCACCGGCACCGAACAGCGACGCGACGAACAGCCAGTGCGGTTCGAGATGCGACAGTCCCCCGTCCGCTTCGAACAGCGGGCGCAGGTGCGTCAGCCAGACGAAGACGGCGAACAGGAATCCGGCGGCCAGCAGTCCGCGTATCGGGAGGGGGCCCCGCAGGAAAAGCGATGCCGCGACAGCGCCAGCGAACACCCACATCCCGCCGAGGACGCCGAACGAGCAGTAGGACAGCAGCCGAAGGAGACGCGAATCGTCGGGTTCGAACGACCACCCGATTCGGCGCGGCGGGGAAGACATACCTCCGAATTCGCGTCACGAAATCATACGTTTTCGGGTGATTCCGGCGTCAGCTCCCTCGAATCACGTCGCGCCATAGCTCCAGCGCGTCGGCCTGTTCGTCGGGCATGACCTCCAGCACGACGATGCCGTCGTAGTTTTCGTGGAGGGCCGTAATCACGCGCTCCATGTCCATCGTGCCCGTCCCGAACGCCAGTCCGTCCGTGATTTTCGTCCCGTCACAGCAGTGCACGACGGGAATCGAGATGTCGTCCGCGGCGAGGAGTGTTTCCAGTATCGAACGGTACTCCGCCTCGGCCGTGTAGAGGTGTGCGGTGTCGAGGACGAGCGGCCGACCCTCGTCGAGCAGGACGTTCGTCAGGAAATGGCGACTGTGACCCGTCGAGTTCTCGAAGCCGTGCGGGACGGTGATGTCGATGCGGTCGAGGACGTAGCCGAGGTTGCTCAACGGTATCTTCGTCGAGTGGACGACGAGCGTGGCGTCGAGTCGCTCACAGAGGTCGTTTGCGCGCTGGACGTACGCCAGTTCGTCGAGGCCCACGTGCGGCGTGTGCACCGAAACGACATCGACCGGCGCGGCGCGACACGCGGCCGTCGTCTCCTCGATGGCGTCCAAGTCGTCCGTGGTGAGGTGGAGTTCCACCGCGTCGAAGCCGCGCTCGGACGCGGCCCGCAATTCGTCGGCGGTCGGTGGGCATTTCCCGGCGACTATCATCGATACGGCGTAGCACGCGCCGGTCCAAATACGTACCGTGGGATGTGAGGGTTTGGCAAACACGAACTCCCACGCCCGCCCGTGTTTTTGGTTGCGCAGCGAGAAGTTCGCGCTATATGAACGTGTCCGTTCTCGGAACCGGCGGGACGATTGCGAGCACCGACAGCGAAACCGGCGCGGTGCCGACCGAACGGGGAACCGAACTCGTCGAGCGCGTCCCGGCGCTACGCGAGTACGGCGACATCTCGGTCGAACAGGTTGCACAGGTTCCGAGTTACGAGATGACGGCGGAAACGCTCGAACTCGTCGGCGAGCGGGTCGCCGAACTGGACGACGATTCGGGAACCGACGCCATCGTCGTCACGCACGGCACGGACACGATGGCGGAGACGGCCTACTTCCTCGACGCGACCCGTCGTCCGACCACGCCCGTCCTCCTGACCGGCGCGCAACGGCGACCGGACGAACGGAGTTCGGACGGTCCGGCCAACCTCGTCACCGCGTTCGCGGCGGCACGGGCCTTCGCGGACGGCGGACACGGCGGGACCTTCGTCGCCTTCGACGGGGCGGTCCACAGCGCACGGTACGCGACGAAAGTCCACACGTCTGCCCTCGACGCCTTTTCCTCGCCCGGCGTCGGGCCGGTGGCGACCCACGACCGCGAGGGCGTTCGAATCCTCCGTCGGCCGCGGAGCGAAACCGAGCACATTCCGGACGCCTCGCTCGACCCGACCGTCTTCGTCGTCGGGAGCGGTGCCGGAGCGGACGAACGACTGGCGGCGGCCGCGCTCGACGCGGGCGCGGACGGTCTCGTCGTGAACGGCACGGGACTCGGCAACGTCACCGCGAGCCTCGGCGAGTTCGTCGAATCGACGGTCCGAAACGGGACGCCGGTCGTCGTCGCGTCGCGGTGCGTCGCGGGGCGGACGACGCCGGTCTACGGCGGCGCTGGCGGCGGCGAGACGTTGCGGAACGCCGGTGCGATGTTCGCCGGTGACCTGCCCGCCCACAAAGCTCGCCTCAAACTCGCCCTCGCGCTCTCGACGTATTCGGGCGAAAAGGACGGATGCGAGGAGAGTGACGGACGAACAGGGAGCGACGGGGACGACGAGAGCGATGAACACGAGAAACTCCGCGCGCTGTTCGACGGGTGATACGGACCCGATTCGGCCGACTCCGGGTGCTACAGCAGGCTCCAGAAGCGGAAGCCGGGGTTGAGGACGAGAAAGATGATTCCCAGCATGACGGCCGTTTCGAACGTCCCGACGAGGAGGATACGTTTCTCGATGGATTTGAGCCGCGAGGGGTCGGGGGACGGCGCTTGCCCCTCGAAATACACCGTCAGATGCATGCGGTTGGAGACGAGGAGGCCGAACAACCACAGTAACCACCCGAGGACGAACACCCGGAGCATCCACGGGTTGTCGGCGTGCAACAACCCGAACTGCTCCGCGAGGAGACTCCCCGAGAGGACGGTGGTAAAGCTGATGACGAGCATGAACACGACGACCTTGGGAATCACTCGTTGGGTGAACGCCTTGGCTCGCTCGGGACTCGCGGTTCCCAGATACAGGATGAGGGCGGCCGGGAAGACTATCGCCATCCCGAACCAGACGGTCCCGCTCACGATGTGCGCGTACAACAGCAACAACGGGTCGTCGATGAGGACGGTCGCACCTACGACCGAAAGTGGGAGGAGGACGGCGCTCACGAGAAAAGAGAGCGACGACTCTTCGGTTATCTCCCGTATCTGATGGAGGTATGTCGGAGTACTCTGGGACATTGCGGTGCCGACGATTGGTTGAGTAATGTCCATCATTGACTTAACAGTACCGGCATCTGGTCGAAGCTGACGACGCGACGGTTGACGTCGAAGCTGACGAGCCGAGTCGAACGTCCGTTTCTACATTTCGTCCGAGATTATCCATCTATTCCGTATTCTCGGGCGATTCACCGAAATTCTCAAATGAGAATTATGCGTGTTGGCGGGAGACTTTGAGTTACTTCGACGATTCGATTCCCACATCCGAACAGGTAATAATTTGCACAATATTGCAAGATACTTCCAAAAGCATATATTCGCGGATACACTCCGTGTCGGTAATGGTGCCGGGACACTCGTTCGTCCGACCGAACGGCGAGGACGGCCGACTTCCCGTTCGAAACGGTATTTCTCGGCCGGTTTCGACCGGCCGCTCGACGGCGGCGTATCGTACGAAGACTACCTTTACAATGCAGAAGCAACACACCTTTCGGCAATGAAACAACGGAACAAACTACTCTTCGGGGGCATCGGTATCCTCGTCCTCTTTCTCGTTCTCGCGGCGACGACGATGAACGCGACGACGACGTTCGTCACGCCGACGAAGGCCCAGGGCGGGAACTACGACGGCGACTGGGTTAACTTGGAAGGACGCGTGACCGACCTTCATCGGTCGAACGAGCAGGTCGTCTTCGATGTCGTGGATAACAACACCTCGGTGCGGGTGACGTACGACAAGACCATGCCGGAGACGATGCAGAACGGGCGCGTCGTGGTCGCCAAGGGCGTGCTTCGGGATGGAAAACTCGACGCGCGCAAACTCTCCGTTCGCGCCCACGAGGGAACCGACCGCCCCGAGAAATCGAAGTAGCCGCCGGTCGTGAACGCGAATTCGACGGTCGAGAGACGACACCGATGACACGAATAGAAGTCGATGGATTGACCAAGCGATTCGGGCGCTTCACGGCGCTCGACGACGTGAGCTTCGGCGTTTCCGACGGCGAGCGCGTCGGATTGTTCGGTCCGAACGGCGCGGGAAAGACGACGCTGCTTCGCATCCTCGCAACGCTCTCGACGCCGACGGACGGACGGGTTCTGGTCGACGGCCGCGAACTCTCGTCCGACTGGGCGGGCGTCCGGCGACGAATCGGCGTCCTCTCCCACGACACGATGCTCTACGAGGGGTTGACGGCGCGCGAGAACCTCCGACTGCACGCCCGACTCCACGGCGTCGATACCGAGCGGTGCGAACGGGTGTTGGAGTTGGTCGGCCTCAGGTCGGACGGCGAGCGCGACCCGAGCACGTTCTCCCACGGGATGCGAAAGCGGCTTTCGCTGGCCCGCGCCCTGTTGCACGACCCCGACGTGTTGCTGCTCGACGAACCGTACTCCGGACTCGACCGGCGGTCGATGGCCGACTTCGACGGCATCCTCGACGCGGTTGGCGTCGGAACGGTCGTGATGGTGACACACGACCTCGACCGCGGCTTCGCCTTCTGCGACCGCGGCCTCGTTCTCGACGGCGGGAGCGTCCGCAGCGACGTTTCACTGACCGCCCTCGACTCGTCGGACGCGTTCATCGACCGGTACCGGACCGCCATCGGTTTGGAGGCGGACTGAGATGCGGGCGTTCCTGCGGGTCGCCGCCGAGGTCGTCCGGAAGGACCTGCTGGTCGAAGCGCGCTCGAAGCGCGTGCTCAACACGGCGGTCGTGTTCTCTCTCCTCGTCGTCGTCGTCTTCGCGTTCGGCTTCGCACAGACGTTCGTGAACCTCGATACCATCGGCAGCGGGGCGCTCTGGGTGTCGTTCGTCTTCGCCGGGACGTTCGGCGTCATCCAAAGCGCGGTCAGCGAGGAACAGGACGCCGCCCTCGACGGGTTGTTGCTCGCCCCCGTGGACAGGTCGGCCATCTACGTCGGCAAGGTCGTGAGTTCGACCGCCTTCGTCGCGGGCGTGGAACTCCTCACCGTGGGGTTCGTCGTGGTGTTCCTCGATTACTCGCCGCCGGTCGCGGCGGTTCCCGCCCTCGTCGGTATCGTCGTCGCGGCCTCGTTCGGCTTCTCCGCGGCGGGGGTCGTCCTGTCGCTGCTGACCGTGAAGTCACAGCTCAGGGAGCTGTTGCTCCCGATGTTGCTCGTCCCGCTCGTCATCCCGGTGTTGTTGGCCGGGGTGTCGCTCACCCGCGGCCTCACCACCGGCGAGAGTCTCCGGTCGTGGGTCGTCCTGCTGTTGGCGTACGACGGCATCCTCTTTCTCGCCGGGTTCGTGACGTTCGAATACGTGGTCGAAGGATAGGGTTCAGAAGAGGGTTCTGCCGTTCAGAGCGCGCGGTACGCGAGTATTCCGCCGATGACGATGCTCAGGAAGGACAGCACCATGACCACGGTCGGGAAGTCGGTGCCGCCGTTGCCGCCATTGTCGGACCCGCCGTTCGCCGACTGTTGGGCCGTTTTCGGCACGTGAACTCGAATCTCGTCCCCGCTCCGAAGCGCCTTATCGTTCGTCAACATCGAAATCGGGGCCGACCCCGGTCGGAGGTTCGGGGAGTGAGACACCTCCGAGAGGTTGTACCCCTGCAGTACGACCGCGAGACGGTCGGTATCGTGGTCAACCGACTTCCGTATGCTCCGGTTTTCGAGGTCGTATGCGACGCCGATTTGGGCCGTGTCGTTCGCGGCGATGGTGGCGTTGATTATCACGTCCGACCCCCGTCGTGAGAACGTGGTCTGGCGATTACGGAACATCGCACCGGTCGGCGTGGCTCCGTTCGGGAGCGCGACGCGAACCGGACCGACGAACGGCCGGTCGCCGGTGTTGCGGACCGTCAGCGTCTCGACGACGCTCAGGCCGGTGCTGTTCTGCCGTGGCGAAACCTGCATCACGTGACTGGCGGGATTGCCGCCGGAGACGGTGAGCACGCCGTCGTCGTCCGTCGGCGCGCGTTTCACGAACCGGACGTTCGTGGCGTTCGTCCCCGTCGTGACGGTCTTCTTGTAGGGAACGCCCGCCATCCGCATCCACAGCGTGTAGGTCGTGTTCGACTTCAGCGGCCCGACGCTGAACGTTCCGTTTTCGGATGCGTTGACCTGTCCGACGGGCGGGCCGGTCGGACTGGCGACGAGCAACTGGGCGTTCGAGACGGCCGAGCCGTTTTCGCTCACGACGCGTCCCGAGAGGGTCGGTCCCAAGTCGAACGAGATGCCGTCCGTTTCGTTCGTCAGCGCGTAGTGTGCCAGTCCGTCGTGGGAGAGTCGAACGTAGTACAGCGATGCGTTCGTGACGTTCGCGGCGGTGAACGTCCCGTTCGTGACCGTCGCGTTCACCGACTGCCCGGCCCGGCGGTAGTTCTGGTCGAGCGGCGTCACCGTCACCGTGTCGCCGTTTGCCGTTCCGTTCGTAACCGTCGCTGTTCCGGAAATCGATACCGTCGTGTCGCCCGCGCCGCTCGCAAACGGCACTGTCGAGACGCAAGCGAGCAAGACGAGGAGCGATAGTGCGAAGCGTTTCATTGGTGTATCAAATCGTTGTTAGTCGGATGTCGTCGGATCCGTTTTCGATGCGGTCGTCGTCGACCGAAGCGATTCTGCGGTGAGTCCGTGCGTCGGGTCGAACAGGAGTACCAACACCATCCCGCCGAGCAGGAACAGCACGCCGACCCGAATCGGCGTCATCAGCGGGATGCGCTTGACGGTCAGCGATGCCGTCCCGTCGTTGAGCGCGGCGATGACGTACGTGTCTTGGGTGAGTCCGCGGTCGATGAGCACGTCCCGGACCTGCATACCGCCCTGTTTGACGTACCGTCGCTGTCCCACGCTCCCGGCGGCGATTCGGTTACCGTTTCGATAGACGTGGAGGTCCATCGAGCGTTTCTGGACGCGAGTCAGATCGACGGACGCTGGCGGGTTCGATACCGGTCCGACGTTCTGTGCGTCGGTCACGACGACGGCATCGGCTTGCGGCACGTAGTTCCACATGACCGCACCCCGGGCGACGATATCCTCGCCGCGCGAGAGGTCGGCCGAGGTGCCGTTCTGTCCGGTCAGGCCGACCCACACCCCGGAGTTGTCGAGTTGCGCCACGGTCGCCCGCGGCCCTCGTTTGACGTCCGTAACGGTCCCGTACACGGCCTTGATGGTGCCGTTCAACGATGTCCCCTTCGAGAGCACCTGCTGGCTCGACAGCGCGGCCTGCCGCGGGTCGGGATTCTTCGGCAGCGTGGTTTCGTCGTAGCCGACCGCCTGGACGGCGTACGCCGAATCGGGAACTTGATGGACGGACCCGTCAGCGCGAGCATCCTGGATGATGACCGAGGACTGGGCCGTGAAGAGATAGGTGAACGCAAGCGAGACGACGAGTATCGCCACGCCGAGGTGGATGAGCGTGATTCCCGTCTCCTTGAGCTGGAACCGCCGCGGGTTGCCGGGGATGCGCTCTATCGCCCGTTTGACCATGGCGATACAGACGTACGCGGCCGGGGGAACGACCGAGAGCGCGCTCGCACCGCCGACGATGCGGTACACGAGCGCGTCGTTGCCGGACACCGACGCCAGTTGCCACGCCGAAGACGGCTTGACGAACGCCGCCACGACGGTCGCCACGGCGAAGACGCCGAGCGCGACGATGCTCCGGTCGCGCCCTTCGACGTCGAAGTCCATGTAGAAGCCGAGGAGGAGGAGCGCGAGGAGCACGACCGGGTAGCTCCAGAGGTTGTAGTATTTCGGATTCACCTGCACCTCGATGCCGGTCGTGAGGTCGCGGAGGAGGGGGAACGTCAGTCCCCAGATGGAGATGAACGCGAGCGTTCCCAGCACGAGGACGGCGAGGTGAAGCAGGTTCGACCGCGTGACCCACTCGCTCCCGCTCGACCCGTCGTCGTCGGCTTCGAGGAACCAGTACGCGAGCGGGACGACCACGCCGAGAAGCGCCGTGATTCCCATCAGCACGAGCAGGGAGAGGCCGATTCCCTCGGAGGCGAACGAGTGGACGCTCCGGAAGACCCCGCTCCGAACGACCGACGTCGTGTAGATGGCGAGGGCGAACACCGTCGAGGTCATCGCGGGCGCGAGCACCGTGTAGTTGCGCCCGGCGCGGTAGTTCGTGACGGCGTGCAGCGTCGCGGTGAGGAACAGCCACGGGATGAAAATCGCGGTTTCCACGGGGTCCCACGCCCAGATGCCGCCCCATCCCAGCACGGTGTACGACCAGAGCGCGCCGAGGGAGACGGCGGCCGTCAGGAACAGCCACGAGACGCGGAGCCAGCGGAGGACGCTCCCGTACCACTCCTCGAACAGGCCGCCTTGGCCGCGGAGCAACGAGACGAAGTGCGCCGCGCCGATGGCGAACGGGACCGTCAACAGCGCGTAGGCGGTGAACATGACCGGCGGGTGAATCGCCATGTACGGGTCCACGAGGAGCGGGTTGAGACCGCGGCCGGTCGCGGGAACGAACCCGGCGGCCGCGTTCGGGAACTCCTGTGCGATGGTGGTAAAGGGACTCTCGACGACCAGCATTAGGCCGAAGTAGGAGACGATTCCCATCGTGATGGTCTGGACGAGTTTTCTGTTGCGCCCGCGGACGCCGCGGAGCTTCGCCGCCCAGAAGGCGACGATGGAGGCGAGCGCCGCCCACAGCAACACGGACCCCTCGTTGCCCGCGTAGACGCCGGTGAACCGGTACAACAGCGGAAGGAAATCGGTCGTGTTGTTCCAGACGTAGGCGTTCGAGTAGTCGGTCGTGACGAACTGGTAGGTGAGATACAACAGAGCGGTCGTCAGCAGTCCGGCCGTCGTCCCCACGAGCGCCGGGACGTATCCGGCGAACCGTTCCTCGTCGCGGAGGTAGTCCCGTCCCAAGAGCAGCGTGGTGATAGAACTGACGCACAGCGCGAGCAGGAGGAGTATCTGTCCAGGCGTCACTGCTCCGCCCTCCGCTGTGCGCGTTCGAGATAGTCGATGAACGCGTCCTTTTTCGCGTAGCCGTTTATCTTCACGAGGCGGTCGCCTTGCGGCGTAATCGCGACGTGTTGTGGCGGATAGGTCGCATCGTATCGTTGTTTCAACCGCGAGGCTTGGGGGCTGTCGTTGTCGAGGTTGACGGCGACGAGAACGAAATCGTCGAGGTGGTCCCGTACCGCCGGGTCGGAGTACACGTTCTGATTGTAGTCCTCGCAGTACGTACACCACGTCGTCCAGAAGTAGACCAGGATGGGCTTGTCCTCTTCTTTTGCGACGGTTTGCGCGTCGGAGAAGTTGGTGTGCCACTTCGTCCCGCCGTGGTACGAGTAGGACTGGTCACTCAGTACCGGGGCCGCATTCATCGATTGGTAGCCGATTCCCAACAGAGCGGCTAAAAATACGAGCGTCAGTATCTTTCGTGGGGACATCCAACTACCCGCTGTTGGAAACGATTCCGGTTAAATATTGCGTGTTCTTGTAGATATCATTCTATACCTCCGGCGAGCTGCCCGAAGTGATATGTCCGTTATAATGCGAATACTGTACTCTGTTTTCCCAAATCGCCGCACGAAGAACGATAGATTGGTTCACCATTACAAACGTTTAATAGCCCGGGAGGAATACCGGAAAAACACAATACTGTAAGCTATGGACACGACTCTGCAGACAGGTGAACGGGGTACCGAACGGGCGACGACGGGACAGCAGGGAGGACGATGAACCGACGGATCGCAACCGTCTCCCTCGCGTTCGTCCTCGTCTTGGCGGGTTGTACCGCACCCATGCTGTATCAGAAGGACTCCAGCCAGGACGGTGAGCTCAAGCTCCCCGGCGACTGGAGCGGCTTCGACTGGATGGACAAGAATCTTCGAGAGGGGCAGGCCGGTGACGACATGCGGTATCGCAACGCGACCGCCGGACAGCAGGCCGCGTTCGTCCCGAAGAAGATGAACAACTCGACGCTGCCCGAGAACGAGCACCGACGCGAACTCATCAAGTACGGTCGGCAACTGTTCGCGGACACGGCCAACGAGATTCCGAACCAGACCGGCACGAGTCGGATGTCTTGTGCGAACTGTCACGGCGGCGGGTCGCTCCCGACCGCGAACGGCATGGTCGGGCAGGACATCAAGATGATTCCGCTCGTCGGGACGGCCGCGGGCTATCCCGAGTGGACGGGCCGAACGAGCAGAATGCGCGACATGCGCCAGCGCATTCAGGGGTGCTTCCTCCGGAGCATGAACACTGACCCGGAGAACATCCCGGAATACGACAGCCGCGAAATACAGGCGATGGAGTCGTACCTCGTCTGGCTGGCGAAGGGAACGCCTGTCCAGAAGGTTCCGTACTGGCGTCACATCCGCAAGCCCGAGGGAAGCGAGAAGATGCCGATACCCAACGTCAACCCCGTCCGCGGGGCGAAGCTGTACCTCGAAAACTGTGCGTCCTGTCACGGTAAGGACGGACAGGGGTCGAAAGGACAGTATCCGCCGCTGTGGGGACCGGACTCCTACAACGACGGGGCGGGCATGGGCCGAATCTACACCGCATCCGGCTTCATCCGTGAAGCGATGCCGTACGGTTCGGCACACACGGTGAGCGATTGGCGCGACGTCCAAGACATCGCCGGATTCGTCAACGGCCACGACCGTCCGCATCTCGACCGTCAGAACAAGGACTGGTCGGCGGACGGACCGCCGGACGAGGCCGTCTACTACAAGCGCGTGCAGGACCGGTTCGGGTACAACATGAACCCGATGCGCAAGAAGCTCCTCATGGCCGGAATCCCGGTCGGAACGGAGCCGCTCAACAAAGGGGACATCCCGAAGAACACGGACAAGTACCGGAACGCGTTGAACGAGACGTCGATCAACGGCACCGCGAACGCGAGCGCCAGTGGCGCTATCGTCAACGTGTTCGGCGGGTCGAACCGGGACGACCAGCGGGCGTCCTAACGCGGGAATCGTTTCAATTTTACCTCTTTCGGAGCACACGAACGGAACGATGGCAGGAACACCGAGCGTCGTCGCGGTCTTCTTCGCGGGAGTAGTGACCATTCTGACGCCGTGTTGTCTTCCGATGCTTCCCCCGATGCTCGCGGGGAGCGTCGGTCACCGCTTCCGACCGCTGTCGATCGTGTTCGGGAGCATCAGCTCGTTCACCGCCCTCGGCGTGGCGACGGGTTTCTTCGGCGGTCTCTCCCCGGACGCGCTTCGCGGCCCGTTGATGGCGGTGATGATAGCGTTCGGTGCGGTCATGGCGGACGACGACGTTCACGAGGTGTACTCGACGTACGCTTCGAAGGTCGCCGGTCGCGCGACCGAGGCGACCGCGCTCGTGGACGAGCGCGACCACCCCCTCGCCAGCGCGTTCCTGCTCGGACTTCTACTCGGCGTCGTTTGGCTGCCGTGCGTCGGGCCGATTCTCGGCGGGGTGCTGGCGTACGTCGGGACGACCGGCGACGTATCTCGGAGCGCCTCCCTCCTGTTCGTCTACGGACTCGGCTTCTCGGTGCCCCTGCTCGGGGTCGCCTACGGGAGCAAGCGCGGCGGTCGGGCGCTCGCCGACACCGTGATGCGAGGACGGCGACCAGTACAGTTCAGGAAAGTGGCGGGCTACGTTCTCGTCGTGACGGGCGTTGCGATGCTGTTCGACATCGACAAACTCGTCATGTCGTTGCTTGCGTGAGGAACGCTCGCTGAAACGAAACTGATTAGTCGCGGGGGTAAACAATAGTGCATGGTGTAGGCACATGCGCGCAATATCCTCTAAATTGGGCCTTCTCGTTCGATTTTTCGACCGGGTGATGTGGAGCAGGGCAGTCAGGTGGGGGACGTTCATCGCGGGACTCGCCTCTATCGTTCTCGTCTTCGGGTTCGCGTCGAGCACGATGTACGGTATCGAGCACGGTGCGAACCTAATCGCATACTGGCACATCGCGCTGGCGTGGACCAGTTCGGTGGCGCTCGCCACGACGTTCCTTGGGAGCGTCTTCTATCTGCGCTACGAAGGCCGGTTCTGGAACCGCCTCGCGCACAGCGCGGGCGAAATCGGCTTCCTGTTCGCCACGCTGACGCTCATCACCGGCAGCATTTGGGGCAAAGTCATCTGGAACTCGTGGTGGGAGTGGAGCGACGTCCGCCTCGTCACTTTCCTCATCGTGTGGCTCGTGTACGCGGGCTATCTCGTCGTTTACTCCTCGACCGAGAACAGCGACGACGAGCGCTACGCGTCCGTCTACGGCGTCCTCGGGTTCGTGACCGTACCCATCTCCTACGCCGCGACGCGCCTCTGGACGCCGACGTTTCACGAGGCGACCCTCGGGAACGGGAACGTCAGCGCGAACATCGACCCGCTCACCCTCGTCGTCTCGATACTCGCGGTCACGTTCCTGTACGCGTACCTGATGGGCGTCCGAATCAAACTCCACGAGCTAGAAGACAAGGTTCATTGGGGGAACGCACACAACCGATAACCATGGAACCACTACTCATCGCCGGATACGGGGCCATTTTCCTCCTGATATTCGGCTACGTCCTTCGATTGCAGCGGCGACTCGTCTCGCTCGAAAAACGGCTGAGCGACCGGCGATAACGCGACCGGCTATTTTTCGACGGCGATGAATCAGTCGAAGCGGACGGGCGACATCTCGCGGAGCATCGACGATGACTCGCCGCCGACCGCATCCGCGACCGACTGGCCGACGACGGGTGCGCGGGTGATTCCGAGGCCGCTCATCCCGACGGCGAGGTAGTAGTTTTCGGTGGTTCCCTCGCCGACGATGGGGAGTCCGTCCGGCGTGACGGTTCGATACCCGGTCCACGCCGTGTCCCGCCGAAGGTCGTCCGCGTCGAACCCGAGATGGCCCAATAGGTTCCTCGCCCGTTGCTCGAACGCGCCGCCGTCGTCGGGAGTCGCCGTTGTATCGGGATTCGCGTCCTCGTCGTCTCGATAGTCGGTGTTGTAGTGGCCGACGTACACGCCGTTCGAGTAGTCGCGGACGTAGAGGTCGTTTTCGAAGAGCGAGAAGGGAATCTCGACGTCCTCGTCGGTTTCGAAGCCGACGATGGGTCCGGCGGTTCGTCGCAACGGGAGGTCGTCTTTGCCGCCGAGTTCCGGTGCCCACGGTCCGGCGGCGTTCACGACGGCATCGACCGCTATCTCGTCGCCGTCCAGTTCGAGGCCGGTCACGCGGCCCGACTCGGTGTCGAGGTCCGTAACCGTCGTCCCGGTTCGAATCGTCGCGCCCGCAGCCCGCGCTTTCCGGGCGTACAGTTCCGCGACGGCAACGGGGTCGAAGTAGCCGTCCTCGGGCGTGTAAAGCTCCCCGACGGCGCGGTCGTCGTCGTACGGTCCGTCGCCCGACCGCACGGTCGCGTCCACCCCCGCGGCGTCGAGGTCGTCGGCGTACTCCCGATACGTCTCCAGCGTCGATTCCGACCACGCGACGTGACGAAGCCCCGTTCGCGTGTAGTCGAGGTCGCCGTCGTCGATGAACGCCGCGTACTCCTCCCACGCGCGCCGCCGAAGTCGGTGCGCGAACTCGGTCGGCGGGACCGCCTGCCACACGAAGACGGCCATCGACGCCGCCGTCGTCCCCGAGCCGATTTCGTCCCGTTCGAAAAGCGTGACCTCGTGACCGCGGTCGGAGAGGTGGTACGCGCAACTGGTGCCGATGACGCCTCCGCCGATGATGCCGACGTTCATTGCTCTGGCCTGGACGATGGACTCGTAGCTACCTGAGTTTTGTCCGTATCGGTCGGGGCCGAACCGTCGGTACCGCGAGGGACGATAGAACGGAAAACGAACGCTATTTTCGCACCGTCCGCGATGAGAAAGGATATACGTAATACGGTTGAGATTCAGACACGATGGTCCTTCCAGCGTCGGAACCCCCCGCCTCCAAACTGGCGTACTTCGCCAACGCTCCGCTGTTCGTCTTCCTCGCCGTCGTGATGGCGCTGTACGTCGCGGCGAACCTCCTCGTGCTTCACGGGGACGGTATGGAAACGCTCGGTGACGCCGCACAGCAGTTTTTCATCGGTACCGTCGGCGCGTATCTCGGCATCTGCCTCTCGAACCTCGTCTGGGACGCCGCGTTTCGGTGATTCGACGCCGCGTTTGCGCATCGAAGCGTCGTTGCGTCGCTACCCGAACGTGTCCGCGATTTCGGCGAGCGCGTAGAGGATTGCCACGACGGCGACGCCAATCGATATCGTCCCGAACAGTCGGTTCCTCGGGACGACCGTGACCTGCGAAACGAGAAGCAACGCGACCAGAATGACGAGCGCGGCGAGAAGTCGGTCGGTTCTGTCGTTCATGTTTCACAATGTCGTATCGTCGCGTTAAACTATTCGATTGTCCGACACCCCCATCGAACCCATCCCGTGCCAGTCGTGAGGTGTCCGTATCGACGGGGCCAGATAAAACCGGTTAGCGACCGACCGGCCGGTCATCGACCGAGACGCGCTCGCCCGTCTCGGCGGAGCGGTAGATAGCGTCCATGACGCGCTGGGTGGTGAGCGCCTGCTCGATGGTGTTGAACTCGGGTGCCTCGCCCGCCGCGACGGCATCGAGGAACCGCTTGTCGCTGCCGCGCCAGCCGGTGTGGTCGAGCGAGGCGTCGCTGACCGACGATTCGACGAGGTGGTCGGTACCGCGATGGCTTCCCTCCAGCATGGTCAACGTCTCGCCGCCGAGGTCGAGGCGTGCGCCCGCCTCGCTTCCGCGGACGACGAACTCCTGATTGGCCGTTTCGTTGGCCGCCCACGCGACTTCGAGCGAGAGCGTCCGGTCGTCGGCACAGCGGATCAGCGCCGTCGCCGAGTCCTCCACGTCGAACACGGCTTCCTCCGTCGCGTCGTACCAGTCGTCCGGGTCCACGTAGTCGTCGCGGTCGCCGAATCCCATGCGGGTGACGGCGAACACGTCCTCGACCGGCGGGAATCCCATCAGATACAGCGCGAGGTCGATGGCGTGGACGCCGATATCGACCACGACGCCGCCGCCCGAGAGTTCCTCGTTGGTGAACCACGACCCGACGCCGGGAATCCCCCGACTGCGGACGTAGTTTGCCCGCACGTGGCGAATCTCCCCGAAGTAGTCGTCCTTCTGATAGCCCATGAACAACTCCGCCGCGGTCGAGACGCGGTTGTGGAAGTTCACCATGCAAAAGCCGTCGGCCGCTCGTGCGGCCTCGGCCATGCGTTCTGCGCTCTCCAGCGTGTCCGCGAGCGGTTTCTCACAGAACACGTCGTAGCCGTGGTTCAGCGCGGCGACGACGGCCGCTTCGTGGTAGGTGTTGGGCGTGGAAACGGCGACCGCATCGAGGTTCTCCGCCTCGTACATCGCCTCGAACCCTTCGTAGGTGGCCGCGCCGTACGCCGATTCGAATTCGTCGCGCGTCGCGGGGTCGATGTCCGCACCCGCTACCACGTCGTGTCCGAGTTCTTCGGCGTTGGTCGCGTGGGTCTGTCCCATGAATCCCAAGCCGACGACGCCGAGACGAACTGTTGTTTCCTGCATGGCTCCAGAAATGGGCGGGCCGACAAAATAACTACTCCTAATCGGCGAATGTTAGTAGGAAACGTTCTCCGCGCGGAACGTTCAGTCCTGTCGTTCGGAAGAATGCGTCTTCGTTTGTTCGTCCCTGTCGTGGCGCTCCCGGAGGTATCGGAACAGGCGCATGCCGAGGAGCCACTGGAACCACGACAGTTCGAACCGCTGGCGGTCGTATTCCGGGAAACGTCTGTTCTCGGTCATGCTGAAGTTCACGAGCGCGACGAACACGATGCCTCCGAGGGTGTTCCCCATGACGACCGGAACGAAAAAATGCGTGAACACGGAGACGATGCCTTCAGCGCCGACGAACACTAAATAGAGTACTTCGCACGCGCCGACGACGCAGTGAAACAGGTCGGCAATCGGGATGGTTATCATGATGGCGTAGATGATGAGGACCCGCGAAATCGTCTCACGCGCGGCGTGAACCAACCAGACCATGGTGGCGACGAGGCCGCCCGCGAAGACGCCCTTGTAGAAGAGTGCCGTCCACGTCGTTCCCATCGCGTGTTCTCCGAACTGGCGTGCGGTGTCCGCCACTGTGGGGTCGAAAATCCCCGTCCGCGCGAGGAGGTACGCGGTGATTCCCGCACCGATGACGTTCGCCGCGAGGACGATACCCCACAGACGAAGCAGCTGCGGAACGCTCGCGAGTCGCGTCAGGACGAGCGTCACCGGCGTCAGCGTGTTCTCCGTGAAGAGCTGATAGCTCCCGATGACTATCATCACGAACCCGATTGGATACAGGAGGTTTCCCATCCCGACGCTGTTCGGGTACGCGGTCGTCATCGCCGCACGAGCGAGGAACGTCGCACCGACGCTCAACCCGGCGGCGAGACCGCTGAAGAATAACAGCCGGGTACTCCGCTCGATTTCCTCGTCGGCCGTCGCCGTCACTCGCTGGAAGATTTCGTCCGCGGAGAATCGGTCCCTGACGGCTTCCCCGGCGGCGGGTGCGCCTCGCCGGGACCGGTCGATGGTCTCCCGAAGCTCCCGGTTTTCGGGCTGTAACGACTGTTGCACCTCGGTGAGTTCCCCAGCATCCGCTATCGCTTGGATCAGGGGTTCGAACTCGTGTGCGCCGTCGTAGCGCTCTCCGTCGATGAAAAACGTCGGCGTTCCCCTCGCTCCGCTACGGATGCCGCTCTGAAAGTCGTCTTCGACCCGCTCTTCGTACACTCCTCGGTCGAGTTCGTCGGTAAACCGCTCTACGTCCAGTTCGAGTTCCTCGGCGTGGCGTATCAGGTCGCTTCGGGAGAGCGCGTCCTGATTTTGATAGAGGAGGTCGTACATCTCCCAAAAGCGGCCCTGTGCTCCCGCCGCCTCCGCCGCCTCCGCAGCTTTCGGTGCGCGCGGATGTTGCTCCGTCAGCGGAAAATGACGAAAGACGAAACGAACCTGTCTTCCGAGTCGATTTAGAATTCTCCTGACTATCGGATAGAAATCCCCGCAGTACGGACATTCGAAGTCGCCGTATTCGACCACCATAACCGGTGCGTCGTCCGGCCCGCGAACGTGATCACTATCGCTCACCGGTACCGTAAGCGTCCGATTTTCTATTTGGCTCATGTGAAACCCATTCCGTCAGTCGAAGCGAGACCGACTCCCCGGAAACAGTCGCTGTGACAGTGCTAGCGAAGGAACAGGATAACGCTGTCGCCGGTTCGCACGTCGACCGTCGAAATCAAACGGTTGGGTGTGGTTCACAGGACCGACGACCGCTACAGTTCCTCGAACCGCTCGATGGCCATCTCGGTTCCGAGAACGATGAACTCGTCGTCCGATCGCGGAGTGAACGTCGGGTCGATTCCGGTGATGACCTCTCCGTCGCGTTGGACGGCGATTATCGTCGCCCCCGTGGCAGTTCGTACGCGCGAGTCGGCCAGCGTTCGCCCCGCCAATCCCGGTGCGCTGGTTCGAACGACTTCGACCGGCGAGACGGATTGGCGAAACGCATCTTCGCGCAACACGTCCGACGCCACTAATTGGCCGCTGATCCTCGTCAGCGCGAGGACGGAGTCCGCTCCCGCTCGATACAACTTCCGAACGTTATCTGATTCGTTCGCGCCAGCGATGATTTCAACGTTGGGGGTGAGCTTGCGGATGACGAGCGACGTGTACAGCGCCTTCGTGTCGTCGGCGAGCGCGATGACGACGGTGTTCGCCTCCTCGATTCCGACCGACCGCAACGCGTCCGGATCTATAGGACTGCCGACGACGTCCACGTTCGGCCCGTCCGTCTTGTCGAGCGTCTTCACGGGAACGTCGGCGGCCCCGAGTCGTTCTGCGACCGTGTTAGCGACTTCGCCTGACCCGATGAGGACGATGGGTTCACGCCGCTGCTGGCGAACCGCGGATTGTGCGACATCCTCGAGTCGTTTTAGCTGTGCCGGACGACCGACGACGAGCAAGCGCGTGTGTTCGTCAAGCACGGCGTCCGCGGGCAACGGGCTGACGAACGCTCCCTGCTGCCACGCGCCGATGACGCCGACACCCGTCCGCTCGCCGAGCCGGTTGTCGGCCAGCGTCCGGCCCACGAAATCGCTATCGTGTGTGAGGGGTAGCTCGGCGATTTCGAAACTCTCGTGGAGGTCGATGATGTCTGATAGGTTCTCGGAACTCACGCTGCGCGCTCGGTTCGCCAAACTCTTCCCGAGCAGGTGTCGCGGTGACAGCACCTGATTCGCGCCAGCGTAGCGTTGGTACTCGCCCAAGTCCGCGTCGTCGACGATACTGACGACGTGCACGTCGTCGTCCGACTCCCGCGCGGCCAGCACGATGCTCGCGCCGGTTTCGTCCGGTGCATCGGTGATCACCGCGGTGGCGTCCCCTACGTTCGCGGCGTGAAACGTCTCCGGGGACTCCGGGTCGCCGTGGAGCACGGAGTAGTTCGCTTCGTAGAGTTCCGTGGCCGAATCGCGGTCGGATTCGAGGATGACGTACTCCACCTCCCGCGGGACGAACTCGGAGACCAGCGACCGACCTATCTGCGTGTCACCGCAGACGATGACGTGGTTGCTCACGCCGTCGAGCACCGTCGGCGGCGTCATCGCGAGTCGGTTTTCGATGAGCGGGATGATGAACACCGGCAGCGCGGCGAGCAACAGGATGACGCCCGAGACCTGCATGGCAAGGACGAGGATGTTCATTACCGGACTCGTCCACGGCGCGTCCTCGCCGTACCCCGTCGTGGTGAACGTCTCGAATACCATCATTATCGATTGGAGGAACGGCTGCGGTCGTTCCTCGAAGGCGCTCATCCCGAAGTTGTACGCGACGCTGAAGACGAGAACCGAGAGCAACAATCCGAGCAGGTAGTATCTCACGCGCTGTCTCTGTCGTGCCATACCAACCCATACTGCGTTCGTGCGGTTGATGTCGTCGCCGACCGGTGTATCCGGTCCGAAGAGAGCCGACTCGGCGTGAAACCGCTATCGAAGTGTAATCGTGCTGGTCGTTTCGTACCATCCTCGTTCGGTCGTCACCCGAAGGTCGAACGCCACCGCGAGGACGTGCGTTTCTCCGTCTCTGTTCTGGACGACCACGCCTCGACTCGCGGTACATGATCCGAATTGTCGATTCGGGCCGCGCGTCTTCGAGCAGTGGTCCGCCACCCACGCCTGCGCCGCCGACCGGTTGTATTCCACCTGATACACGGTACCCGATTCGACGCGGGACGAGCGGAGCCCGTTCACCGCCGATTCGAGGTCGGTTCGAACCGCGGAGACGGCCGCTTCTCGCCGCTGCCAGCGGTACGATGACGGGATTCCCGTCGCTGCGCCGTGAACTCCGCGCGACAGGACGCGCTGTGCGTTCCCGACGGGAGCGTCGTAATCGCCGCTCGCGGCTACGTCCGCGCTGTAGCCCAGTTGGAGGTAGGCGAACACCGCGGGCGCGAGCGCGACGGCGACCACGGCCGCCGCCGTGAGGACGAGTTGAGCGCGATTTTTCATACGTACCACACCCAGATTGTCACGTCCCCGTTGGTGGTCGTCACCGTCGAAACGCCGACCGGGACGCCGCCCGGTTTTCGATAGCCGACCGAACCGTACGGCGTCTCGACCCGAAACATCAGGTTGTCCGGGAGGATGCGGTCCACGCGAGTCTCCAACGCACTCTTTTCTCGGCGGAACGACTCCTTCGACTCGATTATCTCCGCCAACCGCGTCGCGCCGTGGTGTCGCGGGGCCTCGTGGACGAGCACCGCCCCGGTATCCTTCGCGTACAGGTCGAGTTGCGTTCCGCGCGTGTTCGGCGACGGAACGCCGAACGCGAACCCCATCGTGACGCCGAGGACGAGCACGACGCCGATTCCCGCCTCAACGACGGACAGCGACAGTTGAGCGCGAGACGACCGCGAGCCGTCACGCGGTGTCTCGCTACGTCCCCTACACATCGACCGTCACCGCCAGAACCGCTTTTCGGGTTTTCGCCGGGTAATAGGTGACGTTGACGCTGCCCGTCGGGAGACTACCGTCCGCTTCGAACGAGAATCGAGTCGTCTCGAACCGCGAAAGAGGAACGTGAAACCGCCCGTCGATACCCGACGCGTTCCGCAACACCACCCGACCGTTCGCTCGGACGACACTCACGGTCGTTCCGTCCGGCGGGTGAACGGCGAGCGTCGCGTTCGGCGTGCGGCGTGGGAGGGTAAACTGGGGGTCGCTCGTCGATAACGGGGGCGTCAGCGTCACCGCGCTCCGATTCTCGACGAGGACGATTCGGCGAATCGTCACGCCGCCCGTCGGTGAGCCTCGTTCGGCGACGACGGTTCCGCCGAGGCGAATGCGGACGTCTCGTTCGCCGACCACCGGAAACCACGCCGTCAGCCGACTCGCGTTGAATCCGTCGAGCGTCGTCGCGTTGACGACGTTCGACCGAACCGTCAACGGACTGTCCGCCGAGACGAGTCGCTCGCTCGTCGCCACGGCGGCCCGTCGCGTCGTTGGATTCCTGTCCGCACCGATCAACGCCCTGTCGGCGATGCCGACGCTCAATCCCGTCACCATCGTCAAGATGAGCAGTGCGACCGCCAACGCGGGCAAGTTCATCTGCGCGCGTCCCTTCGATCCGTGTCGCCGCTCATGACGCATCGGACTCATCGCTTTTCACCTCGTTTCAGTTCCACGACGAGGCCGTCCGGACCGCTTCGAACCGTGATGAGCGCCGGTTCACGACTCGACCAGTTTCCGCGCACGGTCGCCACCCGCGACGGAAGGGCGAGTCGCACGCTCGAGTTCAGTCGGTCGTTCGGGTGGTCGAGCGTCAGTGTTGTTCCGTCGGCTCGAATGGTGTACCCACGTCCGCGAACCGTTTCGGGCAACGAAACGCTGGTTCGAACGTCGACGTTCGTTCCGACCTCGGGAACCGCCTGTTGGATTCGCTCGGCCGACTTCGACAGCACGCGCTGTCCCATCTCGTCGCCGACGGCCGTTCTGTACTTGGGAACGACGCCGCCGTACAAGGTGGTCGTCAGCAGGCCGACATACAGCACGACGAGTCCGGCTTCGAGCACCTTGCCGATGACCGGGCTGACCGCCCGGTCGTCCGTTTCGTTCACCCCGTCGTCGGCGCTGCGCGTTCGTTCGTCCATCACAGCACCTCCATGTGCATGTCGTGGACGACGAGGTAGCAGAACCGCGTTCCGGGGTATCGCGCGACGACGCTCGGAATCCCGTCGCCGTCGAAGTCCCGAGTCGTCGTCGTGGCGTTCTGCCGCTCGAAGTAGCGACCCCACGCGTCGGGCGTTTTCGTCTCCACCGCGACCCGGTAGGTTCCGTTGCCGAGCGCCGTTCGGTCGTGCGTGACGTTCGTGCGGACGACCGCTGATTCGCCGCGCTTCGATACGACCGTCCGACCGGAGGCGTTGAGTTTCGCGGCTCCGACGACGAGGACGCCACCGCGTTCGGACGACGTGATCGGTGGTCGGGCGTCCATCCTCCCGGCGTCGCCCGTTCCTTGGACGACCGCTCCGGCGAGGTCGGTGACGCGTCTGTCGCCGTTCGTGAAGACGAGGGCGTCCACGCGGACGACTCGGACGGTCCCCGATTCGTTGAGAACGCGAAGTTCCCGGGGCTCGGTCGTCAGTGCTCCTGCCGAAAACGCCACGCGACCGCGATGGATGCCGGTCACTTCCACCGGGTCGAGTGCCCGATTCATATCCGTAGCGACCCGCGCCGCGTCCGCCGTCGCGGCGTTGCTCTGGACGACCATCCCGACGCTCGCCGTCAGCGACGCGAGCGAGAGCATGACGACGCCGAGCAGGAGGGCGACGCCGATGACGTTGGACTGCCCTCGGGCGTTCGACTTTCCGGGGGCGTTCGACTCGCCGCGGGTCATACCATTCCCACCCCCGCGAAGACGAAGTACGCAACCGCGACGAGCGCCGCCGAGTGGAGCAGCGCCTCGTAGAACCCACGGCTGGCGTATCCCGCGAACCAGCCACACGCGAGCATGGTCGCTTGGGTGACGACGTAGAACCGATGGCGGTCTTGGGCGGGTTGCACCGCGTGCGGGTCGAGCGCGAATCCGGCGCTGGACGAGGAGACCGCCGACAACTGCGAGAAACTGTCGAGCACGTAGGCGTTGACCGCGACCATGATGCCGACGACGAGCAGTGCGGTCATCCATCCCACGACGACGTACACGAGCATGTTCGACCGGAGCGATTTCTTCTGGTGGTAGAGCCGCCCGATTTCGACCTGTAGCGTGTCGAAGACTGTCTCGGTGTCGCCGCCGACGTCCAGCGTCCCGGTGACGAGGCCGATGGTTTGGTCCGCGAGCGGCGTCCCGACGTCCTCGACGAATCGAGAGAGGGCGTCGCGTCGGAGGTCGCCCTCGCGGCTGGTGAGATTCGAACTGAACGCGAGGTCGTTGACGTTCGGCTGGAGCGCGCCGAGGTCCACGTCCCGCGCGACGCGCTCGACGGCCGTGGAGAAGGGTCGGCCGAGGCTGACGTGACTCGATACGGCGTGCACGAAGTCCTTTATCTCCCGGTCCTTCGCGTCGTCGCGGCGGGAGCGGCGAACCGACACCACCCCGACCGGAAGCGCGAACGCGACGTACGAGAGGAGAACCGTGTTGACCGGCGTGTACTCCAGATACCAGAGAAGCCCACCCACGGCGACCGTCGCCGGGGCGAGGACGGCGGCCGTGTTCGCCGGATTGATGAGGACCGTGCGGAACAGGTCCGAGACGCGGTTCGAGCGCGAGTGAGTCGGCGGGGATTGGTCCACCGGACGGAGCGAAGACACCAGCACCGCCGCGCCCGCTCCGATGACGAGGATGAAGGCGCCGCTCGCGTAGACGATGAACGTTCGGACGGAAAACCCGCCGAACGGTGGCGGGGCCGGTTTTGATAATCCCGGCGCGAGGACGCTCATCACCGTCAGCACGATGACGAGCAGCGCCGGAACGACCAGCAGGACGATGAACATCTCCGCCAACAGTTCGAGGAAGTCCTGTGCCTGTTCGTGCGACCGCGACTGCCTGTGGCTCAGCATCCGTCCCTCCATCTGGAGGTACTGCTCCAGTGCGTCCGGTCCCTGTTCTGCGTGTTCGCGGAACTTGAGTAAAAACGGCGCGAGCACGTCCCGCGACGGCGTGTCGCGGGCGACGATTCGCAAGCCGTCATCGACGCTGCCAGTCAGCGCGGCCTTGTTCAACACCTTCCGGAACGCGACCGCGGTTTCGCCGTAGGACTCCTCGCGGTCGGCGACTTTTCGGAGCATCGCCAGCAGGTCGTCGCTCCCGGACGACAAGGCCCGGAGATAGCGCACCGCACCCGGAAGCGTTCGCTCGATGTTCGACCGGCGGGCGCTCGCCGCCCACCCGAGATACAACCCCCCGAACCAGACGGAAACTCGCTTTCCGACCGCCGCACAGCAGAGCGCGACCCCTGCCGCCGCGTACACCCGTGGAACTCGCGGAACCGGGACGTACTCCACGACCGGAACGCCGCCGTGGAGGAACGACGCGAACTGCGCCAGAACGGTCGGCGGAATTGCGAGCGTGAGGAGGAGTACCCACGCGAACGTTCCGAGGAACACGACCCACGAGAGGCCATAGATTCGTGAGAGGAACACGTCGAAACTGGCGTTCACGTCGGTCGCGCGGTACCGCTTTCTGTTCCGGTCGTGTCGCCGCTGGTCGGCGTGGCGGGAGAACAGCGCGTAGAGCGCGCGGTCGAGAAGGCCGAGCGACGATTCGAAGGTCGTCGTTTTCGAAACGTCTCCGGTCGATTCGGTCGTGAGGCTCACCCGCGCACCTCCCGCGAAACCCGTTCCACCGTCGCCGCTTCGTTGTTCTGGAGGTCGGCGAGGAACGAGAACAGTTCGTCGAAGTCGGTCACGCTCTCGCGCTCCAGATACTGCACGTAGCGGTGTTTACGGTGGAACTCGGCCTCGACTTCCTCGACGCTCCGGTCGGTGCGGTGGGCGAGGCGGTGGAAGAACCGAAAGCCGATGTTCCGCTCCTCGTCGCCGTGGTGCGGGTGATCGTACTTCGTCTGGAACGACCCGTCGTGCTCCCGCCACGCGAGGGCGTTCCAGTGAATCGTCGTGCCGTCCTTCGTGACCGTTCCACAGCGGCCGTCCAGTTCGGCCAACTCGTCCTCGGTCACGAGTTCCACGACTTCGCCGACGTAGCGCTCGCCGTCCACGTTGCGGGGGAACACCACGAGGTCGATTTCTTGGAGGAGATAGGAGGAAAGCCCCTGTTCGACCACCCGGTTGACGAGTTTCTCGATGTTCTCTGCGTGGGTCGTCCCGAGGAGGCCGTGGCCCGTGTTCAGCGATTCGGCGAACGTCCGGAACGAAGCGGGGGTGTTGATTTCCGCGATGACCTCCACGTCCGGGTTGAGGTAGTTGCACTCGGTCATCAGGTCCGCCATCGTCACCCGCTTGTAGTCGTTCTCGTGGTCGCGGGTGGTGAGCGAGACGCCCGTTTCGTGCGGCAGGCGCACCTCGCGGGACCCCTCGTCGATGCTGATGGGGCGGTCGCGGTACGGGATGAACGGCATGTGCGCGTTCATGAGGGTCGTCTTCCCGACCCCCGTCTGGCCCGAGAACAGCGCGACGCCGTGGTGTTCGTACAGCTGCCAGAGCAGGGTGACGATTTCGGTCGAGATGCTGTCGGCGTCGAGCAGGTCAACGGGGGTCATCGTGTCCGGTGCCTGCTTCCGAATGGAGATGTGCGGACCGTCCTCCGAAATGACCGGGAGGGCGACGGCACAGCGGATGGTCTCCTCGTCGGCCACGCCGTCGAGCGAGAGGTTCACCTTCGCGCTGGGGTTGCTGGCGTTGAGCTCCACGCCGTCCGAGGCGGCCATCTGGGTGACGACGTTGACGAACGCCGATTCGTCCTCGAACGCGAGGTTCGTCGGGATGCGCTCACCGTGGCCGATGGCGCGGCCGCGGGGAACGACCTTGATTCGCTCGCCGACGCGATTCGCCTCGATGTCTTCGAGCAGACCGTCCCGGATGGGTATCGTCAGCTTTCCGTGCCCGACGTAATCGCGGAGGACGTAGTACACGAGGTCGGTGAGTCGGTCGTCCGAGAAGCGGTGGTCCACCGGCGGAACCGCGAGGTCGTACTCCGCGAGTGCGGTTCGAACGCGATACTTCGCCGCGTCGAACCACGCGCGGGTGTTCCGGGCGGTGAGACGCCGCGAGAGGAACTGCGTCGCCCGCGAGCGGACGAACGCGGCGCGGTCGTCCACGATGTCGCCGACGTGCGTTTCCCAGATGCGGTCCTTACACTCCTCGATGAGGCGGTCGTCGTCCGGCAGGAGGTTCGGTTCGAGGACGGCGTACTTCGTGGCGAACGAATCCGTCCCGAGCAGGTGCTCCTGATAGATGACGACCGGAATTCGAAAGTCCCGGAAATCGACCGTGTGCGTCTCGATTCGCTCGCTGGCGAAGCGAGCCAGATAGTCGGCGTCGGCCGGGAGGTCCGTGTCGGCGGGTGCGTAGTCCTCGGTGTGGACGACGAGGTGGTCTCCCGCGGCGTCGGCGACTTCTATCTGGTCGTCCAGCGCCAGCGGCGTGAGTCGCCCGAGACAGAGCAACTCGGCCAGCGCGTGATACTCGACCCGGCGACGGGCCGAATGTGAGAGATCTGTCAGCCGGTCGATGGCGCGTCGGTACTTCGGTTCGAACCCCTGCTCGACGCACTCGACCGCCCCCTCGCGGGTGAGCGGCCGTCGAAGGTTCGCGGTGGCGAAGTACTCTCGAACCCGGTCGAGCGCGTTCTCGTCCGTCGTGCCGAGTGCGGGCGTTCGAACGTCGTATCGGAACCCGTCGTCCGTCTCCCGAACCGTAGCGACCACGCCGGGGTGGAGTTCGCGCTGGTCGCGCACGTCGGGTGCGTACCACGCATTGGAGTCGTCCGGCGGAATCGGCGGGGGAACCGCCTCTGTCTCTGGTGTGTCATAACCTGTCGATATACTCAAAGATGACATGTCGTTATGAGTATATTCGGTCACCCATTCTGATTTAAACCTTCGGAATCAGACACATCATATAAAAATCACAGTCCGTATATTTATGTGCGGTAGTCGCACAACGCTACGCTCTCCACGAAATTTCCATTTTGAAACTTCAGCATTGGTCACGATTTCAACATCAGTCTCGACTTCAGCATCAGCAGCAGCGAACACTTCGGGTACGTAGTCAGCGCGCACCGAAAGGAATAGACGCCTGCTTCGAGTGGCTACGACGTATGCGCTTGGCACGGATACGGACCGCGGATGGGGTGCTGACTGGTGAATACGAAGACGGGACGGTAGACACCGGCTCCGAGTCGTACCTCGTCGGTGACGACGCCGAACTGCTCGCTCCCTGCGAACCGTCGGCGCTGTACTGCGTCGGGCGAAACTACGCGACGACGAACGACCAGATGGGGTACGAGCAACCCGAGCGTCCCGACTGGTTCATCAAGCCGCCGGTGTCGGTTCTTCCGCACGGAGCGGCACTACCGTATCCCGACTGGACGAGCGAACTGACGTACGCCGGAGAACTCGCCGCCGTTATCGACGGTCGATGCACGAACCTCGACGTTGGCGACGTGGACGACGCGGTTCGCGGATACACGATACTAAACGACCTCGACGCCCTCGACCAGGACGGACGAACCGCCCGGAAAGCGTTCGACGGGTCGGCTCCGTTGGGTCCGTGGATCGAGACGGAGTTGGACCCCTCGGACGTCGAGATGACGACGCACGTCGGCGGCGACCTTCGTCAGGAGGCGAACACTTCGGAAATGCTGTTTTCCCCGCGCGAAGTCATCGCGTTCCTCTCGGAGCGGTACACGTTCCAACCGGGCGACGTCGTTTCGTTCGGCAGTCCCGCCAACCCCGGTCTCGTTCGCCCCGGCGAGGCGGTCGAAATCCGATACGACGGTATCGGAACGCTCCGAAATACGATCGTCGACGCGGACTAATCACGCGAGAACCGGCGTATCGACGGCACGGAGACGCCGAGAGAATCGAACTACCAGCGCCCGGATATTTATTATCTATGCGGATGGAAATCAGTGTATGTATCCCACTGTGGGAGACACTCTCTCCCTATCGGCCGAGAAGAACCCGGACCGCACCGCACTGGTGTACCCGCGAAAAGACCAATCCTGGACGTATCGTGAGTTCGACGAGCGAGTGAACCGACTCGCCAACGCTCTCTCCGAACGCGGTGTCGAGAAGGGAGATCGCGTCTCGACGCTCCTGTTCAACACCAGCGAACTGGTGCTCACGATGTACGCCGCCTCGAAACTCGGTGCGGTGTTCAACCCGCTCAACTTTCGCCTGCCCGCCGGGGAGGTGACGTACATCCTGAACGACGCCGAGAGTTCGGTACTCGTCTACGAATACGCGGTGGCGGAGGTTGTCGAGACGGCCAGAGACGACCTGAAAACGGTCACGGAGTTCGTCCACGTCGATGACCCGGACGCGGACACGTACTTCTACGACCTGCTCGCGGACCAATCGGCGGCCGAACCGAACGCGGACGTCTCGGATGAGGACGACTACATCGTCATGTACACCAGCGGAACCACCGGGCGGCCGAAGGGCGTCGTCCACGCTCACCGAGACATGATAGAGCACAGCATGTCCGTTCTCGTCGACCAGCAACTGACCCGAGACGACGTCGGCCTCTCGGCGGCACCGCTCTATCACTCCGCGGAACTCCACGTCTTCCTCATTCCGCGGATTCACGTGGGCGCGACGAACGTCATCCAGCACGCCTTCGACCCGGAGGAGACGCTCTCGATGCTCGTCGAACACGACGTGACGGTCCTGTTCGGTGCGCCGACGATGTGGCTGGCGATGCTCCAAGCGAACCCGGAATCCTACGACCTCTCCGCGCTCCGATTGGGCGGGTACGGCGGCGCGAGCATGGCACCGGCCACCATTCGCGACGTCCACGAGCGAATCGGCTGTGACCTCATCCAGTACTACGGCATGACCGAACTCGGTCCGGCGGTCACGGTGCTCTACCCGGACGAGCAACTGGAGAAGGCGGGCAGCGCCGGGATTCCGATACTCAACCACGACGTTCGCGTCGCCCGTCTCGACGCGGACGGAAACGCGCTCGCGCCGGACGAAGAAGCGCCCACCGGAACCGTCGGCGAAATCATCGTTCGGGGTCCGGCGTTGATGCGAGAGTACTGGAACAGTCCCGAGAAAACCGACGCGGCCATCCGCGACGGGTGGTACTACTCCGGCGACCTCGGCTACGCCGACGAGGACGGCTACGTCTGGGTCAAAGACCGCGCGGACGACATGATAATCAGCGGCGGGGAGAACATCTACCCGCGGGAGGTCGAAGACACGCTCCTCGAACACCCCGACGTGATAGAGGCGGCGGTCGTCGGCACGCCCGACGACGAGTGGGGCGAGAAAGTGGTCGCGTACGTCGCCGCCGAGTCGGGGACGACCGCGGAAGCGCTCGATTCGTTCCTCCTCGGGAACGACGACCTCGCCGACTTCAAGCGGCCGCGCGAGTACGCCTTCGTCGACGAACTGCCGAAGACGCCCAGCGGGAAGATTCAGAAGTTCGAACTCCGGGAGGACGACGCGTAAGGGCGAGGATTGGAACGTAATCGTCAGGAGGTTCGGTGTCCGTTCGGAGTGCCGTCAGTCGTCTCTCTCCGCAGATTCCGTGACCGTGCGTGATACCCAGCCGCCAACGATTGCACAGAGCGCCGCACCGAACCCATTAATCGCCATCACGAAGACGACCCACAGCGCTCCGACGACGACCGCAAACCCTTGGATGTCCAACGACGCCGAAATCTCCGAGGCGACGAAGTTCACGGAGGTCCAGAAAACCGGTAGGCTACCGACGACCCCCGTTCGAAAGCCAGCACGTCCCACCGACCTCGATTGCGTTTCATAGTACAGCCCTGACACGAACCCTGCTACGAGCACCGGACTCATTTCGAGTGAGGACGGATGTGACGTCAGCACCATCGTGAAGGGTATCGAAGCGAGACCGAGGAGGATATCTACTCCGATACGTCCACGTAGCCAGCGAGAAAATCCATCGGTATTAGCAGTCATCACACTTTCTGAAAATAATATTTCATATTCCATATTAAATATAATCCGGATTCTAAAACGGCTGATTAGCAAGTGTTCGAGATTGGTAGACTTCGTTCAATAGGCAGTTCTCAGTGTCGTTTTGCGACGTTTACCGTTCGCCAACGACTCCCATTCCACTGGCACACGCTCAAGTAGCTCCAGTGTCGAGAGTAGAACATATCTATGCTCGAAGTGGAAAACCTCCGGAAGGAATACGGCGACTTCACGGCCGTCGAGGGGAGCAGTTTCTCCGTCTCCGAAGGGGAGGTGTTCGGGGTCATCGGCCCGAACGGCGCGGGGAAGACGACGACCCTGAAGATGCTCGCCGGACTCATCGAACCGACCGCCGGGACCGCGCGGGTCGCGGGCTACGACGCGCAGGACCCCGAGATGCGGACCCAACTCGGATTTCTCCCCGAGGAGTCGCCGCTGTACGAGGACATGACGCCGCTGTCGTACCTGTCCTTCTTCGCCGACCTCTACGACGTGCCGAGCGGCGTCGCCGACGAGCGGATTCACCGCACGCTGGACCGCCTCGAACTCGACCACCGCGAGCGACGACTGGGGGATATGTCAAAAGGAATGCGGCGGAAGGTGGCCATCGCCCGCTCGCTGGTCAACGACCCGGCGGTGCTGATTTACGACGAACCGGCGAGCGGGTTGGACCCGCTCACGACGAACTACATCATCGAGTTCACCCGCGAGTTGAGCGACTCGGGGAAAACCGTCGTCTTCAGCGCGCACAACCTGTTTCACGTCGAGAGCATCTGTGACCGCATCGTCGTGATGAACAACGGCCGAATCGTCGCGGGCGGGAGCGTCGAAGACCTCCGCGAGGAACACGGCCGGACCGAGTACCACGTCTCCACGACGGTCGAGGTGGCCGACGCGGTGCGGGAGAACGGAACTTACCGCCGCGTCGTCGAAAGCATGGACGCCGTGGCCGAGACGCGGGAACGCGCGGAAGCGGCCGGGGGGAGCGTCGTGGACATCGAGACGCGCTCGCCCAGTTTGGAGGACATCTTCCTCGATTTGGCGACCGACGCGCCGGACGTGGAGGGGCGTCCGTGAAGCGCCGCAAGACGCTCCGCATCGCACGCTGGGAAGTGAGCAAGAACGCGGGACAGTTCGACCGGCGGACGCTCGCCGTCGTCGCCGTCGTCCTCCTGTTCGTCGCCGTGCTGACCCCGATGGTCGCCAGTCGGGGGAACACCGTGGACGACGGCATCTACCGCGTCGGCGTCAGCGAGGACAGCCAGTACTACGGTCCGGTCACGACCGACCCGACGTTCGTGGCCGTCGAACCGACCGCGGAGACCTACGAGTCGGGCGAATTCGACGTGTTCGTCTGCACCGGTGATGCCGTTCCGAACTGTCCTCGGGACGCGCTGCGTTACAAGGATTCGCCCAAAGGCAAGGCGACGCTCGCCGAACTGCGGACGACGGTCGAGCGGTACAACGACGAACGGATGGCCGAAGAACCGGACCGCGCCGCCGCGTTTCCGGTGAACGTCACGCTCCGGTACGTCCAGCAGAACGCCACTGCCGGTGCTCCCGGAGCGGGAAAAAGTGGAGCAAGCGGACCCGGCGCGGGTGACGGAATCACCACCCGCACCACGACGGCGGGCGAGACGCGCCTCGGCGGAAGCGACGGTGCCGGAACGGACGGAACGGGCGGAAACGATGCGGGCGGTCGGGGCGGGTCGGCGAACGGGTCCGTCGCGGCCCCGTCGGTGGGTGCCGGGTCGTCCATCTTCGTCGATAACGAGCGGCAGGGGACTCCTTCGGACATCTCGCCGCCGTTCCCGTTCGAGTCGCTGGTGCTCGCGTTCGCGTTCATCCTGCCGATGAACTTCGTGATTCAGGCCTACGCGAGCAGCGTCATCGAGGAGCGCATCAACGACCGCGGCGAGTTGCTCCTCGTCTCGCCGGTGTCCCGCGGCGACATCATCGTCGGCAAGACTCTACCGTACTTCGTCGGCATGGTCGCCATCGCAACGGTGACGGCGGTCGGTATCGTGCAGTTCACCCCTAACGTCGGTACCGAACCGCTGGCCGTCGCGGGTGCGGTGGTGACGGCAGTGTCGGCGGTGATCCCCATCGCGCTGTTGTTCCTCGCCAGCGCGTTCGTCGGCGCGATGTTCTCCCGGTCGTTCAAGGAACTCACGTTCGTCACGGTGTCGCTCAGCGTCTTCCTCACCTCCTACGCGTTCGTGCCGTCCGTGTTCACCGACGTGCATCCCATCGCGTCCATCTCGCCCCTGTCGCTGGTGGTTCGCGTCCTGCAGGGCGAGTCGGTCGCGCTGGGACAGTACGCCTTCTCGACGCTGCCGCTGTTTCTCACCGCGGGTGTGTTGTTCGCGCTCGGCGCGGGCGTCTACCGCGAGGAGGACATGTTCACCCAGCGCCCGGTGACGCTGAAGGCGCTCGACGCGCTCGACAGCCAACTTCACGGGATGCGGAGCGTCGCAAAATGCAGCGCGCTCTCGATTCCGTTCGTCTTCGTGGCCGAACTGCTCGCGGTGGCGCTCCTCTTCGCGCTCCCCGTGGACCTCTCGATTCCCGTGTTGCTCCTCGCAATCGCGTTCATCGAGGAGGTCGCAAAGAGCGTCCACGTCTACGCCGGGTTCTCCCACTCGCGGTTCGACCGCTCGCTTCGGACGGTGGGGAGCCTCGGTCTGCTGAGCGGCTTCGGCTTCTTCGTCGGCGAGAAACTGACCGCCATCGCCCAGTTGGTCGGGCTTCCGAACCTCGAACTCGGACGGGCGGCGTTCGGTGCTGCCACCGGTCTCGGCGTGGACGCCTCGCCGCTCGTCTTGCTGGGCCTGCTGTTCGCGCCGCTCGCGCTCCATTCGGTCACGGCGACCGTCACGGCCTACGGGGCCAGCAAGGATCGAAATTGGTACGCGTGGACGCTGGCCGTCACGACGCTGGTTCACGCCGCCTACAACCTCACGGTGGTGAACGCCCTTGGATAAACGCCTCACCGTTGCGCGGCGGGAGTTGGCGTCGCTCAGGAGCGAGAAGACCATCGTGCTGGCGATACTGATCCAGTTGCTCATCGCGGCGTTCTCGTCGTTCCTCGCGGTCGGACTGGTGTCGATGTACGACCCCGGGTCCGCCTCGAACGGCTTCGTCGTCTCGTTCGGCGTGACGGGGGACGCGAGCGCCGACCTCGCGCCCGTCCTCGCTTCGGACGATAGCTGGGAGGCGGAGCACTACCGGACCCAGCGCGCCGCGATGCGCGACTTCCGGTCCGGAAGAATACACGCCGTCCTCGCCGTCGATCGCACCGCGGACGGAAGCGTCCGCGTGACCGCCATCGCCCCGGATGGCAACATCAAGACGACGCTCGTCGTGACCCAGATAAAGGAGGTACTCGACAAACTCGAACGCCGCGAGCGGGCGCGGTTCGCCTCTCGACTCGAACGGTCGCCCGTCGCGCCGCCGCCCGAGACGGGTGCGAGTCCGTACTTCGGGTTCACCTACACGGTGCTCATCCCGCTGTTGATGTTCCTCCCGGTATTCATCAGCGGGAGCGTCGCCGTGGACACCATCGCCGAGGAGTACGACCGCGGAACCCTCGAACTCCTCCGCGTGACGCCGCTGACCGGCGTGGACATCGTGGACGGCAAACTGCTGGCGATGGGAATACTCGCGCCCGTGCAGGCCGCGGCGTGGTTGGTGCTCCTCTCGTTTAACGGGACCAACGTCGCCAACCCGCTCGAAATCGTGGCGCTCGTCGCGGCCTTCTCGGTCGCCATCGTCGCTATCGGCGCGATACTCGCGTTGCGGTTCCGCGACAGAAAGCAGGCCCAGTTTCTGTTCTCGATGGCGATGCTCGTCGTCTTCAGCGGGACGTACCTCCTGCCGGAAGCGCCCGCGAACACCGTGGCGAGGCTCGCCATCGGCAGTCCGACGCCGTTTACCCACGCGATGGTGGCGCTCTATTTGGCGTGTTCGCTCGCGGGCTACGCGCTGGTCCGCCGGGTCGTCGGTGTCCGGGGACTTTTGACGACCGCGTGAGTGCGGTGCGTCGGAGAATTCAACCGAGACGGAAATTTTCACCGCCCAACAAATCGCGGAGGGTACAGTGTCGAATCTCGGAGATACTATCCATATATAGTATTTTGAATTAATCTAGAATCCTATTATAAATATTATAGCGATGCCGGGTGTAAATCGGGATATGGTGTCAGAACGACTCCAGGCGTTGAATCGACGGACGTTCGTTGGAACCGGGGCCGCGGTCGCCAGCACCGCGCTGGCTGGCGTCGGAACCGCACAGCAGCGATGTTCCGACGACGACGAAGGTGATCACGGAGCGGACGACGACCACGGGCGCGGTGGGGGAGACGACGAGGACGACATCACGTACGTCGCCCACCGCGGGTACAAGGGACTCCACCCGGAGAACACGCTCCGTGCGTTCGAAGCGGCCTCGCGGACGGCGGACATGATAGAACTCGACATCATGCCGTGTGCGGACGGCGAAATCGTCGTCTTCCACGACGAGAAACTCGGCGCGCGCGACGGCGGTACCCGCGGCCTCACCGACCAGCACGGGTACGTCTGGGAGAACGACTGCGAGACGGTGTTGAACGCGAACGTCCTCGGCAGCGGGGAAACCGTGCCGCTCCTCTCCGAGGCGTTGGCGGCCATTCCGAACCACGTCGACGTGAACATCGAGTTCAAGAACCCCGGGTCGGCGGCGGCGCAGTCCTCGACGAATCTCTCCGGCGCGGAACTGGAGGCCGGAAAGGAACGCTGGCGGTCGTTCACCGAGGACGCGCTCGACATCGTTGCCGAGCACGGAAACGACGTCCTCGTCTCCTCGTTCTACGAGGCGGCCATCGCCACCGTCCGCGAGGTGAACCCGGACATCCCCGTCGGCTATCTCCTCTGGGATTCCATCGAACGCGGCCTCGACATCGTTCGGGAGTACGACTGCGAGGCGGTCAACCCGCCGTACAACATGGTGAAAGGGTCGCCGTTCTTCGACGACCCCTACTACCTCGACGACCCGGACTTCGCGGACATCGACCTCGTGCAGGTCGCCCACGACGAGGGCCGCGAGGTCAACGTCTACACCCTCGATACGTGGTATCAGGCCGACCAACTGGCGAAAGCGGGCGTGGACGGACTCATCGTGAACTACCCGAACCTGCTCCGCGAGTAGTCGCTTCGGAAAGCGGAAGAACGTCTTTTCGAACGGTCTGCACGGAGCGACACGCTCGAATGGCGTCGAAAAGGGGATCCGTCGTGAGTTTACATCTCGACGGTCGTTCCGCAGTCGGGACATTCGAGGTACATCCCGTCGTCTCCCATCCGGAACGCGAGAACGTCGCTCTCACACTCCGGACAGGGCTGTGCGACGCGGACATCGGTCGAGTCCCGCGGCGCACCGAGCGCGAGCGCGACCACTTCGTCGTCCGATTCGTTGCGCCCCTGCTGGAACTCTCCCGGCGGGAATCGAATCGCTTCCCCAGCGCCGACCTCGACGGTTTCGCTTTCGGCGTCCGGCTCGGGTTTAGTCTCGAACGTCGCGGTCCCCGAGACGATGTAGAATATCTCCTCCTGGTCGAGGTGCGTGTGCAGTCCGCCCGAGAAGGCATCGCCCGGTTCGAGGGCGTAGTGGTTGATGGACATATCGTCCGTCTCCAGCGCGTTCGAGAGTCCGCGGCGGTCGGCGTCACCCATTCCTCCGGATTCCACGTCGTCGATATCGATTCGCTGCATACGTTGCGTTCACTTCTCGCGGGTCATAGGTTTATTGCTCCTCACGTTCGGAGGTGGCCTCGTCTCGCGACCAGCGGACGGATACCGCGACTCCGACCGCTCTTCCCGAGCCACATCTCGTCCGTCGACGGTGCCGGACGGGATTCCAAGACAGCTACCGAGCCCTGAGCGGGAGCACAGTTCCACGGTCTCTGAGGACCCCTCGACGCTTCGTGTGATGGGGAGAACGCCGGTCTCGATGGATATCGGCGGTCTCGAAGGATAGTTGTTGATTATCAGGAGGTGGCTATCGAACCGCAGTACTATCCCGTTTCTCGCCGTACTCCCCACCGATGTACGATACCATCCTCGTCCCGACGGACGGTAGCGACTCGGCCGCGGAAGCGGCGCGAAACGCAGTCGAACTGGCGAAGCGGTTCGACGCGACGATTCACGCGATTTACGTCATCGACATCGGTGCGATGTGGCCCGACGCCTACGAGGGGTCCATCCTGAACGACCTCGAAGAGCGGGGGAAGAAAGCGGTCGCGGCGGTGCGCGAACCGGCGGAGGACGCCGGTATCGATGTCGTCGACGACGTGGTGACGGGCGGGCATCCACACCGCGTGATTCTGGACTACGCCGACGATAACGACATCGACTGCATCGTGATGGGGACCCACGGACGGCGAGGCCTCGACCGCTACCTACTGGGGAGCGTGACCGAGCGCGTCGTCCGAATGTCCGACGTGCCGGTGTTGACCGTCCACGAACCCGAGGAATGACGCCCTTCTCCCCGTGCTCCGCCCGCTGACGCGACGATTCATGTGTTCTCCCCGCCTAGGTCGTTCGTCATGGCGGTTCCGCTCGTCGTCGCCGTTTTCATCGCGCTGGGCATCGGCGTTCTCATCGGCATCGAACGGGAGTGGAGCGACCCCGGCAACCTGTTCGCCGGGAGCAGAACGCTCCCGCTCATCGCCGGATTCGGTGCGCTCGTACAGGCGTTCTTCCCGTCGCTCCTGCCGATAGCGGTCGTCTTCGTCGCCGGGTTGGTCGTCGTCGCCTACGTCGCCAAGGTGATGACGACGGGCGACATCGGGATGACGACGGCCGTTGCGACGATGCTGACCTTCGTCTACGGCGCGATGGCGACCCACTCCGATACGGGACTCCGACTCGCCGTCGTCTTCGGAACGGTAACGATGGCGCTCCTCGCGGAGAAACGGCCCATCCACGAGTTTGTCGCCCGCCTCAACGAAGCCGAGATGCGGGCGAGCCTGAAGTTCCTCGTCGTCGCCCTCGTCGTCTTCCCGCTCCTGCCGCCGGAACGCATCGCCTTTCTGGGCGGTTTGCGCCTCCAGTTCGTCTGGTTGATGGTCGTCTTCGTCTCGGGAATCAGCCTCACGGGATACGTGTTCGCCACGCTCGTCGGCAACGAGGTGGGTTTCGAAGTGACGGGCGTGCTCGGCGGCCTGGTCTCGTCCACGGCGACCGCGGTTTCGATGGCGGGGAACGCGCGGCGCGATCCGTCCCTCGCCGGACTGTGCGGCGTCGCCACGGTCATCGCCTCGTTGACGATGTTCCCGCGGATTCTGTTGGAGGTCCTCGTCGTGAATCCGTCCCTGTTCGTCCCCGTCCTCCCGCCGGTCGTCGGGATGGTCGTCGTCGGCGTGGTGGTTTCCCGGGTGGTCTACAGCGGGGTCAGCGAGGACGTCCCGCTGGAGGCGGACGTGGAGAACCGGTTTCGGCTCTGGCCCGCGCTCCTCTTCGGGCTCTTTTTCGCGGTCGTCCTCGTCGCCACCACGACCGTCAGCGCCGAATTCGGAGCGACGGGCGTGTACTCGGTCGCCATCGTCTCCGGCCTCGTCGACGTGAACGCCATCACGATTTCGCTGAGCAATCTCGCCCGCGGCGGCACCATCTCGACCGCGACCGCGACGAGCGGCATCGTCCTCGCGGCCAGCGTCAACACGGCCGTCAAAATCGGAATCGTCTGGCTGTTCGGAACGCAGCGGTTGGGGCGGTCCGTCGTCGTCTCCCTCGGTGCCGTCACCGCGGTCGGTATCGGTTTCGTCGCGCTGTCGTGAGAGTTCGACGCCGCTACCGCCCACCGCCGTCGAATACAAACTATCCGTCTCGACCGGAAAGCGAGCGCGCCCGTATTCGGCTTTCGTCGGTACCCGAGGTGATGCTTCGAAACGTCGTCGTCGGAACTCGCTTCGGATGGCGGTTTCGTTCCACCTAATTATTATCGTCTCTCATTTCACGCACTGTTTCATCGAGCATCGTCTCAGGTTTCTTTTATATTATTCAAATAAATAAATATAACACGAATCTACTGTCTGTATTATATGTGATGGATGGCAAAAACAGTGGTTGGGAATCGGAAGCAAACGATACGAACGACGGATTCCGTCTCGGTCGTCGTCGTGCGCTTCAATTAAGCGGACTGGGAATCGGAAGTATGGCGATTCCGGGTCTCAGTTCGTCGTCGGTCCGCGCGGCGGAGGAAGGTGGAGAGTGCGCCGAGGGGCCGTTCGAACGGACGTACTCCGGGGGGTCGGTGAACTTCGGGCGAATCGCATCACGACCGAAGCGAACGGCGACGGAAGCGAAACAGGCGGGGGCCGGGGAACCGGCGAGCGAACGGGAGATAGAAGCGTCGCGGGCACACGGTCAACACGGGCGGCATCGACACGAGCAAAAACACGGCTGGTGGGGCGACGACGAGGACGAACTGTCCATTCTCACCGAGTACGACGGCGTGAACGCCGAGCAAACGTCGGGCGGTGTCCCCTCCGACTCGCAAATCGCGGCCGGGTACGGTAAGGTGATTCACGCGGTCAACACGCAGGTCGCCGTCTTCAACAAGCGGTCCGGGCACAAGGAACTGTCAGTCCAACTGAACGACATCTTCGCGCCGGTCATCGACGAACCGGAAGGCGGCTACGTCTACGGCGAACCGTTCGTCTTCGACCCCCGAGCGCGCTACGACCGACGGGAAAACCGATTCGTCGTCGCCGCGGTCCAGTACGAACCCGGCATCACCCAAGACGGCGAAATCGTCACCCGCGAGGAGATGGAGGAGCGGGCGGGCGGCGAACCCGGCGAGGGTGAAGAGGGCGAGGACGGCGCGGAGACGGCCGCCGAAACCCTTGACCGGCCGCCACGGGGCTGGTGGCTCGTCGCCGTCTCCCAGACGCCCAACCCGAACGGGGAGTGGAACGTCTACCGGATTCCGCCGCTCGACAACGAAGGGCTGGTCGACTATCCCACGCTCGGACTGGACCGTGACGCCATCTACCTCGCGCAGAACTTCTTCGGCGAGGACGTGTCGGTGACGATGGTGACGCTCGACAAGGAGGCCATCTACCGCGGACGGGACACCACCGGTTATCACTTCACCGATTTGGACAACCCGAACGTAGAGCGGGAGGATTTCACCCTCCAACCGGCGCTTCAACCGTTCTCGGGGGGACAGCACGGGACGTTCTACCTGCTGGATTCCACCTTCCCGAATCCGACGGCGAGCGCGCTCACGATGTGGGAGTTGACCGACCCGCTCGACGACCCGACGCTGGAATGTCACACCGTTCCCGTCGAGGAGTTCGCCTATCCGCCGACCGCCGAGCAACCGGATTCCGAAAAGCGCATCGACACGCTCGGCACGCGGCAGATGAACCTCGATTACAACGACGGGTCGCTGTGGACGGCCCATACCATCTCCTACGACTGGAACGGCGACGGCGAACCGGTCGCCGCCATCAAGTGGTACGAAGTGGACACGCGGACGCGACAAGTCGTCCAGAGCGGCGTGTACGGCGAACCCGGCACGTCGTACTTCATCCCGACCATCCAGTCGGACGGCGATACGACAATCATCACGCACAACGTGAGCGGTCCCGACACGTACCCGAGCATGGCCGTCGCGGGACGAACCGAGTGGTACGACCGGAACAAATTGGAGGATTCTATCGTCGTCGAGGAGGGTAAATCACGATACGATTACGGCGAAGGCGAAGACGTCATGCGCTGGGGCGACTACAACGGTATCTCGGTGGACCCGCACACCGGAACGTTCTGGACGGTGAGCCAGTACTCGCCGGACATCGACATCGACCCCGCCGCCGAGGAGCGCGACCCGTACCACACGCGCATCGCGGAAGTGACCTTCGGCGACGGGTGGGGTCACGGTCACGGCGGTCACGACGACCACGACGATCGCGGTCGGTGGGACTGATACGACGGGTCCGAAATCCCGAAAACAACAGCGCTCGCGCGTCTCTCTCGATTCGTTCTCTCTTCGACTCAATCGCCCTCGGAGCGTTCACTCCGACCGTCGAGTCGTTCGGTTCCTGCCTCGGGACCTTCGCCGTCGGGTTCCGTTCGCTCGTCGGGAGTCCCGATCAGACCGGCGTAGAGACCGGCCCACACGTTCGCTCGCTTCGTTCCGTTTCGTCCGTACATGGTCTTTCACCGAACCCCTTCGTCTCGCGGACGAAGTGATTCTTTAGGCTAGCCTAAAAACGGCGGTGGTAATAATCGTTTGGGTAGCCGGGACTCACCCGTCCGTCCGCGTCGGGGTGCGCTCGATGCGGTCGCCGAGGCGGTATACGGCGCGGAAGGCGACCAACGCGATGGCGATTTCGAGCAGCCCGGTGACCGCGAACGCCGTCGTGAATCCGAGTCGGTCGGCGAGGCCGCCGCCGACGAGGAACCCGGTCAGGAACCCGAGACTTCCGGCGGCGTTGAACCCGGCCATGGCGACCCCTCTATCGCTATCGCCCGCGATGTCGGTCACGAGCGCCATCGTCGCGGGCGAGACGAACGCGCCGCCGACGCCGACCGCGACCATCGCCGCGGCCGCGAGCGGGACGGTCGGTGCGAGGCCCACGGCGACGATGGTGACGCCGTAGCAGACGGACCCGACGACGATGGGGACGAACCGGCCGATGCGGTCGGAGAGTTTGCCCATCGGGTACTGCAACAGGGCGAACGGGGCGAAAAAGAGCATGAGCATCAGCCCCGTCGCGCCCGCGTCGAGACCGAACTCCGATTGGAAGTAGAGCGTCCCGACGAGCGCGAAAAAGCCCGCGGTGAGCCGGTCGATGAATCCGAACGCGTACGGAATCGACAGTTCGGGGCGCTCGCGGAGCCGTTTCAAGGCGGCCGCGGCGGTCTCCCGCGAGGACGACGGCACGCGGTCGGGTACCGAGCGGGCGAGCACTGCTGTCCCGACCATGAGGACGCTCGCAACGGCGAGCGGCGTCGTCGGGTGAACCTCGGCGAGTTGGCCGCCTATCGGCGCACCCATCGCGGTTCCGAGGCCGATGGCGATTCCGGCCGCGCCCATGTTCCGTCCGTGGCCGCCCCGGAGGTCCATCAACATCGTCATCGAGAGCGAGAACGCCGCGATGGTCGCCGCCCCCTGCACCACGCGGAGTGCCAGAACCCCGCCGAACGGGACGCCCAACGCCGGTGCCAGCGCGAGCGCCGCGTACCCGGCCGCCGCGCCGACCGCACCGAAAACGACGAGCGGAACGCGGGTTCCGAGACGGTCGCTCAGGTGGCCCCAGATTCCGGCACACACCACGAACGCGGCGAACTCGGCGACCAGAAACCACGTCCCGCCGTCGAGTTGTTCGCCCGCCCCGAGGTGGACCACGAGGTCCGGAACGCCGGGATAGAGGAGCACCTGTGCGAGCAGTACCGCCCAAATCACGGCGGCGAGACGGACGCGCTCGCCGCGCACGCTACGGACGCCATCCATCACCTGCGTCATCGTTCCGAATTGGGAGCACGCCCGGAAAACGGTATCTACATCGTCGCACCACGGCGGCCGCGGCGCTCCGTCAGTTCACCACGCGCTTTTCGAGCAGAAGTTCGACGCCGAACCCGACCAACACGCTCGCGCTGGCGTAGCGGAGGAGGTCCCGGACGACGGCGCGTTCGAGTATCACCCGCCGCGCGCGACTGGAGAACGTCGCCAACGCCGCCTGATAACAGAAGCCGAGACAGCCGAACAGGACGCCGAGCGTGAATATCTGGACGGGGGCGTTCCCGCTCGATTCGACGAACTGCGGGAGGAAGGCGAGGAAGAACACGGCGACCTTCGGATTGCTGACGTTGATGACGAACGCCTGCCGGAACGACTCGGCGTGCGATTGCGTTTCCCCGTCCGAGGCGATGTCGAACTCGTCTCGATTCCTGAACGTCGTCACGCCGAGATAGAGGAGGTACGCCGCGCCGACGAGTTTGACGGCGGTGAACGCGAGGGCCGACGCCTTGAGGAGGGCGGACAGACCGAGGACGGCGGCGGTCGTGTGAACGAGACTCCCGGTGGACGTTCCCGCGGCGGCCATCACCCCGGCGGTTCGGCCGTCGCTGATGCTCCGTTTCAACGTGTAGATGCTGTCCGGTCCCGGCGCGACGTTCAGCGCGAGCGCGGCCGGAACGAAGGCTACGAGAACGCCCGTATCGACCATACGAAGGGAATGGGAACGACGGAGATAAACGCTGGGTCGTTGGCAAACCACGGGTTCATCCACGACGACCGAGCGCGGAAGGAAGCCACAAAAGCCACCACGGTGGACGGATTTGGATAACCAAGGGCCATGTCACGAACCGAGTCGGACGACCAGTTGGGTTTCGAGGGCAACGTCGATTACCTCGGGCGCGCTATCCGGGCGCTCGTCCCCCAGTGGGTCGCCCGGCGGAGCGTCGCGGTTTCCGTCTCGGTTCCTGAGGCGCGGTACGCCGTCGGCGACGAGATTCCCATCACCGTGACGTTCGAGAATCGAAGCCCGTTCCCCGTCGTCGTCGAAACCCCGCGCCAGCGCCTCTGGGCGTGGGAAGTGGACGGCGAACTCGAAGCCAGCGACGAAGCCTACTACGTCCGAAACCGTCCGAACGCCTTCTACTTCCGGGCGCGGGAGAAAAAGCGGACCACCGTGACGTGGGACGGGCGATTCGAACGAACGGACGAACCCTCCCGTCGTCCCGCCGACCCCGGCGAGTACACGGTCGCCGCATACCTCGCCACGGGGGACGAACGACCGCGGGACGAGACGACCGTCACGATTCGATAGCTACTGCTGGATTCCGTCGAGCACGTCGTCCCGGTGACGGTGACAGGCGGCGTCGTGCGGTGCGGTTCCGTACTCCGTCGGAACCTCGTACTCGGGAACCTGTCTCGCACAGATGCTCTTCTCGGCGAACGACTCGTTCAGCAGTTCGGTCGCGCCGTCCCAGTCGCCGTCCACGATTCGTCCGGCGGCGTCGTCCACGATTCGCCCCGCGTCGCCGTGCGGTTTCTCGCCGTCGAAGAAGCGATTCTCTATCTCTTCCTTCGTCGTCGGTTCGAACGACCGACGCTGGACCTCCCGAAGGAACGCCCGCGTGTTCTCCCACTCCTCGCGGGAGAGGTCGTACTCCTTCGGCGCGATGAGCTTCGGACACCGGGTTCGGAAGCGACACCCGGACGGCGGGTCGATGGGACTCGGCACGTCGCCTTCGAGGACGCCGCGAGTCCCCTCCAGTCGCGGGTCGGGAACGGGAATCGACTCCAACAGGGCCTGCGTGTAGGGATGCTGCGGGTTCTCGTATAGTTCCTCCTTCTCCGCGAGTTCGACCAACTGTCCGAGGTACATCACCGCCACGCGGTCGGAGATGTGGCGGATGACGGAGAGGTCGTGGGCGATGAACAGGTAGGTCAGACCGAACTCGTCCTGCAGCGACCGCATGGTGTTGAGCACCTGCGCCTGAATGGAGACGTCGAGAGCGGTGACGGGTTCGTCACAGACGATGAAGTCCGGGTTCACGCTCAAGGCGCGCGCCAGATTCACCCGCTGTCGCTGCCCGCCGGAGAAGGCGTGCGGATGCCGGTTGTAGTGTTGCGGGTCGAGACCGACCTTTTCGAGCAGTTCGCGCGCCCTCGCCTCCCGTCCCTCGGAATCGTACATCCCGTGGGCCTTCATCGGTTCCTCGACGATGGGACCGATTTTCATCCGCGGGTCGAGCGAGGACTGCGGGTCCTGAAATATCATCTGGACGTCCTTGCGCTGGGACCGAAGCCCCTCCCCGTCCAACGCGGTCAGGTTCTCGCCCTTGAAATACACCGTCCCGTCGGTCGGTTCGACCAGCCGAAGAATGGCCCGCGCGAGCGTGCTCTTGCCACATCCCGACTCGCCGACGAGGCCGAGCGTTTCGCCCTTTCGAATGGTGAACGACACGTCTTCGACGGCGCGGACCGGCTTTTGCTCCCCGAACACCCCCGACAGGAAGCCGCCGCTGTCGGCGAAATGTTTCGTGAGGCCGTCCACTTCGAGCAGCGGTTCGCCCATCTTCGGTTCCTCGTCGGCCACTTTTTCCGTCGCCATCGAATCACTCACGGTCAGTCACCCTCCTGCGGGTCGGTGACGACATCACCCGTGATACCCGTCTCGGCGCGAATCTCGATGGGGTCGCTGAACTCGTAGCCCACGTCGAAGGCGTCGTGTTTCACGCACGCCGCCTTGTGCGTGTTTTCGCCTTGGTCCGACACCTCCCGACAGTCGGGGTGGACCTCCGTGCAGATTTCGCGGGCGTCGGGACAGCGGGTGTGGAACCGACAGCCCCGCGGCGGGTCGATGGCCTCGGGCATGACGCCCCGAATCGGATTCAATTCCTCGACGGTCTGGTCGGGGCGGGGCATGGAATCCAACAGCGCCTCGGTGTAGGGGTGTTTCGTGTCGTAGAACAGGTCGTCCACGGTCGCCTGCTCGACGATTTCGCCGAGGTACATCACGTTCACGCGGTCACAGAGTTCGGCGACGACGCCCATGTCGTGGGTGACCCAGATGAAACTCGTGTCGTACTTGTCCTGTAGCTCGTCCACGAGCGAGAGGATTTGGCCCTCGACGGTCACGTCGAGCGCCGTCGTCGGTTCGTCCGCGATGATGAGACTCGGCTCGCAGGCCAGCGCCATGGCGATGAGCACGCGCTGGCGCATCCCCCCGGAGAACTGGTGGGGGTAGTTGTCGTACCGTTCTACCGGTTCCGGGATGCCCACCTCGCGGAGCATGTCGATAGCCTCCTCCTTGGCCTCGCTCTTCGAGAGGCCGCGGTTGAGTTTGATGAACTCCCGAAGTTGGTCGCCCACCGTGAACACCGGGTTCAGGCTCTCCATCGGGTCTTGGAAGATGATGGCGATTTCGCGGCCGCGAATCCGTCGGCGCATCTCGTCGTTCGAGAGCATCTCGTCGCGTTGGCGGAGTTCGCCGTCCGGACCTTCTTCGAGGCCGAACAGCACCTCGTCGCGGAACCGAACCTCGCCGCCGACGATTTCGCCGGGCGGGTCGATGAGGCGCAAGATGCTCTGTGCGGCGACGCTCTTTCCGGCCCCGGATTCGCCCACGAGGCCGACGATTTCGCCTTCCTTTACGTCGAAGGAGATGCCGTCCACCGCGCGGACGACGCCCTCCTCGGTGAAAAACTGCGTCTTCAGGTCGTCGATGTGTAACAGTGTATCAGTCATGGTGTCTCCGTCAGTTCTTGATTCGCGGGTCGAGCGCGTCCCGCAGGCCGTCACCGAGCAGGTTGAACCCCATCACGGTGACGAGGATGGCGAGTCCCGGCCAGAGGCTGAACCACGGGTCGGGAAGCATGTAGCCGCGCGATTGACTCAACATCTGCCCCCACGACGGCGTGGGGGGCTGTGCGCCGAACCCGAGGAACGAGAGTCCCGCGACGATGAGGATGCTGATGCCGACCTGCAACGTCGCCTGCACGAGGACGGGTGCGAAACTGTTGGGAATCACGTGCCGGAGGATGATGTTCCGGTCGCGGACGCCCGCCGCTTTCGCCGCCTCGATGTACTCCTCCTCCCGGACGCTGACCACCCGCGACCGAATCAGGCGGGCGAACACCGGAATCGTCGTGATGCCGACGCCGATCATGGCGAACGTCAGGTCGCGGCCGAACGCGGCCATGAACGCGATGACCAGCACGAGGAACGGAATCGCGTACAGCGTCTCGGCAACGCGCATCAGCACGTCGTCTACCCATCCGCCGTGATAGCCCGCGACGGCACCGACGAGCGTCCCGCATATGAGACCGAATCCAGTCGAGACGATGCCGACTTGCATGGCGATTCGGGAGCCGTAGACGAGTCGGACGAGGATGTCTCGACCGCGGTGGTCGGTTCCGAGCGGGTACTCCCACAGTCCGGGGCCGAACGTGTTGCTCGTCCACGCCGGGGGACGCAGAATCTTGGCGTTCGACGGGTCGTTCACCGGGTTGTGCCAGAAGCTACTGATGATGGCGTAATCGAAGAGCTTCGCGTCTATCCACGCGAAGACCGCGACCACGAAGATGAAGCCGATGATGTAGAACCCGAGCCGCGCGGTCGTGTCCTTGCGTATCTGGCTGAGCGTGTATCGCCATCCGACGCGGGCTTCGACTTTCCCCCCGTCGTCAGCCTGTTCGTTCCTGCTCGCGTTGCGAACGTCCGTCGAACTTGCTTCTCCAGTTCCCATCTTAGTCCACCTCGTCGTAGGTCACTCGCGGGTCGATGTACGCGTACGAAAGGTCGGTTATGACGACGCCCAGGATGAACGTCAGACCGAAGAATATCGTCGTCCCCATGACCAGCGGGTAGTCCTGATTGTTGATCGCCGTGATGATGAGCCGCCCCATTCCGTTGATGTTGAACACGGTTTCGGTCAGCACCGCCCCGCCGAGCGCCGACGTGAGTTGCAGGCCGACGACGGTGATGACGGGGAGTTGTGCGTTTCGAAACGCGTGCTTTCGGACGATGGTGCGCTCCGCGACGCCGTAGGCGCGCGCCAGCTTCACGTACTCCTGTTGGAGCACTTCCAGCATGGACGACCGTTCGATTCGCGTGATAGCGGCCATCTGGAGCGTTCCGAGCGAGAGCGTCGGGAGCAACAGGTGGGTGAACGTCTGCCAGAGCACGTCGCCCCGGGAGGACGCCCCCTCGACCGAACTCGGACTCGCCCACGGGAGCACCAGCCCCGTCGCCGGAAGCCAGTTCAGGTAGTACGCGAAGATGATGATGAGCATCAGTCCGATCCAGAACGACGGCGTGCTGACGCCGATGAGGGCGACGACGCGCGATATGTGGTCGGTCGGTTTGTTGCGCCGTTTGGCCGAGACGATGCCCAGCGGAATGGCGGCGACGAGTGCGAACGTGAAACTCGACAGCATGAGCAGGAGCGTCACCGGCAGTCGCTCCATTATCTTCTGCGTCACGGGGACCCCGTAGTAGATGCTCTGGCCGAGGTTCCCCTGCGCGACCGAGACGAGGTAGTTCACGTACCGCACCGGAAGCGGTTGGTTCAGCCCGTACTGTGCGCGTATCTCTTGGACCATCTGTGCGCTCGGCGAGGGTCCGAGCATTATCTGCACCGGGTTGCCCGGAATCGCGTTCGTCAACAGAAACGTTATCGTGACGATGCCGATGAGGACGGGGATGGCCTGCAGCAAGCGTCGAATCGTATAGCGGAAGATTCCCATTGTATTGTCGGTGAGTCGTATCGAAACGGGGGTCGAGCTACTGCGCCCCGATGGACACGTTGGTGTAGCTCGTCGAGAGAACGAAACTCAACAAGGGATGCGCCATGAACCCGTTCACGTCCTGTTTGACCCCGAAGCTGTTTTTCAAGTTGTACGACGGCAGGTGCGCCCGGTCGTTGAGCAACTTGGTGATGGCGTTGCTGTACAGTTTCTTGCGTTCGGCGTGGTTCGCGGTTTTCCGCGCCTGCTGGACCTGTTTGTCCACGCCCGTGTAGTAGGTGCCGTCGGTCGTCCCGTGGGCCGACTTCGTGAAGAAGTAGTACAGGAAGTCGTCGGGGTCCGGACCGCCGGACCAGCCCAGCGTGTACATGTTGTAGTCGCTCGGCTTGCCCGAGACGTACTTTTCGAGGAACGCACCCCAGTCGAGGCGCTGGACGTTGGCGTTGTATCCGGCTTCCTTCAGCCCGTTCGCCACGGTGACGCCGAGTTGCTGGCGCTTGTCGTCCGGCGGAACGATGATATTGGCGTTCCAGTTGTCCGGAACCTTGTCCGAACTGTCCAGCATCTCCTTTGCCTTGTCGATGTTCTTGTTGTGGGGAATCTTCTTCCACTTCTCCAGCGGGAAGCCCCACTGCTTCGAGAGCTGTTCCGGCAGCGGGCTGTACTGGCGGACGCCGGTCGGTTCGACGAAGTTCGACACGGCCTGGTCCATGTTGAAGCAGTAGTCGATGGCCTCCCGAACCTTGGGGTCCGTCGTCGGACCCTTCTTGCAGTTGAAGGCCAGATAGAAGTAGCCCATCCCGAGTTTGGATGCGATGGACGCGTCGTTCATGTTCTCGACCTGCTTCCAGAGCTTCGGCGGAATCTCCTCGATAACGTCGTTTTCCCCGGTCTGCAGGCTCGTGAGTCGGGTCGTGGGTTCCTCGACCGGCACGAACTTGACCTCGGAGAGGTTCGGTTCCGGCTTGCCCCAGTAGTTATCCCAGCGCTTGATTCTGGCGAAGTTGCCCTCCTGCCAGCCGTCGAATTTGAACGGACCGGAGCCGACGGGATTCTTCTTGTTGAACTTCTTTTTGTCCTTCTCCCGGACCTTCTTCGGGACGATGGAAGCGGTCAGGATGTTCATGAACGGCCCGTACGGATATTTCAGATCGAACTTGACCTTTCGATCTCCCATCGGCGTGACGGTGTCTATCATCGTGTACGTGGCCGCGTTCTCCGTCTCCTCCTTGACGGGTGCTTCGAAGGAGTACTTCACGTCCTCGGGCGTCATGGAGTCCCCGTTCTGGAACTTCACCCCCTTTTGCATCTCGACGATGTACGTCTTTCCGTTGTTCTTCACCGTCGGTTCCCCGGTTGCGATGTGGGGGACGATTTCGATGCCCGAGTTGTACGTATACAGCCCCTCGAACACGCGGTCCGATACCTGTTGGGATGGGACGTCGTTGAGGACGATGGGGTCGAATTCGAGCGGACTTTTGACCTGCGCGAGGTTCAGCTTTCCGCCACCGCCTCCGCCCTGTTGACTGCCTGTACAGCCAGCGAGCGCCGCGGCACCGGTTGCACCGAGGCCCTGTAGAAGCCGTCGTCGCTTTATCGAGTCTGGTATGGTGCTTTTTTTCGTCATGTGTTCTGTGATTCGTTGATGGGTTCGCCGCTCGTCCGCAGTCCGCGGATATGAGCAACTGTCGAATCTTTTTTACTGAGCCAATCATTGTTATTGGGTGCCTGAAACGTGTGGTCGAAATCGGTAAGCACGGCCTACGACGTTCGTTCCGATACTAGTATTCGATAGAATATGTCGCCGATGTGGAACTGAATCCCGGAAAAGAATCACTCGTATCGTCGTAATTATTCTCCATTCTTGTTGCTATTATGATTAAATTTCGGGGCATGTGTCGAAGCGAGGAAAATTTCGCCCAACGCAACCGACGACTCGACACCCGGGCGTCCGCTCACTTCGTTCGAGTGAACTCGGACCGGAGCGCCCACGTATCGCCGGAAACGAAGGGGGAGCCGGGACGACCGGCACCTCGCCAGAGCGCATCGATGGGGTCACTCAACGCCTCCCGCACGTCCACGTCGTAGTTTTCGAACGTGACCGGAAACGGAGCGAGTATTCCTTCATTAATAATGTTATTCTTCTCGGTCACTCCCTCGACGGCCGTCGCGTCACCCACCTCCTTCCCGCTCGCATCGAGGCGAAGCCCGTCCGTGCCGAACACGCTGAGTGCGACGTGAACCGGAGCCATACGCTGGTGGTAGGCGAGAACGCGCAGATACCGACGGACGCACCGCGTCAGTTCGAGTTCGAGGGTTCGACCGTCGAGTCGCGGTGCGTCGGATTCCGACGACTCGAACGGAATCGCCGAGACGGACTCGACGACGCCGTTCGAAAAGAGGTGCGCGTAGCCCGCGGGGGCGTCGCGTTCGTCGGTCTCGACGACGGCCCCGAACCCGTCGCCGGTCCACGACCCGCGCGCGCCGTCCCGCCCGAGGACGGGGAGCTGTTCCGGCCGCGACGGGTCGGCCTCCGGCAGGACGCTGTGGCCCCCGAGGTCGATGGCGTAACCGTCGTCGTAGACGCCGGTGGGGACGACGTGGACGACGATGCCCCGCGGCGACTCGAAGTCGAAGTACCCCCTGCCGTCGATGACGGTTTCGAGTCGTCGCTGATGGAGCGCCGTCGCTTGCTCGTTCGACCCACCGGCGTACTTCGCCGCCATAACCGCGTCTCGATAGCTCATTCGCTACCGTTGCAAATCCGCGAAGACGGTTAAGTGGACTGATAGACCAGTTCGGGATGTCGTCCATCCGAACGGTATTTGTTTTCTCACTGATTGTACCGAAACGTGAGCGACTTCAGCCCTCCTTCGAATTCCCCCGTTTCCTCGACCCCCTCCCGTCTCCCCTCGCCTTCCTCCCGTCGGCGCTTCCTCGGTGCCGTCTCGGCCGCCGTCGCGGGCACGCTCGGTGGTTGTAGCGCCGTCTATCCCGCCGCCACGCCGACGGTTTCGAGCGACGACTGGCCGCTCGTCGGGTACGACCCGGCGGGAAGCGGCTACAAACCGGACGGACTCTCGCTCCGGTCGAAGCCCGACGTTCGCTGGAAACGAACGCCGCGGACCGTGTTCGGAACGCCGTCGTCGCCGCTCGTCTACGACGGGACGGTCTACACCGCCACCGGTGACCTCCTCGCCGTGGACGTGGCCGACGGCACGACGCGGACGCTGCTCTCGGAGTTCCACGGGCAGTTTCCCGCCATCGCGGCCGACACCGCCTACCGCAACGAGACGGTGATTTCGACCGACGGACGGCGCGTCTCCGCGGTCAACCCGTCGCCGGACCTCCGCGGCGAGCTTCGATATCGGTGGCGGATGCCCGCGCCGGAGTCGTCCTTCGCGTCGTCGTTCTTCCCATCGAACGACGGGTCGCCGCCGGTGGTCGCGGACGGACTGGTGTTCGTCCCGGCCCACCTCGACGAGCGCTCCCTGCTCGCGCTGGACGCGAGCAGCGGGGCCGAACGGTGGCGCTACCGGACCGATGGAATGGCCTCGCGGGCGTCCGTCCACGACGGCACCGTCTACGTCGCGACGTGGCTCAACGAGTTCGCCGCGCTCGACGCCGAGACGGGTGCGGTCCGGTGGCGACGACAGCCCTTCAAGCAGGTCCTCACATGGGGCTACGTGACCGCCGCGGACCACGGCGTGTACGGCGTCCGCGACGACTACGCCATCGCCTTCGAAGCCGAGAGCGGTGACCGCCGCTGGTTCCGCCACCTCGACGGCGACAGCGAGTACGCCGAGATACAGGGGTCGCTGACCGTCACCGACGACGCGGTGTTCGTGCAAGTCGAGCGGGAGAAGGGAATGGTTCTCCTCGCGCTTGACCCCCAATCCGGGCGGACCCGATGGTCCGCCCGCGTCGGCGGCCACGAAACGACGCCCGTCGTCGCCGGAGAGACGGTCTACGCCCCGGACCAATCGGGGCTGGTCGCGCTCGATGCGAAGACCGGTCGGCGGCTCTGGACGTTCCCGACGAAAGGCGACCCGTCCTCTCCGGCGGTCGGCGGCGGCGCGCTGCTGTTCACCGACGGGTTCGCGCTCTACGCCTTGGAGGCATCCCGATGAGCGAAAACGACCGGATTTCGGGGGCGGGAGTCAACCGCATCGGCTCGCCGTCCGACGAGGACATCAGCGCCTTCGGACTGCTCGAAGGGAGCGTCAGGGACCTCCGAACGCGGCCGTCGCTCGCCCTGCCGTTCCTGTTGATGGGCATCGTTCTCGCCGCCCTCAACCTCGTTCGACTCCGCGACCCGGTTCCGGTACAGCTCGAAACCATCGGTCGCTACGGCGTCGCCCATCTCACCGTCCTTTCCCATCCCGGTTCCGTGCAGCTCGTTACCCGACCCGTCGGCGCGGTGTTCGGCCTTCGTCTCCTCCCCGTCGCCGGAATCGCCGCGGTATGGCTCGCCTCGTTGACGGCGACCGCGGCCGCGGTCACCGCCGTCGTCGCCCTCGTCGATGGCGATTCCGTCTCGCCGCGTGACGTCGCGTCGGTAACCGCCTATCTCGCCGGTCTGCTGGCCGTCCTCTCGTTGGTGGCCGCGACGGGCGCGGCGTTCGGGTTCGTCGGGAAGCTCGCCGCTTTCCTCGCTTTCGTGTTCGTTTCCGTGCGGCTGTTTCCCGCGCCGGTTCTGGTGGCCCGGGGTGCGTCGATACGGAACGCGGTTCGGCGGAGTTCCGCCGCGGTGTCCGGCCACGGTGTGTCGGTCCTCGGATTTTCCGTGCTCGTCGGGACGTTCCAGTTCTGGCTCGGAAGCCTTCCGCTGCTCGACGCGCCCAGCACGTCCCTATCGCTCCGAGTGGCGCTCGGGACGTTCCTCGCGGTCGCTGTTTTCGCACCGTTGGCGACGCTCGGAGCGGTTCGGGTGGCGGCGCTCGCGTCCGACGAGTGAGTCACTCGCCGAACTCGTCGATTCGACCGTGGACGTACGCACACCACTCGTCGAGCGTTCGGTGCATGAGCGCTTTCGCCTCCGACAGGGGCGTCGGTTCGTGGCGATAGACGTGCCCTCCGCCGTCGAGGAGGTGGCGGCGTCTGCTCGCCAACCCCTTCTCGCGCAGGGTCGCAAGCGACCGCGAGACGTTGCTTCGGTCGCGGCCGGTCGTCCGCGCCAACTCCTCGGTCGTGCTGTTCGGACGCTCTAAGAGCGCCAGATAGGTTCGACTCTCGTGCGGTTGGATTGAGAACACGCAGGTCAACACGTCTTCGAACCCCGGCTCATCCGCGAGCATCAGGCTTCGGAATCGTTGTGGGTCGGGGTCGTTCATGAGTGAGCAGACCACACGAACGACGATAAACGTCCCAGTTACCTTCAACTCACCCCGGTCGTGCATTCCCGACGCACGTGCGTCCCGACCGCACGCACGCCAAATCGACTTATCCAGATTCGCGGTAGTTACGGGTGATGGCAACCGAAACAGCGACCGAACGAACGGCGGAAACGGCAGCGAATACGGACGGCGCGTGGCAAGCGGGCGTCGGTTCGGGACTCGTCGCGGGGGCGGTGATGGGCGTCATGCTGACGGTGCAGATGCGGCCGGTCATCGAACACGCCATTCCCGCCCTTTGGGGACTCGACGGTGGATTTGCCGGATGGGTGATTCACATGGTAAACGCGGCTATCTTCGGCGTCGTGTTCGCCGCGATCGCGACGACGCCGCGCTTTCGAACGCTGACGGATTCGGTCGGAACGTCCGCGCTGGTCGGCGTCGGGTACGGCGTCCTGCTCTGGGTCGTCGCGGCCGTCCTCGTTATGCCCGTCTGGTTGCAGGCGGTCGGCTTCCCGATGGCACCTCCCGTCCCGAACGTCAACCCGACCAGTCTGATGGGTCACGCCGTCTTCGGACTGGTGTTGGGGGCGCTGTATCCCGTCGTCCGAAATCGGTAATCGGGGACCGTCGCCGAACGCCGCGACGGCTCTCTGCTCACCCGTACGTCCGTTCGAGGTGGGTTCGGAGGTCGTCGACCGTCGAGGGGTCGTAGGTCCAGAAGCCGAAAAATTGCCCCTCGTCGCGCTCCTCGGCAACCAGCGCGCATTTTTGCCGGTCGTCGCCGCCGCCGTCGTAGACGATGAACCACACCGAACCGATTTCGCCCGTCTTTCTGGCACGATAGGTCGTGTTTCGAATACGCGGCGGTTGCCAGTTCGCCCGCCCGTAGATGTGGACGTCGAGGGTCGTCTCGCGCGCGAGGCGACGGTACACGTCCGTCTGTGCGCGAAACGCGGACAACGACTGGAAGCCGACGTGGAGCGTTCCCTCGCCGACGCGCCACGCGCGGTCCTCGAACTCGCGGCTCGTCGCCAGCATCTGGCGACGGTCGAACGACGAGAACAGGGTTCGGTCGAGCAGCGCCAGCAGGTCGCGGAACGCGGACGGGTCGAACTCGTCGCTCCACGGGACGCGGACGGGCGGCGTGAGAAACTCTCGAAGCGACGTCAGTCCGATTGCACCCTTGAATCCGTCGCGGTCGCGGATGACGAGGAACTCGTCCGGGCCGACGCCCCGAAGTCGATTGTACCGCACCGTGACGTTTTTCGTCTCGAACTCGTCGGCGATGTCGGTGGACGGGTCCTCGCTGTAGACGACGAGCGTCTTTCGATTGCGTTCCACGTCGGCGATGGTTTCCCGAAGATCCATTTGAACGTCTCCCGTGACGGTCAGTTCGGATACTCGTTCCGTCGCGCCCAGCGAAGCAGTCTGGCGACCGGATAGGCTAGCTCGGGGAGTACGAGTCCGTCTCCGCTCGAATCGTACCCGGCGAGTCCCGCCTTCCGTAGCATGTGGACGTGCTCGTGGCGTAGTTCCGTAATCAATCGGTTTCGGTCGTCCGGCGTCGCCATTCGGTACTCGCTCGCGTAGAGCCACCCGGTGAGAACGTCGGCCAGTTCGTCCATCGAAACCCGGTCCCACTCCATCAGCGCGTAGACGGCGTACCGACGGCGACGGCTCGCTAACGCTCGGTACACGTCGTCGTCGAGCGACGGGTCGAGGAGAATGTCGTACAGCGTGTCCTCCGTGTCTCTCGCCATCCCGATTCCTCCATGCTCACACCCACGCCGCGAACGTCAGTAAGCGTTCCGTCCGGCCCGCTATCGCATTCGGGTATCGAGCAGACGACTCGCCGTAAAGAGCATGACGCTCCCGACGAAGGCGACGGTCGAGACGGCCAGCACGCTCAGTCCGGTTCCGGACGCGTCGAACGGTCCCTGCGCTCCGGCGGTCGTGTACTGTTGAATCGTCTCCACTCCGGCGTACCCGAGGAGGAAGAACGCCACCGTTATCGTGAGGAGCAGCGCGCCGCCGATGAGGCCGTAGAACGACGCCATCTCCTCGACGCTCAGGAGTTGACGCATCCGGCGCGTGCTGAGGTCCGACTCGTTGGTGAGGATGGTCGCCGCGACGGCGACGTGTCCCGCCGCCGCGCCCGCTTCGAGGAGGAGGACGAGCACGCCGGGCATCAGGATGATGGGCGAGGACGTGAGCGGCGTCCCGCCCGGAAATAGCGCCGCGACCGATTCCGAATAGCCGAGCGTTATCGGTCCGACGAGCGAGAGCGCGAGGAGCACGACGCTCTGCCACGCCAGTTTCGTCGAGATACGTTGGTCGAAGAGGCTGTTCCGTCGGACGCGCAGTCGCTCGTAGGGCGAGCCGTGGAGGATTGCGTCCGCGATTCTGTCGTCGAAGTAGTCGGTCTGTTCCGTCACGGTATCACGACCGCCAAGCGGCCGTTTTCACTCGATATTCACCTCGCAGGTTTACCTGTATCGGTCCGCCGAACGGCCATTTTTCGGACGATTCGCGGAATTGGGACAACGAAATCACCGGGTCAACTCGGTGACGGCGGGACGTCGGTTCCGCGGCGGCGCCCACCCCTCGCGTGACGTCGGACCCCCACGTTCATTGTCACCGGCGGACAGGGTGGAAACGAATGACGGAGTACGACACCATCGTGGTCGGCGTCGGCGGCATGGGGAGCGCGACGGCGGCCCACCTCGCCGAGCGCGGGCAGGACGTATTGGGTCTCGAACGCTACGACGTACCGCACTCGATGGGGTCGTCCCACGGCCTGACGCGAATCATCCGAAAGGCGTACTACGAACACCCGGATTACGTCCCGCTGCTCGAACGCGCCTACGAGCTGTGGGACGAGTTGGACGCGACCCACTCGACGCAACTGCTCCACAAAACCGAGTGCGTCGTCGCCGGACCCGAGGGAAGCGAGAAGGTCGCCGGTGCGCGCAAATCGGCCGAGGAGCACGGCTTGGAACACGAACTGCTCTCGGGTGCGGAACTCGGCGAGCGCTATCCGGGCTACGATCTGCCCGACGAGTTCGTCGCGGTCGTCGAACCGGACGGCGGGTTCCTCCACGTCGAGCAGTGCGTCGTCGCCCACGTGAACGCGGCCCACCGACACGGCGCGGAGATTCACGCGCGGGAGGGCGTCCTCGACTGGGAGGCGACCGCCGACGGCGGCGTCCGCGTCGAGACGGCAGAAAACAGCTACACCGCCGACGCGATGGTCGTTACGGCGGGCGCGTGGGCCGCGAATCTGCTCCCCATGCTGGAGACGGAGGCGGTGCCGGAGCGACAGGTCTTGGGGTGGTTCCAGCCCGAACATCCCGAGCGGTTCCAGCCCGATTCGTTCCCCGTCTTCGTCGTGGAGTGCGAGGAAGGCTACTTCTACGGCTTTCCCGAGTACGGCGTGCCGGGGTACAAGGTCGGCAAGTACAACCACTTCCACGAGGAGGTGGACCCGGACGACGTGGCCGAACCGACCCCCGGCGACGAACGCGTCCTCCGGGATTTCACGGAGCGCTACTTTCCCGACGCGGCGGGACCGACGATGCGCTTGGAGACCTGCATGTTCACCAACTCGCCGGACGAGCACTTCATCATCGACACGCTTCCGGACCACCCGCAGGTCGTCGTCGGGGCCGGGTTTTCGGGCCACGGCTTCAAACTGTCGAGCGTCGTCGGCGAGATTTTAGCGGACCTCGCCATCGACGACGAGAGTCGCCACGATATCGAGTTGTTCTCGCTCGACCGGTTTTGAGAACGGCTGGCTGGTCGATGAAACGACCCACTCCACTGCCCTATTCGAATCCCGTACTCGAATTCCTTACTCGAACCGTTCCACGCTGAACGTCTCGATATCGGCGGACTCTCCTCGCATTTCGTCCGCGACCAGTTTGCCGCTGTACGGCCCGAGTTGCAGGCCCGTCGCGCCGTGGCCGGTCGCCAGATGAACGCCTTCGACGGTCGGAACCGCGCCCAACACGGGGAGTTGGTCGGCGGAGCGCGGACGAAGCCCGACGCGAACCTCGTCGATTTCCGCGTCGGCGAGGCCGGGCGCGACGCGGAGCGCCTCGCCCAGCACTTCGTGGACGCCCGCGGCCGTCGTGTGCGGTGCGAACCCCGAACCGACTTCGCGGGTCGCGCCGACCGCCACGCGGTTGTCCGGCCACGGGACCATGTAGTGGCCGTGGAACGGGCTGAGGATGGGCCACGACGACGTGTCCGTCTCGCCCAAATCGAGGTGGATGATCTGACCGCGCTGGGGTTCGACGGGAATCGACACGCCGAGCGACTCCGCGAAGCGGGGCGACCACGCGCCACCGGCGACGGCGACTGCATCCGATTCGTACCGCCCGCCGTCCGCGGTTTCGACGGCCGTGACCGCGCCGTTCTCGTGGTCGATTCGGGTCACGTCCCCGTCGAGGACGGTGAGCCCGTGGCTTTCTCCCGCCCGGAGCAACGCGCCGGTGAACGTCCGGGCGTCCACCCGCGCGGCCCCGTCGTAGGCGCGACACCGGCGGGTTTCGGCGAGCGCGGGGTACCGCGATTGCGCCTCCGACGACGAGATTTCTTCCGTCGTTCCGGGCGCTGGCTGATCGTACTTCTCCTGTCGCTCCCGAATCCGTTCGGATGCCGCGTCGTACTCCGGTACTTCGTCCTCGCCCACCGCGACCGAGAGCAGAGAACAGTCGGAGTAGCCCGTCTTCCCGTCCTGTTCGTTTTCGAGGTGCTCGACCAGTTCGGGGTAGTACGCCGCCGCGTCGAGCGCGAACTCGAACCACCGGTCCGAGGCCGTTCGACTGCTGGTCGCGGGCGAGATGATTCCGGCACCGGCGTCGGTCGCTCGTCCGGTATCGTGGCGGTCGACGAGGAGCGTGTCCACGTCTTCCCGTGCGAGGTGGTACGCGACGGAGGCGCCGACGATTCCGCCTCCGACGACGATTGCATCGTGCATGACCGGCCATTGAGCGTCCACCACCTCGTTCCTATGGGTACCGACAATCCGGAACGCTGGTGCGTCGGTCGAACGACCCGAAACCGGCCGCTACCGCGTCGGTAGTCCAGTACTCTTCAGTAGAGAATGGTATGATTTAGTGAGAAGTAGTGTAAGTCAGTGTCCTCCGCTATGATTCAGTGCTCTCCGAGAAGATTCAGTATCTCGTATTTTCGGCGTCGGTCGGGTCGTTCGCGCCGGTTGTGCGCGAATCGTCCCGAGCATCCGTCGTAGAGCGAACGAACGCGCTCGTTCTCGTCTCGCCGCCGAACGCTATCCCAAATCCGGGTCGGTATCGACGAACCGGTCTATCTTCTCCGGTGCGCGCCAGTCGGTCGTCAGTTCGAGCAGTTGGACCAGAATCCGGCCCGTCGCGCCCCAGACGGTGTAGCCATCGACGTGGAAGTAGTGGATGACCACCTCGCCGTAGCGCGGATGCTCGCGGTGTTCGTTCTCGTAGTTGTCGAAGTCCGTCAATTCCGAGACGGGGAGCACGGCGATTTCGGCCACCTCGCGCTCGTCGGGGTCGTACTGCCGGTCGGGAATCCGAACGACGAACGGACTTATCGAATAGTGGGTTATCGTTCGGATGTCGTCCAGTCGGCCGACGCCGTCGACCTCCTCCGGTCGAAGACCGATTTCCTCGTTGGACTCCCGGACCGCCGTCTCCCAGAGATCCGCGTCTCCCGGTTCGTGCCCGCCGCCGACGAAACTCATCTGTCCGGGATGTTCGCCGAGGTGATCCGCCCGCTTCGTGAAGAGAAGGGCTGGGCCGTCGTCGCGGGCGATAATCGGAACGAGGACGGCGGCCTCGCGCTTCTCGTCCGTGACCAACCGTGGTTCGTGGTCGGCCACCCGACCGAGGTTCATGTGTTTTCGTTGCTCCCTCCGGCCTTAATTTGCCCGGTCGGGACGCGACTCGTCCAACCGCTCGCGCACGTCGTCCGCTTCGACCGGCGCCCACGCTTCGAGGTCGTAGCTCACGTCCACGAGATACCGTGCGCGTTCCTCGTCGGCCGTTTCGGCCTCGGTCGCCAATCGCTTCCGTACCCGTTCCCCGAGTCGCTCGCGGTCGGTCGTCCGCTCGGGGACGTCCATGATGTGCGGCAAGTCCTCCGCGTTCTCGGGCAGTGCGGGGAACGCAACCGGTCCGGGAACGAGGACGGTCTCCCCGTCGGCGTCGGCTTCGACGAGGTAGAAGTCGCGCACGCCGTCCTCGATGACCGCCTCGAACGCCGACACGTCCACTTCCTTGCCCTGCTTGAACGCCAGTTCGGCGAGCGCATCGGCCAGTTCGGCGCGCGTCAGCGCCCCGAACATATCGACCACGCCCGCGAGTTCATCTTTCGTCTCGCTCATTACCGGGAAGCGTCGGGCGGTCGATATTAGTGTTGGCGTTCCGGGCACCGAAGCATAAGAAAATAGATATATTGTCGGCTATCAGACGAGATAGAGGAAGTTGTGGACGCCGAGAAAGCCGTACCACGCGCCAGCGGCGAGATACGTCGTCGTCCTGAAGGCGGCGGGGTACCCCTCGGGGGTCCACGACTCCGGGAACAGTCGCTCGATGAGGAGGCCGCTCTCCGCGAGAACGACGACGCCGACGACGGCGAACACGAGCGTGAGGAACGACCCGCCGACCGTCCCGAACCGCTCCATGAGCGTTCGCGTGAGCCACACCGATTCGAACACGTCGGCTCGAAGGTGGAGGACGGTAATCGTGCTCACCGCGTCGAGCGTCTTCCCCCCGATGAGAATCGCCAACAACCAGACGCGGTTCGGGGCGGCCGTCGGCCACTCTCCGCGCGTCTCTAACCACCCCACGGAACTGTTCGACATAGACGTGCCGACGGCCGAACGGGTCTTTGTTATGTCACGGTTAAGTTCGAATCAGGAGTGCTCTGTCCGTGAAATTCGGAATTAACGGCTCGTTAGCGGGGGAGAACGGGGGAACGAAACGGCTTTCAGACATTCTCTCGACGCGTCTCTCATGCACGAGTTCGTCCTCCCGCCAGCCCTCGAACCGGGCGATTCCGTCGCCGTCATCGCGCCCGGAACCAGCCACGCGGCGCTGTTCCCGCACGTCTACGAACTGGGACTGGACCGCCTCGAATCGGAGTTCGGACTGACCCCCGTCGAGTTCCCCACCGCGACGAAATCCCCGGAGTGGCTGTACGACCACCCTGCAGCGCGGGCGGAGGACGTAATGGACGCCTTTGCCGACCCCGACATCGCGGGCGTCATCGCGGTCATCGGCGGCGCGGACCAAGTTCGCATCCTGCCGCACCTCGACACCGACGTGCTCCGCGAGAATCCGACGCGGTTCTACGGTACGAGCGACAACACGAACCTTCAGACGGTCCTCTGGAACGAGGGCGTCGTCTCGTTCTACGGCGGCACGCTCTTCACCGAGTTCGCCATGGAAGGGTCGATGCACGACTACACCGTCGAGTACCTGAAGCGGGCCATGTTCGAGGAATCGTTCGGCGAACTCCGTCCGGCAGAGCGATTCACCGACGAGAACTTGGATTGGGCCGACCCGAACAACCTCGAAAAGCACCGCGAGATGGAGCCGAATCCGGGGTGGCAGTGGCGCGGCGGGACCGAACGCGTCACGGGTCGAACGTGGGGCGGCTGTCTGTCCGTCGTGGACCAACAGTTGTCCGTGGACCGCTACCTGCCCGCCCCGTCGGAATTGGACGGCGCGGTTTTGCTCCTCGAAACCTCCGAGGAACTGCCGAGCGAACACGACGTTCGCTGGATGCTCATGGGGATGGGCGAGCGCGGACTCCTCTCACGGTTTTCCGCGGTTCTGGTCGGACGGGCGAAGGCGCGGTCACACGAGGTGGCGCGACCGCCGGACGAACGGGCGGCGTACCGCGAACGCCAACGCGACGCCATCGCCGACCTCGTTGCCGAGTACAACCCGGACGCCCCGGTCGTCTTCGACCTCGATTTCGGCCACACGGCCCCCGTCGCACCGATTCCGGTCGGCGGCGAGGTGACGGTGGACCCCGAGAACGAGCGAATATGGTTCGGATACTGATAACAAGGTTCTAATAGCGTTTGGGTTCTGGATTAATACATGACCGTCGTCAGTGTCTCCATGCCGGACGAGTTGCTCTCCAGAATCGACCAGTTCGCCGACGAACACGGCTACACCGGCCGGAGCGAAGTCGTCCGCGAGGCCAGCAGAAACCTCCTCGGCGAGTTCGAGGACCGCCGCCTCGAAGACCGCGAACTGATGGCCATCGTCACCGTGCTCTTCGATTACGAGACGACCAACGTCGAGGAGCGGATGATGCACCTCCGTCACGAACACGAGGGGCTCGTCGCCTCGAACTTCCACAACCACATCGGCAATCACCACTGCATGGAACTGTTCGTCCTCGAAGGGACGTTGGAGGAAATCTCCGCCTTCGTCGGCCGCATTCGAGCCACGAAGGACACGCTCACCGTCGATTACTCCGTGACGCCCGTGGACGGGTTCACCCCGCTCGCGGACACCGAGTAAGATATTCTATTCGACCAGTCGAACCGTATCCCCGACCGAGACGTCCGATGCGCTTCCGGCGGGCAGTTCGAACAGCGTGTCCGCGGTCGCCTTTCCCAGTCCGGTCCACGCGGACAGCCGTTTTACCTGCTGGACTTCCCCCTTCGCAGTCCACACGGCGTCGAGCGCGAACGGGACGAACACCATGTGGACGTCGCGGGCGTCCACATCGTCGAACCGGAACGCGAGGGCGTAATCGTCGGGGATCGACCGGCGAAACATCAGCCCCTTCGCTTGCGAGAGAAACGAATCCGCCGTCTCGACATCGTTCGCTAGCGTCTCCGACCGTCCGTCCGATTCGTGTACGACGCGCACGTCGGGGACTTCTCAGGAAGAAGACAAAACGTTTGTGCGAGCGCGCCGCTACGAGTTCAGCATGGAGAAGACACCGACGGGCACGGCCGTCGGCGTGGACGACCCGTACGAGCACGTCGGACTCTGCGACCACCTCACCGACGAAGGGAACTGCCGCTACGCCTTCGACCATCCCCAACACGACCCGGCGTTCGCCCGCGAGCGCCGCGAGGACGACTTCGCCTGCCCGGTCGCCGACCCCGACGGCGACTGGTCGTGGCGCGACTGCCCGCACTTCCGCTGTCGAAATCACGACCGCCAGTGCGTCCGCTGCGGCCTCGAAGAGCGGCGGATGGCCCACTCGGACGAGCGACCCCTCCTCGAAGAACACCACCTCTCCTACGCCGGGGGCGGCGAGACGCTCTCGCACGAAATCACGGTGTACCTCTGTCGCTGGTGTCACGCGAAGGTCCACAACTCGTGGGCGCGAATCGACGACGACGTGAACCCCGACCCGGAGGCGATGGCGGAAGCGGAAGGACGGCGGAGCACGGAACAAGCCGAAACCGCCTTCGAAACCGCGGCGGAGCGATACGACCGCGAGAAGTGAACGTTCGCCTATCCGCTCGTGTCCGTCGATTTCGACGTTCCCGAACTCCCCGCGTCCGTTCCTTCATCCTTCTTTTTCGCCTTCTTCGCCTTTTTCCGCTCGGCCCGTTCGACCGCCCGCTTCAAAAGCGAGGGTGTCAACAACACCGAGATGACGAAGACGACCAGATAGGCCACGAAGATTTGGTTGCCGACGATACCCTGCGCGACGCCGAGCGAGACGATGGCGATTCCCGATTCGGAGCGGGGAAGGAGGGCGAATCCCAGAATGAGCGAGTGTTCCCGACGCCCTCCCGCGATGATGTTTCCGGCGTAGCCAGCCACGAAGTTCGAGAGGAGGCCGAAGACGGCGAAGACGACGATGAAGGTGTTGACCGTCAGCGCGCCGAGGTTCATTCTGGCTCCGATGGCGACGAAGTAGAGCGGAATGAACACGCCGTAGGCGATGCCGTACACGTTCGACTGGAGTTTCTTGCCCTCCAGTCGCTTGTTCGTCGAGATGACCAACCCGATGGTCAGCGCCCCGATGAAGTACGAGAGGTCCACCGCGTCCGAGGCGTAGCCGAAGACGAACAACAGCCCCAGAATCCCGATGAAGTCGGCCATGCCGACCTCGGACTTCGACAGCAGGTCGGACACCGGGTCGAGGAGGAATCGGTAGAAAATCGCCGCGGCGACGAAGAAGAGCGCGGCCAATCCGAGGGCGGAGGCGGTCCCCATCAGGCCGCCGCTGACGAAGAACAGGGGAAGGATGGAGATGCCGAGCAGGCCCACCACGTCGTCCACCACGGACGCGCCGAGAATCCAGCGCCCGTACTGCGTATCGAGTTTGTCGAGCGAGAGGAGGGTCCTGACGACGATGGAAACGGACGTGACGGAGAGAATGAGACCGAGGTAGAGGCTCGATTCCAACCCCTGTCCGAAGTAGCTCCCGATGATGTATCCGACGACGAACGGGAGGATGACGCCCGAGAGCCCGATTATCAACACCGGGCGAAACGCGGCGAGCAGATCGCTCAAATCTATCTGCTGGTAGCCGACGTCGAAGAAGAGCAACAGGCCGCCGATGGTGGCGATGAGGATGAACGGACTGTTCTCGGCCGTACTGGCGATGAGCACGGCGACGGATGGACCGAGGACGACGCCCGCGAGGATTTCGCCGAGAAACCCCGGTTCGCCGAGTCGTTCGATGGCTTCGCTCAGGACGAGCGAGAGCAACAGGCTCACTCCGATGACGAGGAAGATTTCGAGCGACGCCATTATCCTCGACGCCTCCCGATACCGCTCGCTTCCGTGCTTCTTCCCCCGTTCCTCAGGCGATTCATGTCACGGGAACGGTCGGTAGCGACTCGCATAAGTATGCGGCGCGTATGCGGAGAAACGGGTCGTTGCCCCTTCCGGCGGTTCGTTTTCCCGTCGAAAACGGCGGTTACGACGCGTTAGGTAGCTCGTTTCTCTCCCACGTCCCTCTCCAACGTGTTCTGCCGTAGCGTACATGCACGTGGGAACTGTCACGAGTAGGTATGGAGAGTCTCAACCCCGCGACGGGCGACGTGATAGACACGTTCGACGAGGACGACGAGAGCGCGGTCGACGAGAAGCTTCAGCGCGCCACCGACACCTACGACGAGTGGCACCGCCAGCCGATAGAAGAGCGCCAGCGGCTCATCTCGAACGCGGCGGACGTGCTCCGGGAGAACAAGCGGGAGTACGCCGAGACGATGACGGCGGAGATGGGGAAACCCATCGAGAGCGCGGTGTCTGAGGTCGAGAAGTGCGCGTGGGTCTGTGACTACTACGCCGAGCACGCCGCCGAGTTCCTGCAGGACGAACACATCGGCACGGAACCGGACGTGGAGTCGTACGTCTCCTACGAACCGCTCGGACCGGTGCTCGCGGTGATGCCGTGGAACTTCCCGTTCTGGCAGGTGTTCCGATTCGCCGCGCCCAACCTCACCGCCGGAAACGTTGGCCTGCTCAAACACGCCTCGAACGTGCCGGGGTGCGCGATGGCGATTCAAGAGGTGTTCGAGGAGGCGGGCTACCCCGACGGCGCGTTCACGACCCTGCTCGTCGGGTCGGGGGAGATGGAGGACGTCATCGCGGACGACCGACTCGCCGCGGTGACGCTCACGGGCAGCGAACCGGCGGGCCGCGCGGTCGCCGAGACGGCGGGGAGCCATCTCAAGAAGACCGTCCTCGAACTCGGCGGCAGCGACCCGTTCGTCGTCCTCCCCGACGCCGACATCGAGGACGCGGCGAAAACGGGTGCACGGGCCCGCTGCATCAACAGCGGCCAGTCCTGTATCGCGGCCAAGCGCTTCGTCGTCCACGACGACGTGTACGACGAGTTCATGGACGAATTCGCCGCGGAGATGGAGTCGTTGACCGTCGGCGACCCGATGGACGAGGACACCGACATCGGTCCGCAGGCCCGCGAGGACCTGATGAACGACCTCCACGAGCAGGTCGAGGAGAGCGTGGACGCGGGTGCGACCGTCGAACTCGGCGGCGAACCGCTCGACAGGGACGGCCCGTACTACCCGCCGACGGTACTCACCGAAATCCCCGAGGACAGCCCCGCCGCACGCGAGGAACTGTTCGGCCCCGTCGCGTCCGTCTTCCGCGTCTCGGACGTCGAGGAGGCGATTCGGCGCGCCAACGACACCACCTACGGACTCGGTGCGAGCGTCTGGACGCAAGACAAGCGACGGGCGAAGGAAGTCGCCCGGGAAATCGAGGCCGGGATGGTGTTCGTCAACGAACTCGTCAAATCCGACCCCCGCCTCCCCTTCGGCGGCGTGAAGGATTCCGGCTACGGCCGCGAACTCTCCGAGCACGGGATTCACGAGTTCGTCAACGAGAAGACGACGTGGGTGTCGGACGTGTCGCACTCCGAGGGTGGCGTGGAGTAGAGAACCGGACGATTCTCGCTATCGGTAGGGGTGATTGGTTTTGCTCGTCAACAAATATATGCACGAACGAATGTATAGTATACAAACAACCACGTGATTAGAAACCTCCGTGAATTCGTGACGGCTCATCCGTGGGCGTACGCGCTGCCTGCCGGACTCATTTCATCCGCGTACGTCCTGATCAACTCCCCGGGGTCCAGCGCACTGGACTTCGGCGTCATCTTCTGGCCCGGACTGGTCGGTGGAGTGGTAACGCTTAGCGGAAAGAAGGAGGCGCGGCGTATCGGGTTCCAAACCGGATTGGTTGGCTCAGTTCCGATCTTGTGGAATGCGATTCCCACGGTCGGTGCGATTTTACGGTTCGACCAGCCGATGTCCTTCGGGGCCTTGGAGGTACTCGTCGTGTTCGTACTGGTAGCGTTCGTTGCCCTGATGGTCGGTCTCTCCGGGGCAATCGCCGCGATGACCGGGGAGTGGCTCTCGCGAAAGCTCGGTTCGGGGGAACCGACACCAGTTACCGGGTAGAGACGGCCGGGTTCACCGCCCTGACTCCGCCGGGTCAACGACCTCACCTCGTTCTACATCAACTCCAATCTGCTCGCACAAATCGAACATCGGACAGGCCTCCGGCCCGTCCAGACAGGCGGGTTTTCTCGCCGAGCAGTACTCCCGTCCGAACTGGATGCTCGCCGTGTGCCCGAATCCACATTTCTCGGCCGGAACCTCGCGCTCCAACACTTCCCGCACGTCCTCGTGGTCGGCATCCGCGGGCGCGATGCCCATCCTGCGATAGATTCGGTGGACGTGCGTGTCCACGGGGAAGACGCCCGATTGCCCGCCGGAGAAGAGGAGCACGCAGTCGGCGGTCTTCGGCCCGACGCCGTTCATGTCCAGCAGTTCGGACCGAACCTCGTTCGGTTCCTCCTCGCGGACGAATTCGTCGAACGCCGCCGCGCTCCCGAAGTCGGCGAGGACGCGCTCGGCCGACTCGATTATCACGTCCGCCTTTTGATTGTAGAGTCCGGCGGAGCGAATCGTGTCGGCGAGTTCGCCGTGGTCGGCTTTGGCGAGGCTTTCGGCGAGGTCTCCGCCGCCGTAGCGCGCCACGAGGTCGTCGTGTGCGGGTTGGCTCGCCACGTCGCTCGTGTTCTGACTGAGGATGGTTCGGACGAGGCAGGTGAAGGCGTCCTGTCCGCCGTAGGTCTTCTGCCAGTACAGTTCGCCGAGTCGGTCCACGACCTCCTCGGCTCGCGTCTCGGCGTCGGCGGGCGTGAACTCGGCCGCCATTCCGCCGCCGTCCGCCCCGCCGCTGATGTTCTCGGCGGGTTCCGGGTCGTCGCTCATGGAGTGGTCTCGGTGCGCAATCGAAGAAAAACCATCGGGCCGTCGGGCGAGCGGCTACTCGACTTCGACGGTGACGACGGCCTCCGCGCCGTCCGCCAGCGCGTTCACGAGGTCGCGGTCGAACCCTTCGGCGGCGAACTCACAACCGACGACGAACGTCCGTTCGTCCACGTAGTCGCTGGTGCGCCCGACCATGCTTCGGTCGCTGTCGAATTCGAGGTCGGGATGGCCGCGGCCGGTGACGGTTTCGGCGTGGTCGCCCGCTTCGACGGTCACGGTGATGGTGGCGTCCTCGTCCCGGCAGGCGTCCGCGAAGTCGGGGTCGAAGTCGGCGGGCGCGCGGTCGGCCTCGATGGCGAGGATGCAGTCGCCCGCGGGCGTGAGGAAATCGTCGGTCGTGATTTCGAACGTGCTGGCGTGGCGGCCGGACACGTTCTCGTGGCCGCGCGCGTGAATCGTCTCCTTCATGGCGTCGGCTTTCCGCGGGGGACACTTCAGCGTCGCCATTTCGATGGCGTCGTGATTCTCGGATGGCGGTCGCCCGCATCGCCCGACGACCACCGTCACCGAACGACGGTCACCGTCACCGCGCCGCATTCGCACTCGTACGCGTGGCGGATTCCGGCGCTCGTCTCCATCGTCAGCATGCGCTGGGATTCGTCGAGTTCGCGGTCACACTCGGCGGCTTCACACGTACAGCGGAGCGTCTCGATCATATCCGATTTCGTTCCGCCATCTATGTTAAATCGACCCGTGTCCGGAGTGAAAGTGAAAATAGCCGGAACAGGATTTCTCCGGTGCGTTTTACTCCGATACCAACTCCTGCCTCCTCTATTCCCCCGCATCGTCGCTTGCATACGCCACCGACCATTTATAAACTCGCACGGACGCGTGTGTCAACCGTTTCCACGGCGTACGGGGCGTGTGCTAGGCGTTTCCACATAATTCGAGGGCACAACATTTAAATAGCTATGTCGAATACTTCGTAATACCTGAACGCTTCCGGCGTCACGGTAGCACCGCGCGTCAACCAATGATATGGGAATATTGTCATCGGCTGGTTGGTACTCATAGAAGAGTAGCGATGCTCTTATCCGCCGGAGCGGGAGGAACCGAGGTTTAACTAAGAATGGTAAGCGTAACAGAAGAGGATCTTCAGAACAAGTCGAAAGGTGAACTCATTAAACTCGCAGGACAGCTCCGAGACCGACGGAACGAGCTGAATCAGCAAGCGAGCAAGCGCGCGTCCAAACGCGACGAACTAAACGCGAAGACGCGTGAGAAGGTGGACGAGGCGCAAGAACACCGAGAGCAGCGTGACAAACTGAACGAACAGGTTCAGGAACACAAAAAGAAGCGCAACGAACTCAACGCCGAGGCGAACGAGTTGTTCGACCGCGTTGAACAGCGAAAATCCGACCTCGAACTGGACGAGGGAAAGGATTTGGAGCAGCTCAAGAAGGAAATCGAAGAGCTTGAGTTCAAACAGCAGACGGAAGTTCTCTCCACCGAGGACGAGCGCGAACTCATCGAGAAGATCGAGGCCAAGCGCGACGAGTACCAGAGCCGCAAGGAAAAGCTCGACCAGAGCGACGACCTCGAGGAGCTCGTCGAAGAGGCCGAAGAAGTTCGCGCCGAAGCGAGCACGCACCACGAGAAGGTGACGGAACTCGCGGATCAGGCCCAGCAGCACCACAACAAGATGATCGAGGCCTACCGCGAGGCCGACGACATCCGTGACGACGCCGACGAAATGCACGAGAACTTCGTGGAAGCGCAGGAAGCCGCCGACCAGCACCACGAGGATTTCGTCCGCGTCCAAAAACGCCTCCGCGAACTCGACAAGAAAGAGGAGAAAGAGCGCAAGTCCGAGAAGGCCAAGGAGCGAGAAGAGGCCAAGGCCGAGGCCGAGGAGATCTACCAGCAGTTCAAGGAAGGAGAGACCCTCGACACCGAGGACCTCATGAAGCTCCAGAAGACCGGTCTGCTATAATCTGCGAACCTTTGCGAGCGAACTTTTAACGCCGTCGCCCACCTGATACCGGGTATGGCAAGCGGACGCTCGGCCGACAGTGGTGGCCGCGGGCGACGGCTCGCAATCGTTTTCATCGGAACAGTGCTAACGGTGGCGGTCGCGTGGTGGCTGTTTCTCGTCTATCCGACATCGCTCGTGGAACTGCTGGGGATTCTCCTCGTGTTGCTGGCGGGCGTGATTGGCGCACGGGCCGCCGCCCGCGTCGCCGCCCAGCGGTTCCCATCGTACGACGTGGCGGAGGTCGCCGTCGAAGGCCCGATACGGCGTGACGGCGGCGGGTCGATTCCCTCTCCGGCCGGGACTCCGACGGACGACATCGTGGCGCAAATCGACCGCGCCAACGACGACGAGAACGCGAACGGGCTGTTGTTGCGGTTGAACACGCCCGGCGGCGAGGTCGTCCCGAGCGAGGACATCCGTCTCGCGGCGGAGCGGTTCGACGGGCCGACCGTGGCCTACGCGACCGACGTGTGCGCGAGCGGTGGCTACTGGATAGCGAGCGGCTGTGACGAACTGTTCGCCCGCGAGGCCAGTCTCGTCGGCAGCATCGGGGTTATCGGCTCGCGGGTGAACGCCGCCGAACTGGCGGAGCGGGTCGGCCTCTCCTACGAACGGTTGGCGGCGGGTAAGTACAAGGATGCGGGCATCCCACTGAAGGAGTTGGACGGCGACGAGCGCGACTACCTGCAGGGCATCATCGACGGCATGTACGACGATTTCGTCGAGCGCGTGACGGCGGGGCGCGACCTCGACCCCGAGACGGTCCGCGAGACGGAGGCGCGGGTGTACCTCGGCGACGACGCGGAGCGCATCGGTCTCGTGGACGAACTCGGCACGCGCGAGGACGTGGAGGCGCGTCTCGCCGAGCGGTTGGGCGTCCCGGAGGTGTCGGTACGGGAGTTCGAACCCAGCCAACCGTTGCGACGGCGGCTGAACCTCGGCGCGCGCGGAATCGCCTATTCGTTCGGTGCGGGCATCGCGAGCGTGGTCGGCGACGAGAAGGGGGACGTGGAAGGGTTCGAGTTCCGGGTTCGATAGCCGATAGCGGGTATCAGTCCGTCAGGTCGGCGATAATCGTCTCTTCTGTCCCGCGGTTCGGGCCGATTTCCTCCCCCGTACGGTCGGATTCGAGGTGCTCCTCGACTGTTTTGGCGACGGCTTCGGACAGCGGCGTCGATTCCCATCCGAGGGAAGCGAGCTTTTCGGTCGAGACGAGGTGCGGCGTCGGTGCGTAGAGCGGGAAGTCGAGGGGCGACACGTCGTGTTTTGCCAACTCTCGTTCGCTCGCGTGGACCAGTTCGACCTCGGTATCGAGCGCCTCGGCCGCGAGTTCGAGGGACGTACCGAGGGACATCGTTTCGCGGTCGGCGAGGTTATACGCCTCGCCGGGTGTGCCGCGTTCCGCGATGATTCTGAGGGCGCGGGCACCGTCGAGCGCGTAGGCGCGGTGCAGGAGGCTGTCGCCGTCGCCCGGCACGAGAACCCGGTCGTATTCCGCCACGCGGTGGAGCCAGTAGTCGTATCGCTCGGTGTAGTCGTACGGGCCGTAGACGAGCATGGGACGGACGACCATCGCGTTCACGCCGTCCGCGGCGGCGGCAAAACACACGCGGTCGCACTCGGCCTTTCGCGGGCCGTAGCTCTCCATCGATTCGTCGTCGGCTTGTTCTTGGGTGCAGTCGTGAAGCGTCGCGTCCTCGCGCGTCGGAATCGGCTGTTCGGCGTACGCGCTGCCGCTGGAGACGTAGACGTAGGCGTCCGCGTCGGCGAAGATTTCGGTGGCGGCCGCTATCTGCCGGGGATGCATGACGCAGAAGTCGATAACGACGTCCGGTTCGACCTCGTTCCGAGCCGCTTCAAGCGCCTCGCGGTCGTTTCGGTTCCCTTCGAAGTGCGTTACGCCGTCGCGGTCGGCGAACGGAGTTCCGGATTCGCCGCGGGTGAACGTCGTCACCTCGTAGCCGTGGGTCAGCAGTTCCTCGACCGTGTGTCGGCCCATGAACCGCGTTCCGCCGACGAGCAGTGCTCGTGTCATGGGGTCGATGCGGACGAAGGGACGATAAACCTACAGGAACCAGCGTCCGACGTGCGAATGCCACGGTCTTTTATCGCTCTCCCGACTAGCACGATGCATGGCGACCGAATCGGGAACACACGGCTATCGAACCGAACACGGAGAGGACTTCGGGCGGACGTACTTCCGGCAGCTCGGCGACTTCGCCGTTTCGTCCATCGGTATCGGGACGTACCTCGGCGACCCGACCGACGCGGTGGACGAGGACTACTACGACGCGATCACGACGGCGGTCGAAGGAGGTATCAATATGGTCGATACCGCCATCAACTACCGGTGTCAGCGGAGCGAGCGCGTCGTCGGGGAGGCGCTCGCCGACGCCGACGTGGACCGGGATGCCGTCTTCGTCTCGACCAAGGGCGGGTTCGTTCCCTTCGACGGCGAGCGGCCGGACGAACCGGGGAAGTACGTCAAACGCGAGTTCGTGGACACCGGCCTCGTCGATTCGGACGACCTGGTTCGCGGGAGTCACTGTCTCGCGCCGGACTACATCGACGACCAACTGGACCGGTCGCTCGACAACCTCGGACTCGACACCATCGACTGCTACTACGTCCACAACCCGGAAACACAGCTCTACTCCAACTCGCACGAGGAGGTGTACGACCGACTCGAAGCGACGTTCGCCCGACTCGAAGAGCGCGCCACCGCCGGTGACATCCGTCACTACGGCGTGGCGACGTGGAACGCCTTCCGCGTCCCGGAGGGCCACGACGACTATCTCTCGCTCCGCGAGGTCGTCTCCCGCGCTCGAAGCGCCGCGAAAGCCGCCGAGAACACGAGGACCCACTTCCGCGTGATTCAACTTCCGTTCAACGTCGTCATGGCCGACGCGTTCACCGTCGAGTCACAGGACGGTCCCGACGGAAAACAGAGTGCGCTCCGCTTCGCCCACGAGGCGGGGTTGAACGTCGTCACCAGCGCGAGCATCGCGCAAGGAGACCTCGCGGCGGAGATACCGGAGGAAGTCGCCGAACAGCTCGCCGGTGAGACGACCGCACAGCGAGCCATCAACTTCGCGCGGAGCGCGCCCGGCGTAACCAGTTCGCTCGTCGGTGCGAGCACGAGCGAGCACGTTCAGGAGAACCTCGACGCGGGGCGCTTCGACCCGATGGGTGCGAACGCCTTCGATGCCGTTTTCGAGTGAGGGCGTCGAACAGTCCGACCTACAGTACTTTCCACTTGCTATCACAATTCGGACACAAACGAACCGAGTACACCTCGTCCGGGTCGTTTCGCGTTTTCAGCGATTCTCCGCAGTCTGAACACGAGAGACGACCGTACGTGTCCTTCTCGACCTCTCCCTTTCGCAGACCGCTTCGAACTGATTGCATCGAGACAACATACACCACGGAGTGACATATACGCACCGACGAAATCGACCTTCGTCGGGTCGAGGGAAACGATTGTGTTTCTTTTTGATAACAGTTACCATTGTACATACTAAAATCAGGCCAACAAACATTTATTGCTGTTTTTCAAATTGTATATCTTGGATGAATAGAACCCGCCGCCGCCTCCTCCACCTCTCCGGTACCGGTTTAATCGGCTTTCTCGCTGGGTGTTCCAACGACGGCACCGGAGACACGACCGAGCACACGAGTTCCCCGCCCACATCGTCCGGGACGAGCGAATCGACCGCCACGACCGCTTCGACCGAGACGACGACCACGGAACAACCGTCCTCCCTTCACACGAAATACGACAGTCGGAAGCGGTTCGCTTCGCCGGGAACGAGTTTCGAGACGTTCGAAGACCCGGCCCGTTGGCGGTCGTTGGAAGGCGAGATGACGCCGGATTCGAAGACGAAGCACACCGGTTCACAGAGCCTTCGATTGGTCGGTCGGGACGGTCATCACGTCATCATCGAACGCCGGTTGTCCAGGACGATGGATTTCACCGACCGCGACGTGTCGGCCATGATCCGAACGACGACGCCCTCGAAAATCGGCTTCTACGTGTATCTGGTGGACACTGACGGAAACAAAGCCGCGTTGGAACTCCGGGATATCTCCTATCGACCCCCAGACATCGGCTGGTTCCGAACCTGCCCCGGCGTCTTCGAAGCCGACGAAAAACTCGACTTGCGCACCATCGACCGAATACTGCTACAGGTCACCAACGGGACGGCGGACGACGTGAAAGCGTGGGTGGACGACGTGCGATTCCATCCGAAACCCGACAAAGGGTACGTCATCCTCAGTTGGGACGACGGCAAGCGGAGCTACTACGAGAACGCCGCGCCGCTCCACGACGAATACGGTTTCCCCGCCGTGCTCACCCACCCACCGCACCTCGCGGGATTGAAACGCGACGCGTTCATGTCGCTCGAAGAGTTGAAAGAACGGGATTCGAAGGGCGACGAAGTGGTCGCACACGGGAGCAGCCAGTTCCCGTTCTCCGAGACGTCGGCGTCGAAACTCGACGGAATCCTCGAAACACACAAACAGTGGCTCATCGACCACGAGTTTTCGGGTGCGGACTTCATCGTCTATCCCGGAAACAACTTCGACGAGACGGCGCTCGACGTCGTTTCGAACTATCACTACATGGGCGGGATGAACCAGTCGGGGAACGTCAACACGACCGGCGTCTGCGGGTTCGACCCGCTCGTCCTCCCCCGGACCATCGGCAACGATTTGGAGATTTCGAAGACGGTCGTCGATAACGTCGCAACGTATCGGAACTGCGGCATCCTGAACTTTCACGACTTCGAGAGCAGCAACACGATGTCCATCTCGGACTACGGGAAACTCCTCTCGCACATCGACGGAACCACTGGCGTCGAGGTCATCACGTTCTCCGACCTCTGGGGAATGCGAACGAATACCGCACCGTAAGACTCCCTTTGCCCGTTTCGGAAGGTTTGATTACCCTCTCGATAAAGAGATTCGCGTGTCCCGGGGACGTCTCTTTGCATCACTCAGCTCGATGGTCTTTCTGGTCAACTTCGCTCGTGTGATGTTCGCGCCGTTGCTCGAACCGCTCAAACACGAATTCCTCGTCAGTAACGCCACCGTCGGGCTCATCGCCACGCTCGTCTGGCTCGGGAGCGCGCTCCCCCGAATTCCGACTGGATACCTCCTCACCCGAGTCGAGCGCCACCGCGCCGTTCTCGGCGCTGGCATCGTGTTGACCGCCGCCGCCGGATTCACCGCCTTTGCGCCCTCCGTTCCGCTCCTCGCGGTCGGCGCGTTCACGATGGGCGTCTCCAGTGCGGTGTACTTCATCGCCGCGAACCCGCTCGTGAGCGAACTGTACCCCGACCGCGTGGGGCGGGCTATCGGCATCCACGGGACGGCGAGCCAACTCGCGGCCGCCATCGCACCCGTCTTCGTCGGCGTGATGCTGACGGTCGTCGGCTGGCGGGGGGTTCTCAAGTTGCTCGCGGCCGTCGCCGCGGCCGTGACCGTCGTCTTCTTCGTGGTCGCGCGCCGAACCGACCTCCCCGACGCGGGTGCCACCGACCGCGAGTTCGTCACCGCGTTCCGTCGCCAGTGGCCCATCATCTTGAGCGGCGTCGCCATCATCGGCGCGACCGGGTTCGTCTGGAACGGGTTGTTCAACTTCTACCCGAGCTATCTCCACCAGACGAAGGGGCTATCGCCGGAAACCGCCCGCACCCTACTGACGGTCGTCTTCGCGGCGGGCGTCCCCGCGTTCTGGTTCACCGGACGACTTGCCGACAGGTTGCCACACGTCCCGCTCATGTTGTCCATCCTCGGCGGCTTCATCGTCTGTCTCCTCGGACTGACGGCCGCACAGGGTCTCGCGGCCATCGTCGCCGTCTCGCTCGCCCTCGGCTACGTCATCCACAGCCTGTTCCCTGCGCTCGACACCTATCTCCTCGACTCCCTCCCGGACGAGAACCGAGCCAGCGCCTACGCGATGTACAGCGGCCTCGCCATGATCGGGCAGGCCGGGGGAAGTTCGGTCGTCGGCGCGCTGTTGGACGCCGGATACCTCTTCGATACCGTCTTCCGAACGTTCGCCGTCGGCCTGCTGGCGATTCTGGCGGTGCTGTTCGTCCTGCACCGTGCCAACCGACTTCCGGCCACGGCGGTGACGAGCTAACCCCACGGTCAATCACACGCGTCTGCCGACTCCACGTCCTTTTTCTTTCCCCTCACCGAAGCCAACGCCAATGGAGTACGTGCAGGAGCAGGTGACGACGCTCCACGACCTGACCGGCCGGATTCCCGACGCTCCGACCGACCGCACCGCGGTCGTCGTCCCGATGACCGACCGCGAGTTCGAGTCGCGGACGGCCGAACGCGTCCTGTCGGCGCTCGAAACGGTTTCGCCGAACCGCGTCGTCGTTCCGCTCCGCGCGCCGCACGATGCGGTCGGGCCGATGTACGACTGGCTTTCGGCCTTCGACGTGCCGCTCTCCGTCCTCTGGTGTTCCAGTCCGCGCGTCGAGGCGCTGCTCGACGACCACGGGCTGACGGGACCGGCGGGCAAAGGCCGGGACGTGTGGCTGGCCCTCGGCGTCGCTGCGGCCGATTCCGAGTTCGTCGTCTGCCACGACGCCGACACGAAGACCTACGATTCGTCCGTCGTGCCGCGACTGCTCGCCCCGCTCGACCGCGGCTTTTCGTTCACGAAGGGCTACTACGCCCGCGTCGAGGAGAATCGGTTCTACGGTCGGCTGTTTCGCCTGTTCTACGCGCCGCTGGTTCGAACGTTGCGCCGCGCCGACGACGGACGAATCCTCGACTACCTCGCCGCGTTTCGCTACGCGCTGGCTGGCGAGTTCGGCATGACCGCCGACCTCGCCGCGGGCATGCGCGTCGAACGCGACTGGGGCTTGGAGGTCGGCACCCTCGGCGGCGCGTTCGAACACGCCGGATTCGACGGGAGCGCACAGGTGGACCTCGGCCGCTACGAACACGACCACCGCGGCGTGGCCGGACCGGGCGGCCTCTCCACCATGAGCGAGGGCGTCGGCAGTGCCCTCTTTCGCGTCTGTGAGGCCCACGGCGTCACGCCCGAGTACGAAACGCTCCCCGAGCGCTACCGCGACACCGCGCGCCGGTTCGTCCGGCAGTACGCCGCCGACGCCGAGTTCAACGGCCTCGACTACGATTCGGCGGCCGAGCGGGAACAGGTCGAGACGTACGCCGACGCCGTTCGACCCCCGGACGACCACGACCGCCACGCCGTCCTCCCGGCGTGGGACGACACCGACATCGACCGCGGCGAGGTTCTGGAGGCCGCCCGCCCGATACTCTCCGAACGCCGCCACTGACGCGGCGGGATTTCTCATTTTGGACGTGAAATGCCGTGCGGGAGTGGCAAAACTCGAAGTGAAAAACTGCCCCGGCGCGCGCTGGGACGAGCCGGAGGGCACGCCGCCCGGAGGCTCGTGTCGATTTTCGAAGTCTGAGTCAACGATTGAACGAGTGATAAGGGAGGAAAACGACGAGTATTCCCCCACTCGCGTCGTGGCGAGCACACGCTACGCGGTGCTCGCCGTTTTGCTCGTGAAAATACGCCGAGAGGGAGATTTGAACCACCTGAAGACGCTTCCTCACTCGCTTCGCTCGTGAGACTGCCTCTTCCGTCGTTCAAACCCATCAACCGTCATCTCCTCACACGCGACCGAGAGCCGCGACTCTCGGTCGGTTACGTTCGGAGAATGACGCCGAGAGGGAGATTTGAACTCCCGTGTCCGTGAGGACAGCAGATTTCGAATCTGCCGCCTTGGCCGGGCTAGGCTATCTCGGCTCACTTTCCAGTACCGCGTTTTCCGGTTTATGGGTTTCGATTTTCGTCACGCAAACCCAGACGACCACCACATTAAAATCGATGGCCGTTGCGTGATATTTCATGGACGTTACAGACGCGAACACCAAGGCAGATTCCGTCCTCGACGCGATAGGAACTGCCGTCATTGCCGACCGCGAATTCCTCGAAACAGTCCTCCTCGGCGTCATGGCGCAAGGCCACGTTCTCCTGGAGGACGTGCCCGGAACCGGAAAGACCCTCACCGCGCGGAGCTTCGCCTCCGCGCTCGGCCTCTCGTTTAGCCGCGTGCAGTTCACCCCTGACCTCCTCCCGGCCGACGTGACGGGGACGCACGTGTTCAACGAACAGGACCGGGAGTTCGAGTTCAACGAAGGCCCCATCTTCGCCAACGTCGTCCTCGCCGACGAAATCAACCGCGCGCCGCCGAAGACGCAGGCCGCGCTCTTGGAAGCCATGGAGGAACGACAGGTGACGGTGGACGGCGACACCCGAGAACTGCCGAAACCGTTCTTCGTCATCGCCACGCAGAACCCCGTCGAACAGGAGGGGACCTTCCCGCTCCCCGAGGCGCAGGTGGACCGCTTCGCCGTGAAGACCAGCCTCGGCTACCCGGAACTCGACGGCGAAATCGAACTCCTCCGGCGGCGTGCGGCCCGCGACAGCCAGAGCCCGTCCGTCGAAACCGTCCTCGACAACCAACTCGTCACCGACCTCCAATCGGTCCCCGAGACGGTTCGCGTCGAGGAAGACCTGCTCGAATACATGGCTGCCATCGCCCGCGGAACGCGTGACGACCGCCGCGTCGAGGTCGGCGTCTCCCCCCGCGGGACCCAGCGCCTCTTCGAGGCGGCCCGCGCCCGCGCCGCCATGCAGGGCCGCGATTTCGTCACCCCCGACGACGTGAAACGCGTCGCCTTCCCCGTGCTGGCCCACCGCGTCGTCCTCACGCCGGACGCGAAGGTGAACAACGCGCGAAAGGACGAAATCGTCGAGTCGGTGCTGGACAGCGTTCCCGTGCCGACGGTCGAGTAGAAAATAGTTCTTCTTCCGTTTCACGCCCGCAACGCCGACGTGAGCGCCAGGACCGCGATCAGCAGGAACACCAGCGCGGTCACGGGCCTGCCGCCGCTTCCGGCCAGATACATGCCGTAGCCGACGACGCCCGCCGTGATGCCGATGACCGCGCTCGACGCGGCGTGCATGACTTCGAGGGTCTGGGTGTCCGCCTCCCGGCCCAACTGCTCGCCGACGTTGATGGCCTGTTCGCCGAAGTCCCACGCGAGGACGGTCGCTATCGCGCCGGGAATCAGAAGTTCGGGGGGTGCGGCGACGAGGCTTCCCGCCAGAATCCCGAGCAGGAGGACGAAACTGCCGATGGTGACGGAGCGACGGCTTCCCCGGACGACGCCCACGGTGACGAACAGCAGGCCGAGGATGCCGCCGAGCGCGCCGACGCCGCCGAACAGCGCGCTCGCGCCGACCGCGACGGACGCGGCGATGACGGAGAGCAGTTGACTCACCCGCGCTGGCGAGCGGTCGATGGTCCCGTCCCGCATTTCCGTTCCGCTCATCGCGCCCACCGCCTGTTCATCTTCGCCAGCGTTACGCCGAGGGGGTCGTCGGGGTTCCAGTCCACGACCCGAACACCTCCGGCGCGGAGCGACGTGATGCGCTGTGTTCGTTCCGCCTGTGCGAGTCGCTGTCCCGTCGTCTCGTCCGTCGTCGGATTCGGACTGATGACGGTTACGGGGTGGCCCATGGCGTCGAGTCGCCGCGCCACCTCCGGAGCGAACCGGTCACAGAGTGGCGAGAGATATACCACCTGCGCGTCGCTCGGCAACCGCCGCCGAAGCCAGCGCAGTTTCACCGTGGAGTAAAACATCTCGTCCGGCGGCCTCTGGGCGAACGCGGCCGCGTGCGAGAGGAGGTTCCGCGCTTCGGCGCGGTGGGTTTCGCCGGTGCCGGGTGCGAGCCACGCCTCCTCCGGGCCGAGCGCCGCGATGCCGACCCTATCCCCGTTGTCGAGCAGGGCGCTGAACGCGTCCCCGGCGGCGCGGATCGAGTGCTCGACCGCACTCGGGTCCTCCGTCGCGGCCGTCAGGTACGCTTGTTCCCGAACGTCAACGAGGAGCACGACGGTCGCGGTTCGCTCCTCGCGGAACTCGACGGTCGTCAGTTCGCCGGTGCGGGCCTTGCGCTTCCAGTCGATGCGCGAGAGCGGGTCGCCCGGCCGGTAGTCCCGTGTGGCGAAGAATTCGACGCCCGTGCCGCCCTCTCGGGTGGTGACCTGTCCGACGTGTCGAATCGTCTGTTCGCGGAGCGGAACGTCGTCGGCCGTCGATTGAAGTCGGGGTGTGCAGGTGATGGTCGTCTCGTCTTCGAGTTCGAACTCGCGTTCGACAGCGCCGCTGAAGTCTCGGGCGATGGCCTGTGCCGGGCCGAAAACGTGGTCGCCGCGAACCGCTTCGAGGGTGTAACTGAACGTGGCTCGTTTGCCGGGGCGGAGCGCCGTCCCGATTCTGGGCGACCCCGCCGTCACGCGGAGTCCGTCCGGAACGCCGTCCACGATTCTGAGGTCCGGCGCGGTCGTCTCGCCGACGTTCTCGACCGTCACCTCCACGGTCGTTTCGTCTCCGGGTCCGAGAGCCGACTCGGCCACGGTGCGCGTCAACTCGAAGTCGGTCGACGGCGGCGTCGCGGTCCGAGCGTACGCCGCGAAGGCGACGCCGACCACGCCGACGAGGAGCGTGACCGGGCTCTCGGTGAACACGCCGACACCGGCCGCGAGCAGCGCCATGGCGCTCACGCCGTGCCACCGGTTGGTCTCGCGGACGACGTTCATCGTCCCTCCTCCACGTACCGGGCGACGGCACGGGCCGACCGCTGTGCACGGTGTTGGAACGCCGACTCGCTGCCGAACGACTGGCGGAGCCACTCGCGCCACGACCGCCGCGGTGCGGGTTGCCCGGCGACGAACGCGGCGGCCTCGGGGTCGTCCGTCCACTCCCCCGTCTCGATGCGCGTCCGTGCGCCGTCGTCCGAACAGCCTTCGCGCTGAACGATGGCTTCGACCAGCGCGCTTTCGAGTCGTTCCCTGAGTTCCTTCCGCGACCGGAACCGTCGTTTTCGCGGTCCCGAGTGAACCGACCGAAGTCGCTCGTCGAACTCCTGCCCGGGTATCGGAAGCGTCACGTTCGTCTCGGGGTCGCCGGTGTCGGTCCCGTCGATGTCGGTGTGCCGTCGGGACTGGACGACGCGAAGCCCCTGTACGAACGCGAGCAGTCCGACGAACTTCACGAACAGGTCCCGAAGCGGGAAGAGTGTCGCCAACCCGGGCGCGAAGACGACCGCCAGCCCCCATCCGACGGCGAGGACTCCGACCGCCGTAACGACTGACCGAACGTTCATTCGTCGTCCTCCGCGTACGTTCGCTCGATGCGGCGGAGCGCATCGACCGCACGCCGTTCGTGGTCGTCGCTGGCGTCCTGTCCGCCGTACCTGACCTCCTCGAAGACGCTCGTCAGTTCGGTCACGTCGTCACGGGCCATCCCCGCGTCCACGGCGGCCGCGGCGAATTCGCCCGGGGTGCTCGATTCCGGCGAGGAGACGTTCAGATACTCGGTCATCTCGCGCCACGCTCGATACACCTCGTTTTCGACGCTCGATTCGGATTCGATTCGGTCGGCCGCCTCGCCCGCCGCCCGCCCGACGGCCGCGATGTCCTCGTCGCTTTCGTCGAGGGCTTCGACCTCCGGCGTCGTCTCCTCGTCGCCGCTCGAACTCCGAACGAGGAGGGCGACGGCACCGACCAGCGCGACGCCGAGGACGAGGAACATCAGCACCGACGGTGTGGTCACGTTCGTCGCACCGTTTCCGATGCCGCCCGTACCGCCCTTCGGGAGCGAGAAGTTGGTCCGGTTCCCGCCCATGAGTCCACCCGCGCCTTGGAAGGGTGGGGCGGTGCACGCCGTCAACAGCGCGTGTAGGAGCAGTGTCGGGATGCCGACCGGCCCGACTATTGCGAATGCACCGAGAAACCCCGCCTTCCGGTAGGCGAGCGCCACGAGTCCCAGAAACACCGCGAGGATGAGCAGGATGACCGGTCCCGTGTTGAGGACGGGATAGCAGGGGAATTCGAGCGGTATCGCCGGGGCTCCCTCACCGGCCATGCTGGGACTCGATCCGTTCGTCTGGCCACTTCCGACGCCACCGGGACCGCCGCCCAAACCGGTCCCCGACCCGCCGTCCGTCACGGCGGAGTTCAGCGTCGCGGCGGCGAACGCGATGGCGAGGATGCAGAGGAGGGCGATGACGATGACGCGGGCGGTATCTCGTTCCACGGTACCGAGTAGCGGGATTGATAACTTAGGGTTTCTGTCTTCTTTCCGGGACATCGGCGTCCCGGAGGATGACAAGAAATATACAAACCGAAACGAGCGGTCAACTCGATGGATGTCGAGATACACGACGACCGTCTCGCCCGACAGATGGAAGGGGAGGACTTCGTATTGGCCGTCGTCACCGCGACGAAACCCGACTTCTACAAACAAGCGCCCGTCGTCGCGGCGGCCCGCGAGAGAGGCGTCCCGTGTTTCGTCCTCCACACGGGCCAACACTACGACGACCTGCTCGGTCACGGACTCGACGAGTACGACCTCGCGGAGCACATCGCGGTCGACCTGAACGTCCGAGGCGGTCTCTCGCAGAAGTCGGCGGAGTTGCTGACCCGCATCGAGTCGGTCGCCGACGCGCTGGCCGCGTCGTACCCGGACACCACCGTCCTCCCGGTGGTCCACGGCGATACGCTCGCCGCCGGAATCGTCCCGCAGGCGTGGCTGTTCGCCACTAACAGCGGCGTCGCCCACAACGAAGCCGGTCTCCGGAGCATGGCCCCGCCGTTCGAGCGGTACGGGACGCCCGCCGAATTCGTCGAAGAGCAGTGGAACGCGGACTGGGAGTTGAACCGAACGGAACCGTTCCCGGAGCAGTACGACACGTTCGTCGGGTCCGCCGCAGCGACGTACCACTTGGCGCCGACGGCGCTGAACCGCGACCACCTCGTCCGCGAAGGTTATCCCGAGGAAGTACACGGTCGAGAGCGGATTCCGGTCGTAGGTAACTCGGTCGTGGACGCCATCGAAATGAAAAAGGGAGGCGACGGCGAGAGCGTCTTCGACGTCTACCCGATTCTCGAACGCCGCGACGACTGGATTCGCGTGGACGTCCACCGTCGGGCGAACCTCCTTCCCGACCGGTTTCGCGCCATCGTGAACGCGGTTATCGGGCTCGTCGAGGCGGGGTACAACGTCAACTTCGTGGAACTCAACGCCACCAAGACGGCGCTCGAAAACTACGGTCTGCGCGAAAAACTGCTCCGACTCGACGACGACCACGACAACTTCTTCTTCAGCGGTCTCTGGAAGCGTCACGCACACGTCTACGAGTTCCTCGAATCCGGGCAGTGTTTCGCGGAACTGACCGACTCCGGGAGCATGCAGGAGGAACTCAACCACATCGAGGAGGCCGTCTGTCTGACCGCGCGATTCAACACCGACCGTCCCGAGACGGTGTTCGAAGCGAACTCCAACCTCCTCGTACCGCCGATTTCGGGCGAGTTCATGCAGGGGATGGTCGAACACGTTCACGGGAACGACTCGCTCCGCGAGCGAATGCGCTCGGGACCGTCGCTTTACGGCGAAGACGTCGGCGACGAAATCGTCTCGTTCCTCTGGGACCGCCGCGACGAAGACCCGTTCGAGTGGGCGCACGAACGCGCCGGGTTCGACGCCGGACGGCGGGAGTTCGACTATCTGTAACCGAATCGGGGAAGCCGTCCCGCCAGCGTTCACCCCGATTCGACCAAATTCGACGAAACACGCGGCGTAACACAACGGTCAACCGTTATGCCGCGGGCGCTCGTGGCATCGGTATGCGACTCGTGGGGGTGGTCGTCGTGTTACTCGTCTGTGCCGCGCCGGTGGTCGCGATGGTGGCTCCCGGAGGAAACCACGGAGATTCGAGCGCGGCCGAAACCCATCCGCCGGACCCGAGTTCCGACGTCATCGGCTGGGAGAACGGCTACTGGTACAACGAGAGCATCGACGTGAACCAGCGCGACGGATTGTCCGACGCTGAGTTGAAGGCGTACGTGGGGCGGGCGATGGCGCGCGTCGAGTTCATCCGAGACGAGGAGTTCACCCGGTCGGTGGACGTCGAGCCGCTGTCGCGGGAGGAGTATCGGAACCTCGTCCGACAGCAGGCGGCGCGTTCGAACACGCCGCCACAGCGTGCGTGGGAGAATCAGGTGTGGGAGGGGCTGTTCGTCACCGGCGAGCGCGCCGATGCCGCCCGCCAGCAGACCCGACTCTATCAACAGCGCGTCGCGGGGTTTTACGTCCCGGGAGAGGACCGAATCTACGTCATCTCGCACGGCCAGCGCCGCATCGACAACGCGACGCTGGTGCACGAACTCACCCACGCGATACAGGACCAGCACGTCGACCTGTCGTCGTCGGAACTCGAATCGAAGACGATGGACGGCCGCCGCGCCGACGACGGCCTGACGGAGGGCGAAGCGATGTACGTCGAGAAGCGGTACACGAACCGGTGTGGGAAGTCGTGGCAGTGCGTCGCCAAGCCCGATGTCGGGCCGAAGCGGACGCCGTACGGCGGCGGCCCGCTTCCGTCCTACAACCTCGCCATGCAGGTTGCGCTGATTCAGCCCTACTCCGACGGTCCCGCGTACGTCGCCTCGCGGTTCGATTCCGGCGGGTGGAAGGCGGTGACCGAGGAGTATCGAAACCCGCCGGAGTCGTCGAAGGCGGTCATCCACCCCGAGACGCGAACCGACGGTCCCGAACGCCTCCGCCTCGGCGAACAGGCGCGAAACGGCTGGAAGCTCTACGGTAAACGCGGCGTCAACGGGTCACAGACGGTCGGAGAGACCGGCATCTACACCATGTTCTGGTATCAGGGCCGGGCCGAGGGGAACCCCATCATCCGCTGGCGACAGTTCCAGAACCCCGACGAAGGGAAGTTCGACCTGTTCAACTACTCCAGTACGCCGTCAGACGGCTGGGCGAACGACCGACTCTGGCCGTACCACAAGGGGGACAAACGGGGGTACGTCTGGCGAACCAAATGGGAGACGCCCCGTGATGCGACCGAGTTCCGACGAGCGTACCGCGACCTGCTTCGCGGACGGAACGCGACCCGCGTCGGCCCGGACACGTGGCGCATCGAGGACGGGCCGTTCGCCGACGCCTTTCGCATCGACCGCCACGGGCGAACGGTGACCATCGTCAACGGGCCGACGGTCGGCGATTTGGACGACATTCGGCCGAATTCGAAACCGAGCACGAACCGGAAAATGCGGTTCTCGCGGATTCGGTGAGCGGTTACTCCGAGGTAGCGGAGAGCGAGATAGACCCGTTCTCGGTCTCGAACGAGAGGTCGTTCGACCCGTCGCCGAGGACGCCGGTGAACCCCGTCATCGAGAGTTCTTCCGAGGAGAAGTCGAGTCCGCTCGCGTTTAGCGACCCGTTTTTCGTCGTCGCCGAAACAGTCGCGTCGAGGTCGGACGCGAGCGCCGCGTCGATACTGCCGTTCTCGGTTCGAACGTCGGTGTCGCGCGCGACTTCGAGCAGTTTCACGTCGATGCTGCCGTTCTCGGTTCGAACGGCCGCGCTGTCTCCGGCGGTGACCACCGTCGCATCGATGCGTCCGTTCGTGCTCCGTAGCTCTCCGACCGGGACGGAGTTCGGGTAGCGAACCGTCAGCGCCACGCTCACGTCGTCCGCGTCCGCGTGCACGCGCAGGCGGAGTTCGTCCGCCGTCTTCGCGTCCGAAAGGGAGACGTCATCGAGCGAGCCACCCTCTCGGGCGTGAATTTTCATCGTCACATCGACGTCGCTGCCGTCGTGGCGACGAACGTCTATCGACCCGTTTTCGTTCTCGACCGCCAGCCGCGTTCCGCTTTGTACCTGAAACGTCCGGTGCTCGGTCTTATTCGTCTGGTCCGCCGTCGAGAGTCGGGAGACGCACCCGGTGAGGGCGGCCGCGAAACCGCTCGCCAGTCCCGCCGTGAGCGTTCGCCGGTTCATAGGTGGGCAACGACTTCAGAAATACTGTATTTTGGGGTGACACGAAATCCGAGAGATGTCTCTATTCGTCGCTTACTCGAAGGAAAAATCCGATTAGGCTGTCGCCTCGTCGGTACCGGCGGTCGTCGGGAGCGCATCCGTCTCGTCGGCCGCGGTCAACAGTTCGTGGTAGCGGTTGCGAATCGTGACGGTGCTCACGTCGGAGACGTCGCTCACCTCGTCTTGCGTGAGCTTCTCGTCTTCGAGCAGGGCGGCGGCGTACAGCGCCGCGGCGGCGAGGCCGACGGGCGATTTCCCGCTCGTGATACCCGTCTCTTTCGCCGTCTTGAGCAGGTCGTGGGCGCGGCGCTTGGTCTCGTGGGTGAGGTCGAGTTCGCTCTCGAAGCGCGAGAGGTACTGCTCTGGGTCGGCGGGTTTGACGCCGAGGCCGAGTTCGCGGACGATGTAGCGGTAGGTGCGCTTGAATTCCATGCCGTCGATGCGGCTGACGGTGGTCACCTCGTCCATCGTGCGGGGGACGCCGCTCTGGCGCGCCGCGGCGTACAGCGAGGCGGTTGCGACGCCCTCGATGGAGCGCCCCGGCAGGAGGTCCTCGTTCAGCGCGCGGCGGTAGATGACGCTCGCCGTCTCGCGCACGTTCTTCGGGAGGCCGAGCGCGCTGGCCATGCGGTCGATTTCGCCGAGCGCCTGTTTGAGGTTGCGCTCCTTGCTGTCGCGGGTGCGGAAGCGCTCGTCCCACGTTCGGAGGCGCTGCATCTTCTGGCGCTGGCGCGAACTCAACGACCGTCCGTAGGCGTCCTTGTCCTGCCAGCCGATGTTGCTCGACAGCCCCTTGTCGTGCATCATCTTCGTCGTCGGCATCCCGACGCGGGATTTCGAATCGCGTTCGCTGGCGTCGAAGGCGCGCCACTCGGGGCCGTGGTCGATGCCGTCGGCTTCGACGACGAGGCCGCACTGGCTACAGACGGTTTCGGCGTGTTCCGAGTCAGTGACGAGGCTGCCACCGCATTCGGGACAGCGGTGGTCCGCCCGCTCGTCTTCGTGCTCGTGCTCCGTCGCCCGTTCGTCCTCGTGTTCGTTCGTCCGTGCCCGTCGCTTTCGCGTCCGCGGTTGGTTCGAATGCGCTGCGGTCCGCTCGTCCGTCTGCTGGATTTTCGTGCTCGTCATGATGGAATGAGTCGGAACTGACCCTCGGGAGAAACCGGTGGCAAGGGTGCTCCGCTAACCATAGGTAAGTGCGAAACACATATAAATCTATCGCTTGAATTGGCAAGCCTTCGGATAGAGTCTCAAGTAGATGTACTAAATTCAGTATTCTATAGCAACAAAAACCGCATCTCATTAAACTGCTCATAAGAATATATACGGAGTCTCATTCGGAAGGATAGAGATGACGCGACAGACGCGACGGACGTTTCTGGCGACCGCCGGTGCGGTCGGATTTGCAGGCTGTTCCTCGATTGCAGGCAAGGCACCGCTACCGACAGACGAGAACGAGCGAAAGACGCGGCAGGGGGGTGCGTCGAGCGTGCCGGTTCCCCACGATTTCGAAACGCTCGACGAGTGGCGGGCGGTTCCACGGCAGGGGACGCTATCGAAAGCCACCGACGACCCGTATCAGGGGTCACAGTGCGCGCGCGTGACCGGCAGCGACGAGACGAAGGAAGGGCACATCGTGCGGTCGCTTTCGGGTGCCGACCTCCGCGGGACCAACCTCTCGGTGGCCGTCAAGGTGACCAGCCACGATTTCGCCAAAATCGCGGTCCAACTGCACGCTCCGGACGGACGCAACGTCCTCCGTCTGAAACGAACCCTCGTCGGACCGAAAGACCGCTGGGTGCGGCTCAACCTCGGCGTCACCGCCGCGACCGGGAGCCCGGACCTCGCTTCCGTGTCCGACATCCGCATCGTCGGACGGCCGGTGGACACCAACGCGTCCGCACCCATCGAGTTCCTCGTCGACGACCTTCGGACCGTTTCCCGCCCGAAGACGGGCGCGGTGATGTTCACTTTCGACGACAGCCACGCGACCCACTACCGCGCGTTCGAACTGATGCAAAAGTACGACTTCGCGGGCGTCGAAGCCGTCATCCCCGAGAGCATCGGGCACGACGACCGCCTGACCGAGGACCAACTCTCGGAGATGGCGGACGGCGGCTGGGACATATCGGCCCACCCCGACGTGCAGGCTCGCTACTTCCCCGACTACTCCCCCGAAGAGCAGGAGGACCTCCTGAAGCGGACACAGGAGTACCTGCAGTCCCGCGGCTTCGAGGACGGCGCGCGCCACCTCCTCGTCCCGAAAAACGAGGTCGGTCCGAACACCTTCGACCTCGCCCGGAAGTACTACGACACGGTGTTCAGCTTCGGCGCGTCGCCCAACGCCATGCCGTTCGAAAACGAGGACGCCATCGTCTCGCGGGTGAACGGCAAGAACCTCGACGTGACGAAGCGGTACGTGGACAACGCCGCCGAGTACGGGCAACTCGTCGTCCCGCTCTTTCACGAAGTCGGGACGGACGGAGAAATCAGCGAGGCCGACTTCGAATCGCTCCTGCAGTACGTCGAGAAGCAGGACGTGAACGTCATCACCGCCTCCCAACTCATCGACGGCTGACGTCGGTTCGGTTCGTTCATTTCGTTCAAACGCCGGAACGAGGCGATAGCTGAAACGTTGACCGCCACCGCAGGGTCTTAACGCTTCGCGGTCCAACCTCCCCCCATGACCGAGACGGCCACACTCGCGGGCGGATGTTTCTGGTGTCTGGAAGCGGCGTACAAGGAACTCGACGGCGTGCAGTCCGTCACGTCGGGCTACGCCGGTGGGTCGGTCGAGAACCCGACCTACGAAGCGGTCTGCTCCGGCGAGACGGGTCACGCCGAAGTCGTCCAGTTGGAGTACGACCCCGAGACGGTCGGCTACGACGAACTCCTGCAGGTGTTCTTCACCATCCACGACCCGACGACGCTCAACCGGCAAGGCCCCGACGTGGGCACCCAGTATCGCTCCGCGATATTCTACCACGACGACGACCAGAAGGAGGTCGCCGAGGCGTACATCGACGGCCTCGAATCGGAGGGCGCGTTCGAGGACCCCATCGTCACCGACGTCGAACCGCTCTCGGAGTTCTACGAGGCCGAGGACTATCATCAGGACTACTACGAGAAGAACCCCAACGACGCCTACTGCACGATGAACGCCCAGCCGAAAATCCGCAAAGTGCGCGAGAAGTTCGTCGGGAAGGCGAACCAGTAGGTCGGAATCGTCTTCGTTTCACCGTGTTGAGGGATGCCCCAACTGTTTTGCCGGAGTGGGTTGACGACGTGCCAATGCCCGTTCAACCAGACTACGTGAAGAAGGTGGGAGGAATCCTCTTGGAGCGATACCCGGAAGCGTTCACGGACGATTTCGACCGGAACAAGGAGAGCGTGAGCGTCTTGACGAACGTCGATTCGAAGAGCGTTCGGAACCGCATCGCGGGGTACATCACGAGACGCGGCGGGGAACCGCCGCGCACCGTCGAGCGAGAACCGGCGAGCACCGGCGAGTGAGAACCGCCGCGAACGGTCGAACGAATTTTCGGGGGCGCGTCGGCCGAATCACGAGCCGCTGGCCGTTTCGGTTCCGGTTCCGACGGGCGATTCCCAGAGGGTGACCGAGACGAGTCCGACGAGGACGACCGCGCCCACGGCGGCCACCGTGACCAGCGGCGAGTACGCGTCGGCGACGAGACCGCCGAGGAGGACGAGAGGGAGCCTGAGTACCGCGTAGGCCATCGACGCGGCGGAGAGGACGGTCGCCCGGCCGACCGACTCCGAGTGGTCGTTGATGTACTGGTTGACCAGCGGCCGGAGCAGCGTGTTCGACCCGGTTCGGGCGACAAACATGGGGAGGGCGAGGAGCGGGGCGAACACCGGCAGGACGAACGAGACGCAGAGAACCACCGGGACGAACACGGTGGTCGTTCGGAGGCCGACGACCTCCTCTATCGTCCCGGCGTAGTAGCTCACCCCGGCGGAGACGAGCGTGAACCCGGCGTACAGCGGTCCCATGAGTTCGACGGGAAGTCCGAGCGGTCCCGTGGCGATGGGTTGGACGTAACTTTCGACGGCACCGGTCGCGGCGAAAAACAGCGCCACGTAGGTCACGAACGACCGGAGCGGCGGTTTCGAGAGGTGACGGCGGATGACGCGAACCGCGTCGAGCGGCGACAGAACGTCCCTGTCGTCGCCCTCGGCGTACGCACGGTTTCGCGGGAGGGTCAACAGCACGACCACGCCAGCGCCGTTCAGCACGCCGGATGCGAGAAACGGCAGTCGGGGGTCGAGTTCGTACAGCACGCCACCGGCGAGGACCGTGACGACCGTTACCGCTCGGTTGACGGCCATGCCCCGACCGCGAACGCGGGCGAACCGGTCCGTGTCGAGTTCCGCGCGGAGGTAGTCGTAGAGCCACGCGTCGCCGCTCCCGGAGCGGAAGACGAGCGCGAGCGTCCACAGGACGTACAAAAGGGCGAGCGCGGGGAAGGAGCGAGCGACGACGAATCCGAGGATGGAGAGCGTCATGCAGACCGAACTGACGACGAGGCTGTCACGGCGGCCGATGCGGTCGCCGACGTAGCCCGTCGGAATCTCGCCCAGAACGGTCAGCGTCGAGTAGAGCGCACTGAGAAGCGCTATTTGCGTGTAATCGAGGTTTCGGTAGAGGAGAAAGAGGGTGAATATCGGCGAGAAGAACCCGAACGAGACGGTCGCTTGGTAGCAGTAGTACTTGTAGATGGCCGACGAGCGCGACATCGAGTCGGCGTTCGAACGGTCGATAGTAAACGGTTTCCTGAAATCCGTTCCTGTAGAATATGTTTCAATTAGTCCATAGCTTCAGGCGGCTGGAGTCCGTTATTCCCGGTATGCGACTGTACGCCGCGATGCGAAACGGGTTGTTCGTCACCGACGGAGCGGGAACGGCCGCGGTTCGGCTGTCGGACCACGACTTGGAGTGTGTCGCCGCGACGGGCGAACGGGTCTTCAGTGGCACGTTCGACGCCGGTCTCTTCCGGAGCGAGGACGGCGGCGAGTCGTTCCAGTCGGTCGGCGAGGAGACCATCCGCGAGTCGGTGATGTCGCTCGCCATCGACCCCACCGACCCGGACACCGTGTGGGTCGGCACGGAACCGAGCGCCGTCTACCGAAGCACGGACGGCGGCGACTCGTGGGAGCGCCGCGAGGGGCTGACGGACCTGCCGTCGGAACCGAACTGGTCGTTCCCGCCCCGTCCGCACACCCATCACGTCCGGTGGATAGAACCCGACCCGTACGACCCGAACCACCTCTACGTCGGTATCGAGGCGGGGGCGCTCGTCCAAACCTACGACGCGGGCGAGACGTGGGAGGACAAGGTACCGACCGCTCGCGTGGACAACCACTCGCTCGCCACCCATCCCGACGCGCCGGGGCAGGTCTGGTCCGCCGCGGGGGACGGCTACGCCGAATCGGAGAACGGCGGCGAGACGTGGGAGTACCCGCAGGAGGGACTCGACCGCCGGTACTGTTGGAGCGTCGCGCTCGCGCCGGACGACCCGAATACCGTCCTCCTCTCCAGCGCGACGGGGCCGCGAACCGCCCACAACGTCGATTCTGCGGACTCCATCGTCTCCCGGAAGCGGGACGGCGAACCGTGGGAGCGGTTGGACGGCCTCCCGACCGGCGAGGGCGTCACCCGGGCCGTCTTCGAATCGGGCACCGCCGACGGGGAGTTGTACGCCGTCAACAACCGCGGCCTCTTCCGAACCGAGGACGCCGGGACGACGTGGCGAGAAGTGGTCGCGGAGTGGCCGACCGAATTCGAACGGACGACGGCGCGCGGATTGGCGGTCGTGGACGACCGCTGATTACGATACGCAGTTCGTCGCCACCCGCCGGTCGAGGAAGTCGGCGACGAGTTCCATCGAGCGAATCTTCTGCTCGATGTCGTTCGTGCCGTGCCCCTCCTCGCCGAGCTCCTCGTACTCGAAGTCGCCGTCCTCTCCCTCCTCGAAGCCGGCTTCGTCCAGCGCGTCGCGGAACAGTCTGGCCTGCGAAACCGGCACCCGGTGGTCGTTGACGCCGTGGACCATCAGGAGCGGCGAATCGAGGTTTTCGGTGTACTCGATGGGGCTTCGCTCGCGGTACAGGTCGTGGTTCTCGTCGGGGTCGCCCATGTACTTCTCCATCAGGCCGGTTTGGAAGTGCGGCATCGTGTTCTCGTACATGTCGTGGAGGTCGGTGACGCCGACCCACGCGATGCCCGCGGTGTACAGTTCCGGGTACCGAACCATCTGCCAGTAGGCGCTGTAGCCGCCGTAGGAGCCGCCGTACACGACGATTTCGTCCTCGTCTATCCAGTCCTTGTCGCGGAGCCAACGGACGCCCTCGGCGACGTCCGCCTGTTCGGCACCGCCCCAGTCGCCGATGAGACTGTCCTTGAACTCGCGTCCGCGGCCCGTCGACCCACGATAGTTGATTTCCAGCACGGTGTAGCCCCGGTTCAGGAAGAACTGGGTCCGTCGTTTGAAGTTCCGCTGGTCCTGTACCGGCGGGCCGCCGTGAACCTTCACGACCGCCTTGGACGGGCGTTCGCCGGAATCGTACAACAGGCCGCCGATGTCGGTGCCGTCGTGCGACTCGAACGTGATGTACTCCGCGTCGACGAACGACTCGGGGTCGATGTCGCCGTAAACCGGTTCGAGAAGCGTTTCGGTCTCGCCCGTTTCGAGGTCGTAGACGAGCAGCGCGGGCCGCTGTGTCGGCGTCGTCCCTTCGACGAGCACGCGACCGTCGCCGAGGAATGCGGAGTCGCTGTACAGCGGGAACGACGCGACGCCCGTGGGGAGATCGAGTTCCGTCGCGGTCCCGTCGAAGTCGTACACCAACGGAACGACGGCGGCGTCACGCTTTCGGAGCGCGAGGAAGCCGCTTCCGTCCGGGAGGAACGCGGCGCCGTCCTCGACGTACTCGCCGTCGCCGAACCACTCGACGGATTCGGATTCGAAATCGTAGACGCCGCTTCGGGTCTTGTCCGCCGCGTTATCCGAGACGAGCAGTTTCGTTCCGTCCGCCGACCAGTCCTCGAAGTGCGTTTCGCTCCCGTCGATGCCGAGTTCGAGATTCCGTGGGTTCGACCCGTCGGCGTCGGCCACGTACACGTCCATGTTGGTCAAATCGTCCGACTCGTTGGACATGTAGACCATCCGGTCCCCGTCGGGACCGTACGACGCGTGGAAGACGCCCAACTCGTACTCCGCGAGTTGCTCGCTCGTTTCCGTCTCGCGGTCGTAGCGGTAGAGGTTCATCTGTCCGTCGGCGCTGCTCACGTAGAGCAGTTTCCCGTCGTCGATATCGGTGAGGATACACTGCCCGGAGTCCTCGACGACCGGCGCGGCGTTCCCGTCGAGGTCTAACTCCCAAATGTCGTGTTGCTCGTCGCCCGCGTCGTCCAGATGGTAGTAGATGCGCTCGCCGTCCGGTGCCCACCCGAACGGCTGGCTCACGTTCCGCGGCACCTCGCCGTCGCTCACCTGCCGCATTTCGCCCGTTTCCACGTCGATAACGTGGAGTTCGTTGCGGCCGGTGCTGTCGTAGTAGACGGCGACCCGCTCGCCGTCGGGTGATGCCGCCGGATGGCTGAACACCGGGAGGCGTGCGAGGGATTCGAGGGAAAAATCTCCTGTCATCGAGTCCGAATACCAACAGTCAAAGTATCAACCTTTCCAGAACGCCATTTCAGTAGTATATCTTATGTTTTCGGCGCTACAATCGCGGAATCGGCGACCGTGCTGCAACGAGCGCTCGAACCATCGCGCGAGAAAAATCAGGTGCCGACGCCATCGAGACGCCGCACGCGGCCACCGAATCGGTGACTCGTGACTGCGGTTATTCGAGGTCGAAGCGGTCGAGCTTCATCACTTTGTCCCACGTGTCGACGAAGTCCCGGACGAACTTCTCCTCGCCGTCGTCCGCTCCGTAGACTTCCGAGACGGCACGGAGTCGGGAGTTCGATCCGAAGATGAGGTCGAAGCGGGTCGCCTCCCACTCGACGTCGCCCGTTTCGCGGTCGCGGAGCTCGAAGACCTGCTCGTCGTCGGAGACCGGCACCCACTCGTGGTCCATTCCGAGCAGGTTCTCGAAGAAGTCGTTGGTCAGCGTCTCCGGTTCGTCGGTGAAGACGCCGAGGTCGCTGTCCTCGTAGTTCGCGCCCAGCGTGCGCATGCCGCCGACCAGCACCGTCATCTCGGGCACCGTCAGGGTCAGTAGCTCGGCCTTGTCTATCAGTTCCTCCTCCACCGGACGGTCGAGGTCGTCCCCGAGGTAGTTGCGGAATCCGTCCGCGTCCGGTTCGAGCACTTCGAAGGAATCGACGTCGGTCTGCTCCTGCGTGGCGTCCGTCCGGCCCGGTTCGAACGGAACTTCCACGTCGTAGCCGGCGTCCGCGGCCGCCTCCTCGACGGCCGCGTTACCGCCCAGCACGATCAGGTCGGCGAGCGACACCTTCGTGTCGTCGGAGCGCGAACTGTTGAAGTCCTCCTGAATACCCTCCAAGGTCGTCAGCACGCTCTCCAACTCGTCCGGCTCGTTGACCTCCCAGCTCTTCTGCGGTTCGAGACCGATGCGGGCCCCGTTCGCGCCGCCGCGCTTGTCGCTGTGGCGGAACGTCGACGCGGACGCCCAGGCGGTCTTGACCAGTTGAGAGACGGAGAGATCGGAGTCGAGAATCTCTTGCTTGAGTTCGGCGATTTCGTCCTCTCCGATCAGGTCGTAGTCGGCGTCGGGAACGGGGTCCTGCCAGACCATCGTCTCGTCCGGAACCTCGGGACCGAGGAACCGCTCCGGCGGGCCCATGTCGCGGTGGATGAGTTTGTACCACGCCTTTGCGAAGGACTCCTGGAACTCGTCCGGGTTGTCCTGGAAGCGCTCCAGAATATCCCGGTAGTCCGGGTCCTTCTTGAGCGCGACGTCGGTCGTGAGCATCATCGGGTCGACCGACTCGTCGGGCTTGTGGGCGTCTGGGACGGTATCCTCTGCCTCCTCATCGACCGGCCGCCACTGCCACGCGCCGCCGGGACCCTTGTGGGCCTCCCACTCGTAGTCGAGCAGGTTGTTGATGTAGCCCATGTCCCACTTGGTCGGTGCGCTGGTCCACGGTCCCTCGATGCCGCTGGTGATGGTGTCGGGACCCTTGCCCTCACCGAACTCGTTCTCCCAGCCGAGGCCCTGCTCTTCGATGGGAGCGGCCTCGGGCTCGGGACCGAGGTTGTCACCGGAGTCGGCACCGTGGACCTTCCCGAAGGTGTGCCCGCCAGCGATGAGCGCGACCGTCTCCTCGTCGTTCATCGCCATGTGGCTGAAGGTGTCGCGGATGTTCCTCGCCGACCCTTCGAGGTCCGGTTCGCCGTTCGGACCCTCCGGGTTCACGTAGATAAGGCCCATCACGGTGTTCCCGAGCGGGTCTTCGAGGTGACCCTCCTCGTCGAATCGGTCGGAGGACGTCTTCTCCCACTCGGTTTCGGGACCCCAGTTGACCGCATCGTCGGGCTCGTAGTCGTCCTCTCGGCCGCCGGCGAAGCCGAAGGTCTCGAAGCCCATCGATTCGAGGGCGACGTTCCCGGCGAGGACGATCAGGTCGCCCCACGAGAGCTTGCGGCCGTACTTCTGTTTAACCGGCCAGAGAAGACGGCGAGCCTTGTCGAGGTTGACGTTGTCCGGCCAGCTGTTGATCGGCGGAAGGCGCTGCCGTCCGCCGGACGCGCCGCCGCGGCCGTCCTTGGTGCGGTACGTCCCGGCGCTGTGCCACGCCATCCGAATGAACAGCGGCCCGTAGTGCCCGTAGTCGGCAGGCCACCAGTCCTGCGAGGTCGTCATCACTTCTTCGATGTCCGCCTTCACGGCGTCGAGGTCGAGCGACTCGAACGCCTCGGCGTAATCGAACTCCTCGTCCATCGGGCCGACGTCCCGTGCGTTCTGGTCGAGGAGCTCTACCTTCAGGTGCTCCGGCCACCAGTCGTGGTCGTCACCGAGCGTCATCGGGAGACCTCCTGCGTCTCCTCGCGGTCGAACGCCTCGACGTTCTCCTGCTCGTAATCGGGTTCTGCCATGCCGTGTTTGGGTGTATCCTCGGACATTAACAGGATCTCCTGTACGTAGAATATAAGAGGTATTGTTTATAAATTTGCCGCTTATGTTTCCTATTCTCTGTCTTCACTTCTAAATATGGTCGCACTAGTTCTCTCACCGAGAATAATTTTTCTCGATTTAGAAAATACGTTCGGAAAAACCACGATACGATGCCATCGAACGGACGGCTTTTCGATGGGTCGTTCGAGTGAGCGTTCGTTTCCTGTCTTCTATAATTTTTCCGCCGTATATCGTGGCAGACGCCACGCGATACATCACTTTGGTTGTCGGATGCTAACATACGTTTGGGGCGGTGGAGATGGGGACGAAAACACACCAAATGAGCGAGGACGGAACGATAGACGAGCGGTTCCGGGGGCGAATTTCACGCCCCGGTGATGCGAGATACGAGGAGGACCGAATCGTCTGGAACGGAATGCGGGACGCACACCCCGACATCATCGCGCGGTGTTCCGGCGTCGGAGACGTAAAGGAGGCCGTCGAGTTCGCCCGCGAGGCTGACATCCCGGTCGCGGTACGCGGTGGCGGGCACAACGTCGCCGGAACCGCCGTCCGCGACGGTGGCCTCGTCATCGACCTCTCGGAGATGCGGTCCGTCACGGTGGACCCCGAACACCGCCGCGTCAGGGCACAGGGCGGCGCGACGTGGGCCGACGTGGATTGGGAGACGCAGGCCTTCAGGCTCGTCGCACCGGGCGGCGTCGTCTCGGAGACGGGAATCGCCGGACTCACGCTCGGCGGCGGGTACGGATGGACGCGACGGAAGTTGGGACTCACCTGTGATTCCCTCGTTTCGGCCGACGTGATAACCGGCGAGGGGGAGTTCGTCCACGCGAGCGAGGACGAGCACGAAGATCTCCTCTGGGCGCTCCGCGGCGGCGGGGGCGGCGTCGGCGTCGTCACGTCCTTCGAGTACGAGTGTCTCCGACTCGGCCCGGAGGTGTTCTTCCTCGGCGCGCTCTACCCGCTCGACGACGGCGAGGCGGTGCTCTCGGCGTGGCGCGAGTTCATGACCGACGCGCCGGACGAGATAACGGTCGATGCGCTCATCTGGAGCGTTCCGCCGGACCCGATGTTTCCGGAGGAACTTCACGGCACGCCGTTCATCGGCGTAGTCGGGATGTACGCCGGACCGCCGGAGAGGGGGCCAGAGGCGATGCAGCCCCTCCGGGAAATCGGAACGCCGCTCCTCGATTTGAGCGGACCGATGCCCTACCTGCAGGTACAGTCGATGCTCGACGCGGCGTTCCCGGACGGCGACCGCTACTACTGGAAATCGCACTACTTCGCCGCGTTCGACGACGACGAAACCGAGACGATTCTCGACTTCGCGCGGCGGCGACCGTCGCCGCGGACCCTCGTCCCGATTCGGTCGCTCGGAGGGGAGATAGCCCGCGTCGGAAGCGACGAAACCGCCTTCGGCGACCGGAGCGCCGCGGCGTTGCTCAGCATCGACGGGACGTGGGAGGACCCGGCCGACGACGCGGAAAACGTCGCGTGGGTTCGGGAGTTCTGGGACGCGACCAAGGAGTATTCGACCGGCGCGACCTACGTCAACTTCTCGATGCTCGAAAGGGACGAGGCGTCCCGAACGTCGTTCACCGCGAACGAGGAACGTCTAGCGGCGGTGAAGGAGCGGTACGACCCGGACGGGGTGTTCGCCCCCGTCGAGACCGTCACCGTGACGGAATAGCGGGGGCCTCTCCGACCTCTTCGTCGGGGCGATCGCCAACGGCGCGTTCGGGGGACTCGCCGTCGCTGTCGAGCAGTCCGAACAGCTCTCGGAGGTCGGTTTCGGGACCCTCTTCCTGGAGCAGGTCGAGGGCGCGGTCGATGTCGTCGATTCGACGCTGGGCGCGGTCGTAGCGCGCTCGGAGTTCGACCCTCGCTTCGGCGATGGCGATTCGCCCCTCGTGAATCGCCTCCCGCGATTCTCGGAGCGTCGAAACCGTTTCGCGGACCGATGTGTTCGACATACCACGGTCAACGACGGCCGCAAAAGTAGTCCTTCGGGCGGGAAACGTTCCGGGAGACGGGTCGCGCTGGCCGGGAGAGTTTTGCCGTCGGGCGTCGTCCACAGTTCGATGTCAGCGTACGCAAACGACGTTCTCGTCTCGGCGGATTGGGTGGAAGACAACATCGAGGAGTTCGAAAGCGACGACCCGGCGTATCGCCTCGTGGAGGTCAACAGTCCCGAATCACCCGACAGCGACTTCCCGTCGCGCTACGACGACGGACACATCTCCGGCGCTATCGGGCTGCAGTGGGACGAGGACCTTTCGGACGAAACCGAGCGGGACATCCTGAAGAAAGACGACTTCGAGCGAGTGGTGGGTGACGCCGGAATCGACGAGGACTCCACCGTCGTCTTCTACGGCGACGGGTGGATTCCGAACTGGTTCGCGCTGTACGCCTACTGGCAGTTCAAATATTACGGCCACGAGGACGCCCGCGTGCTGAACGGCGGGAAGGACTACTGGGTCGAAAACGACTACGAACTGACCGAGGAAGTACCCGACCACCCGGTACAGGAGTACCACGCCCGCGGCCCCTTCGAGAGCATCCGGGCGTACAAGGACGACGTGGACACGGCCATCGAATCCGGCCTGCCGCTCGTGGACGTGCGCTCGCCGGAGGAGTTCACGGGCGAAGTCATCGCGCCCGAAGGGTTGCAGGAGACGGCCCAACGCGGCGGGCACATCCCCGGCGCGAGCAACGTTCCGGTCGCGCAAGTCCTCGCCGACGACGGACGGTTCAAGTCGGCCGACGAACTGCGCGAACTGTACGCCGACCACGGCGTGGACGGCGAGGAGTCCATCATCGCCTACTGTCGCGTCGGTGAACGTTCCTCCATCGAGTGGTTCGCGCTCCACGACCTGCTCGGGTTCGAGGACGTGCGCAACTACGACGGGTCGTGGACCGAGTGGGGCAATCTGGTTCGAGCGCCCATCGAAACCGGCGAGGAGTAACTTCTTTTTTCCGAGGTGACGAATCGCCACCATCACCGAACTTCACGAACTCGTGGCCGAACTGTACGACCACCTGGAAGCCACGGCGTCGTTGCCGGTCGCCACGCGCCCGAGTCAGTACCTCGGCGAAGCACAAGCGGTCGTCGGGGACGCCCGAGGCGCGCCCGAATCGGTCGTGGAAAAGCGCGTCTCACAGGCTGACGAGTTGCTTTCGCACGTCGAGGAGACTGGGAGCGAGGAGGCGGACGAGCACGTCGAACGGGCGCGGGAGTTGGTGGACGATATCCGCTCCGAACTGGCGTGAGAGGGGGACACCATATCGGTGAACCTCCGAAGACAGGTGGTGTGGTAATGATTAACACATTGCTGCGCGAAGTCAGCGGTGGGGAGGGATGTCCGCATGACCTTGGAAACCGTTCCGCGGTACGACGGCGCAAATCCGTCGGCGCGGAGCGGGACGGCGGTGGTGGTCGGGACGGGAATGGCCGGTCTGGTTACCGCGCGGGTGTTGTCCGACCGGTTCGAGAACGTCACGGTCGTCGACCGCGATTCGTTTCCCGACGAGTCGGTCGCTCGTCCCGGCGTCCCGCAAGGACGCCAACCGCACGCGCTCATGGAGGCCGGACGGGCGACGCTGGAGGATTTGTTCCCGGGTTTCAGCGAGGCGCTCGTCTCCGCAGGCGGGGTCGTCGTCGATTTCTCCAGCGACGTGAACTTCTACAGCGAAGGGGGTTTTCTCGCCCACGGGCCGACGCCGATGGAGAACGTCTCCGCGACCCGACCGCTGTTCGAGCAGGTCGTTCGACGGCGCGTGTCCGACCTCGACGACGTGCATCTCCGCCCGAACTGTCGCTTCGTGGAGTTCCTCTGTGACGACGCGGCGACGACCGTGGAGGGCGTCGTGCTCCACGAAGGCGAGGAGCGGAAGGAAGCGCGCGCCGATTTAGTCGTCGATGCCACCGGCCGGACGAGTCGAACGCCGAAGTGGCTGGAAGCTCACGGCTACGCGCCGCCGCCGCTGGACGAGGTGCACATCGACGTGCACTACAGCACCACCTTCGTCGAGCGACCGCCCGACGACCGCCGGACGTTCCTCGTGCCGCCCGCGCCGCCGCACACCCGCGGTGGGATGGCCGCCCCCGTCGAGGGAAACCGCTGGGTGGTGAACATGAACGGCGTCCACGGCGACGTTCCGCCGGGGGATTTCGAGGGGTTCACCGAGTTCGCCGAAAGCCTCCCCGTTTCCGAGGTGAAGGAGTTGCTCGACGAGCATCCGCCGGTTGCGGAGGCCGTCCACCGCTATCCGTTTCCCGCCAGCAGGCGATACCGCTACGAGCGTCTCGACAGATTCCCCGACGGTCTCCTCGTGGTCGGCGACGCCATCGCCAGCTACAATCCGGTTTACGCACAGGGGATGTCGGTGGCCGCGCTCGAAGCGCTCGTGTTGCATCACACGCTGTCCGCGGGCGGTCGGGAGAACCTCGCGCTCCGCTTTTTCGACCGAGCGGAACCGGTCGTCGATACCGCGTGGCTGCTGGGGGTCGGCAGCGACTTCGCGTTCGAACGGACGACGGGTCCCAAACCGCGCGGCACGGAGTTCGTCGGCAGGTACCTCTCTCGCTTGATTCGCAAGGCGCACACGGACGGCGAACTCGCCACCGCGTTCGTCCGGGTGTTGATGATGGAGCGCCCGCCCAGTTCGCTGTTCCGCCCGGCCGTCGCGTGGCGCGTCCTCAAGCCGTCCGGGTGGTCGGCTGACTTCGTTCGACAGCGGGCGTGATTCCCGGCCGAGCGCTCCGGGCGATTCGACAGCAAGGTCTGTCGCTTCGGGAGGCTTTAACTCGGCGTGCCGCCCTTACTCACAGTCATGAGCAACAGCACGGAGAAAGACGACGGGTTGCGGAGCCGAGAAGTGACGGAAGGCCCGGAACGCGCGCCGCATCGGGCGATGTTCCGCGCCATGGGTTTCGACGACGACGACCTCTCCTCGCCGATGGTCGGGGTGGCGAACCCAGCGGCCGACATCACGCCCTGCAACGTTCATCTGGACGATGTGGCCGGGGCGGCCATCGACGGCGTTAACGAGGCGGGCGGCATGCCCATCGAGTTCGGCACCATCACGATTTCCGACGCCATCTCCATGGGGACGGAGGGGATGAAAGCTAGCCTCATCTCGCGGGAGGTCATCGCCGACAGCGTGGAACTCGTCGCCTTCGGCGAGCGCATGGACGCCCTCGTCACGGTCGCGGGATGCGACAAGAACCTCCCCGGCATGATGATGGCGGCCATCCGCACCGACCTGCCGACCGTCTTCCTGTACGGCGGGTCGATTCTCCCCGGCGAACACGAGGGGCGCGAAGTGACGGTTCAGAACGTCTTCGAGGGCGTCGGCGCGGTGGCCCACGGCGACATGACCGAGGACGAATTGGTCGAACTCGAACACGACGCCTGTCCCGGCGCGGGGTCCTGCGGCGGGATGTTCACCGCCAACACGATGGCGACCATCAGCGAAGTCCTCGGCCTCGCACCGCTCGGGTCCGCCAGTCCACCTGCCGAATCGCCGGAACGATACGAAGTCGCGGAGGGTGCGGGCGAACTCGTGTTGGACGCGGTGGAAAACGACCGCAAACCGTCCGATATCCTCTCGCGCGAATCCTTCGAGAACGCCATCGCGGTACAGGTGGCGATGGGCGGTTCGACCAACGCCGTCCTGCACCTCCTCGCGCTCGCGGCGGAGGCCGGAATCGACCTCGACATCGACGACTTCGACGAGATTTCGCGCCGGACGCCCAAAATCGCCAACCTCCAACCCGGCGGCACGCGGGTCATGAAGGACCTCCACGACGAGGGCGGCATCCCCGTCGTCCTCCGGCGACTGCTCGACGGGGGCTACATCCACGGCGACGCGATGACCGTGACCGGCCGCACCATCGAGGAGGAACTCGACCATATAGGAGTCTCCGGCGACTCCGACGCCGACTTCCTCCGCCCCGTGGACGACCCGTTCCACGAGGAAGGGGCCATCAAAATCCTGAAAGGCAACCTCTCGCCCGACGGGTCGGTCCTAAAGGTCACGGGGGAGGACAAGTTCCACCACAGCGGTCCAGCCCGCGTCTTCGAGAACGAGGAGGACGCGATGAAGTACGTTCAAGAGGGAGGCATCGAATCGGGCGATGTCATCGTCATCAGAAACGAAGGCCCGCGCGGCGGCCCCGGCATGCGCGAGATGCTCGGCGTGACGGCGGCCGTCGTCGGACAGGGCCACGAGGACGACGTGGCGCTCCTGACCGACGGCCGGTTCTCCGGCGCGACCCGCGGTCCCATGGTCGGACACGTCGCCCCGGAAGCCCGCGACGGCGGACCCATCGCGGTGGTCGAGGACGGCGACGAAATCACGGTGGACATCCCGAACCGCGAACTCTCCGTGGACCTCTCCGAGGAGGAACTCGACGCGCGACTGGACGACTGGGAACCGGACGCCCCGCGCTACGACTCCGGCGTCCTCGCCAAATACGGCGAAACGTTCGGGTCGGCGGCCAACGGCGCGGTGACGAATCCGGGCGCGAAGCGGGAGTAACTTCGTAAGCACCCCCACCGCGAACGAGACGAGGCGCTTTGCGCCTCGGACGCGAACGGCGACGGAACGGAGCCGTGAGCCGAGTAAGCGGGCTGAGGGACCCCCGACGGAGCGACTGAAAGGAGCGACGGAAGCGGGGTGACTCGGCTTTTGGTCCAGATTTTTCGAGGGAGAAGCAGAATCCGGCGCGCGGTTCTCGCCGGATTCTGCCTCCGACCGCGGAAAAAGGTGGAACTGGCGCGGTGACGAATCCGGGCGCGAAGCGGGAGTAACGACACCCAGTTCAGACGGTATTCTTTCCGACAATTCTCTCACCGAGCGCGAGCGCTAACGGAAGGGACGGCACCGGACGACAGAGGTGACCATCGATGACCACCTATTACCACTCCCTCGAAATGTAAACACATCCAATATAATAGTTATTATCAGAATTCATTCCCATATTCTACCGAGAATCGAAGTGTTTTTGCATTGTTTTTGGGTACTATTGAAGACGTATGGCAAGTGTTGTACAACGGGCATGGCGACGCTATCGATCTGTCGCCATCATCTACCGTATCGCGGCGGCGTTCGTCCTCGGGTCGGTCGTGGGACTCGTGGTCGGCGAACCGGCGACGAACCTTCAACCGCTCGGCGACCTCTTCGTCCGACTGCTGAAGATGGTCATCGTTCCCATCGTCGTGTTCACGCTCGTGATGGCGGCGCGGAACCTCTCGCCGAAGAATCTCGGAAAGGTCGGTGGACAGGTCATCTTCCTGTACCTCCTCACGACGGGGGTCGCCATCGCCATCGGTCTCGGTGTGGCGAACCTCATCGACCCTGGCGTCGGACTGCAGCTCAAGGACGCGCTGGCGAAACCGGCCGTCGAGACGAAACAGGCGTCGGGACTGGCGAGCGTTCTCCTGAACATCGTCCCCCAGAACCCCTTCAGCGCGATGGCGGAGGGGAAGATCCTCGGCGTCATCTTCTTCGCGCTGGCGTTCGGTATCGGCCTGACTGTCGTCCGCGACGAGGCCGAAGAGGGGTCCGACGTCTACAACGGCGTCCAGACCACGTTCGACGTGGTTGAGGCGGGTGCCGAAGTGATGTTCAAAATCGTCTGGGGTATCATGGAGTACGGCGTCATCGGCGTGTTCGCGCTGATGGCCGCGCTGTTCGCTCAGACGGGGCCGGAAGCGATTCTCTCCCTGTTCAAACTCTTCGCCACGCTCGCCATCGCCATTGGCCTCCAGATATCGATAGTGTACCTCCTCGTCATCGTCCGCGGACTCGTCGGTCACTCCCCGATGGATTTCGTCCGCGGCGGGAAGGACGCCATGGTGACGGCGTTGAGCATCCGGTCGTCCAGCGGGACGCTCCCGGTCACGATGTCGAACGCGGACGAGAACCTCGGCATCGACCGAGAGGTGTACAGTTTCTCCCTGCCGCTCGGTGCCACCATCAACATGGACGGGACGGCGATGTACCTCGGTATCGCCGCCATCTTCACCGCGAACGTGGTCGGCACGACGCTCACGATTTCACAGCAGTTGAGCATCCTCGTCACGGCGCTCATCGCCAGCGTCGGAACCGCGGGCGTTCCGGGCGCGAGCATCGTCATGATGACCGTCGTGTTCACGCAGGTCGGACTGCCGATTCAGGCCATCGCGTTCGTCCTCGGAATCGACCCGCTGCTCGACCGGATGCGGACGATGAACAACATCACCGGCGACCTCGCGGTCACGACGCTCGTGGCGAAGTGGAACGACGCAATCGACTTCGGCACCGGCGTCTGGGCCGACGACGAGAGCATCGGTCGTAGCGACGCACTCAACACTATAACGGGTGACGACTAACCTCCCGTCCATGAATTCGGAACCGACAACCGACACGACGCGGAGCGAGCGAATCGTCGAGCGCGCCCGCGAGGTGATTCCGGGCGGCGCACAGACCGGGCTCCGGGCGCAGGCGTACGACACCGGCGACGTGGCGTTCGAACGCGCCAACGGTGCGACGCTGACCACCGTCGACGGCGAGGAGTACATCGATTACCACCTCGGCTTCGGTCCCATCATCCTCGGACACGCGGACGATCGAGTGGACGAGGCGGCCCGAAGCGCCATCGACGGCGGCGTCCTCTACGGCACGGGGACGGCTCCCCTCGAAGTCGAGGTCGCCGAGCGACTGGTCGATTACCTCCCCGGCGTCGAGCAGGTCAACTTCTGCAACAGCGGGAGCGAGGCGACGTATCACGCGATTCGACTCGCCAGAGCGTACACGGGCAACGAGAAGATTCTGAAGTTCGAGGGCTGCTATCACGGCTGGCACGACTACGTGGACGTGAGCGTCTACCCGCCGGAGGACGAACTCGGCGAGCCACATCCAGAATCCGAGGGGATGCTTTCGTCCGCCGTGGAGAACACGCTCGTCGTCCCGTTCAACGACAGCGAGGCCGCCGAAGCGGTCGTCCGCGAACACGGCGACGACATCGCGGCGGTCATCCTCGAACCCGTTCCTCACTCGGTCGGCTGCATTCTACCTCGACAGGAGTTCCTCGAAACGCTCCGCGAGGTGACGCGGGACGCCGACGTGCCACTCATCTTCGATGAAGTCATCACCGGCTTCCGCCACTCGCCGCACGGCGCACAGGGCGAGTTCGGCGTCACACCCGACCTGACCTGCGTTGCGAAGGCGCTTGGCAACGGCTACCCCATCGCGGCGGTCGGCGGGCGAACGGACCTGCTCGAACAGGCTGGCGGCGACAACAAATCCGGCGTCGTCATCAGCGGGACGTACTCGGGTAACCTGCCCGGACTCGCCGCGGCGCGCGCGACCATCGACACCATCGTCGAGGAGGACGTGCAGTCCCACGTCACCGACCTCGGCGACGAGTATCGGGCCGGACTCCGGGACCTGCTCTCCGACCACGGCATCGAGGGTCGCGTCGTCGGACACCGGAGCATCTTCAGCGTCCAGTTCGGCGTGACGGGCGAACCGGAGAACTACGAGGACATCCTCGGACTGGACGAGGAGCGCTTCCGCGAGTTCGCGGCGGGGATGCGCGAACGCGGTCACTTCTTCACGCCGAACCCGTACAAGCGCCACCACCTCTCGTTCGCCCACGGCGAGGCGGAGTTGGCGGCCTATCTGGACGACGCCGACGACGTGCTTGGGAACGTCTGACCGGGTTCAGCACCCTTAACCGTACCCGACGACTACCGTTTTTCGAATGGATTCTGCGATACGCATACGTGACCTCGAAAAGGAGTACGGGGAGGTACGGGCGCTGAAGGGGGTCGACCTCGACGTTCCGAAGGGGTCGTTTTTCGGGTTGCTCGGTCCGAACGGTGCGGGCAAGACGACGTTCATCAACATCCTCGTCGGCCTCGTGAAGAAGTCCGGCGGGACGGCGGAGGTGTTCGGTGCGGACGTGGAAGACGACTACCGCGAGGCGCGCGACCGAATCGGCCTCGCGCCGCAGGAGTTCAACGTGGACCGCTTCTTCCCGATTCGGGAGGTGTTGGAGCACAAGGCCGGGTATCACGGCATTCCGAAGTCGGAGGCCCGGGACCGCGCCGACGAGGTGCTGAAGCGGGTCGGCATCTACGACAAGCGCGACACGCGCTTCGACTGGCTCTCCGGCGGGATGAAACGCCGGTTCGTGCTGGCGCGAGCGCTCATCACCGAACCCGACCTGCTCATTCTGGACGAACCGACCGCCGGGGTGGACGTGCAGTTGCGCCACGACCTGTGGGACCTCATCACCGAACTCAACGAGTCGGGCACCACGATTCTGCTCACGACCCACTACATCGAGGAGGCCGAACGTCTCTGCGATGAGGTCGCCATCCTCGACTCGGGCCAAATCGTCGAGGTGGCGAGCCCCGAGGAACTCATGGGTCGCGGACCGGACAAGGTGACGATTTCGCTCCGCAACCCGCCCGAATCCGCGCCACACCTATCGGCCGGTCGGGACAAAATCCAGGACATAGAACTGGACGGCGACGAACTCGTCGTCACGGCCCCGGAAGCGGGACTGCTCGCCCCGGAACTCGTCCGCGAACTCGACCGAAAGGGATTCGAAATCGTCCACTTCGACATCTCGCGCACCTCGCTCGAAGAGGTGTTCGTCGAGATGACGCGAACTGGGGAGACCACGGGGAACGAATCGCCCGACGAGGACGACCGCGACGATTCCGACCTCGCCGCGATTGCCGGGGGTGACGGCGCGTGAGCGGCGAAACCGATACCTCCGGCCTCACGGGATTCGTCACCCTGACCCGCCGCGAAATCCTTCGATTCCTCCGTCGGCCGCGGAACACGTTCGTCCCGCCGTTCGTCACGAACGTGCTGTACTTCTCCGTGTTCGGCGTCATCCTCGGCAACCGCGTCGGCATGATGAAGTTCGACGGCCAGAGCGTCCCCTACATCGTCTTCATTTTGCCCGGCCTGGTCGTTCTGGGAGCCATCTCCAACGCCTTCGAGAACTCCTGTTTCTCCATCTTCCACGGGCGCTGGAACCGCTACATCGAGGAGACGCTGACTTCGCCGATGTCCTACTCGCGGATGGTCGCCTCCTACATCGTCTCGGGCGCGACGCGGGGATTGCTCGTCGGGGCGCTCATCGCCGTCCTCGGAGCGTTCTTCACGTCCGTCGGGGTCGCCCGTCCGTTCTACCTCGTCGCCTTCGCGCTCGTCATCACGCTCCTCTTCTCCAGTTTCGGCGTGGTCGGCGGACTCTGGGCCGACGACTGGGACAACCTGACGATGATGAATCAGTTCATCGTCCGCCCGCTCGTCTTCTTCGGCGGCGTCTTCTACACGCTCGACAGCCTCCCGTCCGGCATCTACCGCGACCTCACCATGCTCAACCCGATGGTGTACATGGTCGATGGCGTCCGATACGGCTTCCTCGGCGCGTCGGAACTCGACCCGAACCTCTCGCTGGCCGTCCTGACGGGACTGACGCTCGTCGTGATGGGCATCGACACGTACCTGTTCCGGAAGGGGTACGGGTTGACCGACTGAGACGGTTCGCCGGGCACACGAGTTTATTAGTAGCACAGGTTACAATAGCGAGCCGTCATGGTCCCCCCAACCGTCTCCGACTGGTTCCCCGACCGTCCGCCGACGTGGATGGAGGTGGCGTCGACTGCTCTCATGTGGATTCCGCTCGTTATCAACCTCTCCCCGTTCGACTCGATTTCGTGGACGTGGGGCGCGATAGGTTTCGTCTCGTTCGCGGTGGCGATGGGTCCCGCCCGAAATACGTCGTTCGGGCAACGCGTCGGAGAATGGTTCGGTGATATCGGCGTCGCCGGGCGAGGGACGGTCATCGTCGCCTTCGCCATCGTCGTCTGGTGGACGATGCTCACGGTCGACATTCCGACCGTGACGGTGAATAGCTACGTCGCGGGGGCATGGGCCACCATCACGCTCTATACCCTCGCGTACCTCATCGACGCCGGGGAAATCGACGGCTGGAGCGCGACGTGACGGACTACTCCCGCCGCTCGCGCCACTCGCTCAGCGGCATCGGTTGCCCGTCCGGGTCGGGGTCGTCGGACAGGTCCGCCAGCAGTTCCAGCGAGTTACCGTCCGGGTCCGAGAAGTAGACCGTCGCGCTCGGCATCCACGGGTGGACGATGGGTTCGTCCGGTTCGACGCCGAAGGCGGCGCGGGGTTCGATGCCGCGGTCTTCGAGGAACGGGAGCATGTCGTCCACGTTCTCCTCCGCCACGCGAAACGCGAAGTGGCTCTGCTTCGGGTCCGCTTTCTCCCACACGCCGAGCATCGAGCGCGGGGTGCCGGTGAAGTAGAAGGCGATTTTTCGTTCCTGTTCGTGCCGCCCGAGTTCGAGGCCGAGCGTGTCGCCGTAGAACACCATCGCCCGCTCCAAATCGGCCACGTCCACGTGCGTCTCGTACACGCCGTCGAGAAGGTTCATAGGGTCACTTCCTCGGATGCGCGAATGGTCGTTCCGGTCGGCCGCCGTCTGGCCCTGAAAGAAGAAGGTGGCTACAACCGCGACAGCACCGCTTCCGTCACGTCCTCGGTGGTCGCGTCGCCGCCGAGGTCGGGCGTCCGCGGCCCGTCCGACAGAACGGATTCGACGGCCGCCCTGACCGCCGCTCCGTCCTCGTCGTAGCCCAGATGCTCCAGCAACATCGCCGCCGAGAGCATGGTCGCGGTGGGGTTCGCCACGCCCTCGCCCGCGATGTCCGGGGCGGTGCCGTGGACGGGTTCGAACAGGGCGTTGTCCGGGCCGATGTTCGCGGAGGGAAGCAGGCCCAAGCCGCCCACCAGTCCGGCGGCGAGGTCCGAGAGCACGTCGCCGGCGAGGTTCGGACAGACGATGACGTCGTACTCCTCCGGTCGCAAGCAGAGGTGCGTCGCCAGCGCGTCCATCAGCATCTCGTCGTGCGGGACGCTGTGAACGTCCGCAACGCGGTCCACCGTGTCGCGGAACACGCCGTCCGTCTCGCGCATCACGTTGGCCTTGTGGGCGATGGTGAACGACTCCTCGTCGCGCCCCTCGACGTACTGGCACGCGAACTCGGCGAGCCGCTCGGAGGCGGATTCGGTGACGACGCGGGTCAGCGTCGCCACGTCGTCGCTCAGCCGCGATTCGTGGCCCGCGTAGACGCCCTCCGTGTTCTCGCGGAGGAACACGAGGTCCGTCTCGGGGCGAAGCGCGTCGGTGCCGGGGTAGGCCCGCGCTGGCCGGACGTTGACGAACGAGTCCACCACGCTCCGAAGCGGGAGGATGACCTCGGCCGCCGTCTCGCCCGCCGCGCCGAACAGGGTCGCGTCGGATGCCGCGACGAGTGACCGAGTTTCGTCCGGGAGCGCGGTTCCCGTCTCCTCTTTCACTGCGTCGCCCGCGTCGCCTTCCACGAACTCGAACTCCGGTCCGACGGCTTCGAGGACTCGTCGTGCCGCAGGTACTACTTCCTGTCCGATTCCGTCGCCGGGGATGACCGCTATTTGTTCGCTCATTGTTCGACGTATGGGAGGCTCTCGGCCGTTTTCTCGATTTCCGCTTCGTTCGACTTCATCAGCGCCGTCGTGTCCCAGACGCCCTCCACGAGCGCCTGTCGCTGGGCGTCGTCCACGTTCGCTTGCACGGTTCGGTCGTCGTAGCTAACCGTCTCGTCCGCCACGTCGACCTCGATTTCGGCGTCGGGGTTCTCCTCGACGAAATCCTGTAACGCCTCGACCGTCTCGGCGTCGGCGGTGACGGTCGGAATCCCCAGCGCCAGACAGTTGCCCGCGAAGATTTCGGCGAAGCTCTCGCCGACGATGGCGTCGATTCCCCAGCGGGCGAGGGCCTGCGGCGCGTGTTCGCGCGAGGAGCCACAGCCGAAGTTGGCGTTGACGACCAGAATCGACGCGCCGTTGTGCGCGTCGTCGTTGAAGGGGTGCGGTTGCGGGTCGTCGTTCGAATCGAACCGCTGGTCGAAAAAGGCGAACTGCCCCAATCCGTCGAAGGTGACGACCTTCATGAACCGCGCCGGGATTATCTGGTCGGTGTCGATGTCGTTGCCCCGCACGGCGATTCCGGTTCCGGATTCGTGCGTGATTTTGTCGGTCATGCGCTCGCCACCTCCGACAGTTCGCGCACGTCGGTCACTTCGCCGCGAATCGCGGCGGCCGCGACCATCTCCGGGCTCATCAGGACCGTCCGTCCGTCGGGACTGCCCTGCCGTCCCACGAAGTTGCGGTTCGAGGAGGACGCGCTGGCCTCGTCACCGGCGAGTTGATCGTCGTTCATGCCGAGACACATCGAACAACCGGCACCGCGCCAGTCGAAACCGGCCTCGCGGAAGATGTCGTCCAAGCCTTCCTCCTCCGCGACGGCCTTCACGCGTTGGCTGCCGGGGACGACCATCGCCCGCACGTCGTCGTGGACTTCGCGTCCCTCGACGACCGCCGCGGCGCGTCGCAAGTCCGGCAGTCGGGCGTTCGTACAGGAGCCGACGAACGCCACGTCGATGTCGTAGCCCGCCATCGTCTCGCCGGGTTCCACGCGCATGTGCTCCTGTGCGTCGCGTGCGCTCTCCCGCTTGTCTTTCGGCAGGTCGTCGGGGTCCGGAATCGGTTCCGTGATGCCGACGCCCTGTCCAGGGGTCGTCCCCCACGTCACCATCGGTTCGAGTTCGTCGCCGTCGATGACCACCTCGTCGTCGTAGGTCGCATCCTCGTCCGAGCGCACGGACTCCCAGTAGGATTTGAGTTCCTCGAACTTCTCGGGGTCGTCGCTAAAGGCGTCAGTCTCGCGCAGGTACTCGTACGTCGTCTCGTCGGGGTTGATGTACCCCGCGCGAGCGCCGCCCTCGATGGACATGTTGCAGATGCTCATCCGGCCTTCCATGTCCAGATTCTCGATGGCTTCGCCCGCGTACTCGTAGACGTAGCCGACGCCGCCGTCGGTTCCGAGGCGGCGGATGATTTCGAGGACGATGTCCTTCGCCGAGACGCCCTCGCCGAGTTCGCCCGTGACGCGAATCCGGCGAACCTTCTGTTTCTCCATCGCTATCGTCCCGGTGGCGAGCACGTCCCGAATCTGGCTCGTCCCGATACCGAACGCCAGCGCGCCGAACGCGCCGTGCGTCGCGGTGTGGCTGTCGCCGCAGACGATGGTCATACCGGGTTGGGTCAATCCCTGCTCCGGCCCGATGACGTGCACGATGCCTTGGTCGCCCGACTTCGGGTGCGAGAAGTCGATGCCCGCCTCGCGGACGTTCTCCTCCAGTTCGGACATCATCTCCTCCGCCGCGTCGTCACTGTAGGGGCGCGACTGGTCGGCGGTCGGGACGATGTGGTCCACCGTGGCGTGCGTGTTCTCCGGGTACGCGACCTCCATGTCGCGCTCCTCCAGCATCCCGAACGCCTGCGGACTCGTCACCTCGTGGACGAGGTGCAGGCCGACGAACAGTTGGGTTTGGCCCGTCGGCAGGTCCGTGACCCGGTGTCGGTCCCACACCTTGTCGTAGAGCGTTCCCTCGCTCATCGGTACTGTACCCGGAACTCGTGGCCGCGTTCGAAGACGCCCGCCGAGTCACCCGCTCCCGCGGGCGCTTCGTGCTCGATGTCGGCCATCGTCTTCGTCTCCTCGTCGCTCGATTCGTGTTCCCCGCCGTCCGCGACGATTCGGCCGCGACTGAACACGCGCGTCATCGCCCCGCGGTCGGCGAAGGGGTGGACGTGGCTGATTTCGCCCATCGTTTCCGGACCATCGCTGCTCACGGGTTCACCGTCGTCTCGCGGCGTTGCCGCTCGACTGTCCGCGGAACGGTGTTCCGCGCTACTCGCTTTTCGATGATCCTTCGGAACATCGCTAGTCATCTGCTGTCACCCGCTCTTGCTCTTTTTCTTCGGATTCCGATTCCTCGTCTTCCGTCTCCGACCACGCGAAGAGTTCCCGGAGGCGGTCCCCGACCTCCTCGATTTCGTGGTTCTTCTCGGCCTTTCGCTTCTGGCGGTACGACGGGCGTCCGGCCTGGTTCTCGACGATCCACTGCTGGGCGAACTCGCCGTTCTGCACCTCTTCGAGCACCTGCTCCATCTTCTCGCGGGCGTGGTCGTCCACGACGACCTCGCCGCGGGTCAGACCGCCGTACTCGGCCGTGTCGGAGACCGAATCCCACATCTCGCCGAGGCCGCCCTCGTACATCAGGTCCACGATGAGTTTCATCTCGTTCAGGCACTCGAAGTAGGCCATCTCGGGCGAGTAGCCCGCGTCCACGAGCGTCTCGTAGCCCGCCTTGATGAGTTCCGTGACGCCGCCACAGAGGACGGCCTGCTCGCCGAACAGGTCGGTTTCGGTCTCCTCTTGGAACGAGGTTTCGACCACGCCCGCGCGGGTGCAGCCGATGGCTTTGCCGTAGGCCAGCGCTTCCTCTTTCGCCTCGCCGCTCGCGTCCTGATAGACCGCGAGCAGGCCGGGTGTCCCTTCATCGGCCTGATAGTTTCGGCGGACGAGGTGGCCCGGCGACTTCGGCGCGATCATCGTCACGTCCACGTCTTCCGACGGTTCGATTTGGCCGTAGTGGATGTTGAAACCGTGCGCGAACTGCAGGGTGTCGCCGGGTTCGAGTTCGGACTCGATGTCGGCGTACACGGCGGGTTGCACGGTGTCCGGCACGAGCACCGAGACGACCTGCGCCTCGCTCGCGGCCTCCGTCGGCGTCGCAACTCGGAGTCCGTCGGCCTCCGCCGCTTTTCGGGACGAGGAACCTTCCCGCAGGCCGACCACGACGTCCACCCCGCTGTCCGCGAGGTTCTGGGCGTGGGCGTGGCCCTGACTGCCGTACCCGAGTACGGCCACCGTCTTGTCGTTCAGATAGCTGTCGTCCGCGTCGTCGTCGTAGTATATCGTCGCGTCGTATTGATCAGTCATTGTTGTAATCTTCAGTTTTCGGTCGTGTCGGTCGTCTCACTGTCCTCCGCGCTGTGGGGGTCTTCGGGCGGTTGAGTGGAGTGGCCCGGTTCCTCGCCGGGCGTCGTCGGCGTGTCGCCGCGGGCCAACGCGGTCTGGCCGGTTCGGGCGATTTCGATGATGCCGAACTGGCGGAAAGCGTCCACCGCGTCGTCGATTTTCTGCTGGTCGCCCGTTATCTGGACCGTGATGGTCCGCGGTCCGGCGTCGAGCGTTTGCCCCTCGTACATCTGGGTGATGGCGTGCACCTCGTCGGGGCTGTCGCCGCGGACCTTCAGGAGCACCAACTCGGCGCGGACGGCCGGGTCGTCCACTTCGCCCACCTGAATGACTGGCTTGAGCTTCGCCAGTTGTTTCTCCACCTGGTCGATGCCGGATTCCGTCTCCTCGACCACGAGCGTGATTCGCGCGTGGCCGTCCACCGTCGTCGGGCCGACGGTCAGGCTCTCGATGTTGAACCGTCGCCGGGAGAACAACCCGGAGACGCGCGAGAGGACGCCCGGTTCGTGTTCGACCAGCGCGGAGACGACGGCGGTTCGCCGTCGCGGTTCCGCCTCCGCTTCCGGGTCGATTCGGATGCCCTGTTCGTTCCGGCGACCGTCGGGATGCGGTCGGTCGTCGGGTGCGGTGCCGGGCATTCCTCCGGACGGGTTCTGCGCGGACTGGTCGTCCGTCGCGTCTTCCCCGCTCATAGTTGGTCCTCCGAGAGGGCGAATTTGCCGTTGGCACCGCCGCTCGGAACCATCGGATAGACGTTCGTGCCGGGGTCGACGTGGAAGTCGATGACCGACGGGCCGTCGTAGGCCAGCGCTTCCTCGATGGTGTCGGCCACCTCGTCGTAGTCGTCCACGGCGAAGCCCTTCGCGCCGAACGCTTCGGCCAGCTTGTCGAACTCGGGACACCAGTCGTACTCGGCGGCCATCCGCCGTCCCTCGAAGAAGGCGTCCTGCCACTGGCGAACCATCCCGATGTACTCGTTGTTCAGGATGACGACGGTGATGTCGAGGTTCTCCCGAACCGCCACGGAGAGTTCCTGCATCGTCATCTGGAAGGACCCGTCGCCGTCGATGCAGACGACCTGCTGGTCGTCGTCGGCCGCGAACCGAGCGCCGATTGCGGCGGGTAGACCGTAGCCCATCGTTCCCAGACCGTGACTGGACACCCACGTTCGCGGACTGCGGTACGTCCAGAACTGCGCGGCCCACATCTGGTGCTGGCCGACGCCGGTCGTGACGATGGCGTCGTCGTCCGTCGCCTCGTCCAGCGCCTCGACCACGAACTGCGGTTTCAGCGGTTCGTCTTCGGGCGTGTCGTAGGTCAGCGGGAACTCTTCCTTCCACGACGAGCACTGCTCGCGCCACGCGCCCCAGTCGTTCGTGTCCTCGGGCGACACTTCTGCATCGACTTGTTCGACGACCGTCCCCGCGTCGCCGATGAGCGGATAGTCCGCGTGGACGTTCTTCGAAATCTCGGCCGGGTCGATGTCGATGTGAACGACCTCCGCCTCGGGCGCGAAGGTGTCCACGCCGCCGGTCAATCGGTCGTCGAACCGGCAGCCGACGGCTATCAGCACGTCACAGTGCGTGATGGCCATGTTTGCGTAGCCGGTGCCGTGCATGCCCGCCCACGACAGACAGAGGTCGTGGTCCTCGGGCATCGACCCGATGGCGGGCATGGTCGTCACGACGGGAATGCCGTGCTCGGTGGCGAACTGCCGCGCCTCCTCGCACGCATCGCCCTTGACCACGCCGCCGCCGAACAGGAGCAACGGCTTCTCCGCGCCCTCGACGGCTCGCGCCGCGGCGACGACGGCATCGGACTCCGCTTCCGTTTGCGGCGAGTAGGTGTCCGGCGTTTCCGTGCGGCCGGGGTCGGCGTCGGTCTCGGCGAGCGTCGCGTCCTTCGGCAGATCCACGAGCGTCGGCCCGGGGCGGCCCGTCTCGGCGAGCGCGAACGCCTCGCCGACCATATCCCCGACCGTGTCCGCGTCGCCCGCGAAGTAGTTGTGCTTCGTGATGGGGGCCGTGACGCCCGTCGTGTCCGTCTCCTGGAAGGCGTCGGAGCCGACCATGCCGGAGGGGACTTGGCCCGTCAGGGCGACCATGGCGTCGGAGTCCATGTTGGCGTCGGCGATGCCGGTGACGAGGTTCGTCGCCCCCGGCCCGGACGTCGCCAGACAGATGCCCGGTTCGCCCTTGACGACGCCGTACGCATCCGCCGCGTGGGACGCGCCCTGTTCGTGGGCCATCGTCACGTGGTGGATGTCCGAGTCGAACAGCGCGTCGTAGACGGGCATGATGGCCCCGCCCTGCACGCCGAACATGGCTTCCACACCGGCGGCCTCCAGCGTCGAGACGAGCGACTGTGCGCCCGTTGTGGGTTCGTCCGCGGTCGGCTCGGTCGTCGCGTTCGGTTCGTTCGAATCGGCGACGGCCGATTCGGTCGGTTCCTCCGTGGGTTCCGTGGCGTTCGCTTCCCCCTCGTCCGCGTCGTGGGAAACGGGGTGGACCGTGCGTTCGCTCACGAATCCGCCACCTCGGTTCGGTCGGTGTTCGTCGGTCGATACTGGTCTGATTGCGGTCGTGTGCCTGTCATCGATATGCGCGTATGCGTCGTGCTGTTGGGTTGCGATTCGTTCCGGTTCGGTGGTGAGAAGAGGTGAGGGGTAGCTAGACCCCTACAATAATGCGTACGCGCTCCACGGCCGCAACGCTCGACGCTTGCGAACCGCGGGTCGAACGTCGTCGTGGCATCTGTGTTAACACCATTCGAGGTGCAACCGAAATAGCCCTTACGTGCCGGGCAATTCTTGCGCGGTCGGGGTGGCCGCGGCTCACGGTGGGTGGGAAAGCGGCGGAAGGCCATGGTTACGCGTTCGCCTCCTCGCTAGAATCGACGCCCAGTTCGCGGGCGAATCGTTGTACGTCGCTCACCGTCACGCGGTTTTTCTCCGCGCCGCGGTCTTTGACCCGGCGCGTAATCTGTCGGACCTCGGCGTCGGTCGGGGCGAACCCGGACTGACGGAGGTGTTTCCGTACCGCGTGGGTCCCGGTGTGTTTGCCGAGGACGAACTCGCGTCGCGCCCCGACCATCTCCGGTTTCATCACGCCCGTCTCGAACGTGTCGCTGTTCTCGATGACGCCCGCGGCGTGAATGCCGCTCTCGTGGGCGAACGCGTTTGCGCCCACGACCGGTTTGTTCACCGGAACGTCCACCGCGCTGTACTCCGCTATCGTGTCCGACAGCTCGGTGATGCGTTCCGTGTCGATTCCGGTATCGACGCCGTAGACGCTCTCGACGGCCATGACGACCTCCTCGAACGCCGCGTTTCCGGCGCGCTCGCCGATGCCGTTGACGCTGACTTGCACTTGGTCCGCGCCCGCCTCGACTCCGGCGATGGCGTTCGCGGTCGCCATGCCGAAGTCGTCGTGCGTGTGCACGTCGATGCGCGCGTCGGTGTGCTCTCGGACGTGGGACACCAAGTCGGCGAACCGACTCGGCGTGCCGACGCCGCAGGTGTCGGGGATGTTTATCCACTCGGCACCCGCCTCGCTGACGGCCTCGACGATTTCCGCCATGTAGTCGGGGTCCGTCCGCGTCGCGTCCATGGGCGAAAACATCGGAATCGCGCCCGCGTCGGCGACCCGTTCGACCGCTTTCACGGCACGGGCGGTCACGTCGTCGCGCGTCGTGTGCATCGAATCCTCTATCTGCACGTCGCTGGTCGATGCGAAGACGTGCACCATCTCCGCGCCGGTGTCCAGCGCGGTTTCCACGTCGCCGTCGACGATTCGTGCCAAGGCACAGGTCGTCGCGCGGGTGGACGCCGCGATGTCGCGGACGGCCTCGAACTCGGCGTCGCCGTTCGCCGGGAAGCCCGCCTCGATGACGTGGGTCCCCATCTCGTCCAGCGTCGCCGCGATGTCGCGTTTCTCGTCCGGCGTAAACGAGGTGCGCGGCGTCTGCTCCCCGTCGCGGAGCGTCGTGTCGAAAATTCGAACTGATTCAATCTCGTCGGTGTGGGCTAACGTGCCCTCGAAGAACTCGACCCCCCCTGTTAGGGGTCATGTCGTTGTGTGACATTGTACTCGGTTGAAGTGGCGACCTCCTATTTAAGCGTGGTGCTTAGACAGGTCGTTTCAAACGAACAGAATATCGAAAACCGCGAACGGTACGCCATAATCGCATGCCATCAACGGGGTAGTATGACCTTAAATACACTAAATTGGATGAGGGGTGATTTAATTCGGACAGGAGAGTTAGTTCGGCCGCTGCGCTTCGCCGCTACTCCAACTCCACAGCGATTTCGTTCCGGCGCATGAACGGCGGCGTCCACGGGTCGTCGTAGCGCAGGAGGAACGGGTCGCCCGTCGGCGTCAGGTTGTGCGCCGAGAGCGTGTCGAACAGCCGTCGTCGGTTATCGGCGACCCGCGCGTCCGTCGCGTACCACGAGAACGGGCGGACGGCGAGGGTTCGGGCTTCGATGGATTCGATGGTTACGGCCTCGTCTTCCGGTTCCGGCGCGCCCTCGGCGGTGTACTCGCCGGGGAGGAAGAACGCCATTTCCATCCTCCCGTCCGACGACTCGGACGCGACGGGTGCGGTCATGGCTATCTTCTCCCGTCCGGTCGAAACCGGCGCGGTCATCTCGATTTCGTCCCGCGAACGGTTGTTGCCCTGAATGTAGCGGAACAGCCGTTGGAAAGCTTCCCCCTGACTGTCCGCGGTCGTTTTGGCGACCACCGTATCGGGATACCGTCGAATCTCCACGCCATCGACGTGGAGGGCGGTCGTGTACGGCACTCGGTCGGTCGTCCGCCGGGTGTAGGCACCCCACCCGACCCACGCCGCACCGAGTGCGGCGGCGGTCCCGAGGGCGAGCGCGGCGGATTTCGTGATGTTTCGTGCCATCGTATCGCATACGACAGCGACCGGCAAGTAGCTACTCCCCCCGTCGTTTGGATTCGACGGGCAGAGTCGGAGGATGGGGCGGTTGGCGGGGTCAGTCGCGCATCCCGGCACAACACGAATGGCGATGGGCGGCGTGAAGCCCGTATGAACATCGACCTGTACGACTCGCTGGACGGGCAGGTCGCGCTCGTCACGGGCGCGAACCGCGGCATCGGCGAGGAGATAGCGACGCGACTCGCCGAATTCGGCGCGACGGTGTACGCCGGGGCGCGGGACCCGGACGCCGTGACGGCACCCGACCAGCGGGCGGTCCGTCTCGACGTGACCGAGGAGGAGACGATTCGGGGTGCCGTCGGGACGATTGCGGACGAAGCGGGGCGACTCGACGTGCTGGTCAACAACGCCGCGACGTACGGCCCGACGGGAAAACTTGACTCGCTCGACAGCGAGACTATCGAGACGACGCTTCGGACGAACCTTCACGGACCGATGCTCGTCACGAAACACGCGCTGTCGCTGCTGACTGTCCGCGATGGCGGCCGCGTCGTCACCCTTTCGAGCGGGTCCGGACAGTTCGACGGCGGCATCGACACCGGTCACCTCCCCTACGGCGTCTCGAAGGCGGGCGTCAACGCGTTCACCGACGCGCTTTCGACGCAGTACCCGAACCTCCTAGTCAACGCCGTCTGTCCCGGATGGGTGCGGACTGATATGGGTGGGTCCGGCGCGCCTCGGAGCGTCGAGAAAGGGGCCGAAACGCCGGTGTGGTTGGCGCGCTTCGAACCCGGAAACCCCAGCGGGAAACTGTGGCGGGACCGGAGCGTCATCGAGTGGTAGTGCGTCATCGAGTGGTTGTTGCGGTCGGTCGAGCGCGAGTGCTAGACACTCTCTCGGTTGCACAACGATTATTATATTAGCCAAAATACGTGATGATACACCCGGACCGACTCCGAGTGATCATCATGACCATTACCACCCAATCGCGCCCGATGCGCTCCGTTCTCTTCGAGAGCGGGGTGTCCGCGGTTGGGATTTCCGCGTGGAAGGGCCGGTATGGCTCTCCCAAAGGGAATCGTTCCCGCGGACGCGACGGGTGGTATGGTGTCGCCGATGGTCACCTTCGGTCCACACCCACGCTCGTCGCGTAAGGCGGACGCCGCTGCCAGCGACGGCGGGTGCTTTCTTCGATTTCACCGAATCGAGAGAGACCCCGTTCCGCGTGGGTTCGAGCCGCCATCGGCTCGGTTCACCTTCGTTTTCGTCCCGGCATCGGCGTTCGTTTTCGTGACGGCGTAGTGTCGGGTGTCATACAACTCACGGGCGTCGTGGCCGGAACGGGCACGCGTCCGCGAGCGTCCACGCCGTGGTTCGTCCTCGGACGAATCCCGTGAGAGGCGTCGCTGTCGAACGGTTCGAGTCGCCGTCGGCCGCACCGTCGCGCCTCGTCCCATATCGTCCCCGTTCCACCGCTCCCGTCGGGTAGTGGTCTACCCCACGCCGCGGCCCATCGGTTTCGATGGGTCGCGGATGACGACGCGTTCGAATCGCGCGGGAGCAGTATGCCACAGGCACTCCATGCAGTGACGGTCACTGCCGAAGTCACGGTGTTGGTCCCGCGAGGAACAGACGGCACCCTCACGATGGCGGCACGGGACGCGCTCGCGGCGATCGACCGGGTTCGGGACGTTCACGACGTCGCACACGCCGGATTCCGCCCCCGAGCCACGGACATCGAAGTCGATGTCGTCGCGGAACTGACGGTCGGCGAGGCGCGCGACCGTGAGGCCGTCGCGGGCGCTCTCCGGGAAGGGTTCGGCGTTCGAGCGGTCACCGTGACCGCGGTCGAAAAGGGACGGTAGACGGTCAGTGGAGTTCGACGACGCCGTAACCGCGGACGACGACGGTGTAACCGCCGTACTCGAACTCGACGCTCGTCGCGGTCGATGAGCGGCCGTCGTAGGTGGGTTCGAAGAAATCGTCCAGCGCGTCGGGGTCGATACGCTCGTAGAGGGGAACGATGTCCGTCAGACTCACGTCGTCCTGTTCTGAGATGGCGCGGATGACCGTCTCACTCACTCGCTCTCCCTCTCGGACGGTGAACTCTCGCGGCGGTTCGTTCGTCGGTACCGTCGGTTGTGGGGGTGCCAGTTGGTTTCCCGGAGACATAGTTCGGCTACTGTTTGGTGGCAACGACGGCATATAAAAACCTCACGAAATGAATTGGGGAATAATATATAAACTATATATTTTCGAAGTTGGCGTGACAGGACTGTTTCCCGATAGCTCAGAAAACCCACTATTTTGCATAGATATATACCGCATAGAATCGCCAAGATTAGTATGGAATCGGGATTAACCGACGAAGATTTCAGACAAATCAAACGATTCGCACAGACACCGCGCCACGAGCGAACGCCCGACCTCCTCTGTGACGTCGAGTCGCGGGAGTCGGAAACCGAAACGGAAGACGGACGGGACCAGAACCGAGAAGCGTAACGGAACGGAAAATCCCCGACCGAAACCGGGGGACTACCCTTTACTCGCCCGGCTCGCCGGGTCGTCGGTCTCGGCTTCGATGGGTGCTCGAATGAGGTTACCCCACTCGGTCCACGACCCGTCGTAGTTGCGCACGTCCTCGAAGCCCAGCAGTTCGTGGAGCGTAAACCACGTTATCGAGGAGCGCTCGCCGATACGACAGTAGGTGACGACGCCGCTGTCGCCCGTGATGTCGTACTCCTCGTACATCGCTTCGAGTTCCTCGCGGTCCTTGAACGTCCCGTCGTCGTTCAGGTTCTCGCTCCACGTGATGTTCGTCGCGCCGGGGATGTGACCCGCCCGCTGGGCGGTTTCAGGGCTCCCCTCCGGGGCGATTTTCTCGCCGCGATATTCGGCTTCCGACCGAACGTCGACGAGCGGCAAGTCGAGTTCTATCGCGTCCTCGACCCCTTCGCGGTAGATTCGAAGGTGGTCGAATGGGCCACCGGCCTCGTAGTCCGTCTCGGGGTACGTCGGTTCCTCGTCGGTCGTCGGATAGTCGTTTTCGAGCCAGTACTCCCGACCGCCGTCGAGCAGGTACACGTCGTCGTGGCCGTAGTATTTGAACTGCCAGTACGTGTAGGCCGCCCACTGGTTCGATTCGTCGCCGTAGAGGACGACCGTGCTGTCGTCGGCGATGCCTCGTTCGCCCATCATCTCGGCGAAATCGTCCTTCTTCAGGATATCGCGCTGGAACGAATCCTGTAGGTGCGGACCCCACCGAAACCCGATAGCGCCGGGGATGTGCGTCTCGGCGTAGGATTCGTCGTAGTCGATGTCCGCCTCCACGAGACGGTAGTCCGGGTCGTCGCTCCCGAACTCGTCGAGGTGCTCTTCGACCCACTCGGCCGTGACGAGAACGTCGTCCCGCGCGGTCTCTGACATACATCCGGACCGTCTCCTTATTTCCACTTAGGAATGACGGGCACGTTACCGCGCGATGGTACGTTCGACGCGTGGGTTCGACGCGTGGGCGGCTAGCCGATGACGTTCCGCGGTATCCACGTTCCGCGGTCGGTCCGCTCCATCGGGAGCACGGGGTCGCCGCCGCGGAGTTGCGGCCGAATCCAGTCGTGCGTTTCCACGGTTCCGTTCCGGACTTCCGTCCCGTCGTCCGCGACGGGCGTGATTCCCACGTCCCGAATCGCGTCCACCGCGACCGTTCCTTCGAACTCCCGGATGCCCTCGAACGCGATGAACCGGCCGGTGTCGCCGCCCCACGTCAGTCCGACCGCGGCGAGCGCGCCGATAACGCCGTCGCCGGTGCCGCCGTACTCGTCGAGAAAGAGTCCGACCTCCTCGGCCAGCGCGTACGCGTCGGCTTTCTCCAGCACGTCGTTCTGCGCCGATTCGCCGAATCGACGAACCGCATCGGTGACGTCCGCTCGGAACGCCACGCACAGTCCGGGGTCGGCGTTCGGAGCCTGCACGCTTTCGAGATAGTCACCGGTGAGCGCCGCCGCACCCTCGACCGACGGTTCGGCGGAACAGTCGAAGACGAGACACGCCGCGCTGTTGTGGGTCGTGTACGGGACGCGCGGGTCCACCAGCAGTTGTTGTCGAACGCTCCCGTACAGTTCGATGCCGTCGATTTCGTCGGCCAGTCGGGTCGCCAATCGCCGACTGACTTTCCCGGTGCCGAGTTCGCTGTCGAGGTCGTCGGTGTCGTCGATGGCGACCAGCAGTTGCATGGTCGTCCATCACACCCGGGTTCCTAACGATTATGGGTTCGCGGTGAGTTCGTTGTACCGATGGAGAAACAACGGTCGCGACGGCGGTTTTTGCGGCGGACGCTCCCCGGCACGCTCGGCGTGTCGCTGCTCGCGGGCTGTTCCGGGTCGAAGGGAACGGACACGACGACCTCGACCGACGCGGATAGCTCGAAAGGAACGACCACGACGAGCGACTCCGGGTCGGAAGACGCAGGCGGCGGCACGCGGACCGTGACGGACGCCGCCGGACGGGACGTGACCGTTCCGGCGAGCGTCGAGCGCGTCGTCGGGTTGGGGCCGGGTGCGCTCCGGTTCATCACGTATCTGGGCGCGACGGACCGCGTGGTCGGCGTCGAGCGACTGGAGACGAAGAACGAAAAGCGTCCGTTCAGGCCGTACGTTCTCGCCCGTCCCGAACTCCAGGAGCTCCCGTCCGTCGGGTCCCGGAAGAGTCCCGACCCGGAGTTGCTCCTCGAACGCGACCCGGACCTCGTCGTTCGGGCCTACGCGAGCGCGAAAAAGGCCGACGGCCTGCAGAACAAACTCGACACGCCGGTCGTCAGCATCAATCCGGGCGATTTGAACGACGCCCTCCGCCCCGACTTCTACGACTCGCTCCGACTCGTCGGCGAGGTGCTGAACGAGAAGAAACGCGCGGACGAACTCGTCTCGTACACGAAAGAGACGATTTCGGACCTGAACGGGCGGACGGCGGGCGTTTCGAACCCGCCGAAAACCTACGTCGGCTATCTCGGCCGCGGAAAACACGGCTTGCTGTACACGCAACCGGAGTACCCGCCGTTTTCCTTCGTCGGGACGAACAACGTCGCGCGCGACGTGACGGACGGGTTGAAGAAAAAGAAGGGTGCACCGCGCGTCACCATCGACGCGGAACAACTCATCAAGTGGGACCCCGAGTACGTCTTCGTGGATTTGGGGACCGAATCCTACGACGACCTCTCGAAATCGGAGTACGAATCCATCGCTGCCGTCGAGGAGGGCAACGTGTTCGGCGTCTTCCCGACGCGCGATTACTCCATCAACTTCGGGACGGCGCTGGCTGACGCCTACGCCGTCGGGACGGCCTGTTTCCCCGACCAGTTCGGCGACATCGACCCGGCGAAGAAGGCGGACGCCATCTACGAGCGGTTCGTCGGCGAGCCGGTGTACGACGAAGCGGCGGCGGCGTACGGCAACGGATTCGGTCGGATGAACGGCGGACAGTGAGGAACCGGTACGAGATGGAAGAATCGATCGAACCGGCGGTCCTCTCCCGGTACCGCAAACGGACGCGGAGAAAGCTCGCGTTCATCGTCGGCCTCGGCGTCGCGCTCGTCGTCGTGGCCGGGTACGCGCTCGTCTCCGGCCCGATTTCGGTGCCGCTCTCGGAACTGCCGTCGATACTCCTCGGGCGGTCGTCGGGCGTCCACGCGACCGTCATCTGGAACATCCGACTGCCGCGAATCGTCGCCGCGGTCGGCGCGGGCCTCGGCCTCGCCATCGCGGGTGCGGTCCTCCAGAGCGTGCTCCGGAATCCGTTGGCCTCGCCGTACACCCTCGGCATCTCGCAGGCGGCGTCGTTCGGCGCGGCGTTCGCCATCATCGTCCTCGGAACCGGAGCGGTGCGGGACAGCGGGACCACGGTGCTCCTGCACAATCCCTACACGACGACGGTCTGTGCGTTCCTCGCTTCGCTCGGGTCCACGGGGTTCGTCCTCGCCGTGGCGAAGTACAAGCGGGCGTCCGCCGAAACCCTGCTCCTGACCGGCATCGCGCTCGCGTCGCTGTTCACGGCCGGAACGACCGCGATGCAGTATTTCGCCACGAACGTCCAACTCGCCACGCTCGTCTTCTGGAAGTTCGGCGACGTGGGAAGCGCGACGTGGAAATCGAACGCCTTCCTCTGGCTTTGCGTCGTCCTCGCCACGCTCTACTTCGTGCGGAACGCGTGGGAGTACAACCTGCTCGACGCGGGCGACGAAACCGCTCGAAGCCTCGGCGTCAACGTCGAACGAACGCGCCTGTCCGGGATGGTGGTCGCGTCGTTCCTGACGGCCGTCGTCGTCTCGCTGTTCGGCATCATCGGCTTCGTCGGTCTCGTGGTACCGCACATCGTCCGGCGACTCGTCGGCGGCGACGAGCGATTCCTGATTCCCGCGTCCTGTCTCGGCGGGGGTGCCCTCCTCCTCGCGTCCGATACGGCGGCCCGGACGCTCCTCTCGCCCATCGTCCTGCCCGTCGGCATCATCACGTCCTTCATCGGCGTCCCGCTCTTCGTCTACCTCATCGTCAACGGGAGGGACCACTGGTGAGCATCGAACTGGACGGACTGGCGGTCGGATACGACGGGACGCCCGTCCTCGAAGACGTGACGCTCGGCGTCGAACCCGGCGAGGTCCTCGCCGTCCTCGGCCCGAACGGGGTCGGCAAGAGCACGCTCCTCAGGACGATGCTCGGCTTGCAGTCGCCGATTCGGGGGAGCGTCGCGCTCGACGGCGACTCGCTTTCCGACCTCTCCCGCGACGAAATCGCGCGGCGCGTTGGCTACGTGCCACAGCAGGAATCCACGACCGTCCCGTCCACCGTGTTCGACGCGGTGTTGATGGGAAGAAAGCCGTATCTCGATTGGCGGCCGACGGAGGAAGACAAGCGGCGCGTCGCGGCGGTGCTCGACTCGCTCGACATCACCGAGTTGGCGATGCGAAACCTCCACGAACTCAGCGGCGGGCAGCGCCAGAAAGTCATGCTCGCTCGCGCGCTGGCACAGGAACCGTCGTCGCTCGTCCTCGACGAACCGACGAGCGACCTGGACATCCGCCACGAACTCGACGTGCTCGAACTCGTCCGGCGGGTGAGTCGGGAGGGCAACGCCGTCGTCTACGCCATGCACGACATCAACCTCGCCGCGCGGTACGCGGACCGATTCCTGTTGGTGGCCGACGGCGGGGTGGTCGCTCTCGGCGATGGGTCCGTGCTGACGCCGGAGAACATCGAACGCGTGTTCGACGTTCCGGTTCGACTGGTCGAGGACGAAATCCCGATACTCGTTCCCGAACGCGGCCGGGACTGACTCTTTTTCGCCGATTGCCCGACTTCCCGCGCTCAGGCCGTCCCCTCGAATTGCAGGACGTCGATGTCACTTCCGGTGTCGGGGTCGCGCTCGGCGACGACCGAAAGCGTCTCCCGAGCGAGGGTTTCGGTGTCGTCCAGGCTCGCCTCCGCGTCGGCGTCTTCGAGGCGGCCGTAGGCGACGGAGGCACCGCTCCCGAGCGCGGTGGCGTCGGACGCCAACACGAGGCCGTCGCTTCCGATTTCGCGGAGGGCCGCGTTGCCGTCGGCGTCGTTCCCCGCGACCAGCCCATCGACGCCGATTTCGCCCGCGAGGTCGGCCGCCGTTCGCGCGATTCGGTCGATGTGAACGGGTTCGTCGCGTTCGAGGCGGTCCCCCCGAAGCTCGGAGTCGAAGCGTCGGTCGAACTCCTCGATGGCTCCGACGTCCCCCACGACCGCGGCGGCGGCGTCGTCGTAGTCGAACACACGTCGAACAGCGTCGGAGCGAACCGTGCCGCCGACGGTCGCTCGCCGGTCGCCCGCGAGAACGGCCCCGTCGTCGCATCTGATTCCAAGTACGGTTGCCATGGAGGAGCCACGCGACGGAGCGAAAAGAGGGTTATCGCCGTCCGGCCTGACTTACGCTCGGACGGCCGAGTGGCGACGGGTCCGGTAGACGCTCATCGACGCGATGGAGAGCGAGATGACGAGCGCGACGATGGCGCTGATGACGAACAAGGGGTAGTAGCCCGTCACCTCCGCCAATCCGGCGAACAGCACCGGCCCGGCGGCGCGACCGAGGAACGTCGTGCTGTTGCGCAGGCTCAAGGCCCCGCCGCGAAGTCCGGTCGACACGAGGTCGCTGATGGCGGCATCGACGGCGGGCATGGAGAGGCCGAGGCCAGCGCCCAACACGAGCATCGTCGCCGCGATGAAGACGGGCGAGGGGGCCAGCCACGCGCCGAACAGTCCGACCGCGTAGCAGGCGAATCCGGCGGCGATGAGGCCGTAGTTCGAGGTGTACTGGGCGAACCAGCCGTTCTTCGCGGAGACGACCACCGAGGAGATTTCGGTGACGGACAACACGAGTCCGATGGCGAACGCCGACATGCCGAAATCGCCCGCGAGGAGGAACGGCAGAATCGTGAGCACCGTGCCGAACAGCAGGAGTTCGGTCATGCACGCCGCACCGTAGCAGACGAGCGCGTCGGGGCCGCTCAGGACGCTCGCGGCGCGGCGGAGGTACGCGAAACCCTTCGAATCGCGTTCGTGGTCCGGCTCTTCGAGGTGTCGAACCGCGTAGAGCGCGAGCGGCAGGCCGAGCAGGTAGGCGACGTACGGCACGTTCCACGAGACGGTGGCGAGCGCCCCGCCGACGATGGGGAAGAGTCCGGCCCCCGCGGAGAGGACCGCGTTGTTCATCCCGAGGACAGTGTTCCGTTGGGTGCCCTCGAACGAATCCCCGATGAGCGTGACGGTGGTGATGAAGATGCCCGCCGCGGCGGTGCCGCCGATGGTCCTGAGCACCATCACGGCCTCGTAACTCGGCGCGACGGCGATGGCGCCGCCCGAGAGGCTGAAGGCGACGAGGCCCCAGATGAGGACGGCTCGCCGTCCGATTCGGTCGGCGAGCATGCCGATGAACGGCGACAGGAAGATACCCGTCAGGAAGTACGTGCTGATGAGCAGGCTCGCTTGCGCGTCGGTGATGCCGAAGGCGTCGCGGAACGCGGGGAGCGTCGGGCTGATGAGCGGCACGCCGAGCGGCGCGAGGAGCGTGGCCGCGAGCACGATCTGCACCGTCGGCAGTTGCCACGGCGACGTCGATTTCTCGTTCTCCTCCCGATTCCCCGGTGTGGATGGCTGTGACGATGGCATGGTCCCCCTATCCCGTGGTGCGTGCTACCACGCTATCTGAGACGCCGCGGAGGAAGTTAGCCACATCCCTTCCTTCCTGTGGCCTGTCGTGTCCCGTTCGTGTCTCGCCCGTGTCCCGACCATCAATCGACGTAGGTGCTGACCAACTTCGCTTCGATTCGCTGGAGGCGTTCGCTGACGGTGCCGGTCGTGAGGCCGAGTTCGTCCGCGAGTTCCCGATGGGTCGTCTCCCGCGGCACCTCGTAGTAGCCTTCCCGGACGGCGAGGTCGAACAACGTCTCCTGTCGCTCCGTGAGGATGGACGACAGTTTCCCCGTGTCGGGTTCGTACTCGCCCATCCGTTCGAGTCGGAGGGAGATTCCCTCGGGAATCTCCGCGGCCGCGCGGCGAATCGCCTCGCTGGTCCCCAGGACCGTGAGTTGTAGGCCGCGCTCGCTGTCCGTGTCGATGTACCGCATCGGCCAGTCGAGGACGATCTGCTGCTCGCGCAGGATGGTCAGGAGGTCGTCCACTAATCCAGTGGTTTGACAGTGGAGGTAGAGGACGCCACGGTCGCCCTCGCCCACGATATCGTATTCGACCGTTTCCGGCGAGTCGGCCAACAGCGCGCGCGCCACGTCGAGGTCGCCGTGCAGTTCGACGAACTCGACGTACCGGCCTTCGTACACCGGGCCGACGTACTGAATCGTTTCGATAGCCACGTCGTTCGTTCCCATCAGGAGGTCGTCGACGGGGTGGACGCTCACGTCCTCCCCCCACGTCAGGACGATGGTCGCGTACCGCATGTCGAGGTCGTAGTGCCCGACGGTATTTAAACACCCCTAGGATGATGGGAAACAGACATAGACGACCGGGACGACAACTATCGGGTAAGGATGAGTAGCGACACACCCCCCGCAACCGGAGAGACGCCGCCCGGACCGGACGGACTGCCGATAGTCGGAACCCGACTCGAATTTATCCGCGACCCGTTCGGCTTCATAACCAGAACCGCCAGCGAGTACGGTGACATCGCTCACTGGGAGGAACTCGACGGGCCGATGTATCAGCTCAACCACCCGGACTACATCGAGCAGGTCCTCGTCCAGAACAACCAGAACTACATCAAGGGCGAGGGCTTCCAACACATCCTCGGTCCCGTCCTCGGAAACGGTATCCTGAACAGCGAGGGTGCGGTGTGGCGGCGGAACCGCCACCTCATCCAGCCCGCGTTCCACCCCAAGGAGATACAGCGGTACTCGGAGATGATGACGGATTTCACCGAGGAGGCGCTCGAAACGTGGGAGGACGGTGAGACCCGACTCGTCCACGAGGACATGATGGAAGTGACGCTCAAAATCGTCGCTCGGGCGCTGTTCGGCGTCGATATCGAAGACGAGGTGGACACCATCGGGTCGGCGCTGGAGGAGTTCATGCTCGGCACCGAAAACCTCGCCAACTTCATTCTGCCGCCGAAGATTCCCACGCCGTCGCGGATGCGCATCAAGGACGCGCGGGAGAAACTCGATGGCGTCGTCTACCGGATGATTCGGGAGCGGCGCAACGACCCGGACGGCGAGGGCGTCATCTCGACGCTCCTCTCGGCCACCGACGAGCACGGAAACCCCATGAGCGACGAGCAGATTCGGGACGAGGTTGTCACGCTCCTCCTCGCCGGGCACGAGACGACGGCGCTCTCGCTGACGCTCACGATGTACGCCCTCGCCCAGTACCCCGAAGTGGAAACAAAACTCGTCGCCGAACTGGACGAGGTGCTCGACGGCGAGACGCCGACGATGGAAGACGTCTCCGAGCTGACCTACACCGAACAGGTCGTCAAGGAGTCCATGCGCCTGTACCCGCCGGTGCCGGGCATCGTCCGCGAAGCGACCAAACCCGACATCATCGGCGGCTACGAGATTCCGGCGGGCGCGACGGTGCAGATGAACCAGTGGGTGGTCCACCGCGACCCGCGCTGGTACGACGATCCGCTCGCCTTCCGCCCGGAGCGCTGGACCGACGAGTTCGAGAAGTCGCTCCCGAAACTCGCGTACTTCCCGTTCGCCGCGGGACCGCGGCGCTGTATCGGCGACCGCTTCGCCATGCTCGAAGCGCGCCTCCTGCTCGCCACCATCTACCAGCAGTTCCACATCGAACTCGCGCCCGAGGCCGAACTGGACCTGATGGCGACCATCACCGCCCGCCCGAAGAAGGAGATTCCGATGACGGTCCACCGCCGCTCGGACTGAGGACGGGGGTCGAGCGGGACGGACCTTCCAGACAGTTCAGCGAAATTGGAAAACGTACATGACCGTTCGCGTCGATTTTATTGCTATGACGTGGAAACCGGACAGGGGATTGCAGGTTCGGATGGTCGCCACGATGGGACTCATCGTCTGCTTCGCGGTCGCCATCCCGGTCACGGTCTGGTTCATCGCCACGCAAACCGCTCGGTTCGTCGCGCTGTTCACGGGGACGACGATGACCGTCGTTCTCGTCATGGGCGGGTTGGCAGGCGGATTGAGCGCGCTCGGATTCTACTGCATCGAGCGCTACGCGAACAGCGACCTGACGGACTACTCGGACGACGAGGACGCCGACCCGGTAGTCGCGGACGTTCCGGCGAACGTCGAGTCGCGCGCGACCAAAATCGCCAGCCAGCTGTCGGTGCCGCGGCCGGACATCGAGTGCCGAAGCTCGAACGTCCCGACGGCCTACACGACAGGCTATTCGCCCGAGAGCGCGACCATCGTCGTGACCACGGCGCTGCTCGATGCGCTCTCGCCCGACGAACTCGAAGCCGTCTTGGCACACGAGTTCGCCCACGTCCGCCACCGGGATTTCCTCGTCGTCACCCTCGCGTCGGTTCCCCTGCGAATCGCGTTGCGGGTGCGCCGATACGCCGACAAACACTGGGCGCTGGACGCGGAGCGGGGTGCCCACCCGCTCGTCGGGCTGTTTTTCGCCGCCTCGTTCGCGCTCTCGGCCGCGTTCAGTTTCGTCGGGCGGCTCCTCCTCGCGCTCCTGTCGCGGTACCGCGAACTCGCGGCCGACCGGGGCGCGGTTCGAATCACCGGGAATCCGGGGTCGCTCGCGTCGGCGCTCCGAACGCTGTACGACGCGACGGCCGCGCGACCCCCGACGGACATGCGGGACGCCTACGACATCCCGCCGGAGCGCGCCATCGTCCCGCTCTCAATCGCGACCGACGCGGAGGCGGCGGCGTCGGGGTCCGCCGACTCGCCGTGGCTGGCGACGCATCCGCCGCTCGAAACGCGCCTCGAACGACTGCACGCCGCGGCGGACGGGTTCGAAGCCGGGAGGTCGGAGAACTGATGTACCGCGGCGTGCGACGGGAGACGTGACGATGCACGACGGGACACCACGGGCGACGTTCGACGCACAACTCGTCGCCGACGACGTTGCCTTCGACGAGCGGGACGTCCGCCTGCTCCGCGCCATCGACGAACACGGATCGCTCAACGCGGCGGCAACCGCACTCGGCCGGTCGTACGCCCACGCACAGCGTCGAATCGTGACCTTGGAGGAGGGTTTCGGACCGCTCGTCCGCCGGGAACGCGGCGGGTCGTCCGGCGGTGGTAGCACGTTGACCGACGGAGCGCGCCGACTTCTCCAGCGGTTTCGGCGACTCACGGCGGAGTCCTCGGGGCTCGCCGAGGTGGACGAGACGGTGCTCGCCGGAACCGTCACCGAGCGGGACGGCGAGTTCGGCCTCGCGGAAACCGACGTGGGAATCGTCCGGGCGCTCGTTCCGGCGGACACCGACGCGGTGGAGGTCTGTATCCGCTCGGACGTGGTGACGCTGTACAGTTCGAACGCCGCGCCGACCGGCGACGCGACGAGCGCAAGAAACCAGTTTTCGGGGACGGTTCGGTCGGTCGAGGAGGGGGAGCGAATCGCCCGCGTCGCGGTCGACGTGGGCGGCGAGACGCCGTTACGGGCACTCGTCACGACCACGAGCGTCGAGCGGTTGGGGTTGGAATCCGGTGCGGACGTCGTCGCCTCGTTCAAGGCGACGGCGACGCGGGCGGTTCCGGCGCGGGCAGAATCCGACCCGTGAACTCAGTTACCGTCCACGATGTCGAAACACAGGTCCGCGAGCCGTTTCGAGGACTGTTCCCACGAATAGCGCTCCGCGACCGCCCTGCCTTGGGTCGCGAGGCGGGTCCGTAACTCGGCCGAATCGACGGCCGTCGCTATCGCGTCGGCGATGGCGTCCGGGGACTCCGGGGGGACGAGCAGGGCGGTTTCGCGGTCGATGGCGTACTCCGTGACGCCATCGACGGTCGTGGTGATGACGGGGGTGCCACACGCCATCGCCTCCATGTTGACCATGCCGAAGCTCTCGTAGTGGGAGGGCGAACACACCACGTCCGCGGCGGTGTAGTAGCCGGGGAGGTCGTCGTGCGGCACCGACCCGACGATGGTAACGGACGACTCCAACCCGTGCCGTTCGACGCTCCGTTCCACCGCCTCGCGGTCGCCGCGGCCGACGATGGACAGGTGTACGTCCTCGGTCCCCGCGCCGCGTCCCGCCGCGAGAGCGTCGATGAGGTCGAAGAGGCCCTTGGACTCCACGAACCGGCCGACGAACAACACCGACGGCGCGTCTCGCTCGAAGACGGGCGGCGCGTCGGGGTGGAACAGGTCGGTATCGACGCCGGGATAGACGATGCCATCCGGTTCGTGTCCCAACTCCTCGACGAACTCCGCGCTCGTCTGCACCGAATTCACTATCGAGTAACTGTCGGACAGCAACCCGTGTGCGGTCGTTCCCAAGCCGGTTCGCTCGAAGCCGTGGAAGACACGAACCACCGGCACGTCGAGGAGGTTCGAGAGGACGAGGTCGTCCAGATAGTTGTGGGTCACGAGCACGTCCAGCGTCTCGTTCATGTGCCGTATCGTCCCGTCGCGTATCGCGCCGAGGAGGGGAACGAGCGTCTCCGCGAGTCCGGGAAGCACGCGCGACGAGAGCGAATCGAGCGCGCCCGCCACCGACAGCGGGACGATTTCGGCGTCCGTCGTGCGCATCTTCGGCGTCAACTCACCGTTCTCCGTGTAGAGGTAGGCCGACTGGTGGGCGGACAGCGCGTCGAGGAGTTCCTGAACGTACATCACGACGCCGCCCGCGTCCCTCGTTCCGGCCTTCCGGTAGTACATGCCGATGCTCAACTCTTCCGCTCGCTCGTCCACCCGCCAACGCACGTCGCCGCTGTCGTGTTCCGTTTGCGGGGTTTCGACGCCGCGTTGGTGCAGTCGATTACCACTGCTCATTTACCTGCTCGACGGGTTAATTGCACTTTGTTATGCGTCGTTGGAACGACGTTCCCGCCGGAGTTCACGCCCCGAGACGTTCCCGTCCGGACGCGATGGCTCGCCGTGATTTCGTCAATGACCGCGTTCCGCGACGGTACGGCCCCCCTACGCGTCGAAAAATACGTTCCCACGTTTTCGGGTCGTTCTCAGCGGATGCCGAACAGCAACCGCCGGAGGCGATGGAAGTCGAAACAGTAGCGACGACCGTTGTAGGTGAAACAGTAGTCCGCCGAATCGGGCGCGGCGGCGGAGGCCGACGCGTGGTTCATCGTCGGGTCGCTCGGTTTGGCCTTTTTGTTTTTCTTGGCCTTCTTCGCCTTCTTGGCCTTCTTCGCCTTCTTGGCCTTCTTCTGCTTCTTCGTTTTCTTGGCCTTTTTGGCCTTCTTCCCGTTCTTCTCGCTCTGTTTCGCCTGTTCGGTCGTCTTCGCCTGCTTTCCCTTCCGTTTCTTCGGCGAACTGCTGCTAGTCGAGGTCGAACCGGTCGCGGCGTCCTTCGCCGTCGTGGGTGCGCCGGTCGGCGCTTCGTGCGAGGGGTTACTGCCGACGTTCGTCGTCTCGACGTTGCCGATGAGGCTACCCTTGACCTGCGAGTTCTTCACTTTGAACGTGGTGTGCGCCGCGACGAGCGCCGAGGCCGCGCCGTTCGTGTTCGAGTCAGTGCAGTCGATGTCGCAGTTTTCGAACGTCACCACGTCGCTTTCCGTCCCGTAGCCGTCGTAGACGCCGCGGGAGTTCACGACGCCGCCGTTTATCGGGTGGAGCGGGACGTCGTTCGTGTTGTAGATGACGGTGTTTTTCACCGTCGTGCCGTCCGTCGCGATGCGGAGGTGGCTGATGTTGTTGTTCTTCATGAGACAGCGGTCGAACGCCAGCGTTCCGCCGCCGCCGCTCGATTTCGCCGCGCCACCCGCGTAAATCGCGTTGCCGGTCCAGCCGTTCATCGTGACTTCGGTGATGTCGATGTGTCCCGCGAAGGACTTCGGAATCCCGATGGCGCCCTTGCGAACCATGTCGCCCGAAACGCCGTCACCGAGGTAGACGTGCTCGATGGTTCCGGTACCCGACGCCGTGATGAGGTTGGGATAGCCGCCGAGGTTCTTTCCCGGCGAGTGGGGGCCGCTCGTGTCGGCCTCGCCGGTGACCCCGACGTTGCGAATCGTCCAGTCGGAGCCGCTCGCGACGATGCGAACGTCCGCGCCCGACGCGCTGATATCGATGAGCTTGTTCTCGAAGGTCTCGCCGCTGCCGACGGTGAACTGCTTCGCCGTGTTCGCGGGAATCGTGATCGTTTCGTACTCTTTTGCCGCCGTGACGCCGGTCGCCATACCCGTACCAGCCGCGGCAACCGCAGCCGCACCGGTCAACTTCAGATACGAACGACGGTCGACGGAATCGCTATCCGCACGACTATCGTCTGCTGTCGTACTGCAATCGCGTGCCATGCGGTCTTCAATGCAAAGAGGCCGATTAATATTCTTTCGGTGTCGCGCTGTACGTATCAACCGATGTGAAGGTCACAACGAACTCCATGATTGTGTGAAAATATCATGACTATCCTTCACGTGGTGTGGTCGATGGCGGACCGGACCGTGCGGTTGAGGGCGATTACTCCGGCGTACGGTCCCTATAACAAAGCCACACGGACGCGTTGGTTGTCCAACCGTGACCCCGAGAATGCAAGGAGAACTCGACCGACCGCGAGTGAAACGACTCCGACGGCCCCGATTCGAACGCCCCGGTCGTTCGCCGAACGTGTGTCCCTCCGTTTCTTCCGTTTCGAATGGCGACGAGTGACTCCCACCTCTCGAAACTGCTGTCGAGTTCGGTGCTCATCGTCGTCGGCGTCGTCGTCGCGTCCGTCGGTCGATTGATAGAACGCATCGTCATCGCCCACTGGTTCTCGCCGCAACTGTACGGCGAGGTGACCATCGCGCTCGCCATCATGACCATCGGAACGACGATTTCGCTCGTCGGGCTGAACGACGGGATTCCGCGGTTCGTCTCCCGGTACGACGACGCCCGGGACGTTCGCGGCGTGTGGCTGTTCGGCCTGGGGTTCGCGCTGGCCGTCAGCCTCGCCGTCAGCCTCGTCCTGTACCTGAACGTGAACCGCATCGCCATCGCGCTGTTCGAGACGAACGTCGCCCGCGAGTTGCTCCGCCTGTTCGTCCTCACGATTCCGGTCAGCGTCGGCCTGACCGTCGGCGTGAGCGCGCTCCGGGGGATGGAGAACACGCGCTACAAACTGTACACGAAGGATTTCCTCCACCCCTGCCTCCGCATCGTCCTGCTCGTCGCGCTGGTCGCGGGCGGTTTCGACCTCGTGTCGGTGGGGTACGCCTACTTCGCCGCCACGCTAGCAACGCTCCTCGTCGTCTACCTCCTCTCGAACCGCCTCGTCCGTCTCGTCGGACCGGTTCGGACCCACACCCGCGAACTGCTCACCTACTCGGCACCCCTCATCGTGACGATGGTGCTCTCCATCCTGTTGACGCGGATGGACACTCTCATGCTCGCCCAGTTTCGCACCTCGAACGAGGTCGGCGTGTACAACGCGGCGTACCCGCTGGCGAACAGCCTGCTCATGGTCATCTCCTCGTTCGGCTACCTCTACCTGCCGCTCACGTCCCGCCTCGACGCGGACGGCGAACGCGAGGAGGTGACGAGCATCTATCGCATCACGACGAAGTGGATTTACGTCCTCACCTTCCCCGCCTTTCTCGTATTCACCGTCTTCCCGGACGACGTGCTCTCGCTCTTCTTCGGGTCCGGATACACGGGCGGCGGTATCGTCCTCGCGCTCCTCTCTGTCGGTTTCTTCACGAGCGCTGCGGCGGGGAGAAACCGAACGACGCTGGCCGCGCTCGGCCACACGAAGGCCATCCTCGGGGTGGATATCCTCACGCTCGCGCTCAACTTCGCCGTGAACCTCCTCCTGATTCCGACGTACGGGATGGTCGGTGCCGCGGTCGCGTCGTCGGGGGCCTACGTCGTCCGCAACCTCGCGCTCAACGTCGTCCTCCTGACCAAGTGCGGAATTACCCCGTTCTCCACGCACACGAACCGGACGTACGTCGTCCTGCCGCTCGTCCTGTTCCCCGTCGGTCTCCTCGCGGGGCGCTGGCTGACGCTCTCCCTGCTGACGCTCCCCGTCTTCCTGGTCTGCACCGGACTCGTCGGCCTCGCCGCCGTCACCCTCGCCGGTGGTCTCCAACCGGAAGACGGCGCGTTCATCGAGTTCATCGAGGGGGCGCTCGGCGTCGAAGTCCCCGCGATTCAACGCTACGTCCCGATGCAGGGCGAGTGACGGGACTCGGACGAGCGCCGGACCGTCAAACGAACACCCGACCCGAAGCGGGAATACTAAATTTTACTGCACTTCACCAACTTGTACATTATGATACTATTTGATACCGAATTCTACTGAACACCATCAATTCCTACTGACTCGATGAGATATCCACTAAATTGAACAGATAGACACCAAACCACACGGGGTGGCACCGAATCGGACTATCGGCTTCGATAGAGAACGGCGCGATGCCACCACGCTCCGGTGTCCCTCGAATCGTTGCCACTGCCGACAGCCTTTTGACCTCGGTGGCGTTACGGAGATTATGGTCGCACAGACGATGGATCGCGTTCCGCGAGAACAGTAATCGACTACTTCTGACTGCGAGAGGTGATAGTACATGCTAGCCAGTAGTCACGCCCTCGCTCGAACGGGCCTCGACGCCGCCGCGCTCAAACCCGCAGAGTGTGACGTGCGTCGGGCGCACTCGATGCCGTTCGAGACGGTGACGATAGATTACGAGGGCCGCGAGCACCTCCCCGACACGGAGACGCTCCGCGAACTGGCGGCGGAGAAAAACGTGCTGATGACCGTCCCCGTCCGGGCGGACGGGTTCGACCCGCTCGGCGACGACTCGCTGTTCGGCCGACTGCCGGACGGCGTCGGAACGGTGTTCGTCGCCGGACACTCGGCCTATCTCACCGAGGACGAACGGAGTCGGGCGATAGCGCCTCGACTCGGGGCCGCGCTGGAGCGGTCCCCTGACGGGTGGGTCGGCACGGAGGGTATCGAACGCGTCGCCACGGCGACGGGGGCGACGCAGTTCGAACTGCTGTCCCGCTCGACGACCCGCGACGTGCGCGCACTTCGCGCCGCCGGGTTCGACGGGACGGTCGCGGTGTACGCGCCGACCGTCCTCACCGACGACGAGGACGCGATACTCGACGCGGTGGGCGCGTACGTCGCCCGGCGCAAACCCGTGGCGCGGGCGCTCCCTGACGATGCGCCGACGGATGCCAGCGCCGACGGTCGCGCTCGAAACGTGCTCTCCGCGGCGAGCCGCGACTTCGCGCTCGTCGGGACGGCCACCGAGGTCGGCGAGCGGGTCGAGGAACTGAAGGCGACCGGCGTGGACCTCGTGGTCGGCTATCCCGCCCGGGGCATCGACTCGTTCCTCGACCGCTAAGCTTTTTCGCGGTCTTCGGCCGCGTTTCCGCTCGCTGCGAGCGTTGCCCGTTCGCCGCGACACCCAGTTACAAATACCGCGACTGCAATCACAGCGTCATGAGTCGACTTGCCGAAGAGACGACGACCACGGCCCGCGATGCGCTCTCGGACGTGGACGTTGCACTGCTCCCGACGGGAAGCGTCGAACAGCACGGCCCCGCCCTCCCGCTCGGTACGGATTTCATGGCGGCACAGGCCGTCGCGGGCACGCTCGGGGACCGCGAGAACGTCGTTCTCCTCCCGACGGTTCCGGTCGGAGTCAGCGAACACCATCGCCAGTTCGACGGCACCCTCTGGACCGACCCGGCGACGTTCGAGGACTACGTGACGGACATCGTGTCCAGCATCGCCAGCCACGGCGTGCAGAAGGTCGTCATCGTGAACGGTCACGGCGGTAACGACGGCGCGCTCCGGCGCGTCGCGCGCCGGGTCCGCCGCGAGGAAGTGGCCTACGCCGTTCCGTGGAACTGGTGGGGTGGAATCGGCGACGTGCTCGAAGACGAGTTCGGGATGGGAATCACGCACGCCGACGAGATAGAGACGAGCATGCTCCTCGAAGTCGCCGAGGAACTCGTCCGCGAGGCGGCGCTCGAAGCGGCCGAGGCGGGCGCGAACGACGCGTGGGGCGAGGACGTCCACGGCGCGAACGTCGGCTTCGATACGGCCGACTTCTCCGAGAGCGGCGTCGTCGGCCAGCCGACCAGGGGGTCGCGGGAGGCCGGTGCGCGACTGCTCGACGCATCGAGCGACGAACTCGCCGCGCTGGTCGAGTGGCTCGGTGAGCAGGATATCGACCACCTCTGGCCCGAGGACCACCGATGAACGTCGGTATCGTCGGCGGCGGTGCCGTCGGGTTGACGGCCGCGCGGGACCTCGCTGTCCGCGGAGCCGACGTGACGCTGTTCGAGGCGGGGACGATTCCGAACGAGGGGGAGAGCACCGCCAGAGCGGCGGGCGTGCTCTACGACGCCTTCGCAGCCCCGGAGGACGCCCGCGTCGGTGCGCGCGCCATCGAACGCTTCCGCGAGTTCTCGGGCACCGGCGGATTCGAGTTCGTAGAGACGCCCTACGTCTGGTTCGCACGCACGGGCGACGAGAAGCGCGCGGCGGCCATCCGCGAGCAGGTGCCTCGGATGCGCGAACACGGGCGAGACGTCGCGTTCATCCACGCCTCGGAACTCGAAGAGCGGTACCCGGCGCTGAACGCCGAGGACATCGGCGTCGCCGCCATCGCTCGGAACACCGGGCGAACCGACCCCGGAAGCTACGCGCGGATGATGGCCGCGGAAGCCGAGAAGAACGGCGCGGAGGTTCGAACCGAGACCGAGGTTCGCGTCCGACTCGACGGCACGGCGGCCGACGGGAAACCCCAGATTTTCCCGGACGACGACCACGGCGAACCGTTCGACGCCATCGTCGTCGCGGCGGGCGCACACACGAAACGCGTGCTGGCGGAGGGGGGAATTCCCGTCGCGCTCAAACCCTACCGCGTGCAGGCGCTCACCTGTGCGTTCGACGCCGACACGCCGATGCTGTACGACGCCACGGAGGGCTACTACCTTCGTCCGCATCCCGAGGGTCTGCTCGCCGGTGACGGAACGGAGGAAGTCGAAAGCGATCCGACCGACTGGAAACACGCGAGCGATGCCGCGTTCGAAACGGCGATGCACGAACGCCTCGCCCATCGGCTCGATTTCGGGGCGGACGACCCGACCATCGAGCGAGCGTGGGCGGGCCTCTGCACCGCAACGCCCGACTACGACCCGCTGATCGGGGAACTCCGACCGAACTGCTACGTCGCCGCTGGCTGGCAGGGCCACGGATTCATGCGTTCTCCCGCGCTCGGCGAAGCCATCGCCGAGGACGTGCTCGGCGAGGGCGGCATCCCCGAGTTCGACCCGAAGCGCTTCACCGGCGACGAGGAGTTCGAAATCGTGGAAGGGATGGCCGTCGACTGAGGAACTCGAAAGAGAAGTGTCGTCAAAAATGGAATCGTCGGGAACAGAGACGTATCGAAAACGGAGACGCGTCGGAAACTGAGACGTATCGAAAGCCGCTCTTCACTCGGCTTTCGGCACCGTGACTTGGAGGGTGCCCGAGTCGGTCAGCGTCGCCGTCGCTTTTTTCGGGTCGACTTCGGCGTCCGCCGGGAGTTCGACCTGTCCGTCGAGGGACATCCCGCGGCCGGGGAACACCATGTCGAATCCCTCGTGGAAGTCTCGGAACCGGTCGATTCGAACGAGGACGGAATCCCGGACGAACCGGACCTGCACGTCGCTGCCGGTCGCTCCCGCCGCGTCGAAGACGATGAGATAGGCGTCCTCGCTTTCGAGCAGGTCGGACGGAATCGGCCGGGATTCCTGTACTTTGCTCGCGGCGCGGCCGACTTTCGACGCGACGGCCGTCACGGTCGAGCGCCCGAGGTCGCGGAGCGTCATAGTTCGATTGCTTCGAGGCAGTCGGTTTCTCCACAGTACGGGCACTGGAAGTCGTTCACGCCGACGTCATCCGGCATGTCGTAGGTGTAGTGCATCTCGAACATGTCCAGTTCGCAGCCGTCGTCCGTGCATTTGACCTCAAGCGTCGCGGGCATACGCGACGATACGTCCCGGACGAAAATAAACGCGCGGACTTCGACCAGAATTTGCGTCGCCATGAACTGGGTTTGGTTCCGAGGTTACACCGACCGTTGCTACGGAGCAGACGTTAAGAGCCCCCACCCGCTACCGCACCGCAACCGCGACAACCACATCCTCCCCAACCGATTCACTCCACTTCGTTCCGTTCATCCCTCGCGCGACTTCACCGGGACGACGCCGCCGGAGGCGGGTTCGCGGTTACACCGCTCACCCAGAGGTTTCTCCGAAACCTCGCTGGCCGCGTCGTCCCGCCAGCGCGCGCCACAGTGGAACGGTAGAATGGGTCTCGTCACGGTGTGTCGGTCGTCGTTTCGTGGCAACCGACGCGAGAAACCACCTCCGCGCTATCGTAGCGGGTAGTCACCGTTTTATCCGTCCGGTCGCAAAAGCGGGTATGACCGACCCCGCGACCCTCGACGTGACGCTCGTGGACGGCTACGTCGACGAACCGGCTCACTTCGGCGTGCCGCCGTACATCTCGACGTACCCGCGCTACACCGCCGGGGCGCTCGTGGATGCGGGGGTGCCGGAGGAACGGATCACGTACCACACCATCGACGAACTCCGGGAGGACAACGCGAAGTGGGCGGACGTGGCCGACGCCGACCTGTTCGTCTACATCGGCGGGATGACCGTTCCCGGCAAGTACGTCGGCGGGACGCCCGCCGAACCGGACGAGGTGCGGAAGATGGCGTGGACCGCCGACGGGACCAGTTTGATGGGCGGTCCCGTGAAGTTCGGCGTCGGGGACGAGAACGCGGGCGGAACCCAAACGGAGCGCGACGACCTCGACTTCGATTTCGTGGCGAAGGGCGACGTGGAAGCCGCCGCCTTCGACCTCGTGGACAGCGGTTTGGAGGGGTACAACAATCGAATGCGGGACAACGAGGAGGTGGACCGCTGGGCGGAAGCGGGCGCGTTCGTGGTCGAACAGCACCCCAACCATCCCGACTACCTCATCTGCGAGATGGAGACCTCGCGCGGGTGTCCCTACCGCTGCTCGTTCTGCACGGAACCGCTGTACGGCAACCCGTCGTTCCGCGAACCCCAGTCCGTCGTCGCGGAGGTGGACGGCCTCTCGAACCGCGGCGTCCGCCACTTCCGACTGGGGCGACAGGCCGATATCCTTGCCTACGGCGGGGACGGCGAGAAGCCGAACCCGGACGCGCTCCGCGAGTTGTACGGCGGGATTCGTGAAGTCGCGCCGGACCTCGGGACGCTCCACCTCGACAACATGAATCCCATCACCATCGTCGAGTGGCCCGAACCGTCCCGCGAGGGGATTCGCGTCATCGCCGAGCACAACACGCCCGGCGACACCGCCGCGTTCGGTCTCGAATCGGCCGACCCGGTGGTGCAGGAGCAGAACAACCTGAACGTCACCGCCGAGGAGTGTTTCGAGGCGGTGAAAATCGTCAACGAGGAGGCGGGCTGGCGACCCGGAGAATCGCCCGACGACGCTCCGACGCACGGCCCGGACGCCGCGAATCGACTGCCGAAACTGCTCCCCGGAATTAACCTGCTTCACGGCCTGAAGGGCGAGCGAAAAGAGACGTTCGACCACAACCGCGAGTTCCTCCAGCGCGTCTACGACGAGGGGCTGATGCTCCGGCGGGTGAACATCCGGCAGGTCATGGCGTTCTCGGGCACGGAGATGAACTCGGTGGGGACGGACATCGCCGACGACCACAAGCGACTGTTCAAGCAGTACAAGAGCGAGGTCCGCGAGAAGATAGACAACCCGATGCTCCAGCGGGTCGCCCCGCCGGGGACCGTGCTGCCGAACGTCCACCTCGAATACCACAAGGACGGGCGAACCTTCGGACGCCAGTTGGGGACCTATCCGCTCTTGGTCGGGATTCCGGGCGAGCGCGAACTCGGCCGAACCATCGACGTGGCCGTCGTGGACCACGGCTATCGCTCCGTCACTGGCGTGCCGTACCCGCTGGACGTGAACAGCGCGACGATGGACGAACTCACCGCGATTCCCGGTCTCGGCAAACAGCGCGCCGGAAACGTCATCGTCAACCGCCCCTACGAGACGCCGGACGACCTCGCCGAGACGGTGGACGTGGACCTCAGCAAGTACGCCGGGGCGAGCGTCTCCAGAAACGCGGACTGACCGACGACGGTTTTCACAGCGACCGAGCGTCGGCGGCGAGCGAAGCGAGCCGCGGATGCGAGGGTGCGGTAGGCCGGTGACACACCCACCAGAAGTCAGCCGGTGACACACCCGCTAGTGACCAGCGATACCACCGCGAGTGAGGAACGAACGAGCGGGCCGCCGCTTGAATGGCGCATGGAAGAGCGAAGCTCTTCCAATGTAAAATGAAAGCGGCGTGCTTTTGGTCGAGCTTTTTATCGAAGGTCGCGAGCGACCCTCGATAAAAGGTCGTTTAGAACTCTTCTTCGATGATTTCGCCGACGGCGAAGTTCGACTTGACTTCCGTGATTTCGACCTTTACGCGCTCGCCGATTTCCGCGCCGGGGACGATGATGACGTAACCCCGCTCGACGCGGGCGATACCGTCGCCCTGCTTGCCGATGTCCTCGACTTCGACGTAGCGGATTTCTCCGGCCTCGACGGGTGGCTGTGGTTCCGACGAGACGGAGCCGGTGTTGGCACTCGATTGTGTTGTCGTCGTCGCTGTTTGCTCGTCGTCCGATTCTTCTTCCGTCTCCCGCGAGATAAGCGCGACACGGTAGGTTTCTCCCGGTTCGACTGAACCCGTGTCGATTTCACGTCGTGGAACTGAGACGACATACTCGTCGCCTTTGAGAGTAACATCAGCGCTGAACAGACACAGGAGCTTGTCAGAGATTTCCAAGGGTCGTAGACCTCCACATGAATCCAAGTAGTCAACCATTATAGAATTATCGAACACCAGCTTTTTCTGCAGTCGGGAGCCGAATCCGACGCTGTTCGCGTCGGATTCGGCCTTCCTCCTTGGAAAAAGCTGGACCAAAAGCCGTCGTCACCTCCGTCCGTCGTGCCAAGGGCACTCCGTTGGAGGTTCCTCGGCCCGGAAAATCGGAGATTTTCCGGAGGGGTTGCTAGCTTCCACGGTTGTGTCACCGGCGGGTTTCTGGCGGCTGTATCACCGGCCTATCGCTCGCGGCGGCACTCACCCCGTTCGCGCCTGCCGCTCGCTGTCGGAGGGTGTCGTCCTCTCGGGGATGTCCTCAGCTTTCGTACGCTGTTCCGTCGGGGTTCTTCGCGCCTTCCGAGTCGTGAACGACGATTTCGCCCGGGTCGGGGTTCGCGGGGTCGTAGTTGTCGCGCACGCCGATGGCCTCTTCGAGTTCGCGGACGGCACGTTCCTTGAGCGCCGCCGCGAGTTCTTCGGCGTGTTCTCTGTCGATGTCGCGGCCGAGGCCCTCGCACTCGTGGGCGCGGACGACTCCCGACTCGTCCACGGGGTCGCCCATCGGCTGGCTCGTCCCGCCGAGCGCCACGCTGAAGGGGTACGTCCGGCAGATGAGCGGTCGGTCGGGGTGGACCGAACACGCTCCGATTCCGTCCTCGTAAAACCGACAGTCGCCGCAGTCGTCGGTCTGGAGCGCCCACTCGAACGTCTCGCCGCCGTCCTCGGTCAGACCGAAGGGCATGGGTCGGGCCACGTCCCGAAAGTCGTACTCGGTCGTCTCCTGCAATTCGCGCACTTCGTCGGGGAAGACGGTCGCAGTGTGCGGGTCGTCCGCTTCGCTCGTACAGCAGGCACCACAGCGCGTGCACTCGAACCCGATGTCCTCGATCGCGTCCGCGAGGTCGGTTACGTCGAGCGACTTCGCCCGTTCCAGTTCGGCTTCGAGAGTTTCCACGGCGTGATGGTTCGCGTGCGGAGGGAAAACGGTTGTGGGCTTTTTCTTTCACGTCGAACGAGCGCGTTCGCCATCCCACGTGACGTCCCCTTCGACGGCCAACTTTTCGAGGTGGGCCGCCACGGTTTTCTCCGCGAACTCCCTGACGGCGCTGATGTCCTTGTCGTAGGCGGCGTCCGTCACCGAAGGAAGCGTCCGGGCACCGCTTCGAACCGCGTCGAGCACGCGCTCTTCGCGGTGCAGTCGGTGGTCGATGAGTCGTCGAATCGTCCGTCGCGGGTTCTCGATGGCGGGGCCGTGGCCCGGATGGAGCACCGCGGGATTCCGCGCGTACAGTCGCCGGAGCGAGGTCAGGTAGGCGCGCAAGTCGCCCTCCCCGGCGGCGACCACGACGCTCCCGTCCGCGACGGCGAGGTCGCCTGCGACGATTTCGCGGTCCGTGGCGAACGCAACGTGGTCGGGGGCGTGTCCCGGCGTTTCGATGACGGTCAGCGGGCCGACGGTCGTCCCCCCGCGGAACGTTCGGTCCGGGGCGACGCCCGTGGCGCGCTCGAAGCGCTCCTCGCGGCCCTGTCGCGCCCAGACGGTCGCATCGCAGGCGTCGGCGTAATGCGCGACGCCGCCCACGTGGTCGGGATGGGTGTGCGTGAGGACGACGTGTTCGACGCCACCGACCGCCCGGTCGAGTTCGGCCGTCCGCCCCGCCGGGTCGATGAGAACGGTATCGACGACGTAGGCGTTCGTCTCCCCGTGCGGGGCCAGCGTCTCGGTGGGGACGGTGATAGCGTTCACGTCCGCGGCGAGGAACGCCAGCGACAAAAGTCGTTCGTGGTCACGACGGCGGAAGACGACGGGAAAAACGTCCGAAAACCGATGGCGAGAAAACCGGGAGGTGGGAGGTGGGAAGCGAACGGATCAGTTGTTCAGGAGGTAAACTTGCTTCCGTGCGTCGCGGAAACTGTGACGCGAGACGATGAGGTCTTGTTCTTCGAGTCGGGTCAGCGCGTAGCGGACGGTCCGGTCGGGGAGAAGGGATTCCTCGGCGAGTTCGCCTTGCGTCAGCGGTTCTTCGGTCTCCAGAACCTTGGCGACGAGTTTGGCGCTGGGGGGGAGTTCGCGGAGTCGTTCACGGAAATCGCGCGCTGGTTCTGCTACAGTCGTGCTCATGTATATCATGCGACCACGGCATGGTGGTAAACGTTGGCTATAGGTGTGTTCATACAATATCCACACCTTAAACGTCATAATATCACATTTAGTCAGAGTGATACGTCGGGGGGAAGGTACAGGATTCTTCCCGACGTGAACCCGCTATGGAATCGATACCCGAGGAGTTTCGAGACTTGTTCGAGCGAAAAACGTTCGCCAACTTCGCGACCGTCATGCCGGACGGAACGCCGCAGGTGACGCCCGTTTGGGTCGGCTACGACGGCGACCACCTCCTCGTGAACACCGCCGAAGGTCGCCAGAAGGAGCGAAACGTACAGCGAAACCCGAAGGTCGGCCTTTCCATCATCGACCCGGACGACCCGTACCGGTTCGTCTCGGTTCGCGGCGAAGTCGAGGAGGTCACCGAGGACGGCGCGGTAGACCACATCAACGAACTCACCCGACGGTACATGGACCGCGATGAGTACCCGAACCTCGGTGAGGAGGACGGTCCGCGGGTCATCATTCGGATTCGTCCCGACCGCGTGGTCACGGGGGGATGAACCGACGGGCGGTTAGGTCGATACACGGAGAGACCGACGGGCAAATCGGCCGATGCGCGACGAGTGGTTACCGTCGTCGGTCGGTTTTCGGCGGTCCGCTGTGGCGGTTGTACTGTCCGAGGACGCACCCGCAGTCCGGGCAGTGAACGACGATGACTCTCTCGTATTCGTGACGAACGAGGTCGTCCGCGGTGAACTCGCCGTCACAGTGGTTACAGGTCGGCATTCGAAACCCCGCATAGGGTACGCGCCGGACGTGCAAAGGCGTTCCCCCGTCCGTCTATCCACTTCCAGTACCGTTTTATCCCTCGGGTGAGGTTCTTCAGACGAAGAAAGTGTGAAGGGACAGGAGTGGTATCAGGCTACGGAGGTGGCCGAGGAATACGAAGAGAAGCGATTCTCCCGTGGCGGTAGACTCATCGACCGCCGCGAGAAGCAAGCCGTCCTCGACGCTATCGGTCCGGTCGAGGGAAAACGCGTTCTCGAAATAGCCTGCGGAACCGGCCGGTTTACCGTCATGCTCGCCGAGCGTGGCGCGGACATCGTTGGACTCGACATTTCGGCCGCGATGCTCCAACAGGGTCGTCACAAGGCTCGGAACGCCGGTGTCGCGGACCATCTGGAGTTCATGCGCGGCGACGCCGCCCGTCTTCCGTTCCCGGACGACCACTTCGACACCGTGTTCGCCATGCGGTTTTTCCACCTCGCGAACACGCCGGCCTCGTTCCTGAGCGAGATGCGTCGCGTTTCGAAGGATCAGGTTTTCTTCGATACGTTCGCCGGGCCGAGCACGCGAAGCCTCTACAACTGGTTGCTGCCGATGGGGTCGCGGTTGTACTCGCTCGAGGACGTCCAGAAGCTCCTCGGGGAGACAGGTCTGTCGCTGGTCGATTCCGACCACGACTGGGTACTCCCCTACGGCTTCTACCGAAAAATCCCCGACGTGGTGGCGTCGCGTATCCGGGATATGGACACCGCTATCGGTGACACGATGATCGGTGACCAACTCGCGTCCGTCTCCTACTGGAACACGAGCGTCGAGTGAGTCGGACGCGTGCCGAATTGCTTTTACGTACTCGGTATCTGAAAAGCGGATATGGACTTGTCCGTGGTGGTCCCGACGCTCAACGGTCGCGAACCCCTGAGCGACGCACTCGATGCCGTTACTCGATACGCACCCGATGCCGAGGTCGTCGTAGTCAACGGGCCCTCCGCGGACGGCACGTCCGGTATGGTCTGTAACCGCTCCGACGTGAGCGCGCTCGTCGAGATCTCCGACCGAAATTTGAACGTCGCGCGGAACGCCGGACTCGCCGAGGCGAGCGGCGAAGTCGTCGCGTTCATCGGGCAGGAAGTGACCGTCGAAGCCTCGTGGTACGACGGCATTAGGGACGAAATCGCGGACGGCGCGGACGTGGTAACAGGGCCGGTGCATCGAATGGTTCGGGCGGGAATGACCACCGAAACGGTCGAAACGCGGACGATAGCCGGACGCGACGTGACCTACTTTTCGGGCGAGAACGTGGCGTTCACCCGCGACGGCATCGAAGCGGTCGACGGCTTCGACGAGAACTTGGAAACCGGCGGCGCGCGCGACTGCGCCCATCGGCTCGCGGGACAGGAGCGGTCGATAACGTGGTCGCCCGACGTGGCCGTGTGCCGCGACGAGACCGACGAGAAGGGCGTCGAACGCGACTGGTGCACGAAATACCGCTCGCTCTCCTATCGTCTGGTGAAAAACTACGGCCCGCGGCTGACGGTGTTCAGGCGAACCTTCCACGACGCCATCCGTGACGCGCGAACCGCCGGGGTGGAGGTCGCCTCGGGCGAGACGAAACCGTCCCTCTGGGCGGGTTGCGGCAAAGAAGTGGTTAAAGGAATCGCCGGTGGGACCAAAGACGGGTTCCTCGGACGGTTTCGCGACAGGAGCGAGGCGCGCAACCCCGCCGGACTCTCCTCGCGCGCCGACCGCGCCGTCGAACGCTACGACTGGCGCAACGTGGAACCAGAGGTCGAGTGACCGTCGCTACTCGTCGTACTCCGGTGCGAGGGCTTCGACGACGCGCGAGGGATTCTTGGTGAACACTTTTCGCATCGCGTCCTCGGGCACGTCGAGGGTGAGAATTTCCATCACGGCGACGTTCGGGTGGGCGTTCGGGGCACCGCTTCCGAACAGCACGCGGTCGGGGTGTTCCATGATGGCCCGCTCCATCTGCTCGCGGTAGCGGACGAAACTGGTGTCGAGATAGCAACTGTCGTAGGAGTCCAGCAGGTCGATGGCGTCCGCCATGAGGTCGCGGTTCAGCGGAAATCCGCCGAAGTGCGAGAGGATGACGGGAAAGGAACGGTCGAGCAGGGTGTCGGCCGCAGTTTCGGGGGAGAAACCTTCGCCCGCGTGGACGAGGACGGGAAGGTTCACGTCCTCCAGTCGGGAGAGCACGTCGTCGTCCGGCAGTCCGTCGCGCGTCGGGTCGAGTTTGAACCCGTGAAAGCGGTCGTCGTAGGCGTACTGCTCGATGTCGTCGGAAGAGGTGTGCCAGTCCTTCCGGCGCGACCTGAAGTTCCTGAGTCGTGCCGTGGCGCTCCCGTCGGGGTCACGCGGACCGTTGATTCGCGCGAACGCGAAAAACGGGCGCTCGACGCTCCGTCGGGCGACGGCGTTGTTCGCCCGGAGGTAGCTGTTTCCCTCCTGTGGCCCGGGGAACACGACCGCACTGACGACGCCCGCTTGGTGGAGTTCGCGCTCCAGTTTGTCGGGCGAGATGGCTCGTCCCCGCGCCGTCACGGACTCCTCGACGGGAAGCCGCGCGTGAACGTCCACCACACGAAACCGGTGCTCCAGTTCCAGCATCTGAAAATTTCTCGATGAGGGTCGGGCATGTATCTATCGGTCGATGGCCGCAACCGCGTCCCGTCCGGCGAACGGAGTAAAAAGATTTATATAGAACATCAATCATTCGTTATACGTATGTCAGAATCAGGCTTTGGACAGCGACGCATGGGCGGCCGACCGATGTTCATCCTCAGCGAGGGGACGGAACGGACGCAGGGTCGTGACGCTCAGTCCTCCAACATTTCCGCCGGTAAAGCGGTCAGCGAGGCCGTACGAACCACACTCGGTCCGCGCGGGATGGACAAGATGCTCGTCTCGGACGACGGCGACGTGGTCATCACGAACGACGGGGTGACGATTCTCGACTCGATGGACATCGAGCACCCCGCCGCCCAGATGATCGTCGAAGTCTCCCAGACACAGGAGGACGAAGTTGGCGACGGGACGACCACGGCGGCGGTGCTCGCCGGGGAACTCCTCGCAAAAGCCGAGAACCTGCTCGAACAGGACGTGCACGCGACGACCATCGTGGAAGGTTACGCTCGCGCCCGCGACATCGCGCTCGAAGCCGTGGACGACCTCGCGCTCGACGTCGATATCGACGACGACCTCCTGCAACAGGTCGCCGAATCCAGCATGACCGGCAAGGGAACCGGCGACATCACGACCGAGCGCCTCGCCGAAGTCGTCGTCAACGCTGTCCGCGGCGTCGAAGGCGACGAGGGAATCGACCGCGACGAGATTCGCGTCCTCACTCAAACCGGGTCGAGTTCCAGCGCCACGGAACTCATCGAGGGCATCGTCACCGACGCGGAACCCGCACACAAGAACATGCCGCGCTCGGTCGAGGACGCGACCATCCTCGCCACCGACGGCTCCTTCGGCGTCCGCGAAACCGAAATCGACGCCGAGTACTCCGTCGATAACGTCGAGCAACTCACCGCCGCGATGGACGCGGAAAACGACCAGCTCCGCGAACTCGCTGACGCCATCGCCGACGCCGGCGTCGATGTCGTCTTCTCGCACTCGTCCATCGAGGACCGCACCGCGGCGTACCTCGCCGAACACGGCATCCTCGCCTTCGAGGACGTGGACGACGACATGACGAGCGCCATCGCCCAGTCCACGGGCGGCAAGCGCACGGGCAAGCCTGACGACGTTGACGATGACGAACTCGGCCACGCCGACTCCATCCGCGTCGAGAAGTACGGCGACGAGGACCTCGTGTTCATCGAGGGTGCCGACGAGGCACAGTCCGTCACCGTCTTCGTCCGCGGCGGCACGGAACACGTCGTCGACGAACTGGAGCGCGCCATCGAGGACGCACTCGACGTCGTGTCCTCCGCCGTCGAAACCGAGAACGTCGTTCCCGGCGCTGGCGCGATCGAAACCAGCATCGCGGGTCGCGTCCGCGACGAGGCCGCGGGCATCGAGGGCCGCCAGCAGCTCGCCGTCGAGGCGTTCGCCGACGCCATCGAAGTCCTCCCGCGAACCCTCGCGGAGAACACCGGCATGGACCCCATCGACGCGCTCGTGGACCTCCGCGCCGCGAACGACGACGAGGAAGGCAGCGCGGGCATCATCTCCTCGGGCGAGACCGGGAAAATCGCGAACCCCGTCGAGGAAGGCGTCATCGACCCCGCCGCCGTCAAGGGTGAGGCCGTCGAGAGCGCCACCGAGTCCGCGACGATGATCGTCCGCATCGACGACGTTATCGCCGCCGAATAAGCGCGGTTTCCCCCCTCGACTTTCGATTCTTTTGGACCCCCGTCCGTCTCGACTCGTTCCGACCCGTTGCGACCGGAAGTAGCAAGTCCTAACCCCGACCGGTGTCAATTACCGCCGATGAGCGACCGCATCATCTCCAGCCGCCCTATCTTCCTCGCCACCGCGGTAACCGTCGTGCTCGCCGCCGGGGGGATCGGACTCACGGTCGGTGCGACCGGACAGAACCGCGGAAAGACGCTCTCGCTGTTCGGCCTCTCGCTGTTCGACATGAGTCCCGTCTCCATGGCCCTGTTCGGAATGGCGCTCACGACCGTCGTCCTCGTCCTGCTGTTCGCGCTCGTTTCGTTCGCCTCGCGCTTCGACAGCAACAGCGTGGCGTGAACGGACGGCAGACGCGAGCGAGGTGATTCGCGCGACGTGACGTGAGACGGAAACCGTTTTTCCCGTCGAAGGAGTTCCGTTCGGTATGGCAACCGGAACCCGTTCGCGGACGTCGAAAAAAGGAGCCACGACCGGCGACCTGCTCGCCGTCGCGGCCACGATTCTGCTGGCGAACGTGCCGACGCTCTTCGCGTTCTACGTCATCCTCGACACGTACGACCCGCTGACGACCGACCTCTCGTTCGTCCAGTACGTCACGACGACGATGAGCGGCGCGGTCATCTTCGCCGTCCTCTGGACGGGCATCGTTTTCTTCGCCTACGGGCCGTCGCTGTCGCGACGATGGAACGGCCGCTAACGGGGCAAAGACGCAAAATAATTCGATTTTCGTGCGGTTTTACGGCGCGATGGTGCCTTCTTCGGCGTCGAGCAGTTCGTGGTAGCGGTTGCGAATCGTGACCTCGCTGATGTTCGCCACGTCGCTGACTTCGCTCTGGGTGACTTTCTCGTTGGTCAGGAGCGCGGCGGCGTAGACGGCGGCCGCGGCGAGGCCGACGGGCGACTTCCCGCTGTGGAGACCTTTCTCGGTCGCCGTGTCGAGCAACGAGCGGGCGCGGCGTTCGGTTTCGTCGGAGAGGTCGAGTTCGGAGGCGAAGCGGGGGACGTAGCTCTTCGGGTCGGCGGGTTCGATTTCGAGGCCGAGTTCGCGTGCGATGTAGCGGTAGGTTCGGGCGATTTCGTCTTTCTCGACGCGCGACACGGCCGTCAACTCGTCCAAGCTCCGCGGGGTTCGGGCCTGTCGTGCGGCGGCGTACAGCGCGCCGGTTGCGACGCCCTCGATGGAGCGCCCCGGCAGGAGGTCCTCGTCGAGCGCACGGCGGTAGATGACGCTCGCCGTCTCCCGAACGGTATCCGGGAGGCCGAGCGAACTCGCCATGCGGTCGATTTCGCCGAGCGCCTGTTTGAGGTTGCGCTCCTTGCTGTCGCGGGTGCGGAAGCGCTCGTTCCACTTGCGGAGCCGTTGCATCTTCTCGCGCTGGCGAGAACCGAGCGAGTTGCCGTAGGCGTCCCGGTCGCGCCAGTCGATGTTGGTCGATAGCCCCTTGTCGTGCATCATGTTCGTCGTCGGCGCGCCGACGCGGGACTTCTGTTCGCGTTCGCTGGCGTCGAAGGCGCGCCACTCGGGGCCGCGGTCCACCGCGTCCTCCTCGACGACGAGGCCGCAATCGTCACACACCCGCTCACCGCGCTCCTCGTCGGTGACGAGCGGGCCGCCACACTCGGGACACCGCTGTTGCTCGTCGGCTTGCGTCTTGGTTTGCTCACCGGTTGTTTCCGTTTCTTCGGTCGGTCGGGTACGTGTATCAGTCATGGCGTACTATCAGGAACACAGACAGAGGGTCATGGTGCACTACGAGAGCCGTAGAATCGATAGACATATCTTATAGAACGTACAGCAACTTAAATCCGGTGGGCAAAAGAGGCATTTTCTCGGTTCGAAAACGACGGATTCATCCGGGTTTTTGGCAGGAATAATGCAGTATTCGATTTTCCTACACGACTCGTGATTCCTCCCGCTTTATCAGCTATCCGGCAGTGAGTATCGAAACCCTTACCGCTCGTCCGGGGGTTCGTCAACACATGAGCGATACGCCTCCCGGACCGGACGAGGTTCGGTACGTCGCACGGTTGGCCCGCGTCGGGGTTTCCGACGAGGAAGCCGAGCGATTCGCCGGACAGTTCGCCGATATTCTTGGCTACTTCGAGACGCTGGACGAGGTGCCCGAGGTCGAGCGCGAGGCCGACCTCGTGAACGTCATGCGCGAGGACGAGGTGCGAACCAGCCTCGACCAAGCCGACGCGCTGGACAACGCACCGGAGACCGAAGACGGCTACTTCAAGGGGCCGAACGTCTCATGAGCGACCAGATATTCATCACCGAGGAGACCATCGACGGCGCGGACGACGGCCCGCTCGCCGGGACGACGGTCGCCGTCAAGGACAACATCAGCACCGAGGGCGTCCGGACGACCTGCGGGTCGGCCATGCTGGAGGAGTACGTCCCGCCCTACGACGCCACCGTCGTCACGCGACTGAAGGAGGCCGGGGCGACCATCGTCGGCAAGACCAACATGGACGAGTTCGGCATGGGGACGACCACCGAAACGTCCGCTTTCGGCCCGACGGAGAACCCAGTCGCCGAGGGTCGCGTTCCGGGCGGCTCCTCGGGCGGGAGCGCCGCGGCGGTCGCGGCGGGCGAGGCCGAACTCGCGCTGGGAACCGACACGGGTGGGTCGATTCGCTGTCCCGCCGCGTTCTGTGGCGTCGTCGGCATCAAGCCCACCTACGGACTCGTCTCGCGCTACGGCCTCGTCGCCTACGCGAACAGTCTGGAGCAGATCGGCCCCATCGCGCCGACCGTTCAGGCGGCCGCGACCCTGCTCGACGTCATCGCCGGACCCGACGACCACGACGCGACGACCCGCGACGAAGGCGCTGACGCCGACTACGCGAGCGCCGCGGACGGCGAGGTGGACGGACTCGACATCGGCGTCCCGACGGAACTCGTAGAAGGGGCGGACGAAGGCGTCGTCGAGCGGTTCTGGGACGCCATGGACGACCTCGAAGCGAAGGGTGCGACGGTCCACGAGGTGTCGCTTCCCTCGGTCGAACACGCCGTCGAGGCGTACTACGTCATCGCCATGTCCGAAGCGTCCTCGAACCTCGCGCGCTACGACGGGGTTCGCTACGGCAATTCGGGAGGGTTCGACGGCAACTGGAACGAAACGTTCTCCGAGACGCGCGAGGAGGCTTTCGGCGACGAGGTGAAACGACGCATCCTGCTCGGCACCTACGCGCTTTCCGCGGGATATCACGACAAGTACTACAAGAAGGCACAGGACGCCCGAGCGTGGCTCAAGCAGGACTTCGACTCGGCGTTCGAGGACGTAGACGTACTCGCCAGTCCGACGATGCCCACGCCGCCGTTCGAACTCGGCGAGAGTCTGGACGACCCGCTGCAGATGTACCTCGCGGACGCGAACACCGTCCCCGTCAACCTCGCCAACCTCCCGGCGATTTCGGTTCCGGCGGGCGAAACCGACGGCCTCCCCGTCGGCGTGCAGTTCATCGGACCGAAGTTCGGCGAGAAGCGCGTGATTCGGGCCGGAAGCGCGCTGGAGTAGTCGGATTCGGGTTTTTGCGGGGTGGCAGTCACACCGATTCGGAAGACGATGACCGAAGAGCGACATCGTTTATAAATAATTTGATGAGTGTCCAGTTTTACGAGACAATCAGCTATGCCGCGATGGGACTACACTATTCGACGGAATAATAACGCGGATGATAAACTAGGAATGATATTATAGTATAAATGCCCTATTATCGGTTGCGATTCCGATGATAGTCAAAGCAGAAGACGCGGATTCGAACGAGTTTCAAGGCGTACAGTTCGACGTGCTCGCGGTCGGCGACGAGTCGATGGTGACGAAGATGCACCTGAAAGAAGGCAACGACGTTCCGCCGCACAGCCACGAAAGCGAACAGAGCGGATACGTGATTTCGGGCACGTATCGGCTCCACATCGGAGACGACGACGATCTGATAGAGGGCGGAGACAGTTATTCGATACCGGGTGGCGTCGAACACAGCTACGAGATAATCGATTCCGGCGAGATTATCGACGTGTTCTCGCCACCGCGAGAGAATTACCTGTAAGCAATTCAGAGACGGCCGTCGGCATCGAAGCGACCGACGGGCACGTTTCACGGTCCCGACTCGTGTCCGACCGCGCCGATACTCCGTCCAAACCGGGCGAGAAGCGAGTGATTTGGGTTGGTCGGCCGTCGGAACAACGTCCTTTTTCGCCCACGGAGTCGTCTGAAATCGATTTCCCGGGATGGTGGTGCCAACGGATATTTCTTCCCGGCAGTTCGATTGCCGTTATGGTTGGTACCGTCGTCGAAGTCGAGATTCCCGCCGACGAGTTCGCGCTCTGGGAGACGTTGACCGAACACGAGGACCTGGAATTCGAAATCGAGCGCGTGGTCGCCCACGAAGACGACCGGGTGATGCCGTTCGTTTGGGCGAACGGAGGGGGCGAGGGAACGGAATCGATACTCGAAGACGACACGAGCGTCGAGAACCTGACGTTGCTCGCCGACTTGGAGGACGAACAGCTGTACCAGATGGAGTGGACCGACCACATCCAGACGCTCGTTCACATCCTCGTTGACGAGGAGGCGACCGTCCTCTCCGCGTCCGGCAACAGCACCCATTGGCACCTCCGCATCCTGTTCCCCGACCGTGACGCGCTGTCGGACACCTACGAGTACTGCCGCGAGAACGACCTCTCGCTCGACATACGGAACATCTATCAGTTAGAAGAGGGCCGCAAGGGACGGTTCGGACTCACCGACGATCAGCAGGACACGCTGACCTTGGCGTTCCAGAAGGGATACTACGACATCCCCCGCGAGGCATCGGCCGAAAACCTCGCGGACGACCTCGACGTATCGCACCAAGCCGTCTCCGAGCGACTGCGCCGGGGGCATCGAAGCCTCGTGAAAAATACGCTGATAATCGGCCGGGACACCGACGAATCGGAATAAGAGTCTATTCTTCGTACGCGAGGTTCATTATCCACTGCGAGAAGGCGTCGCTCTCGGGGTCTATCTCTTCCTCCCCGATGAACGGCGAGAGCATGTCGCCCGCCATCAACAGCGAGAAGTCGAGGTCCTTCGCGGCGGGCGTGATGAAGTAGGTGTTGTGTCCCTCGTAGACCGTTTCCTGTCGCTGGACGAACCCTTTCCGCTCCAGCGATTCGACGATTCGGCTTCCCTTCCGCGACGAGACGTCGAGCCGTTTCCAGAAATCGCTCTGATGGATGCCGCCCGTCTCGCGGACGAGTTCGAGTCCGTTGTACTCGTCCTCGGTGAGGTCCTCCTCGGACGTTGCCGTGCTCATGTTCACTACAGGGACGGGCGGGCGTTTAAATGTGACCTTCCGCGTTATCGTACGATGTTTCACAGGGCGGGCCGTCGGCGAACTCGTAGGTCCCGGACCCGTCCTCGAACAGGGTCACGATGGACGACGAGCGGGTGCCGTACCCGTCGCCGTGGACGCACGCTTCGACCTCGTGATTTCGGAGGACCGACTTCGCCCGCTCCCGCCAGTCGGCGAGCGACGGCGGGTCGTCCGGGTTCGTCGCCGCGAGCGAGAGAATCCGCTCCGATTTCGGTGCCGCGTCGTCGAATCCCCGGTTCACGACGACGTGGACGCCGGGGTCGAGTCGCGTCATTTCGAGCGTTCCGTCCCATTCGAACAGGGTCGCTTCCGTCGAATCCGCGAGCAGGAGATTGAACCCGGCGTAGGTCCGTTCGTCGAGTTCGTTCACGACGAACTCACGGGCGGACGCGGCCGACTCGTGGGAGAGCGCGTCCCGGACGAGGAGGCCGCGGGAGCGTTCGCCCTCCAGTTCGACCCACCGGTTCGTCACGCCGACGAACAGGCCGTGGTCGTTGTAGCCGATCCACGTTCCGCCCGCCTCCTCGTCCTGCGGGGCGACGACCGTCGGGTTTCGGTCCAGCACGCCGGGCGGCCGCGACGGCCGCCCCAGCGCTTCGTCCCGATTCGCGGCGGCGACGACGGGTGCATCCTCGAACACCCGCCACGCCACGATGAGTGTACACACGCCAACGGATAGGCGTGGATTCGATAAAAGGGTTGGTCGTCACGGGGTCGTCGTCACCGTCTCGTGCTCGGTGGAATCGTCCGGGGGAATCTCCGAAATCGCGCCCACCGAACCGCACCTACCGAACTCACAACTAACGGAAGCGCTCCCGAACCGACTCGCGGTCCACCGTCCCGGAGGTGGTCCGCGGCAGTTCTGCGGCGGTGTCGAGCAGACGGGGATGCTTGTATCCCGCGAGGCGGTCGTCGCAGAACTCCCGAACCGAGTCGAGCGTGACGGGCGCGTCGTCGTCGGGCACGACGAGCGCGGCGATTCGCTCGCCCCATTCGTCGTCCTCGACGCCCACGACCGCGACCTCGGCCACGCCCGGATGGTCGCGGAGCACGTCGACGACCTCGCCGGGGTGGACGTTCTCGCCGCCGGTGACGATGCGGTCGGAGCGGCGGTTCAACACCCACAGTCGGCCGCCTTCGTCGCGGTATCCCACGTCGCCCGTCCGCAATCCGTGCTCGCAAAACGCCTCCTCGGTCGCCTCGGGATTCCCGTAGTACCCCGCCATCACTGTCGGCCCGGAGACGACGAGTTCGCCCGGTTCCCCGGGCGGCGCGAGGGACCCGTCGTCCGCGACGACGGACACGTCGGTGAACACCAGCGGCCGTCCGACGGTGCCGACGTGTGACGCCGCTTCGTCGGGGGTGGCGGTGGCGATTTGGGAGGCCGTTTCCGTCATGCCGTAGGTGGGACACACCGGAACGCCGCGGTCCGCACACCCCTCGATGAGGTCGTCGCGGGCGGGCGCGCCGCCGAGGAGGACGAACCGAAGCGAATCGGGGAGGTCGCCCGAATCGAGGAGTCGCCGGAGCATGGTCGGGACGAGCGAGATGCCGGTCGGTTCGTACTCGCGGAGGTGAGAGAGGGTTTCCTCCGCGTCGAACCGCTTCTGCAGGACGACCGTCGTTCCGTACAGCGTCGAACGGAGGAGCGGTGCGAGTCCGCCCATGTGGTACGTCGAGAGGCACAGGTGCCAGCGGTCGGCGGGGAGGACGCCGAGGCGGAACGCCGAGGCGGTCGCGCTGGCGTACAGGTTGCCCATCGTGAGCGTGACGGCCTTCGGGTTGCCGGTCGTCCCCGACGTGAACAGGAGCACTTGCGGGTCCTCGCGCGACCAGTCGGCGGGCGTGAACGCCGCCGGGTCGCGGTCGGCGAGCGTCGTGTCCGACGGGTCTACCGAGACGACGGGGACGTCCCCCGCCGCGTCGCGGGCGACCGATTCCGTCTCGGCTTCGCAGGCGAGCGCCGAGAGGTCCGTTACGGCCACCTGCCGCCGGAGTTCCGGCGTGGCGAGACGGACGTTCAGCGGGACGAGCACGCACCCGAGTCGCATCGCGGCGTGAACGAGGACGACGCCATCCATTCGCGTCTCCATCAGCATCCCCAGGTGGTCGCCCTCTCGAATCCCCAGCGCCGCGAGTTTCCCGGCGATTTCCTCGACCACGGTATCGAGTCGCTCGTAGGTCCATTCGGTCCCGTCCGACGCCTCGACGATGGCGGTCGCCTCGGGCGACACGTCGGCACGGTGTGTCAGCCAGTCGTTCATGGCGCACCCCACGTGTCCGCCACGCCGTTGCCCGGTTCCTGCGGGACGCCGACCGCACCGTCCACGAGTCGCGTCCGGTCGGGACCCAAATCGCGGACCAACAGCGTTCCGGTCGCCAACCCGCAGGCGGGGCGGTCGGGAATCGCCGCCGCCGCGTGAACCGCCGCGGTTCGGGCCACAACGCCGTCGATGGTCGTCGTGACGACCGGTGTGACGCCCGCATCTCGGGCGCGTTCGGCGACCTTGACGGCCCTGTCCGGGCCGCCGAGCACCATCGGCTTGCAGACGAGCACGTCGGCGGCGTCCGCCTCCAGAATCGCATCGACCGACGAATCGACGAGGGACTCGTCTACCGCGACGCCGACCGACCGACCGCGAAGCTCGGCCAATCCCTCGATGTCCGTCAACGAAAGGGGTTGTTCGACGTACGCGACCCCGAGGGTGTCGAGTTTGTGGAACGCTTCGCGCGCCTGTGTGCGCGACCAGCCGCCGTTCGCGTCTGCGCGGAGTTCCACCTCGGACCCGACCGAATCCCGTACCGCTCGGAGCCGAGCCACGTCGTCCGTCACCGACCGCGCGCCGATTTTCACCTTCACGCACTCGAAACCCGCATCGACCGCCTCGTTCACCGCCGCCACCGTCTCGTCGAGGGGGGCGTCGCCGACGGTCGCGTTCGTCGGAACGGCTTCGACCCGCTCCGTCCCGCCGAGGTAGCGATACAGCGGCTCTTCCGCCCGCTTCGAGCGGAGGTCCGCCAGCGCGAGCGAGAGGCCGTGTCTGGCCGCCGGCGTCGCTTCGAGGCTGGAGAGCTCCGTTTCGGGGTCATCGACGTGTGCGATGGCCGCCCGACAGGCGGGGAGCGATTCCGTCCACCCCGGAAGGGGCGTCGCTTCGCCGATGCCCACCTCGTCGCCGTCCTCGATGCGGACGAGGATGCCCTTCCGGTGCTCGATGGCCCCGTGAGCCGTGTCGAGCGGCGACGTCAACGGAAGCGAAAACTCGTGTGTCTCGACGTTCATGCCACCATTCCGAGGGCGAAGCAGACCGAGTAGGCGGCCAGCAGCTTTCCGGTCTGTTCGAGGGCGGGGTTGAGGGCTTCCCCGGACGTTTTCGTGAGGACCGTCCGTGCGACCATCGCGGCGTAGGGAATCGTCAGGAGCGGCAGGAGGACGCCGACCCCGAACGCCTCGGTCGTGGCGAAGTAGACGGGAACGAGGTAGGCGAGTGCGAGCATGCCGACGTACTCGCCGCGACTCGCTCGATAGCCGATGAGCACCGCGAGCGTCCGCTTTCCGGCCTTCCGGTCGTTCTTCAAGTCGCGGATGTTGTTCACGACGAGGATGTTCGTCGAAATCGCCGCGACGGGGAGACTTGCGAGAAACGCGTGCATCGTGACGGTTCCCCCGGGGATTCCGATGGAAAACGGGGCGGCGAGAATCTGTGCGGCCTGTACGTAGAACGTCCCCATCACAGCGATGACGCCGAAGAAGACGAAGACGAACAGGTCGCCCAATCCGTTGGAACCGAGCGGGAACGGCCCGCCCGCGTAGGCGATACCGCTGACGACGCTGGCGAGACCGATGACGAGAATCGGGAGGCCGCCGACGTAGACCAGGTAGACGCCGACGACGATGGCGAGCAGGAAGGTGCCGTACATCGCCTGCTTGACTTTGCTCGGGGAGATGAGCCCCGACTGAGTGACGCGGGTAAAACCCGTTCGTTCGTCGGTATCGACGCCCTTCACGGCGTCGTAGTAGTCGTTTGCGAAGTTCGTGCCGACTTGGATGAGCGCCGCGCCGACGAGCGCCGCGAGCGCAGGGAGGGGCGCAAACAGCCCCTCGTGGAGCGCGAAGCCGACGCCGACGATGACGGGCGCGGCGGCGGCCGGGAGCGTGTGTGGGCGGGCCGCCATCAGCCACGCTTTCCGTCGGGAGATTTCGGTGGCCGTATCGTTCATTATCGAGATAGTTCCCGCGAGAGGTGTATAGCATCTACGGTTTCAGGAAACTCCGCCGGCGTTTTCGCTTACTGTCTCGGAGTCGAACTCGATACCGCGACGGTCGTTTAAGTGGTTCTCGTGACAAGATGAAGCTATGGACGGTAAAGCGGTCGTTCTCTGGTACTCGTCGTTCGACAGCGGTAGCTCGGTTTTCGGTAGCGACCGCTCGGTTCGACGCTACATCTTCACGTGATTCGTCGGCGGCGCTCCGCGGGACGTCATTTAAGTGCTTCTCGTCACAAGGTGGAGCTATGGACGGTACGAGGTCGTTTCTTGCGGTGAACTCTGGTCTTCCGTGAGCGGTGGGTATCCAAACACCATCTCGCACGTCCGTCAGTCGGCGGACGGAACGTAGCTATCCTGCTCGGACGCTTGCCCGTCGGTCGTTTCGGCCATCTCGACGCCGATGGCTGCCGCCGCGAACGCGACGCCGAGGACGAGGAACCAGAGCGCGATGGTCAGTTTCTCCGATATCGGGAGGTCCATGTGGACGCCGAACTGTGACCCGCCCATAGCTACGACGACGAGCAGAGCACTCCACCGGTTACCCCCCGTCCGCCAGATGTCTTCCTGCCGGAGTATCAGCCACCCACCGAGCGCGTAGATGCCCCAGATGACCGCCGCCAACTGTACGTCCCAATACCCATCCGCGTACAGGACCGAAACGGGGAGAAACCCGAGAATGACTCCGGCGAGCGCGGCCGTTCGATTCTTCATAGTTGTGCTACAATCACGCGTGGAAAGTATCTTTGCACCGGGAAGTGGTGCCGACATTTCACCGGATAGTGTCAACGGTCTCTCCCGAGGCACACCTTTGAACTATATCGACCGAGTAGTGGGACGCGATGCGTCAAACTGACGGCGGTTCGCACGTCGTTCACTGGCAGTCCGACGACGGGCGGAGTGTGAGCGACGACACGCCACTGCAACTGAGCAGACGCCCGGGGGACGGGACGGTCCGACGGGCCGACCTTCAGCGCGACCAATCGGTTCGTCGCTGGGGTCCCGTCACGCCGAGCGCGACGGTCATCGGGCGGGCGGACTCGCCGGAATCGGATTTGAGCGAAAACGTCCGTCGGCTACACGAGGAGCGCCACTCCGCGATGGCGGGCCACAGCAGTCGGATGCACCAGCTCGACAAACTCCGGGTCAGCCACGCGCTCTGTAACGACCTGTCGTTGACGCCGTGGCAGCGAGACTGCGTTATCGGCATCATGAGCGAGTTGGATTTGACCGTCTTCGGGAGCCAGCGGGCCATCCCGAAGGTCGCGCTGGTCGTCATTCGTCACGTGGTAGACCGGGAGCGCGAACACTACCTCGGGTTGCACGACGACCGGTGGATTCGCCAGCAGCCCCCAGAACGACTGACGGAGCTCTACGAGTCGTTCCAGTCGCTCACCGACGAGGAGCAGTTCACCGAACTCACGACGAAACACGGACTGGACATCACGAGTTTGAATCGGCTTCGGCGGGTCCTCAAACACCAAATCGAGGAGCAGGACTTGGAGTTCGCCGTCCACGGGCGAAACCCGCACCGCGACCCGAACCTCCCGAGTTTGACGGACCGGTGGGGAGACGACGAACGTCGAGAGAAGAGGGCGTAACGTGGATACGTTGCCGACTGTCGTCACTGTCGCTCTGGAATGAGAGTGTACGGTAGAACCAGCCTCGTTCCGTTCATAGCTTCACCTTATCACGTGAACTACTTAAAGGAAACAGCGGAGTGCGGGGGCTCCGGCCGGAGTTGCAGGAGGCGGAGTTACAGGAGACGAAGGGAGCAGTCGCTCCCGAGCGGTGAGTGCCGTAGAATCCTCGTCGAACCGTCCATATCTCTACCTTGTGACGAGAATCACTTAAAGAGAGCAGGGCTTCCCACGGTTTTCGAAAAACCTCAGTGTACGTGAGAAGCCATCGGCTACGAAGCAGACAGGAACCCGAAGAATCCGACCGTCTTACCGTCCATAGCTTCACCTTATCACGAGAACCACTTAAAGCGAACCCGACCGATCCCGGTGAACCCGCGAACGGACTCTAACGGTCTACCGGCGTCGAATATCGACGTACAGCAGGGCGGTCGTCAGCAGGAATCCGAGGGCGAGAATCGGGAAGACGGGATCGAACGAGGTGCCGCAGTTCGATGCGGTCGCATCCGCACAGTAGCCCGTCGGCCGCATGCCGAACAGCATCACGAGAGCCCCGACCACGACGCCGAGCGCCGCGCCGCGACGCGTCCAATCGTCCATGAGGACGCTCCGCGCGAGTTGCACGAGGAAAATCCCGCCCAGAAAGGAGACCGTTACCGGAATCGAAAGCGGTGGCTTCGCGAACGCGAATTCGGTCCAGAACCACATCGCAACGACGACGAGGAACACTGAAATACCCGTTGCCGCCATACCCGGTAGCAGGGTGTTGTTTCCATCGACTGTCTCAGTCATGTTCTTTTTCGTGTTGCCCCGAAATAATATAATGCCTATATAGGGTGAAACGGTCGATTGACCGTCCGCAGAACGACTTTTCCGCCGCTTCGAAGTTCCCCTCCACGAACACCAGGCGGTCGGTCACTCACCGCGAGCGAGGAGCGTAGCGACGACCGAGCGCGCCGACGACCGAGCGGAGTTCTCGTGAGCGAAGCGAACGAGAGTACGGAAGACGCAAAGCGTCTTCCGGAGCAACGCGAAGCGAGGAAGGAGTGCTTTTGGTCCAGCTTTTACAGGGAACCAATAAGAGCGATGGCGAACGCCATCGCTCTTGTTTGTGACCGTCGTAAAAGGTGGGTGGTAAAAGGTGCTTAGTAATGCCACGGATAGTCCGAGAAGTCCGGGTCGCGCTTTTCCACGAACGCGTCCCGTCCCTCCTGTGCTTCGTCGGTCATGTACGCGAGGCGGGTTGCTTCCCCGGCGAACACCTGCTGGCCGACGAGGCCGTCGTCTTCGAGGTTGAAGGCGTACTTCAGCATGCGAATCGCGGTCGGACTCTTGCCGTTGATTTCCTCGGCCCAATCGAGCGCCACGTCCTCCAGTTCCTCGTGCGGAACCGATTCGTTCACCATGCCCATCTCCTCGGCTTCCTCGGCGGAGTAGGTCTTGCCGACGAAAAATATCTCGCGGGCTTTCTTCTGGCCGACCTGCCGCGCGAGGTAGGCGGAGCCGAACCCGCCGTCGAAACTCGCCACGTCGGGGTCGGTCTGGAGGAACTTCGCGTGCTCCGCGGACGCGAGGGTCATGTCGCAGACGACGTGGAGGCTGTGACCGCCGCCGACGGCCCATCCCGGAACGACGCAGATGACGGGTTTCGGGATGTGACGGATGAGCCGCTGGACTTCGAGGATGTGCAGGCGGCCCGCCTCGGAGGCGTCCTCGCTATCGGCGTCCTCTCCCTGATATTCGTATCCCTCTCCTCCGCGCACGCGCTGGTCGCCGCCGGAGCAGAACGCCCAGCCGTCGTCTTTCGGCGACGGCCCGTTGCCGGTGAGGAGGACGCAGCCGACGTCCGACTGGCGTTTGGCGTGGTCCAACGCGCGGTACAGTTCGTCCACCGTACCGGGACGGAAGGCGTTTCGAACTTCCGGGCGGTCGAACGCGATGCGAACCGTTCCCTGGTCTTTGGCCCGATGGTACGTGATATCGCGGAAATCGAAGTCGGAAATCTCCTCCCAACGCTCGGCGTCGAAGAGTTCTGATACCATACTCGAAACTGGCGGCGGGGCGGTCTAATAGGTTCCCGTCCGCTCTCGGTCGTTCGTCTGTCCTCATTCGTTCGTCCGGTCGTCCGAGGTCCCGCGACCCGGCAAACCGCGGGGGGACTGCGAAGCTACTTGCCGCGCGAAAACGACGGCGGATACATGAAGACATCCGCACGGGCAGACGCCTTCGAGCGGTCGGGCATCCGCGTGATGTTCGAACTCGCCGAGGAGCGAGGCGGTGACCTCGTTCGACTGGAGGTCGGCGAACCGGACTTCGACACCCCCGAACACGTCATCGACGCGGCGGCGGACGCCGCCCGCGACGGCGCGACGCACTACACCTCCGGGGCCGGAATCCCCGAACTCCGCGAAGCGATAGCCGAGCGAATGGCAACCGAGACGAACGTTCCCGTCTCGCCCGAAGAAGTGACGGTTACGAACGGTGGGATGGAGGCGCTATCGTTGGCGCTGTCCGCCATCGCGGACCCGGACGAGGAAGTCATCATCCCGACGCCCGCGTGGCCGAACTACCGGAATCAGGTTATCCTCGCCGGTGCGGAACCGGTCGAAGTGCCGCTGGCCGAGGAAAGCGGGTTCGACCTCGACCCGGAGCGCGTTATCGAGAACTTGAACGAGAACACCGCCGCCATCATCCTGACCACGCCGTCGAATCCAACGGGACGGATTTACGACGAGGACGCCGTGAAGACGGTCGTCGAAGCCGCCGCCGACCACGACGCCTACGTCATCGCAGACGAGGTGTACGCGCGGTTGACGTACGACGACGACTATCGACGCATCACGTCGTACACCGATTACGAGGGCGTACTGACGGTCGATTCCTGCTCGAAAACGTACGCCATGACGGGGTGGCGAATGGGGTGGCTCGTCGGACCTGAACCCGTCGTCGAAGCCGCCACGACCCTCGGGGAGAGTACGACCGCCTGTCCGTCGAGCGTCGGCCAGCAGGCCGCGCTCGCGGCGATAACCGGCACACAGGAACCTGTTCGCGAGATGCACGACGCGTTCCGCGAGCGCCGCGATTACCTGACCGAGCGCGTCGCTCAGATTCCGCACATCTCCTGTCCGCGTCCCGAGGGTGCGTTCTACGCCTTCCTCGACGTGAGCGAATTGGACGGGTCGAGTTTCGACGTCGCGGAACGCCTGCTGTCCGATTACGGCGTCGTCACCGCGCCCGGCGGCGCGTTCAGCGATGCTGGCGAGGGCTATCTCAGACTGAGTTTCGCCAACAGCCTCGACCGAATCGAACTCGGGCTCGACAGAATAGAACGGTTGGTTCGAGACGAATTCGAATAATCCCTAATCTCCGAAAAGTCAGAACAGGTCGTCTATCTCGTCGTTGTGGAACATCTCGGCGGGGTCTTCCTCGCGCGTTTCCTGCTTGTTCGCTTCCTTCGCGCGCTCCATGAACTCCTGCATGCGCGGCGAACGTTCGACGCCGCCGAGGAGGACGAGCGAGGCGAGCCGTTCGCTGTCGAGCGGGAAGTCCCCGCCGCGAACCTGCAGACTGCCGGTTTCGCCTTCGAGCCATCGCCGGGCCTTCTCGACACCCTTCCGCGGAATCCTGTCGGCGTCGCCCGCGACGACCAACAGCGCGGAATCCGCATCCGTCGCCTTCGGCATGCTGAGGTTGCTCAGAACCGCTTGCCGGGTGTTGCTCGTCACGGTGTTGATGTTCTCGCCGCTGTCCTCGCTGGCACCGGCGCTGGCGTAGCCGAGCGCCGCGACGCCGCCCGAGCGAAGCGTGTTGATGACTTCGCTCGAATCCACGACGCTTTCGCCGACGCCTTCGACCGCCTCGCCGGACGCGAGAAGCAGGCCGACGCGCTGGGCTATCTGCTGGTTGATGTTCTCGAACGCCTCGCCGACGCTCTGGCCCGTCTCGTGCCACGCGTCGTTGTCGATGAGGAGGGTCGCGTCGGCCTCGCGGATGACGGTCTTCAGCGAGCGTCCCGCGTTGGCTTGGTACATCGCCCCTTCGCCTTGCCCGGGGAGGACGCCGAGCGCGTAGACGGGTATCTCGTAGATTCGCTGGAGTTCGTGGATGAGGACCGGCGCGCCGCCGCTTCCGGTTCCGCCGCCGAGTCCCGCGACGACGAAGAGGGCGTCGGCCCTCGCGGTGATGCGGCCGTCGAGGGCGTTCATCACTTCACCGGCGTCGTCTTGCATCACTTCCGCGCCGAGTTCGTTATCTCCGCCGACCCCGTGGCCCTTCACTCGGTCTTGGCCGACGAGGACGGTATCGAGGTCGAGCGATTGCAGGTCGGTTTTCGCGGAGTTGATAGCCAACGCGCCTTGAACCGCGTTGAAATCCATGTTCGCGTCGAATTCTACCAGTCTCTGAGTGAGTTTTCCTCCCGCTTGACCCACCCCAATCAGGACGACTTTCATGGGCGATGGAACTGATTCACGACATATGAATTTTCCGACGTAATACGGCGTAAATATCGAGAAACAAAGGAAAAGAAACCCCTCTTTCTCGGTCTACGAAGCCTTAAATAGGAAAACGCGCCCAACACCGACGATGCCCGACATCGAAACGCTTTCCGAACGAGTGTCAACACTCGAACAAACGCTGACGGACGGTGAAATGCCCGCACTACAGGACGATGCGGAACTCCGCCGGACGACGGCCGACCTCGCCGCGCGGATGGACGAACTCGAAACCGAACTGGACGAACTCGACGCCGCGGTCCAAGCCCTTCGCGGCTACGTCGGCAACATTCGTGCGGTCAACGACGACGTGGAACGCCGTGTAGACGCCGCTCTAGCGAAGGCGGAAGCGTGCGAGTCAGACACCTCGAAACGGAGTTTCGAAACCGGGAGGAACCGGACGGCTTCCCGGTCGAATCGGGTAACCTCCGCGAGGCAGTTCGGGATGGATTCCGAGAGCGGTTCGAAAACCGGCCGACAGTACTCGGGTAACGATTCCGAAGGTTCCGGCCGGTCGAACCCTCCATCACCGTACGAAATTCCACGCACCGACGGCGACCGCACCGAATCGGGAGACCGTTCGCTCACGGCGCGCCTCCGCGAGTTGTTGTGAGCGTTCGCACCGTTCTCGCCGTAGTGCTCGCGCTCGCCCTCTGTAGCGTCTCCGTTCCCGCCATCGACCACGCCCGTCGGGACCGGGCGACGTACCGCGCCGACGCGGAACTGGCGACCGTCTCGCGCTCGATGACCGACCTCGCCGACGAAACCGCTGTCAGGTTCGGCGACCTTCCACCGACCGGGGGCGGTCCGCGCGGCGCGCGAAGAGTGGTTTCGCTGTCGCTCCCACCTGAATCCGTGACGGTGGGACGGATCGAGTTCGTCGCCATCGGCGGCGTTCCCGGCCGTCAGAGTTCGAAAGACGACTTCGGAGACGTGCTCGCGTATCGTGTCGCGGGCGGATCGACCCGCGTCCGACACGTCCCGTTCGACGTTCGCGTCGCGACGAGAAGCGAGACGGATGGCGGGTGGACCGTCCGACCGGACGGAGAACCTCTCGTCGTCCACGCACCCGCTCGGCGGGACATCGCGCTGCTGTTGGTCGAATACCGCGGACGTCGGACCGTCCTCGTCGTCCCGGCGGCTCAACTTTAAGACGGAGAACGCGACCACGGAAGTCCATGTGGAACCCACTGTCGAGCGCTTCGTCCGACGACCGAGACTGCCGCTGTGACCCCTCGTTCGACGGCGCGACGCTGACCGTCGATGCGGACGACTGTCCCGGAAACGGCGAACTAGCTGAACGCCCCGCGTGCCGCGCAACAGTCATCGACGCGCTCACCGACCGCGACGCGGACCGAATCGTGTCGCGGGCGACCGGCGTCGAACGGACGTACGAAAGCGACGGCGCGGCGTTTCTCGTGGCGGCAGGACGGTTCGTCGAGCGTGTCGCCGCCCACGACGACACGCTCGCGGAACGAGCGCGTTCCGACCCGATTCGGGCGGGCGTGGATGCCGTCGGACGGGCGGGACCGGTTTTCGACATCGCCGCGGAAACCGGCCTCGCGGAGGGCGTCCATCGGTTCGACGACTATTCGGCCCTCTTTCGTCCGTTCGTCGGGCCGACCATCGCCCGGTCGCAAGTGTCGCTCCGTCCGCCCGCGGACGCCCGACTTGACGACCGGTATTCGCTTTCGACCGGCGCGACGGTTCGCCACTACGAGGCGGGAACCGACGCGGAGCGGTCCGGTGAATCGCGTCGTATCTATCACCTCGAACCGCTGGAGTACGACCTCGGACCCGACGCGTTCGAAACGCTCGACCGGGCCGCGACGCTCCTCGCAAACGGCGGCGTTACGGGAGGGGAGCGAGCACCGGGCCGTGCCGTCCGGGCAGTCGCGGAGGCGGGAGTAGTCGCGGATGCGGGAGAAGTCACGGATGCAGGGGCGAAGGCGGGGGTGAGTGCGGGAGCAGGGGCGAACGAGGATGCGAACGTAGACGCCCTCACCGACGTTCTCCGGAAGTACACGCACGGATACGGCGTCCTCACGGACTTGTTCGCCGACCCGGCCGTCTCCGACGTGTTCGCAACCGCCCCCGTCGGCGACAATCCGCTTCGCGTGCGAGCGGACGGCGAGGAGATGGAGACGAACGTCCACCTCACCGCGGACGGAGCGGCGTCCCTCGCGTCCCGATTTCGGCGAACGAGTGGGAGAGCGTTCTCACGTGCGAGCCCGACCCTTGACGCCGTTGCCGAAATCGACGGCACGACCGTTCGCGTCGCAGGCGTGACCGACCCCGTTAGCGACGGCATTGGCTTTGCTTTCCGCGTTCAGTCCGAAGAACGGTGGACCCTCCCTGCACTGGTCGCAAACGGAACGCTTCCATCGGACGCGGCCGCCCTCCTCTCGGTCGGGGTCGAACGCGATGGAACCGGACTCGTCGCCGGACCGCGCGGGGCGGGGAAGACGACGCTCCTCGGAGCGTTGCTCTGGGAACTCCCGCCGCGAGTCAGAACCGTCGTCCTCGAAGACACGCCGGAACTACCGGTCGAATCCTTGCAGGGAGACGGCCGCGACGTGCAGCTACTCCGGACGACGGCGAACGACGACGAACCCGGACTCCGCCCGGCCGACGCGCTTCGGACGGCCCTCCGGTTGGGGGACGGCGCGCTCGTCGTCGGAGAAGTCCGCGGCGAGGAGGCGAGCGTGCTGTACGAAGCGATGCGCGTCGGCGCGAGCGGCAACGCCGTCCTCGGGACGATACACGGCGATTGCGGCGATGCGGTGTACGAACGAGTCGTCACCGACCTCGGCGTCCCGCCTTCTTCGTTCGCGACGACCGAGTTCGTCGTCACCCTCGAATCCTACGAAATCGACGGCACGCACGGAAAGCGGGTAAAGCGTATCGAGGAGGTCGTTACGAACGGGGACCCGGAAACGGACGGCGCCGACCCGGTGCGGTTCGAACCGCTGTACGAACTCGACGGCGGGGACCTCGTTCCGACCGGTCGGATCGAGCGGGGAAACAGCGTCCTCGTCGCCTCGCTCGCCGAATCGACGGAGACGTACGCGGACGTTCGGGCGGCGCTCGCCGCCCGAACTCGGGGTATCGAGCGTCGCGTCGAACGGGTCGCGCCCTCGTTCGAGGTCTCGACGAACCGAATCGGAGATAATCGAATCGGAACCGACGGAATTGGGAGTGCCCAAACCGGGAGTGGCCAAATCGGGGGCGACTCGGCGTGATCGTGCGACGCTTCGAGTCGCTCTGTGCTCGCCTCGCATCCCTCTACCCGTGGGACGTGTCGGCGGAAGACGACATCGACCGGGCCATCGGCTTTCTGGGAGGAGAAATCGACAGCGTTGCAGTCGCTCGGGGTGCGAACGGTGCGGCGGTTTTCGGGTGTTTCGTCGCCGTCGTCGGTGCGGCCGTGGCTCCGCCAGCGCTCCGCATCGTGGTCGGGGGGCTGCTGGTCGCCATCGCCGTCGGCTTCTCCTCTCTGCTTCGACATCTACCCGAACTCCTCGCCGCCGCGAAGCGGACGCAAGCGCTCGGCGACGCGCCCGACCTCGCGGCCCGCGCCGTGTTGTGGATGCGGATAGAACCGACCGCGGAAGGGGCCGCCGCGTTCGCTGCACGGACGGGTGATGGCCCACTCGCGTCGAGTCTGGGCGACCACGTTCGACGCTCGGTCGGGTCGCCGATGGCCGGACTGACAACGTTCGCGGCCGAGTGGGAACCGTGGAACCCGCCGCTTCATCGGTCGATGGTACTGATTTCGGCGGCGAGCGAGGCACCACCGGGGGAACGAGCGCGGACGTTGGACCGCGCACTCGCCGCGATTCTCGACGGGACGCGAGAACGGATGGCGGAGTTCGTCGCCGAGATTCGCGGCCCAGCGACGGCGTTGTACGCTTTCGGCGTCCTGCTTCCGCTGGCGCTGGTCGCGGTGCTTCCGGCGGCGCGAACCGCGGGACTGCCGCTGTCGCCCGCCGTGTTGGTCGCCGGTTACGACGTTCTGCTTCCCGCACTCCTGCTGGCGACGAGCGTGTGGTTGCTCACCCGTCGGCCGGTCGCGTTTCCGCCGCCGGACGTCTCGCGGTCACACCCCGGCGTTCCCGAAAGACTGTGGCCGGTCATAATTTCCGGCCTCGGTGCTGGCGGTCTCGCGCTGGTCGTCACGACGGTTTTCCTCCCCGGATGGACGCGCTGGATAGCCTGCTTCGGCTGTCTCGTCGGTGTCCTACTGGTCGGGGTGACGCGTCCGACGGTTCTCGTCAGAAACCGGGTTCGAGCGGTCGAAGCGGACCTCACGGACGCGCTCTATCTCGTCGGTCGCCGGGTGAAGGAAGGATTGGCGGTCGAGACGGCCATCGTCGCCGCTGCAGACGAAATCGGTGGGGAGACGGGTGCCGTCTTCGAGCGAGCCACGCGAATACAGCGACAGCTCAGGATGGGCGTTCGGGAGTCGTTTCTCGGCGACTACGGGGCGCTTTCGACGGTACCGAGTCCGCGCGCTCGGAGCGCTGTGGCGCTCCTCGCGCTCGCCGCGGACGAGGGGCGACCCGCTGGCGGTGCCGTTCTGGCGATGGCCGACCACTTGGACGACCTGCAGAGCGTCGAACGCGAGGCGCGACGCGAGCTTTCGCAAGTGACCGAGACCCTCCGACACACGGCGGCGATATTCGGACCCCTCGTCTCGGGTGCGACCGTCGCGCTAGCGGGTGGAATGTCGGGCATGGGTGGTTCGTTCGGGAGCGCGTTTCCGATGGATGTACTGGGCCTCGCGGTCGGCATCTACGTCCTCTGTCTTTCGGCCATCGTCACGACGCTCGCGGTCGGACTCGAACACGGACTCGACCGGACGCTGGTCGGCTACCGCGTCGGCCATTCCGTGTTGTCCGCGACCGTCGTGTACCTCCTCGCGTTCGTGCTGGCGGGTGCGCTGACCTGAGTGCTCACGGGTGTTCGTTCTCGGGTGTCCAGTCCCCCGATATTCTCGGCGTACATTTAAGTACGAAAACAGGACCATTCCGGCCCATGTTCGACGCACCCCTCGACGCGTGGTACGTCTGGCTCGGCGTGACGGTTGTCAGTTTCGCCGTCCTCGGCGTCGCCATCGAACTGCCGACCGCACCGCCGCCGAACGCCGCAAGTGTCGCCGATACGGTCGATTCCGTCGCCGGATGCACCTACACCGCGACCGCCGAACACCCGCTGTCGGCGCGGAAAATAAAGCTCGGTCCGCGGCGGTTGGGGCTGAACGGGAAGGGCGGAATCGCGCACGCGACGTTCGCGTACGGTCCGGTCGTTCCAGTCGTTCCCGACGGGGGAAGGCGTTCCGACTCCACTTCCCGACTGAACCGCGTGTTGTCCGGGTCGCCGCCGTCCGCGGTGTTCGATTCACCCGCCGACTTCCGCGCGGCGATACGGGAATCCAGAGACCACCAGTCGGTCTGGCGACGGGCGCATAGCACGCTTCGCGTTCGCTGTGTTTCGTGGGAGGGAGTCGATGCGACGCTGGTCTCCGGGTAGGGCACAGACCGAACCCGTCGCGGCCATCGTCGCCGTCTTCGCGGTCTGTTTCGGACTGCTCGCCTACACCGGCGTCCTCGGCGACGCGATGCCTCGATCCGAGCGAACTCTCGGACCGACGACGATTTCGTCGGTTCGGGACGCCGCGAGTTCGAACGGCATCTTGATTCCCACGCGTCTCGCGGAGTCCTCCGCGACGCCCGACGGCTATCACTGCAACGTTACGCTCACGGTAGGAAAGCGTGAGTGGCACGACGGGCCGACGCCACCGCCGAACGCCAAGGTTCCGAGCAGCCCAGCGGCAACGACGGTGAGCGTTCGAATCGCGCCGGGTGACGTTCGACCGGGACGGCTCCGCGTGGTGGTGTGGAAATGAGGGCCATCAGCACCGTTCTCGACGTGACCCTGTGCCTGCTGCTGGTCAGCGCCAGTGCTTTCGTCCTCGCCGGAGCGAGGCCACCGCAATCGACAGCGCGGACGCGAACGGCCGAATCGACGGCGAACGTCCTCACGACCAGCACCGCCGGACTGAACTACACGATTCGGACCGACGACGGAGCGATTCATCGGACGACACGCGGTACCCTCGCCGGACTGCTCGGCCAGACCGCACTGGCAAACGCGTCCGTTCGCGGAGCCGAACTGTCACGGGCGAGCGACCCGTTCGAGCACGCGGTCGCTCGCCGTGTGCGAGAACGACTCGACCGCCCGTCCCGCATGCGACTCCTCGTCCAATGGGAACCGTATCGGAACGCTCACCTTCGAGGGCGGTTCGCCGTCGGTAAATCACCGCCGCCCCGAGTGGACGTTCACGCGGCCGAGATCACGCTTCCGAACAAATTTCCGCCGGTTCGAGAGCGAGCACTCGACGCCGCTCGACGCGGCGGTTACCGCGACGTCGCGCGGGTCGTCGCCGCCGGAATCGTTATCGGTCTGGTTCCGAACCGAACGACGACGTTGGCGCTACACGACCGCGAGACGGGCGCGACGGTTGCGGCTCGACTCAGACGGTTGGTTCGGCTGTACGACGTGGATGGGTCGAATACGAACACTCTCACCACTGACCGAGCGAGACGTGCACTCATCGACGCGCTGACCGCCGCCGTCGAAGCCGACCTCCGGTCAACGTTCCGGACGCCGACCGAGGCTGCCCGGTCGGTGTCGCTCGGCGAGACGCGACTCGTCGTCAGGACGTGGGACGCGTGAACCTCGCCGACGACACCCGCGGACGGGTACCGTTCGCGTTGATCGGCGTCCTACTGCTGGTCGGGAGTCTCTCCTTCGCGGGTGCGCTGGTGGCTCGACCGGCACCGCACGTGAACGAGAATGTGGAGCAGAGCATGCGAACCGTAACCGCCGGAACTCGGACGGCGCTCCGCGGGGCGGTCCGACAGGCCGGTCGGGAAGCGGCCGCCGAACCGCTCGTTCGTCCGGCGAACACGACCGCCGGGCGGGTTATGGACGACGTAGCTCCGTTTCGGGACTACCTCCGCCTTCGAATCTATCTTACAGCGCGGGAACGATTGCGTTCGGTGGGTGCCCACGGCGGCGACGTGAGTGCGACCGCATCGCTCCCGGCGACGCCGAACGCGACGGCACTTCGACGGGCGAAGCGACGAGTCCACGTCGAACCGGTCGGGAACCTGACGGAGGCCGGGCTACGGGTTCGCATCGACGGCGTGTCGATGCGTGCGACCCGCGGCGGGACAACCGTCGCCGCCACGAAGAAAAACGTGACGCTCGTGGTTGAAACGCCGGTTCTGGCGCTGCACGAGCGCGTTCAGCGATTCGAGCGGCGGCTCGACAGCGGGCCGCTCGACCCGGGACTCGGCCGTCGACTGACCGCCCGGCTCTACGCGGTAACGTGGGCGCGAGGATACGCACAGTATGGCGGAGCACCGATTACAAACGTACTGTCGAACCGCCACATCGAGTTGCTGACGAACGGCGCGATTCTCGAAGAGCAGACGAAATCGTTCGGGACGAGTGACCCCGATGGACGACGGGGAGTTCGTCGTGCAACCGCTCGCGTCGGTCTCACCGACCTTCTCGTTCCGACGACCCAACACGGAAAGCTCTGGACGGACCTCGTTCTGAACACGGCGGGTGGGGGCGGTGCGGACGGCACCATCGACGGTTCACTCGATGCGGCGTCGGAACCGCTCGACTCCGCGCATTCCCCCGAAACGGGAATGAACATCGGCGTGAACGAATCGGCGGAGCGTGCACTCTTGGACCTCATCGACGGCGGCGAGTCGAGCGAGTTGGACGCCGCAATCGGGTCGGCGTATCGCGTTTCCGTCCGCCCAGTTGCGAGCGTTCGAACCGTCCGCGACGAACTGAAACCGCATCCCCGTCCGCCGGGTGAGGGATGGACGCTCCGGGATGAGCGAACGAAAACGGACGTTTCGGTCCAAAACGCCAGTGCGTCGTCTCCCGGAACACGGCGGGGCTGGCACCTCCTCTGGACCGGTGCCCGTCGTGTCGTTCGAACGCACACCGTCGTTCGGCGGTGGGAGCGGGAAGACACGACGCAGGATGAGAATCGCGGGTGGACCGCGCGATTGCCGTTCCCCGGCACTTCGCCACGACCACAACCGACGCCGCCGGGACCCACACCTCCGACGCAACCACGGCCACCGACGAATCGAACCGTCCGAACGACCCACCGGTGGACGGACGAGTTCGTCGTCTCGCTCGGCGTCGCTGGCGACCACGTGACGACGGACCGCGCACCGGTTCGACCCCTTCCGAGCGCCCACGAGGCGAATGGGGCCGCCGGGCCGAACCTCGCGGACGTTCGGGGAATGGCGATAGAACGTCTCGTCACCGACCGCGGCGGCGCGGACGGGTTGGCACGTCGTGCGAGCGTCGGAACGATGAACACGCGAGCGGTCGCGGTGCAGGGTCGATATTCGAATTTGCTTCGAGCGCGGGTGTACCGCGACGTGCGGTCGCTTCGGAACCGGGTTCGAAACCGCTCGGTGACCGTTTCCCGCGGGACTCTCGCAACTGGCGGAACGAATCCGGCGGCGAAACTGGCGTCGTCCCTTCGCGCCGACCGAAGCGCGCTCATCGGCGCACCCGCGAGATACGAGGACGCCGCCGAACGGGCGCGATACGCGGCCCGTGCGACGTATCTCGATGCCGTCATCGACCGACTCGATAGCAGGGCGGAGCGTACCCGTCGAACGCGGATGGGACTCGGCAGGGCGGTGCAGGACGCGACGGGCGTCTCGCTCGACCGAATTCGACGGACATTCGCGGCTCGTCGGAGGGTCACCTCTCCGTCCACGCATCGGCTGCGAACGAGCGGCCCCGGAACACCGGTCAATATCAGCGTCGATGGCTCACCGCCGTATCTGACGCTTTCGGCGGTGAAACATCGCCACGTTTCGGCCGTCCCGCGCGGGTCGAAGACCTACCCGCTTTCGGCGCGGAACGTCAACCTGTTCACGGTTCCGTCGTCCGACATTTCGGACGGCATCGTTTCGCTGCTCCCGGATGGACGAAAGCCGAAACGAGTTCAGCTACGGACCGCTGGCGTCGCGCTTCGGGCAGCGAACGAGACGCTTGCGACTGAAACGAACGCGTCGCTTCGACGACGACGCGACGACCTACAGCGGGCGCTGTCTTCATCGATAGGCGATATCGAACGAAACGTCCGGAGCGAACTCGCCGCGAGCGACGCCATCGAACTCGATAGGTCGGAACGTCGGACGGTCGTTCACCGCGGAGTGACCCGCTGGCGGACGACGGCGAATCGGGCCAGTGCTATCGCGAACGGTTCGGCTGCTGGGAGTATCGCACGAGCGGTCGAAAGGGAACGTCGGGACGATTGGAGCCGAATGCGACGCGATGCGGCGACGCTTCGGATTCGGTTCGCGCTCGAATCGGCACGACGGGACGTCGATGGGGTATGCCAGTCGAGCGTCGCACCGACCGTCTCCACGACCCGCCGCGTTCTCGTGACGGAGCTGAAAGCGGCGGTACAACAGGGCATCGAAAATCGGGTGCAGCAGCGATTGAACGAATCCATCAACGAAACCGTCGGGGACTTACCGGCGGGACTGCCGGTCGTTCCCGTCCCCGGCTACTGGTACGCGACGGTCAACGTCTGGCAGGTGGACGTGTCGGGGACGTACGCTCGGTTCACGGTTCGGGCGCGTGAGGGCTCGCCAACCACACCGGGTGCGTCGGTCGCGTATTCCCGGCAAGCCGGACCCGTCCGATTGGACACGGACGACGATGGGACGAAGGAACTGCTCGGGCGGACGACGCCGGTTTCGTTCGATACGGGAACGACGGTCGTCGTCGCGGTACCGCCGGGGAAGACGGGCGTCGGTGACGTGGACGGGAACGCCGACGAGCGCTCTCCCGGCTGGTCGAACCGGAGTGACAACCCATTTGATGCCGCAGACCTTCGTGACGACCATGCTCTACGACGAGATAGACGACCCCGGCGAGATGACGCCGACGGAACTCCACGGACGGTACGCGGCGGAGCTCTCGGAGACGATATCGTCGGTCGGTATCGACGAGGTGGTGGAACTGACGGGACTCGACCGTGAGACCGTCGAGTCGATCGCCGACGGCGAGACCGCCGCCGACCTGTCGCTCGAAGACGCCGCCGCGATTCTCGCCACCGAGGAGGGCACGCCGGAGAAGGATGCCATCCTCCTCGAAGTGCGCGACCACCTCCTGATGGGGATGACGACCGGCCTCTTGGACGTGGACACGCTCGCACGGGACATCGACGGCGACTTCGAGGCGCGCGCCGTCCAGCAGAAAATCGAGGGGCGAGCGCCGATGTCTGTGGAGGAGTACGCGCTCGTTCACCACGCCATCGCGCAGCGAAACGACCGATAGACGCAGCGAGGGTGGCGGCGGTTGCGGAGAGACGAGAAGACGGCGGAGTTATCCGCGGTCCGTTCGAAGGAACGATATGAACGTTGCAGTGCTCGGATGCGGCTACGTCGGGTGCGAACTCGCGCGGGAGTTGCTCGCGGACGGTCACGAGGTCGTCGGCGTGCGACGCTCGTCCGAGGGGCTTCGGGCGGTCAAAAAAACGGGTGCCGACGCGGTGCGGGCGGACGTAACGGACGGCGATTCGCTATCCTCGATTCCCGACGCGAACGTGCTCGTCTACGCGGTGAGCGCCGACGGCCGGGATTCGGCGGCGGCGCGCACGGCCTACGTCGAGGGACTTCGGACCGCGCTCGATCACTTCGCGGCCCGCGAGTCGTCACCGGAGCGCGTCGTCTACACGTCGAGTACCGGCGTGTACGGCGACCGTGACGGTGCTCGCGTGGACGAATCGACGCCGCTGGAGCCCCGAACCGAACGAGAGGAGATTCTGGCTGACGCCGAGGAAATCGTGCGGGCGGAGCGAGGGTGGGACTGGACGATAACCCGGTTCTCGGGGTTGTACGGTCCCGACCGGTATCGACTGGAGCGCTATCTGGAGGGTCCTGTCTCGGACCGATATCTGAACCTGCTCCACCGCGACGACGCGGCGGGGACGATTCGATACCTCCTCGACACCGGACGAGGGCGAAACGAGGTCGTTCTGGTTTCGGACGACGAACCGGTTCGGAAGCCGACGCTCGCAGATTGGCTCGCGGACGAGTGCGGCGTTTCCCACCCGCCAAGGGAACCGGCGACGAGCGAGCGAGCGCGAGCGAGCAAGCGCTGCTCGAACGAAAAACTCCGCGAGTTAGGGTACGAACTCCGGTACCCGACGTACAGGGAGGGGTATCGGGGGGCCATCGAATCGTTCCGGGATTCACAAAACGTCTGACACCTGTAACTGTTGGGAAAAGTTCTTGGTTTCCCGTATCGATTTCCGGGATATGCAGTTTCGCGGCGACCAGTCCGCACAACGGCTGTTCCGCACGGCACAGCTCTATGGCTCCGACGATCCGCTGCTCGTCGTCGGGGGTATCGTCGGCGTGGCCGTGTTGGCGGTGTCCCTTTGGTTGGTCGTTCGCTGGATTCGGCGACCGAAAGGCGCTCGGCTCAAACGCGCGTTGGCGAAACGGGACGAACTCGTCGTCCTGATGCATCCGAATCCCGACCCCGACGCGATGGCCTGTGGCATCGCTATCGCCTATCTCGCCGAAACGGTCGGGACGGAGGTAACGCTTCAGTACGCCGGGCAGATACGACATCAGGAAAACCGCGCGTTTCGAACCATTCTCGACCTCGAACTCGAACGCGTCGAACACGTCACCGACCTCGCTGCTTCTACCATCGTCCTCGTCGACCACAACACGCCGCGCGGGTTCGACGGGTCGGAGCGAATCGAACCCTACGCCGTCATCGACCACCACCCCGGCAACGGGACCGGTGAGGTGTTCACGGACAAACGGACGAACTACGGCGCGTGTTCAACCATCGTGGCGGAGTACTTCGATGACCTCGGCGCGACGCCGGTCGGCCCGGACGAAGTCCCGCCGGAGGACGATTTCGTCCTCCCGTCCGACATCGCCACCGGCCTGTTGTACGGCATCCAATCCGACACGAAACACCTCACGAACGGCTGTTGTGCGGCTGAATTCGAGGCGAGCGCGTACCTGTATCGGGGCGTGGACGAACACCGTCTCGACCGCATCGCCAATCCGCAAGTGAGCGCCGAAGTGCTCGAAATCAAATCGCGTGCCATCACGGAACGGGAGGTCCGCGGGTCCTTTGCGGTCTGTAACGTCGGTGCGCTCTCGAACGCCGACGCGATTCCACAGGCCGCGGACGAACTGATGCACCTCGAAGGCGTGACGGCCGTCGTCGTCTACGGCCGACGCGAGGACACCCTCTACATCTCCGGTCGCTCCCGGGACGACCGAGTTCACATGGGAAAAGCGTTGCAGATGGCCGTCACCGACATTCCGGGAGCGGACGCCGGGGGCCACGCCCGGATGGGCGGCGGTCAGGTCCCGGTCGAATCGGCGGTCGTCGCGGGTGGGATGGAAGGAGGACTGTGGTCGGAACGGGAGTTCACCAACGGGATTTTCGACGCGCTGAACGGAAACGTCTGAGAAGGTGTCGTTGCGGCACTTCCCTCCGGGCCATCATCTACCGAGACGGCACTCTCGGGGGTTATTCGACGACTATCGTCCCGGTCATGCCCGCCGCCTCGTGGGGGATGCAGTAGTACTCGAACGTCCCTTTCGTCTCGAACGTGTGGACGTACGACTGCCCGGACTGCACCGCTCCTTTGCCCGCGTCCCACCCGGAGACGGCTTTCTTCTCGGAATCGAATCCGCCGGAGGCCCAGTACGACCCGCCCTCGGGGACCGACTCCTCGCGGGCGGTGACCGTGTGCGCCTCGCCGCCGACGTGTTTCCACGCGACGGTATCGCCCGTTTCGATACGGAGCTTTTCGGGGTCGAACGAGACGGCTTTGAGGTCGATAACGTGGTCCGCGGCGTCCGGGACGCCCTTTTGGACGTTCGGTCCGCCCTTCAGTTTCGTCTTCGATTCCTCGCCGGACTCCTTCTTGGCCTCGCCGACGGGTGCCTTGTCGAGTTCTCCGACGACGGCGAACTCGGCCCGGAGCGCGGCGGTGGCGAAGGCGTCGTTCGCTGAATCGACGTCCTCCCCGGAGTCGAGCGCGTCAGCGTACGCGGTCAGTTTCGCCTCGAACGACTCGTAGGCGTTCTTATCGCCGGATTCGAGGCTCTCGTGCACCTCGGATCTCTCGAACTGGGAGAACGAATCCTGCACGATGGTGGCCGCCGCGCCGCCGAAGTCACCGCCAGTGTTCGTCACGACGGCGGAAACTGATTCGACCGCTTCGTGGCCGAATTCCACGGCTTTCGCGTAGGTGTCGTCGGCTCCGCCGACGTTCCCCAGCGCCGCCTCGAACGACTCGTAGCGGTCCGTGTCGGCGTGTTCCAGCGCCTCGTGGTAGCCGCCCGCGCCACTTTCGAAGTGTGCAAAGGTCGACTCCACGATGGCGTTCGCCCGCTTCGCGTCGCCGAGTTGCGCCACGACGGCGGCGTCGAAGGCCCGTCCGGCCATGAAACTCGCCTCGGCACCGGCCACGACGCTCGCGCTCGCGGCCTTCGTCTCGAAGTCGAGGAGGGCCTGCATCGCCCCTTCGAAGTGTGCGGACGCGCCGGACCCGCTGCCCTTCAACGCCGGAATCAGCCCCTCTTTCAGGTGTTCGTGTTCGAACCGGTCGTAGAGTTGCTCGCTCGTCCCCTCCAGCGTCTCGTGCATGTCGAGTTCGTTCTTCTCGAACCGCGCGAACAGCGACTGTGCGACGGTTGCGGCGGCGTCCGACTCGCCGCGTTTGTGGCGTTCGAGCGCGTCGGCGAACCGGGCGCGGAAGAATCCGGCTTGGAGGATGGCGGGTTGGACGCCCGTTCCGAGCGTTTCGATACCGGCCCGGAGGTTGGTATCGACCTTCGATACGGCCCCCTCGACCGCCGTTCCGTCGCCGGATTCGGCGGCGGTGGTGAGCGCTTCGAGTCCGGACTCGAACCCTTCGTAAGCGTCCTCGTCGCCCTCTTCGAGGGCTTCGTGCGCATCCGAGGCTTCGAAGTCGGCGAAGATGTCCTCCGCGACCTTTGCTGCTCGCTTCGTCTCGCCCCGTGCGACCAACCGCGTGCAGTCGGCGGCCCGGATGCGGTAGCTGTTCAGGGTGGCGGCGTGCGCGAACGAAGCGGACGGCCCGCCGAGCGAGGCGAGGGCGTTCGCGTCGAACGCTTGTGCCTGCATGACCGCGATGTGGCCCGCGCCCGCGACGTTCTCGGTTCCGAGGCCGTAGGACCCGGACACGGCGGCCGTCACCGCGTCGTTCGATTGGTTCGCCACGACGTCCGCCTTCCCGTTCTTCGCGGCCCGAACCATCGTTTTCGCGGCGTGTTCGAACGCGCCGTAGGTCTCCTCGTTCGCCGATTCGAGCGCGTCGCGGAGGTCGTCGTCCTCGAACGCGGAGAGCGCCCGCGTTGCAATCGTCCGTGCCCCCGAGAGGTTTCCGGCGGCGGCGACCATCGCGGCGTTCTCCAAGCGCGTCCCCAGCAGTTGCAGGTCGAGCGCGCGGACGTTCCGCTCGCCGACGAGTTGCACTTGCGCCTCCCGGAGGTGCTCGTTTCCGAGTCCGAGTTCGACCGACATCTCCTCCGTGTTCTCCTCTCGGAGACGGGTTTTCAGTTGGCCGACGGCCTCCTCGAACTCCTCGTAGTGTGTCTCGCTCGTCCCCTCCAGTTTCTCGTGTGCGCCCCACTCGCCGGTGGCCTGCTCGAACCGGGCGAAGGTGTCCTCCGCGACGGTCGCACCGGCGTCGAACTCGCCCGCGACACCGAGCGCGAACGCGTCGTGCAGTCGGGCGCGGAGGACGTTCCACTCGGCCGCGACGGCCGCCTCCGCGCTGACGTCTTTCGCAGTCGATTCGGCGTCGGGAGCGCTACAGCCCGCCAGAAGTCCGCTTACGAGCGTCGTTCCACCCACCTTTAAGAGAGTCCGTCTATCGATGTCCATATTTGATTTAGGCCCACCTAAAGGTCTAAAGCGTTCCGATTTTTAGGCGGCCCAAAAACAATGCGTTCGGATGTCACACGGTGACCTCTCGCCGATGGATGACCTCTCACAGATGGAAAACGTTGGGATAAAGACGACCTTTTTAACCTTTCACCGTCTGGGAGGGAATATCGAATGAGTACGCTGGTGGTGTGTGTCGATAGGAACAACGACATCGGTCGGAAGACGGGGCTGGAGATGCCGGTCGCCGGGTGGGAGGCCGTGCAGGCGCTCGTCACCGACGTCGGTCTGGCGGACCCCGAGGATTCGAGTGTCAACTGTCTGCTCGAAGCCCTCCGCGTCGCCCGCGACTTGCGGGACGGGGACGAGGAGTCGATAGTCGCCGTCATCTCCGGCACCGCCGACACGCGGGTCGGCGCGGACCGCGCCGTGGCCGCCCAGATGGACGAACTCGTGGCGGAACACGACCCGGACTCCACCATCGTCGTCATCGACAGCGCGGAGGACGAACGACTCGTCCCCATCGTCGAGAGTCGAACCCGGGTGGACGCGGTGGACCGCGTGGTCGTCCGACAGGCCCGCGACATCGAATCGACGTACTACCTGCTGAAGCAGTTCCTCGCCGACGAGGAACTCCGCCAGACCGTGCTCGTCCCGACCGGAATCGCGCTCATCGCGTTTCCCGTCCTGCTGTTGCAGTTGGGTCTCGCCATGGCGACGTCGGCCATCACCGCCGTCATCGGCCTGTTCGTCCTCTACAAGGGTCTCGCCATCGGCGACTACTTCCGCAATCTCCCCGCGGAGGCCCGCGACGCCCTCTACTCCGGCCGGGTGTCCATCGTCACCTACGTCGTCGGCGTCGGGTTGTCGCTCATCGGCGTGTTCGCCGGGGCGCTCCGGGCCGCACCCATGGATTCCACCGGCAACGTCCTCATGACCGCGATGGCGTTCGTCTTCGAGAGCGTCCCGTGGATCGCCGTCGCCGCCCTCACCGCCAGCACGGGCCGCCTGCTGGACGAAGCCATCCGCAACGACCGCGTTCGGAACTCCTACCTCAACCTCCCGTTCGGCGTTCTCGCGGTCGGACTGGTCGTGCGCGGGTTCTCGGCCTACTTCCTCCAGCGAGCGGGGAAGATAGCTCCCGTCGTCGTTCCCAAGATTGTGGTCGGCCAGACGACGATTCAACGATTCACGTTCGACCCCGGGATGCGACTGGCGGTGTACGTCGTCCTCGGCGTCCTCGTCAGCCTCGTCGGGGTTCGCGTCGCCTCCTACGTCAGCGGGACGGCCATCAGCGAAGAACTGGTCGAGTAACCGAGGCGCATTTATTCCCCGGTTCGCAAACCTCCGTATGAACCAGCAGGCGTGGGTCAGCCTCTTTTCCGGCGGCAAGGACTCCTCGTGGGCGCTCTACCGCGCGCTCGAAACGGGACTTCCCGTCGAACGACTCCTCACCGTCCACCCGGCGGGCGACTCGTACATGTATCACGTCCCGGCGACCGAGCTCACGGCGCTCGCCGCCGAAAGCATCGGCATCCCGCTCGTGAACGTCGAGGGTGACTTCGACGCCGAATCCGTCGAGGACGCGGGCGAACAGGGCGACAAGGAGACGGAAATCATGGCGGACGCCCTCCGCGACCTCGATATCGACCTCGCGGGCGTGACAGCGGGGGCGGTCGAAAGCGAATTCCAGACCCACCGCATTCAGGACCTCTGTGACGACCTCGGCATCGACCTGTTCGCTCCCCTCTGGCAGGAAGACCCCCGTGAACTCGCCGATGCGATGTTGGACGCCGGATTCGAGATCAAAATCGTCCAAGTCGCGGCCTACGGCTTGGACGAGTCGTGGCTCGGACGAACCTTGGACGAGGACGCGCTTTCCGAACTCGAAGCCCTCAACGACGAATACGGCGTCCACATTCTCGGTGAGGGTGGGGAATTCGAAACCCTCGTGACCGATGCGCCGCACATGGACCGTCCCATCGAACTCGAATACGAAACCGAGTGGGACGGCGACCGCGGACGGGTGCGGATTACGGACGCTTGGCTCGGCGAGTAATCGTTGCGAACGAGCAAGGCGAGTGAGCGGCTTTTTGGTCTCTTCGTGAGCGACCAACGGGAGCGAACGAACGGCTCGTCGGAGCTTCGCTCTGACGGTGCAGATTTTTTTTGCGCGAGTGGTACGCGAGAGCTGGAGTCTCTCGCGTTACCCGAGCGTAAAAAAAAGTGGGAGAGTCTACTCGTCCGATTCGTTCGTGATTTGGGTGTGGGCACCGATGAGTGCGCCCGCCAAATCCATGTTCTCGATGTGCGTTCCCTCGTCGATGATGGAGTCGCGCACGTCACCGCCCCGAACCGTCGCGTTGGGGAAGATGATGGCGTTTTCGAGGTTGGCGTCGGCGAGTTCAGCGCCGTCCATCACGTGGACGTTCTCCCCGACGGTGGTGTTCTCCAGCGTGGCGCTGTCGGCGACGCGGGACTCGCCGCCGAGGTACCAGCCGACGGCATCGAGGTAGCTCTCGGGCGTACCGATGTCGAACCACGCCTCTTCGAACGTGTAGGCGTAGACGGGGTTGCGGGACTGCAACCACTGGAGGAACCACCCAGGCTCGTCCGGGTTGTTGCCGTCTTCCAGATACGTCTCCAGGAGCGGGAGCGTTTCCTCGGTGAACGCGTAGCAGGCGATGGACACCAGCGTCGAGTTCGGGTCGTCCGGCTTCTCTTGGAAGTCCACGACGCGGTCGCCGTCGAGTTCGACGAGACCGTAGGCTTTCGCGCGCTCCTTGGTTCCGACGTCGTACGCGGCGAGACAGGACGATCCCTTCTCCTCGAAGAAGTTCACGAAGTCGCCCACGTCGAAGCTGATGAGGTTGTCACCGGCGATGACCACGAGGTCATCGTCGACTTCCTCGCGCTCGACGAGTTGCGCGAGCGCGCCGACGACGCCGAATTTCTCGTCTTCCTCCGAAGTGTCTTCGACGCTCAGTTGTGGTTTTTCGAAATCGCTCTCCGCGAGGTGGTCGCGGAAGTCATCAGCGAACCGTTCGTTCGTGCTCACATAGACGGTATCGACGCGCTCGTCGGCTTCGAGGTCGGCGAAAATACGGTCGATAACCGTGGTCTCGCCGATGGGGAGAAACATCTTCGGGCGCTGTTTCGTGATCGGCCACAGGCGCGTCGCGTATCCGCCCGCGAGGACGACGGCTTTCATAGCCAGACCGTCACCCCGACCCCCTAAGTCCTTTTTCATTGCGGGAGCGGTCGGCGGGACGAACGATCACCGGAGACGAATACAATCCGCGGCGCGTCCCTCGAATCAGTCGGCATCGTCGGTGCCCGTCTCGTCGAACAGCGCGCCGAGCAGTTGGTGTTGTGCCTTCCGAAGGTGGTAGTGCAGCGTGGGCGACGCGATGTCGAGCGCGCCCGCGACCTCCTCGGCGGTGCTCCCGCGCGGCCAATCGTAGTATCCAGCGAAATAGGCGCTTCGAAGCGCCGTCTCCTGTCGGTCGGTGAGCCGGTCGGTGAGGGACTGTCGGAACTCCTGTGCGGTTTGAATCGGTCGGTCGATGGTTCGTTTTCCGGTCAGCTCCGCGGACGGATACGCCGCCTGAAACGCATCCACGACCTTCCGAACCTCCGTCTCGCGCGGGATTTCGGCGACGATAGACACCTCGCCGTGATTCGCCGTCGCGGACTGGACGGCGGCACCGGCTTCGACCAATCGCTTGACCGTCGATTCAGTCATTTGGATTTCGATGACGAGACCGGTTTCGTCCGTCTCGATGAGTCGACATTCCGCCACGGTGTCGGACTCCGACAGTAGCGTCTCGAGCCGGTCGGCGGGTGCGCCCTCCGTGCGGACGTAGTGGAGCAGTTGCCCTTCCGAGGCCGGAACCAACCCGAGGAGGTGACACGTACAGTCGAGTTGGCGGGAGGCGGCCATAACCGCGTCCCGCGAGCCCGCCACGTGAAACTCCAGTTCGACGTGACTGTCGGACAGCAGTATCTTCTTGTTCCGCGCGGCGTTGATGGCGAAGCCGATGGTGTCCCCGAGGATTTCGAGGGCGGCTTGCGCTCGCTCCCCGAGAACGCCGGAGCGGGTGGAGACGAGCGACAGCGACCCGTACATCGTGTTGCCGTACGAGACGGGGATGGAGATGCCGGACTCGATATCGCGCTCCAGCGCTTCCGCGCGGACCTGTGGCGGGAGCAAGGTCGTCTCCGCGACGTCCGAGATGACCTGTAGTTCGTCGGTTCGCATCGCCCTGCTCGCGGGGTCGTCACCGATATCCGCCCCGAACTCGACGAGCCTATCGAGATAGCCGTCGAGACCCCCGGCGCGGGTTCGCGGCGTCACGCCGCCGCGACTGACTTCGCTCTCGTCGGTCCACGCGAGTTCGTACAGCCCCGATTCGACCAGTCGCTCGCACACCAACTGTTCGATGTCGTCGCGGGTCGCGGCGTGCACGAGTTCGTGGATGACCTCCTGAATCACCCAGTGAATCCGGTTCAGCGTCTCCAGTTCGTCGTGCTGGCGCGCCAGCGTTCGCTCGCGTTTTCGTCGCTCGGTGATATCACGGGCGACCCACACGACGACATCTTTACCGTCTATCTCCTGGCCGAGCGGCGTCGAGCGGGCTTCGAACCACCGTTGCCCGCTTTCGACGGTCAGGGGATACTCCATGGTTTCGACGCGGCCGCTTTCCAGCGTCCGATGGATGTGTTCCAGAAACCGATTCGCGATGTCGTTCGAAAAGACGTCGTGGAGCCGCCGACCAACGAGGTCGGGTGGCGCGGTAACGGCGAGGTTCTCCGAGTTTGGACCGACGAGCAGTTCGCGGTATTGCCCATCCTCGTCGAGGAGGAAGGCGACGTCCGGAAACGCGCTCATCAGCGTGTCGATTCGGCTTTCGCCGCGTCCGCCGAGGTGGGTTCGAATCGCGTCCACGATCCGTTTGCGAAGGTCGTCGGTCCCATCGATGGTCGTCTCGGGAATGTAATCGCTCACGCCGAGGTTGATGGCCTCGCTGGCGATTCGTTCGCTTCCGTCCCCCGTGAACACGACGTACGGGAGGTTCGGGTGGTCGTCGCGCACGGTTTCGAGGAGGTCCAACCCGGTCGAATCGGGAAGGTGGTAGTTGCTGACGATGCAGTCTATCGCTTCCTCCCCCAGACGGGACAGACACGCCGTCACGGACGACTCGACGTGTACCGTGAGGTCGTCGTGTTGGCGGTCGAGCGACCGTGCGATATCGGTTTCGTGTTCGACGAACAGAATGGTATGACTCCTCGTCATTTCCGTCTTCGGCGATTCGTCCGTCGTCGTTCGCTCCCCCATCGCAGATTGTCTCACGAACCGCGTCGGGAAAACAGTTTATGTTGTCCGAAATTTCGCGCTAGAAATTTGAACCCGGACGACCAACGATGTGTATGCGCGACGATGAGACGACGCGCGAGCGGATAGCGACGTTCCTCCGAACCGAACCGGCCGCCCCGAGCGCACTCGCCGCGGAGTTCGAAATCACGGCCGGTGCGGCTGTTCGTCACGTTCAACACATCGCCCGGTCGGTCGAATCGAACGGCGAGCAGTTGCTCGTCGCCCCGCCCGAGTGTCGGGACTGTGGCTTCGACCGGTTCGACAACCCGGCGAATCGACCGTCACGATGTCCCGAGTGCAAGAGCGAGGCGGTAGACGAACCGACGTTCGTGATTCGGGAGCCGTAAACGGTGGACGAACGCTCGTGATTCCGACGAGACGACGCTCCCGCACCGGCAGCGTCGCTATTCGAATCCGAGCGAGCGGTTCGAGGAGAGGTCGTACTCGATGGACGACCCCTGTTGGACGAACTCGTAATCGGGGTCGGTGAGGTAGACCGCACCGTCTTCGACCGTCACGTCAACTTCGTCGAGAACCGCGCCTTCACACGGGCCGTAGGTGCAGACGCCGGAGTCCGACTCGAACAGCGCGCCGTGTTTGCCACAGACGAGTTCGCCGTCGCGCATGCTCGCGCCGTCGCCCTTGTCGAGGCGCACGTCGGTCCAGTGCTGGCAGTAGTTTTTCCACGCTCGGATGTCGTCGTCGGCTTCGACCAGCACGGCCTCCTCCTCGTCGAAGCCGTTTCGAATCGTGAACAGAAACGTCGTGTCGTCGGGTATCTCCTCGACGGCGGCGATTCGGCGGTTCTCGTCCATCGGCCGGAGGTTGCCGATGAAGACGTTTGAGCTTTTTCAAACGGGTCGTCACATCGACTTCGCGCGGTCTATCCACCCCTCGATTCGCTTCGTCGAGAGGTCGGTCTCGCGGGCGATTTCCGCGGGGTCGGCGACCGCCAACTCCGCCGTGTTTTCGACGCCCGCGTTCTGCAGTCGCTCCGCGTAGGCCGGGCCGATTCCCTTCACATCTTCGAGCGGCCGGGCGTCGGTGGACGCTTCCTCCGCGGCTTCGGGTTCCTCCTCTGCGATTTCGGGTTCTTCCTCCGCGATTTCGGATTCCTCCGGTTCCGCTTCGATTTCTCCTTCCGGCTCTTCTTTCGACACTTCTCCTTCTCTTTCCGCTTCCGGCGCTTCCGCCTCGGGTTCGGGTTCCTCGTCCGATTCGGCTTCCGGCTCGGTCGCCTCCGTCTGCGCCGGTTGGCTCGCGTCGGCGCTCGGCCCGGTCGCTTCCGCGGGTTCGGCCGCCGTGTCCGGCTCGGCTTCCTCTATGTGATCGGTTGGTTTCCCCTCGTCGACGAGCTCCTCGGTGGAAACGCTCGTGTCTTCGCTCGGGGTCTCGTCCGCCATTTTCACTGCGTTCTCCGATTCCACGTTGGGCTGTGCTCTCGTCTCGGTCGGCTCGCGCTCTATCGTCACACCGTTGTCACGATTGCGCGTCTTCGACCGCTCATCGCCAAGACCGAGCAACGATTTCAGCCGTGTGATAAGCCCCATTGTGGGATAGTACAAAGTCCCTTCACTTAAAGGCGTCTTCGCAAGGCGGCGTCCATCCGCTCGACGGGTGCATCCCTCCCAGTCCATAGTTCAAATGCGGCGACTCCTTGAAACAGAAGCATCCACGCACCGTCGATCGTCGTCGCGCCGCGCGCGGACGCCTCGCGGAGCAGTCGCGTGTCGAGCGGGCTGTACACCGCATCCATCACCGCGAGGTCGCCGTGGAGCGCGGTCGCCGGAACGGGCGATTCGTCGGATTCCATTCCCACGCTCGTCGCGTTGACCAGCACGTCCGCCCCCGACACGAGGCCAGGGAGTTCGTCCAAGCCGTGCGCGCTCGCACCGTCCACGTCCGCCGCGAGGGATTCCGCGCGGGAGACGGTTCGATTGGCGATTTCGACCGTCGCGCCGTCGTCGGCCAGCATGAAGGCAATCCCGCGCGCCGCGCCACCCGCACCGACGACGACGGCGGACGCTCCGTCGCGGGACACGCCGTGGCGTTCGAACGCCCGACGCGCGCCCTCGGCGTCCGTGTTGTGACCGGTCGGGACGGAATCGTCGGGGGCGGAGAAATCGACCGTATTCACCGCACCGATGCGTTCCGCGAGGGAATCCGGTTCGACGTGCGAGAGGGCGTCCTCCTTGAACGGAATCGTGACGTTCAGTCCGCTGATGCCGAGGGCGTTCGCCCCCTCGATTGCCGGGCCGATGGCCTCGGGTTCGAAGGTGACGTAGCGGGCGTCCATGTCCAGTTCGTCGTAGGCGACCTCGTGCATCGGCGGGGAGAGCGAGTGGCCCACCGGATTGCCGAGGAGTCCGTACACGTCCATGGCGGAAGAAGGGAGTGGGGGGACTTAATCGACGGGCCTCAGGCACCGAGCATGACGAAGTAGACGGCGAGCGCGATGAAGAGGACGTAGAAGACGCCGCTTCCGAGGAACGGCGTCGGGTTGAAGTCGTCCTCGCCGACGCGACGCGCGCGGAAGAGAACGATGCACCCGGCGACGATGGCGAAGAGCACGGAAATCGCGTTCAGGAAGCCCGCGGTTCCCCACGCGAGGCTGAGGTTCCACGGCGTGAACAGGATGCCGAGGGTGACGGGGAGCGTCCCTTGGAACGCCATCGCACCCGTGATGTTGTTGAGCGCGAGGGTGTCCTTGTCCCGCGAGAGCCAGATGACGCTGTTGAACGCCTCCGGCAGTTCCGTCGCCACCGGAGCGATGATGAGCGCGACGATGGCGTACGGGATGCCGACTTCGCTCGACATCCACTCCACTTGGTCCACGAACAGGTGCGCGCCGTACACGATGAAGCCGAGCGCGATGAGCGTCTGGAGGGCCGTGAGCACGAAATGCGGGTCGGAGCTGTGGTCGGCCGACGGGTCGATGCCGACCCGTTCGAGCACCCCCTCGACGGCGAGCCCGATGTGGAGGTCGTCCATGTCGTCGCTGTCGGCCAGTTCGCCCGCCCGGAGCGACAGGTACAGATAGGCGAGATAGAGGACCACGAGGAAGGCGGCGATGACGACCCGAATCGGCACCGCGGCGACGCTCGTGCCGTCCGGGATGAGCGCGGCACCGAACGCGAGCGTGTAGCCGACGAGGAAGAAGGAGAGGTCGCGCGTCGTCGCGCCCTCGTTGAAATGAAGGTCGGTGGCGTTCGCGCGGCGGTCGGCGAAGTAGTAGACGCTCGCGCCGACGAGGAACATGGCGATGGTGGCGAGCATGAACGGCGCGCCCAGAATCGCCCCCACGCCGATATCGGAGGCCGCCGACCCGCCCTTCAGGATGGCGATGACGGGAATCGTCGTTTCGGGGAGCGCGGTCCCCATCGCGGCGAGGATGCTACCGGTCGCGCTCTCCGAGATGCCGAGGCGATGACCGAGCCATTCGACCCCGTTCGTGAACACTTCCGCACCGACGAGAAGAAAGCCGAACGATGCGAGCAGTAACAGTCCTTTGGTGGACGATTTCGACAACAAGAGGGGCCGCATTGCACCGGCCACTGGAAGCGACATACGCTGTGATTTCGACGGTGGTCAATTAAAGACACACCATCCAGCAAGCGCCGTCAGTGACCCGAAATACCGCCGACGTTGAGGACGACGACGTGGTAGACGACCACCGCGAGGAAGATGAGATAGAACAGGCCGCCGATGAGGAACGGGCGCGCCGTCATCTTGCTGCCGTTGATGCGACGCGCGCGGAAGTACAGCACGCACCCGCTGATGATGGCGAGGATGGCCGACAGGCCGTTCAGGAAGCCCGCGGTTCCCCACTGGAACGAGAGGTCCCACGAGGTGAACATGATCCCGAGCGTGACCGGGAGCGTACCCTGGAACGCCATCGCGCCGGAGATGTTGCCGAGCGCGAGGGTGTCCTTGTCGCGGGAAATCCAGATGATGCTGTTGAACTTTTCGGGGAGTTCGGTGGCGAGCGGCGCGATGAGGAGGGCGACGATGGCCGTCGGGATGCCGAGCACCTCCTCGGAGACCCACTGGGTCTGGGAGACGAACACCTGCGCCCCGCCGATGATGAGGCCGAGCGCGACGAGCGTCTGAACCGCCACCAGAATCGAGTGCGGGTCGCCGGAGTGGTTGTCGTCCGCGCTCATGCCGGGAACCAACCCCTCTATCATCAGTCCGAGGTGGAGGTCGTCCAGCTCCTCCCCTTCGACCAGTTCCCCGCTCTTGAGCGAGCGGTAGAGGTAGAACAGGTAGAGCAGGACGAGCAGCGCGGCGATGCCGTGGGAGATAGTGTCGCTGTGAATCAGCGCGGCGCTGAACGCGAGCGTGTAGCCGACGAGGAAGAAAGAGAGGTCTCGGCGGGTGGATTTGTTGTTGAAGTGCATCTTCTGGCCGTTCGAACGGCGCGTCCTGAAGTAGAGGACGCTCGTGCCGACGAGGAACATGGCGATGGTGGCGAGCATGAACGGCGCGCCCAGAATCGCCCCCACGCCGACCTCTTCCGCGGCTTTCGTCCCGCCGCCGCTCCCGAAGATAGCGATTATCGGAATCGTCGTCTCGGGAAGCGCGGTACCGACCGCGGCGAGGATGCTGCCGGTCGCGCTTTCGCTCACGCCGAGGCGGTGGCCCAGCCACTCGACGGCGTTCGTGAACACTTCCGCGCCGAGGAGGAGGAGAAGGAACGATGCGAGAAGCAGTAACGAGTTTTCCCACACTGGTGGCAAAATCGCCAGTGGGACAGTCGGTATCGGGTTCATACTACGGGCATCTTCAAAAGCACCCTAATTAAGCGGTTCTATCTGGTTGCGGAGATGTTTTCATCCCGTCGGGAACGGTCACGGAACGGTCGTCACGGGAACGTCACCCGATTCCAGCACCGTTTTCGCCGCGCTCCCGAGGATGAACGACCCGACGCGTCCGGTGCCGTGGTGTCCCATGACGACGTGGTCGTAGCCCTCCGACTCGACCATCTCGTTGATGTTCTTGCCGATGCGGTTCGACGCCTTGAAGTCCGCCAGATGGACGTCCACCGCAACGCTGGTACCGCTCTCGATGTCGGCGTCTTCGAGCTCGGATCGCACTCGATTCATCAGCGATTCGGTATCTTCTCCCTTCACGTCGGTGAAATGAACGACGTCGATATCCGCGTCGTAACGGTTCGCAAACTCGATTCCGAAATCGAGCGCGCGCATGCTGCAATCGGACCCGTCAACTGGAACTAGAACGTTCATACGGTAACACACTTCGGCCCAGTGCTTAATCGTTTCCGGGATTCGACGGACTTTTTCGCCGTCCGGTCCGAGATGTGTCCGTGATTGCCGTCGTCGTCAGCCGGGCCGACTACGCCTCCGAACACATCGGCGAGTTCCTTCTCTCCGAGGCGGAGTGGAGTTCACACGAAGACGAAACCCGACCCGACGCCGAAGGCGGCGGGGAGTACTACCGGACGGACGGCTTCGAACTGCGGGAGTTCGACGCCCTCCACCTCGACATCGAGAACGTCGCCGAGGCGTTCTCCGACCCCGACGTGCTCGTGTTCGCCTCGCGGCACTCGGGCGACACCGGGCCGCTACTGACCGCCCACTTCACCGGGAACTTCGGCCCGGCGGAGTACGGCGGCGAGGACAGGACGCTCGCCGAGACTTGCCCGAACGCCCACGCGCGCTTGCTCCGGGCGTTCGACGAACACGCGCCCGAGGAGTACGAGGTCGGAATGGAGTGTACCCACCACGGCCCGAGCGAGGTGGGCGTTCCCTCGATGTTCGTCGAACTCGGTAGCGACGACGAACAGTGGGGCGACCCCGAAGCAGCGCGGGCCGTCGCCCGCGCCATCCTCGACCTTCGCGGCGTCTCACCTCACCGCGAACGCCAACTCGTCGGGTTCGGCGGCGGCCACTACGTCCCGCGGTTCGAGCGCATCGTCCGGGAGACAGACTGGGCGGTGGGCCACATCGCGTCCGACTGGAACCTCGAAACGCTCGGGCTTCCAGAGGCGCACCCCGACGTGATTCGACAGGCGTTCGAGCGGAGCGGGGCCGAGTACGCGGTCTGTGAAGGCGACACGACGGACCTCGCCGCGGTCATCGACGACCTCGGCTATCGGGTGGTGAGCGAGACGTGGGTCCGCGAGGTGTCCGGCGTTTCCCTCGCGCTCGCCGAGGAACTGGAATCCGAACTCTCGACGGTCGAGTCCGGACTTCGGTTCGGTGACCGGGCGAGCGACGTATCGTCGAACCCGGACGAGTGGACGTTCTCCCTCCGGACGTTCCCCGAGGAGTTCCTCGCGGCCGCGGCGGGCGTTGACCGGGAGGCCGTGTTCGATGTCGTCGCCGAGCGGACGATAGCGTTCGAGACGACCGAAGGCGGGACGTTGGTTTGCGGACGCGCGGCGGTCCGCGAACCGGCCGACTACGACGCCATCATCGACGAACTGGTCGAACTGCTCGAACGGAAGTACGCGGCCGTCGAACGCCGGGAGGACGAAATCGTCGTGCGCGAGGTCTCGTTCGACCCCGAGAAGGCGCGCACGTTCGGCGTGTCGGAGGGTCCCGCCTTCGGCAAACTCTCCTCCGGGGTCGCGGTGACGGTGGACGGGCGAACGATTCCGCCCGAAGAGGTCCAAACCGAACGAACACATGTCTTCCCGGTGAGATAATTTCCGGTGAATCGTTCTCTTATATAATACTTTTTATGAGGTATGGTGACAGGAGTCAGACATCCGTCAGCCAGAGGGGAAAGATAATTAATCTGCGTTTGTAAAGCACGGTTCAAGGATGGATTCCATCGTCGAAGACGCTATTGAGGAGGCGGAAGGGCAACAACAGAGTGCCCCCCAGTCGCAAATCGGAGGTGCCTCGCAGGACACCGGCCTGTCGGGGACGATGACCGACGAGGAACTGCAGGACGTTCTCAAAGAACTCCAAACGAACATCACCGTCGTCGGGTGCGGCGGTGGCGGGGGGAACACGGTCAATCGCATGGCCGAAGAGGGGATTCACGGCGCGTCACTGGTCGCCGCGAACACCGACGTTCAGCACCTCGTCGAGATCGAGGCCGATACGAAGATTTTGATGGGGGAACAGAAGACCAGCGGGCGCGGTGCCGGGTCGCTCCCGCAGGTCGGCGAGGAGGCCGCGCTCGAAAGTCAGGACGAAATCTACGACGCGATTCAGGGCTCGGACATGGTGTTCGTCACCGCCGGTCTCGGCGGCGGCACCGGCACCGGAAGCGCCCCCGTGGTCGCCAAGGCCGCCCGCGAGGCGGGCGCACTCACCATCGCCATCGTCACGACGCCGTTCACGGCGGAAGGTGAGGTCCGGCGCACGAACGCGGAGGCCGGATTGGAACGCCTCCGCGACGTGAGCGATACGGTCATCGTCGTCCCGAACGACCGCCTGCTCGATTCCGTCGGCAAACTCCCCGTCAAACAGGCGTTCAAGGTCGCCGACGAAGTGCTCATGCGCTCCGTGAAGGGCATCACGGAACTCATCACGAAGCCCGGCCTCGTCAACCTCGACTTCGCCGACGTTCGCACCGTCATGGAGAAGGGCGGCGTCGCCATGATCGGCCTCGGCGAGAGCGACTCCGACCAGAAGGCACAGGACTCCGTGAAGAGCGCCCTCCGCTCCCCCCTCCTCGACGTGGACATCAGCGGCGCGAAATCCGCGCTCGTCAACGTCACCGGTGGCAACGACATGTCCATCGAAGAAGCCGAGGGCGTGGTCGAGCAGATCTACGACCGCATCGACCCCGACGCCCGCATCATCTGGGGGACCTCCATCGACGAGGACCTCGACGGCACGATGCGCACCATGATCGTCGTCACGGGCGTGCAGTCGCCCCAGATTTACGGCAGTAACGAAGCCGAACAAGCGCAGGCGAAGCAACAGCAGACGGAAGACATCGACTACGTGGAATAGTCCGTCTCCTTTTTCTGCAGTCGCCGAACGTGGGGGTGTCTTGTTACGCTCCGATTCGGTAGCGAACGCTCCCTCGATTCGCGCGCCATCGCTCCGGGAAGCCGTCCTGTATCGCAACCACGGCGGTCCGTGGACGGCGCGCACCACGTCCTCGCCCTCGTCGGCGGGTTGCGCTACCGGCGGATACGTCGAGAACGGTACCGCGACGCGTCGGGCGAAAATTCATTTCGGGTCGAAATCCTCGGTTTTTCGCCACGAACGGGTGTGTCCGGCGGCTATTTCGCCCCGGCGACGTCCCTTCGACGGACCCGATGCTGTTCTCTCTTTGTAGAAAGATAGAAAAAGCCCGATAGCCAAGCACAACCAACAATGGACGTTAAACTTGACCTCGCGTCGTACGTGCGCGTACTCAAGCTGGCGAGTACGCCGTCGTGGGACGAGTTCTCGAAGATTGCACAGATTGCCGGTGCTGGAATCTTGCTCGTCGGGTTGCTCGGATTCACGATTTTTGCTATCATGACTTTCATCAACCCCGTTCCCGTCTAGGTGACTCTAAATGCCAATTTACGCAGTAAAGACCACGGCAAGTCAGGAACGCACCGTCGCGGACATGATCATCAACCGCGAGGAACCGGAGATTCACGCCGTCCTCGCGCCCGACTCGCTGACGAGTTACGTGATGGTCGAGGCCGACGACCACCGGGTCATCAACCGCGTGCTGGAGGAGATTCCCCACGCGCGGAGCATGGTCCCCGGCGAGAGCAACATCTCCGAAGTCGAACACTTCCTCTCCCCGACCCCCGACGTCGAGGGTATCGCGGAAGGGGACATCGTGGAACTCATCGCCGGACCGTTCAAGGGCGAGAAGGCACAGGTCCAGCGCATCGACGAGGGCAAAGACCAAGTGACCGTCGAACTGTACGAGGCGACCGTCCCGATTCCCGTCACCGTGCGCGGCGACCAGATTCGCGTGCTCGACTCCGAGGAACGGTAGTTCCTCTGGCTCCCGTTCGCTGATGCTCACGAGGGTAGCGAAGAGCGGTAGAAGAAGGTAATGACTACCGGCTCCTTTTTGAACTTCGAGGAGTTGCTACTGTAGATGACGTAAGCGTGTTCTCCCAGTCACAGGTAGATGGTGCGAAAAATGATGGTTCCTACTTGACTGAAGATAATTCGTTTCTCACGGGGGGATTATACATGGGTGAACTAGTAGTTACGAAACCTATGAAATAACGCAAGAACTATAAATGGTAGTAAAGAAATGAAAATAATCAACAGTGTTTCTTCATTTTGTCCAAATTTATGATGGTTCGGGATGATTAGTAGTATTCTTGGTGTAAAAGTCACCCATAATATATACGAGATAGCGAATACAATTGTTGTATATATTCCTGATCTATTTTTCACGATATGTGATTTCTATTTGAGAATGTATTTTTCTTACGCAATTCCTTATTCATGGATATTATTATGTGGCTTCCTCAGAACCGATGGCCGCCAGCGTGCCGTCGAAACGGTCGCTGACATCGGCATCGACGTTCGCTCGCCCGACCCGTACGAGCGCGCGGCGTCCGTGTTCGCCGACTATCTGGACGAATCGCCGTGGGCGTGAACGACGAACTCCAGCGCGTTGACGAGGTAGTGGGCGACGACGACCACGAAAAAACTTCCCGTCAGGACGAACGCGCTCGCCAGCACCGCGCCGAGCGTGCCGGTCACGAGCACGCCCGCCGGGCCTTGCGCGCCGTGGCCCGTCGCGAAGGCGACCGACGAGGCGACGACGAGGAACCACGGCGAAATCCCGTATCCGGCGGCGAACACCCCGACCAGCGAGGACCGAAACAGCAGTTCCTCGAATCCGGCGATTATCGGCAGGACGAGGGCCAACAGGACGACCCACCCGCCGAGCGAGTCGGGGGTGAGGAGTTCTCGGAGGCCGTCGTCGTAGTCGATGCCGAACGTATCCGCGACGCGCTGGCCGACTTCGTTGGCCGCGTACAGTCCGACGCCGAGGAGGACGCCGATACCCAGTTGAGCGACGGTCACGCGTTCGAGGCCGAGCGCGTCCGCGGGAATCGCGGCGAGCACCGCCGCGACGACGAGGACGACGCCGAACAAGCCCTGGCTCAACGCGACGTTGACGAGCAGGGTTCCGGGCGTGAACTCCGCTTCCGTCGCCGGATTCGTGACCTCGTTCGTCACGTTCGGGTAGTCGGCCGCCGATTCGAAGGGACCGTATTCGGGCCGGCGCGTGGTTTCGTCCGCGACGGTCTCGGCTTCCCCAACTCCTCCGTCACCCCGTCCGACCGCGCGTCCGCCCGCCGCGGTCCGGGCGGTCCCGTCGCGGTGTGCCGGTTCGCGGCGGTCGCCCCCTCCCGCCTCGTCGTCCACGAACATGGCTTGCGAGGCGCGAGCCAGCGCGATGAGGACGACGAGGACGACGAGCGCGACACCGGCGAAGGCGTTCCAGTTCGGCGAGGGCATTCGCTTTCGGATTCGGACGCCGACGGTGAAAAGCTATCTCTCCGTCGGTGCGGTCGGTGCCGTCGCTGTGGGACGGAAATCGAATAGAAAAGAATTCTCGTTGCCGAACGCTTACTGCGGGCTCGGACTGCTACCGGGTTGAGTGCCGCCGACCTTGCGGTCGAGGGCGTGGCCGGTGATGTCCTTCAGCCGGTTGATGAGGCTGTCCTTCTCGGACTCGCCCGTGAGCGCGACTTCGAGGACTTCGCTGATGTGCGAGACGGGGATGATTTCGACCATC